>JAQXIO010000059.1 GCA_029007825.1 Bacteroidales bacterium | reverse complement strand
CCACTTCAAATTGCTCCCTCTTTGCCAAATCAAATTGCCCCCTCTTGCCTGGCGAAACTGACCCCTTCTGCCTGCGCAAATTGACCACCCTGAAAAGAGTATAGTAAAAGTTAATCGGCTTCGTGTTGGTACCCGAAGTTTTTGTTTAGTTTATAGCAAACCAAAAACTTTAGTTGTTATGTCCAATACCCCGATTCATATGCAAAAATTACGACAAATCATCCGCCTTTACTCATTGGGCAACGGAATCAAGACCATCAATGGTATGGTCGGAATTTCCCGTAATACCATCAAAAAGTATGTAAAAACCTGGCATAGTCTTGATCTGAACTTTGAAGAATTTTCCTCAAAGAGCGATGCCGAACTCTCCGCCCTTTTTATGGCGACTCCTTCCAAACCGTGTAGTAACAAACGTCTTGAGGAACTGGAATCTGTTCTTCCTGAATTCAGCCAGCGCCTCAGGCGCAAAGGAGTTATCCGCGACATGCTCCATAAAGAGTACCTGCAGCGTTACCCTGACGGCTACAGCCGTTCACGCTTCAACAATGCCCTTCACACCTACCTTCAGCTCTCCCGTCCGGTGATGCACATCGAACACAAAGCAGGCGACAAGCTTTACATAGACTTCACCGGAAGCAAATTGGAACTGACCCGTCCTGACGGAACCGTACAGGCCGTGGAAGTGTTCGTGGCTATCCTTGGCTGCAGCCAGCTTACTTATGTGGAAGCCGTAGAGAGCCAGAAGAAAGAAGACCTGATCCTGGCCTGTGAAAATGCCCTTCATTACTTCGGCGGAGTCCCCGAGGCCATCGTCCCCGACAACCTGTGCTCCGCCGTTACCAAAGGCAGCAAATACGAAGCTGTACTGAACGAAGAGTTCGCCTCCTTCGCCGAACACTATGCCGTGACCGTCGTTCCTGCCCGTGTTTACAAACCCCGTGACAAATCATTGGTCGAAGGCGCCGTAAAACTGATCTACCGCAGCATCTATACCCGTCTTGAAGGCCGTGGGTTCAGTACCCTGGCAACTTTAAACGCCGCCATACACTCCGCCCTTGAAATCCACAACAACACTCCGTTCAGTGGCCGGAACTACTCAAGGCGTGAACAGTTCGAAGAGATAGAGCGTGAAGTCCTGCGCCCCCTTAATCCGTTGCGTTACGAAGTAAAGAAACAGGTACTCGTAACGGTCATGAAAAACAGCTACGTACGCCTTGGCGAAGACATACACTACTACAGCGTACCCTATAACTACATCGGTAAAAAAGTCAAGATATTATACACATCTGCCCGTGTCGATGTCTATTACCGTTACACACAGATCGCCACCCATGCCCGCTCAAGAATCAGATACCAGTACACTACGAATGCGGAACACCTGGCCTCCTAGCATCGCTTCATCACGGAATGGACTCCGGAAAAGTTCCTTGAACAGGCCCGCGAAGTACATGAGGATGTAGCCCGCTACATCGGCAAGATACTTGAACTGAAACCTTATCCCGAACAGGCCTACAAATCCTGCAACGGCATCCTGAGTTTTATCCGCCGTGTAGGTCCGGAATGTCTTGCAGATGCCTGTCGGTGGGCTGAAAGCATGGGACAATATAATTACCCTGTCATAGATGAAATCCTTCGCAAACGGCTGGACCAGCTACGTCCGGAAGAAGAAAACATACAAATCCCCTCACACGAAAATATCAGGGGAAAAGAATATTACCAGTAATCACTTAAGAATCAGAAAACATGAACAATGAAACATTAGAGAAAATGCGTCAGTTACGCCTGTTCGGGATGTATGACACGTTTAAAACAAGTCCGGAGACTTCAGTGAAGGAGTCACTTACGGCTGACCAGTTTGTATCCCTGCTGATCTGCAGCGAGTGGGATGACCGCCGTAACCGCTCCGTAGAAAGAGCGGTCAGGCAGGCTTCGTTCCGCTACAAGGCCGCAATGGAACAGATAGACTACTCGATAGACCGGGGACTGGACAAGAATGAGGTACACAGACTTGCCGCTCTCGATTTTATCAAAGAACACAAAGACCTGTTCATTACAGGCAGTACGGAGACTGGAAAGAGTTATCTGGCCACAGCATTCGGATATCAGGCTTGTCAGACGGGATATAGGGTGATGTATGTAAATACGGCAAAGCTTATGGGACAGCTTAAACTGGCGAAAGCAAAAGGGACTATCCTGTCGGAACTTAAGAAAATAGAACGCATGGATCTGCTGATACTTGATGACTTTGGGTTACAGCCGTTCGACTCGCAGTCGAGGGTGGCACTGTTGGATATTATTGAAGACAGGCATCAGAAAAGGTCTACCATCATTACATCACAGATACCCGTGAAGGAATGGTATGATATGATCGGGGAGAAAACCATCGCTGATGCAGTCCTGGACAGAATTGTTCATCACTCCCTGAGGGTCGAACTTTACGGGGAATCTCTGAGAAGAAGAAAAGATAAAACAGAAACACTATATTTGTAACATTAAATGTTGATTAACCGGACGAAAATAACCTTGTACTGACCCGCTTCCGATTACAACTTTTTTTACTCTTTTCAAAAACAACTTCAAGGGGTCAATTTGCGCAGGCGAACAGGGGTCAATTTATGTGGTATATCCAGAATACGCAATCGAACCACTATCGGGTATAGTAGATACGCAAAGATAATATTAGAGGGTTGCAAGTTGAGCGCAAACGTGGTTGTATGCTATGTATATCCCCTCTGGCTTTAGTCAGAGGGGATGCCCCTATAACGGGTCACGATTTTTCGGGCTTGGAGTGGCGTTATCTTTTCAGTCGAAGCGTAGTAAATCGTATAATGTTTTGTTGTTCCTATTTTTAGTGCTAAATTTAGCGCTAGATTAAATTGAATATTGTTATATATGGAAGGGAAATCAGAACATATTATCTCTTTGGCAAAAGAAATATTGACGATATTGAACTTAGTCGTTTAGATGCCCAATCTATTTTATTGAAATCTACTCGACTAACTCGTTATGTAGACAATGAAGAGATACGTAAATGGCTTAGATTTGAGATGCAAGGGTATTCTTCTAAAGACGAAGTGTCGTTGAGATATATGTCTAAAACAAGACGGTGGACTGACAAAGAAAAAGGTGAAGGATATTGGGTTCCATTAGCTCAAATTGTAGCTATGAAAGAATCTTCAGATATAAAGCTAAAAGGTTTATCTATACCCAATACGGATATACCAGTAATAGCAAGTAATGCTTCTTCAAATATGAACATTACAGCAAATAATATTGCAAAATATGAGGGAATAAAAAGTACTATATTGTCTCTTATTCACGATTTTGCGACTTCAGTATATTATGAACGAGTATTTGACGGATTAGCCGAAAGTATATTCGATTCATATAAAAAAGAAGTAGATTTATTGATTGCAGAGAATACTGGAGATGTCTTAGAAAAAATTCCTTATGTAATCAATAGCCTCTCCAACGAAGAACCAGAATCTATTAGCCAAGCACTGAATACGTGTCGCAGAATTATTGACGCTTTTGCAGATAATATTTTCCCAGCGACTGATGATACCATTGAAGTGGATGGGAATAGTGTTTCTTTGAAAAAAGATAAGGTTAAGAATAGATTAACGACTTACGTATCGCAGAATTGTGATAGCACATCCCGTGTTAAAAAAATCCGAGATAATTTATCGAATTTATATGATAGAGTTTCTTCTGGGGTGCATAATGATATTGATTGTGAAGAAGCAAAGAGTTTATTCTTCAATACCTATTTGATTCTTGGTGAGATTTTAACATTGAAAAAATAAGATTGTAGACATTTTGCGCCCCTATATCCGCCCCTCCAAAAGGGAGAAGGCTTCTAAGTAATGCTAAATTAGCGACTTAGAAGCCTTCCTTGAGGTCTGAAGCGGAGCCGGAGCGTATTCTCCTGATATTGGGAGCTGATGATTTTGAATTTTCCTATTTCGGATGTGTTCGACACATGTGCACCGATGCAGGCACATAAATCGTAATCGCCTATTTTTACAATGCGTAAGACATTTCCTGCTTCATCAGGAAGTTTACTTAGGTCTATTTCTGCCGGCATATTGTTTCTCGTTATAAATTCGGCGGTTACAGGCAAATGTGCCTCGATAACTTCGTTTACCCTGTTTTCGATCTCTTCGATTTGTGCCGGAGTTGGTTCTTCTTGTAAATGATAATCGCATTTGCTTTTCTTCCTTTCTATATGGCTGTTCCGTGAACGCTCGCATCCGAACATTCGCACCATAGTCTGGTTTAAAATATGTTCAACGGTATGCATAGGAGGATATTCCTGTTTGTTATGCTCGTTGAGTTGAATTTCTTGTTCCATAAATCATTCGATTTTTATTTTTTCTCCTAAAAAATGCGGTTGTTTATTTAAGGCCATATCGATAAAAACTTTCACTCTTGCGAGATATTCGCGTATCTCTGTTTTTATACCCTGATACTTCGGTACGTTCCGGGCATTGAACCCTATTGCATGAATGGCATATTCCTCAGCTAAAAAGATTGCTCTCTCGTTGTGAAACTGCTGGCTGATGATAGTAATGGAATCTTGACCGAATATCTCTTTGGTACGTACAACGGAATCTAATGTTCTGAAGCCTGCATAATCTAAATAGATAATACTGTCGGGCACCGATTGTCCGATCAGAGCCTGTCGCATCTCTTCCGGTTCATTATAATCCTGTTTTCTGTTATCGCCGCTTACAATAATATATTTTATTCTTCCGGCTTTGTATAGTTGTGCCGCCGCTTGTATCCGGTTCGTGAAATATTGGTTATCCCTTCCGTTCTTAAGTTTGGGAGAAGTTCCCAATAAAAGAGCTGTCTTACAATAGGGAATCTCTTCCGTATTATTGTAAGTTTTATTCCGGGCTGTCTCTTCTATCCGTTTATTACAGCATATAATTATGCCGGCAATAAGAAAGAAGAGAAGGATACATAAGATAAGAATACTTCTTTTCAATTGATATTTTTATAGATGATTTTCGTATTGTAAAGGTAGCAATTATTACTTAAATCCGATTAACATACAGCCCTGTTCCATATTGTTTTAAGCCATTTGAAATCATATTTAAGTTCGGTACGAGCTTTCGAATTTGAATATCGTAAACTGGTTATCGGGAACGTTCGTCCCTGTTTTTACCCTTTATATCCTTGTGCATTCTCAGAAAATAACCGGCTGTATTTCCTGTAAATGAGAGAATAGCGTATATAAGGGGATATAGCCATGCGGAATTATTGTAAAAGACATAAATGGAAGGGATGAAAAGCAGCAGTGTGGTTAGGGGAAATAACGGATTAAAGCCCTTCTTTAATCCCAGAATAAAAGCTGTCCCGAAACTGATAACCGGATATAAAACCAGCAATAGCAGTATAAAATGTCCCGTTTCCTTTCCGAAAAAAGGAAGAACATAAAAGGCAACAGCGTTCGCCAGCATGTAGGGAGACAGAGCCGCAATAAATGTATTCATCTGGTTTTTCATTACCGTAAAGTTACGAATTTGAGGCCGGAAAACGGTAAAGAAGGATTATTTGTTTCTTTATAAAGGGGAGTACAGAAATTATCCGTAATTTTGCCGGACAAATTTAATAATTATACGGTATGGCTTTACGTGCTGACATGAATAGGAAAGTAACCACACATCGCCTTTTGGAAATGAAAATGCGTGGTGAGAAAATTTCGGTTTTGACGGCTTATGATTTTTCTATGGCCCGTATTATTGATCAGGCAGGTGTCGATGTAATTCTTGTGGGCGATTCTGCTTCGAATGTAATGGCCGGAAATGTAACGACACTTCCTATAACACTTGACCAGATGATTTATCACGGATCGTCTGTTACGAAAGGGGTAAAGCGGGCACTGGTTGCAGTAGATCTCCCGTTTGGTACTTATCAGGGAAACTCGAAACTGGCTTTAGCTTCTGCCATTCGGGTAATGAAAGAGACCAGTGCCGATTGCATTAAGATCGAAGGTGGTGAAGAGATAAAAGAATCGATTGAACGCATTCTTTCTGCCGGAATTCCCATAATCGGCCATTTAGGACTTACGCCGCAGTCAATCAATAAATTCGGAACATATACTGTACGTGCCCGCGAAGAAGCAGAGGCGAAAAAATTGTTGCAGGATGCTCATTTGCTCGAAGACCTGGGATGCTTTGCCATAGTGTTGGAAAAAATTCCGGCAAAGCTGGCGACACAAGTCGCTTCCGAATTGAGAATTCCTATTATCGGTATAGGCGCCGGTGGCGGGGTGGACGGACAGGTATTGGTCGCTCATGATATTTTGGGTATAACGAATGAATTTTCCCCTCGTTTTATCCGACGTTATGCCAATTTGTATGAAATTATGACGAATGCGGTAGAACGCTACGTTGAAGATGTTAAAAGCTGCGACTTCCCTAATGAAGGAGAGCAATATTAATTTACGATGTCGTCTCTATGTGGTTTCGTGAAAAACGCAGGCGAAAGAATATAACAGGAACACCGTTTACTGTGCAGGTAAACGGTGTTCCTGTTATTGTTACCTATAAAGATGTGCGTTGTCTGCGTTTGAGAATCCTTCCGTCAAACGGAGAAGTTCATCTTTCGGTTCCGTGGAATATAGAGGAGCAGGGAGTAACAGCTTTTCTGAACGACCATGCGGAATGGATGAAAGCAAAACTTCTGTTAATAGAGCAAAAGCAGCAGGAAAAAGAGGAGTACGGCAGGAATGGGATTTCCTTGTTAGGCCGTTTTTACGATTTTCGCTTTTTTGAAGACTCTGTACCTTCTGTTGCCGTGATGGAGCGTTCTATTGATTTTTATCTGCCCGATATCGCATCCGAAGAGAAAAAGAAAAGCTTGCTGGATAATTTGTTGCGAAGCGCATTGATGGCCGAATTGGATATTCTCATACCGGAGTGGAGCTCGAAAATGAATGTGAATCCCAAGGAGTGGCGTATCCGGCAGATGCGTACACGCTGGGGCACATGCAATACGGTTGTGCGGAGAATATGGTTTAATCTGGAATTGTCTAAGCGTCCGCGTCGGTTAATTGAATACATCGTGGTGCATGAATTATGTCATCTTCTGGAACGCGGTCATACCAGGCGCTTTTATGGTTTCATGGATCATTTCCTTCCGGACTGGAAGAAAAGAAAAAAAGAATTGAATACGAACCATTTTTAGAGCCTGTCTAAATTTTGTTCGCTGCTGTTTTGATAATTGTTTTCGAGGATATTTATTTGTTTTTATAAGGAACATAGCCCGCCATGTGACGAATAAAAACAAGATAATAGATTGAAATGAAACTCAAAACAGAGCGAAAAAATAGTCTAATTTTATTTTTGTGGAAGATATAGGCAGACTTTTAATACTTCTGTTGATTGATGAAAAAGTATAGGTATATCCTGATGGATTTGGATGGAACGATTATCGATCCGATGATCGGGATCACTAAATCCGTGGCATACGCTTTAGCTCATTTGGGTATTAAAGTGGATGATCTGAAAACATTGTGTCCTTTTATCGGGCCTCCTTTAAAAGATTCGTTTGAGGAATTTTATCATTTGACACCCGAACAGACTGCCTTGGCTTTGGAAAAGTACAGAGAACGGTTTGCGAAAAAAGGAATATTCGAGTGTTACGTATATGAAGGAATGGCAGAATTTCTTGAAAGGGCAGACAAGGAAGGAAGAATTCTTATATTGGCAACTTCCAAGCCTGCTGTTTTTGCCGAGCAGATTCTGGAGCATTTTAATTTACGCTCTCGTTTTGCATTCGTCGGAGGTAGCGGATTGGATGGTTCGCGTTCGACAAAAGCGGAAGTAATACGGCATGTCTTGAATGAAAATAAAGTTCGGAACTTATCGGACGTTGTTATGATCGGAGACCGGAAGCATGATATAATCGGTGCGAAAGAAACGGGAATCGACTCGATAGGGATATTGTATGGTTATGGAGACTATCCGGAATTGATGTCAGCCGGAGCCGATTATATAATCCCGGACATTGCCGGACTGAGTAAAGCATTACAGCTATAGCGCTTATCGCTTTCTATATCTGTTAAAGGTTGTGCCGGGTATTGTCGGATTAAATCTTAATGCATCAATGCGCGGTGAACGCCGATAAGATGATCGTATTTTTCACCCATAGGATGGTAGTAGATCATCAGGCGGTATTCATTCTCCGTTTCATATTTATCACCTTCTATCGGGAATGTTTCCCCCTTTGTTTTTCCCTTCGGGACAAATAAATATTGATAGTTGTATGAGCCTTGTTTTAACAAGATCGATTTCTCGTAAGCCTTGGTGTCGAAATTATATCCCACCTTGCTTTTCTCGTCTAACTGGTACTGATACATTTCCCCGCACATATACACGTTTCCGTTAAGGAAAGGTTCTTCCATCGGTAACGTGAAATGAACGATCTCATAGTCGGCATCGAGATCGTTTTCATCACCGTCGTTTGTGTGTATGTAGAAGCGTCCGTTCTGGTCTTGGTCATAGCTGTATGTCGCCGTTTTTCTGACTTTATCAGGAAATAGATTGATATGATAAAACGGACTGAAATAGGATAACTCTTCGACATTCATCCCCGGCATGCGTATAGAGGTGAACTCGAAACGGCGGAATTCGTTGCCGGCCTGAAATATAAGATCGCGGTTGTGGCGGTACTCGATCCTTTTCCGGTCGATATGATAAGGCTGTATGTTCGTTACGGCATTATCGAACCGGTTATTCTGATACAGGTATAATTTCAAATCGGATTGCGGATAATTTATAGTGATATCCGGATGATCTATTATAAAATTTACCTGTTGGTGCTCTTTGTTGAAATCTACTTCCGTGCGGGATGTGATTTCCATGCTTACCCCCACCTGCGTCTCTACCACATATACGCAGGCTGTAATAACCGGAATATCCGGATTGTCGTCACGATAAATCTGTACGGCATAATTTCCCGAGACTTTAAACTCTACGTCCTGGTTCGGAAGATATAATTGGTAATGGCAGTAATCGACGGTCGTACCTCGTGAGAATTCATAGTTGTCGACCGGTAAATCCTGTGGGCCGAACATATATTCTATCGGACTGAGAGGCGACGGTGTCCAGTCTGCATTGCAATGAATGATACGGTATGAAAAGCGGGTCATTTCCGGAACAAGCTCATCAAAAGATATATCGATGAAATTCTGACTGTTGAGTTCGATTATAGGGTCGGAGAGAAGGTCGCCCGCCATTCGTACCCTGAGAGTCTTTATTTTGGAATCGTTTATTCCTGTTCGGAAAGGAGTCTGGGCATAAGTAGTCACGAACCCGCAGAATAAAAAAAACAGGAATAAATTCACTATGCGGAAATATCTTGTATTCATTGAATTTTGCGTTTTTTGGAAGATTTCTATATACAAATGTACTTTTAAAATTTCATAGAAAGTTCGTTATTATCCTTTTTTTCTTACATCCGTTTGTTCTGATTTTTCTTTTTCGTACTTAAAAATGTTATTGTAATGTTTTTGTTTATAGGTATTTATGTACTTTTGTTCTGTTTATTTATGCAGAGGATAAAAGAGATGAAAAATCTTTACGACTTTTGCATTTTTCGAACAAAAAAAGATGTTTTACAGCATAAAAAATTGTATCTTCGCGCAAAGTTTCTACTAAAACATATTATCTAATTTGTCATGGCAAATGTTATAAAGATTAAGAAAGGATTGGATATTAATCTGAAAGGCGAAGCCAAAGAAGTACCGCTGCAAGTACGGAAGTCGGAAACCTATGCGGTTTGTCCCGATGACTTTGACGGAGTGGTGCCGAAGGTCGTAGTCAAAGTAGGAGACCGCGTTAAAGCAGGGAGTGCTTTAATGGTGGATAAAAACCATCCTGAAGTAAAATTCGTTTCGCCCGTGAGCGGTGAGGTCGTCGCCGTGAATCGTGGAGAGAAGCGGAAAGTGCTGAGCATCGTCGTGAAAGATGATGGTGAAATGGCATATGTGGAGTTTGGAAAGAAAGATGTTTCTTCCATGAGCGCTCCTGAGGTCAAGGATGCACTGCTTGAAGCAGGTCTCTGGCCTTTTATCAGACAGCGTCCCTACGACATTGTTGCGAATCCGCAGAATGAACCGAGGGACATTTTTATTTCGGGTTTTGACTCGGCTCCTTTAGCTCCCGATTTCAATTATGTATTGAAAGGGGAGGAAAAAAATTTCCAGACAGGTCTCGATGCACTGAAAAAACTGACATCCGGTAAAGTTTATCTGGGTGTAAAAAACGGTGCGGCAGCGGAAGCCCTGTTAAAGGCGAAGAATGTGGAGGTTGTAGCATTCGAAGGTCCTCATCCTGCAGGTAACGTGAGCGTTCAGATTAATCATATTGCTCCCATTAACAAAGGAGACATAGTATGGGTAGTGCGTCCTGCCGATGTTTTATTGATCGGACGTTTGTTTAATAAAGGTGTTACGGATTTATCCCGTAAAGTAGTTGTTACAGGTTCGGAAACGACCGAAAGAGGTTATGCGGATGTTCTTGTAGGGGCCAGCATGTGTTCCATTTTGGAAGGTAAGGTACTGACAGGTGAAGACCTTCGTTATATCAGCGGAAACGTTCTGACCGGAAAGAAGGTCGGTCTCGATGGTTATCTGGGGGCATACGCTACTCAGGTTACGGTTATTCCCGAAGGCGATGATGTACACGAATTTTTAGGATGGGCAATGCCCCGTTGCGATCAGTTCAGTACCAGTCATACCTATTTTTCATGGCTTCGGGGTAAAAATACCGAATACTGTTTCGATGCCCGTATAAAAGGCGGGAAACGTGCGATGATCATGTCGCATGACTACGATAAGGTTTTTCCGATGGATATTCTTCCTGAATATCTCTTGAAGGCAATTATAGCTTTCAATATCGATAAGATGGAAAATTTAGGAATTTACGAAGTGGCCCCTGAGGATTTTGCTTTGTGTGAGTTTGTAGATGTTTCGAAAATCGAGCTTCAAAAGATTGTTCGGAATGGTCTTGATATGCTTTACAAGGAACTTAACTGATAAATTTAAACCTTACTACATTGAAAGCTTTAAGGAATTATATAGAAAAAATTAAACCGAATTTCGAGAAGGGTGGTAAATTCGAAAAATTCCATTCTGTTTTTGACGGATTTGAGACTTTTTTGTTTGTGCCCAGTTCAACTTCCAGGTCGGGTGTGCATATTCATGATTGCGTCGACTCGAAACGGGTCATGATTACGGTTGTTGTCGCATTGTTGCCGGCACTATTGTTCGGAATGTATAACGTAGGTTACCAGCATTTTCTGGCAATTGGGCAACAGGCTGGTTTCTGGACGATGTTTTTTTACGGATTTCTGGCAGTGTTGCCTAAAATCATCGTTTCATACGCTGTCGGTCTTGGCATCGAATTTATAATAGCCCAGATAAAGGGACATGAAATACAGGAAGGGTTCCTTGTTTCAGGTATCCTTATTCCGATGATTGTTCCCATCGATACGCCACTTTGGATGATTGCCGTAGCAACAGCCTTTGCAGTTATTTTTGCCAAAGAAGTATTCGGCGGGACAGGATATAATATTTTTAACGTAGCGCTGATTACGCGTGCATTCCTGTTCTTTGCTTATCCAGCCGCTATGTCCGGCGATAAGGTATTCGTTCGTACGACACCCGTTTGCTCGTTAGGGAGCGGTAGTGTTGTGGATACATTTTCAGGAGCCTCTCCTCTGGGACAGGTGGCAACCGCAACCTCTTCGCCTGTCGACATTGTGAATATCGTAGGCCAACCTCTCACTCAGTGGGATTATTTTCTGGGATTGATACCCGGGTCTATCGGTGAAACATCGAAGCTCGCAATCCTGATAGGTGCTGCTATTTTGATTGCTACCCAGGTGGCAAGTTGGAAGACAATGCTCTCTGTTTTTGTCGGCGGTGCTTTTATGGCTTCGATTTTTAATCTGATCGGATCGACTCCAGCCATGACGGTTTCGGTTCTGGATCAGCTCCTTTTAGGCGGTTTTGCTTTCGGTGCCGTGTTTATGGCTACAGATCCTGTAACTTCGGCTCGTACCGAAAAAGGTAAATATATTTACGGTTTTCTGGTTGGATTTTTTGCAATTGCCGTGCGTGTGTTGAATCCGGGATATCCCGAAGGTATGATGCTTGCTATTCTGTTTATGAATGCTTTTGCTCCTCTGATTGACTATTTCGTAGTTGAATCGAATGTGAAGAAGCGTTTGGCCAGAATTTCAAAAAATAACGCTTAATATCATAAGGTTATGAATAGAGAAGGAAATGTATATACTGTAGTGTATGCTTCTGTGATGGTGATTCTTGTAGCGGTTCTTCTGGCTTTTACATCGCAATCACTCAGTAAGAAACAGAAAGAGAATGAAGCAGTCGATAAAATGATGCAGATTTTGCGCTCTGTAAATGTAACATCTACGGCGGCCGATGCTAAAAATATTTATGATAAGCTGATTAAAGAAAGCTTTATTGTTAATAGCAAGGGTGAGAAAGTAGAAGGAAATGCCTTTGATGTCGATATGGCCGCTCAGCTAGCGGAACCGGAAGACAAGCGCTTATATCCGGTATTCGAAGCAGACATAGACGGTTCCGTTAAATATGTGCTCGCTTTGAGAGGTTCCGGTTTATGGGGGCCTATCTGGGGCTATATCTCCCTCGATGATAATAAGAATACGGTTTACGGAGCCGACTTTAGCCATCAGGGTGAAACACCGGGGTTGGGAGCCGAAATATCGAAGCCCGCGTTTAGTGATCAGTTTAAAGGCAAAAGCGTTTTTAATAAAGAGGGACAATTTACGAGTATAGCGGTAACGAAACCGGGACTGCCTGTCGAAGGAAAAGATTATGTAGATGGTATCTCGGGTGGTACGATTACGAGTCAGGGTGTAGGGAATATGCTTTACCATACACTCGAAGGTTATGTTGGTTTTTTGAAAGAAAAGTAATAGAAAGACAATATGGGAAAATTATTTTCAAATAAACAGAAATCCATTTTGCTCGGGCCTTTGAGCAAAAATAATCCTGTTGTGGTTCAGATGTTGGGTATCTGTTCGGCTTTGGCTGTAACGGCAAAGTTGGAACCCGCCATCGTAATGGCCCTTTCTGTAACGGTTGTTGTGGCTTTTGCCAATGTAATTATTTCGCTGATTCGTAATACGATTCCTTCCCGTATCCGTATTATCGTACAATTGGTTGTCGTTGCGGCTTTGGTTACGATTGTAAGTGAATTTCTGAAAGCCTATGCTTACGATGTTAGTAAACAGCTTTCGGTTTTCGTAGGATTGATTATTACGAACTGTATTTTGATGGGACGGCTCGAAGCCTTTGCTTTGGCCAATAACCCGTGGGATTCATTCCTTGATGGTGTTGGTAACGGTCTTGGATACGGTATTATTCTCATCATTGTGGGATTCTTTCGTGAACTGTTAGGTTCCGGAACTTTACTTGGGTTTCAGGTAATTCCGGAGAAATTTTATGAATGGGGCTACGTTAATAATGGCCTGATGATTCTGCCTCCTATGGCGTTGATTGTCGTTGCCATAATAATCTGGGTACACCGTTCGTATAATGCCGATTTACAAGAAAAGTAATCCTAACCCTAAAAGAAAAAAAGAATGGAACAATTATTAAGTATATTCGTCAGATCGATATTCGTAGAGAATATGGTTTTCGCATACTATCTGGGTATGTGTTCATATCTTGCTGTATCGAAAAATGTGAAAACTGCATTAGGGTTAGGTATTGCCGTAACTTTTGTTTTGGGCTGTACACTCCCTATTAATTATTTGTTAGAAAATTATGTGTTGAAGGAAGGGGCACTAAGCTGGCTGGGATCCGAATTTGAGTCGATAAATCTGAGTTTTCTTAGCTTTATCTTATTTATTGCGGTAATTGCTTCTTTTGTTCAATTGGTAGAGATGATTATTGAAAAATTTTCACCTTCCTTGTATGCTTCATTAGGAATCTTTTTGCCTTTGATAGCCGTAAACTGTGCTATTTTGGGAGGTTCTCTCTTTATGCAACAGAAAGAATTCCCGAATTTAGGAGAAGCTACGGTTTACGGTGTAGGTTCCGGTATCGGTTGGTTGCTTGCTATTATAGGTATGGCTGCTATCCGTGAAAGACTGGAATACTCTGATGTGCCTAAGCCTTTGAAAGGGTTGGGGATCGCATTTATCATTACCGGATTGATGGGTATTGGTTTTATGAGTTTCTCTGGATTGAAAATTTAATATAGTTTACTACTAAATAAGGATTAAATAATCATGATTCTATCTATAACGAGTCTAACCATATTAGCGAGTGTAATAGTGTTCTTGCTGGTAACGCTTTTGCTTGTCGTTGTATTGTTGGTTGCAAAGGCTAAATTAATGCCTGCGGGCAATGTCGAAATAGTTGTTAATGATGAAAAGAAATTTTCCGTTCCGATGGGCGGGACAGTTCTTTCAACATTGCAGTCTCAGGGTATATTTCTTTCTTCTGCATGTGGCGGAGGCGGAAGTTGCGGACAGTGCCGCTGCCAGGTTTTAGAAGGAGGAGGAGAGATTCTTCCTACCGAAGTAGGGTTCTTTACCCGTAAACAAATCAAAGACCATTGGCGCCTGGGTTGTCAGACAAAAGTGAAGGAAGATATGAAGATTCAGGTACCCGAAGAGGTATTTGGCGTGAAAGAATGGGAGTGTGAAGTGGTGTCGAATCATAACGTCGCCTCCTTTATCAAGGAATTTGTAGTGAAGCTTCCGGAGGGAGAAAGATTAAACTTCAAGCCGGGAAGCTATATCCAGATAAAAATACCTAAATACGATATTAAGTATGCGGATTTTGATGTGGATGACCGCTTCAAGTCCGAATGGGATAAATTTAAACTGTGGGGATTGACCTGTAAGAATGACGAAGAAACGATTCGTGCCTATTCTATGGCAAACTATCCGGCCGAGGGTGATATCGTAATGCTGAATATCCGTATTGCAACGCCTCCGTTCGATCGTGCTACCGGAACATGGAAAGCCGGCATAAAACCGGGAATCTCCTCTTCATACATATTCTCGTTGAAACCGGGCGATAAAGTAACAGTTTCCGGACCTTACGGCGATTTCCATATTCTGGACACCAAGCGTGAAATGTTGTATATCGGTGGTGGTGCCGGAATGGCTCCTCTGCGTTCTCATTTGCTGCACCTGTTCCATACGCTTAAAACGACGGATCGTAAGATTTCTTACTGGTACGGAGCGCGTTCGAAGAATGAGATTTTCTATGAAGAAGATTTCAGAGCGATAGAACGGGAATTCCCGAATTTCAAATTCCACATCGCCCTTTCGGAACCTCGTCCCGAAGATAACTGGACAGGCTATGTCGGATTCATTCACCAGGTAATCTACAACGAATATCTGTCTAAGCACGATGCACCTGAAGATATCGAATATTACATGTGTGGCCCCGGACCGATGGCCAACGCTGTAAAAGGCATGTTGGATAATCTGGGAGTTCCGCGCGATATGTTGAGATTCGATGATTTCGGATGATTATATAGAGCGGTAATAAATAAAAGGAGATTTGATTTTTCGAATCTCCTTTTATTTTTAATTTCGGCCTTATGGCCCTTTATAATGAATGCGTTGTGCATAACGTTGAAATCAGTCGGAAAATAATGACAGGATAAAAAGCAGCCTGTTCTGTGATAATGTTCCATATACCTGTGTTTTATCCACTAGTGAAGCATCGCAGTTGTGGTGAGTTCTATATAAGTCGTTTTAACTCATCGTGAGTATGTATATTTAAGACCTCCAATAGAAAAGTTTCATCCCTGTGCTAGTTGTATATCTTGCCTTCGATGACCTTTTTAGACCCTCATATCTTAAAGCGTTAGAAATGCCGTGCTCTTCCAACGGCAGACGATCCGGAACAAAAGAATATCACTGTCGGATATTTTCAATTGACAGCCTGTGTGAAAATATAGTGGTTGGTTGAACGTCGATGAATTACGGTTTACAGCCGGAAAAAAAGAATGAATTACAAAATGTTTTTGTAAATATCCCCGTCTTTTATAATCAG
The DNA here is from genome assembly GCA_029007825.1 of Bacteroidales bacterium. Classification (GTDB taxonomy): domain Bacteria; phylum Bacteroidota; class Bacteroidia; order Bacteroidales; family JAQXIO01; genus JAQXIO01. The sequence continues at coordinate 12,782 of JAQXIO010000059.1, read as the reverse complement.
AAGAATGTTCTCTTCGGGTTTACCCAAAAGCTCGAGATTCTCCAGCACATCCCCGTTTACAAGGATCATATCGGCAAAGGCGCCCTCTTTGATAACCCCCAGTAATCCCGGATATGGATTCTTTGCACCTGAAAGAGAGAGCAATTGGGCATTATCGTGTGTAACCATTTTTAGTATCTCGTAATTTGAGAACCATTTCTGCAATTTAATAATTCCCAGATTCTGGTTCTGGGTATTGGCCGGATTAAACAGTAAATCGGTTCCCCATGCCAGTTTTACTCCGTATTTTTTTGCCAGCTTATATGTATGGTCCGTACCGTCTACTACAAGCTCGTGTTTCTCCATCTGCTCTCTGGTGGGGTATTTGTTGTCTTCGAGGGTAAAAGGTTGCATACTGAGCCAAATCTCCTTATCCGCAATCAATTGCATCGTAGGCTCGTCTATGAGATGCCCGTGTTCGATACTCTTGACGCCGGCATTTATTGCCCGCGCTATGGCTTTGGGTACGTAAACGTGTACCATGACATAGGTTCCCACGTCTTCGGCGGCTTTTACCGCAGCATGAATCTCTTCTTCAAAAAACTGGGCATCTTCCAACTGGTCGTATAAAGAGGCAACTCCGCCCCCGGCCATAAGTTTTATCTGACTGGCTCCTAAACGCAGGTTATTTCTTGCCGCCACCGTTACGGCATCAACCCCGTCGGCGATAATCGCAGCGCCTATTTCTTCCGTGTGTGTAAGCCCGCAACAATCGAAAGGTCTCGGTATGTCGTAAACAGCCCTGAAATCACCGTGACCTCCGGTTTGTGATATAAGCGATCCGCTCGGGAAAATCCGGGGGCCGGTAAAAATTTTTTCATCTATGGCTCTTTTTAGTCCGAAAACAGGGCCGCCTGCGTCCCGGATAGAAGTAAATCCCCGGAGTAGGGTTCTTCCGGCTTCTTTTGCTGCCTTGAATTGTGGGTAAGCCGCATCGGCTGTCAGTAAGTCCATCATAGTGTTGCAGGACATATAGGAGTGCCAATGGGCATCGATCAACCCCGGCATCAGGAATTTTCCCTTGCCGTCTATAACTGTAATATCGGGGAAACTGTCGGCATTTATGGGCGAACTTGAAACAGCTTTGACGAGGTTGTTTTCAATCAATACGTTTCCGGTTATTGTTTTTTCGTTTTCTCCGTCGAATATCTGGACATTATTAATTAATATATTTTTTCCCATAGAGCAGAATTTTAAAAGAGTTCTCTATGTGAACGTAGTAGAGGAATGTTTTGTTTATTATCTGGATTGTTAAATATTAGGTGAAAAGAACTCCCTTGCTAATATTTATTTTAAAAGAAGATGGCAATTTTATATTACTTAAAAATTGCCATCTTCTTTATAGCTGATTCCGGTCTTGTATTTGCTGGTTTTATCCGGCTCCCAATTTGTATTTGTCAGAATTGCTCCAGAATTTCGATTCTCTTTTTGATAGGCGGGTGGGTTGCAAAAAGGCCGCTGAGCGCGCTCAGTAATCCGTTCGCCTGTTTACCGGGATGTTCGATAAAGAGTTGTGCTACGTCTTCACGTTCAACTGCCTCTATATACGGATCGTTCGATATCTTTCTCAATGCACTGGCTAAAGCCTGGGGATTCTTGGTCATTTCGGCTGCTCCTGCATCGGCAAGGTACTCCCTTTTCCTGGATATGGCGAATCGCATGATCGTTGAGAAGAAATAGCCTATGGCGGCAATAATTATAGTGAGAAAAATAATGACGATTGCACCGTTATTGTTTTTGCTGTCACGGTTTCGTGACATGGAGGAATAGAAAGCCGAGCGCATGGATAATTCGGCCAGCATTGCAAAGATTCCTACGAAAACGATTGAAACGATAAGCAATCTGACATCCCGGTTACGGATATGCGAAAGCTCATGCGCAATTACGGCTTCCAGCTCTTCGTCGTTGAGTTTTTCTATAATACCTTTCGAAAGACTGACGGTATAGGTACGGTCGTTAATTCCGCTGGCATAAGCATTGAGAGAGTCGTCTGGGATAATATTTATCCGGGGCATCTTCATTCCCTGGCTCATACACAGGTTTTCCACTAAGTTGTATACCCTTTTGTTCTCTTTCCGGTCAAGAGGAAGCGCCCCTGTAGCGGCATTTATTATACTTGTATTTGCAAAATAAGCGATCAAAAACCAGATAAGAACGCCACCTGTTACATAAGGGATGATGTTCAGAAAAACAGATAAAACGATCGGGTGTATGTCCTCAGAACCGTAATCCTGTACAGAAATAGCGACAAACAAATAACTGAAAAGATACGTGAGTGCCACGATAAGACAAGGAAACAGAAAAAGCAGGAGCAGGGATTTTATATTGTTTCTGCTCTTTTGTGTTTGTATGCCGACGTATTGCATATGGAAGTTTTCCGGATTCTTGTTTAAAAGTTAATTTTGGGAGCCTGTTCGAGAGTTGCCCTCTCTTCCGTTCCCAGATCGAACATCATCTCTTTTTTGAACCCGAACATTCCGGCTATCAGATTTGAAGGGAATGTCTGTACGGCGTTATTGAACTCTTTTGTCGCCGAATTGAAGTAACGGCGTACGGCTGAAAGTTTATTTTCGATATCCGATATCTCTTCCTGTAATTGCAGGAAGTTTTGATTAGCTTTAAGGTCAGGGTAGGCCTCGAGTGTAATTTTCAAACCTGCCAATGCGGAACTCAGGGCGTTTTCTGCCGTTATCTTTTCGTCGATTGTTTTTGCATTAATGGCTCCGCTGCGGGCTTTTACGACACGGTCGAGCGTCTCTTTTTCATGCGATGCATATCCTTTTACCGTTTCTACCAGTTGGGGAATAAGGTCATGCCTTTGTTTCAATTGTACGTCTATGTCGGCAAATGCATTTTCGCGGTTGTTTCTTAATCTTACCAGTGAATTATACATGGCGATTACCATAATTGCAAGCAGGGCAATAATTCCTACGATAATTAACAGATTCATAGTTTTGTCGCTTTTTAGTTTCGTTAAATAGATTTCCGAAGTTACGATATTAAAAAATAGGTTGTTTGTATTTTTCCTGAAAAAACATTAACAGGAGCGAGCTTTGATGCAGGGTAGAAGAGGCGTACCGTGAAAATAGCTTATGAACAACCGCAAAAAATAAACGGATAATCTGACATGAGATTATCCGTTTATCACCTTTGGGTGTTTGATTCAGCTATTTATATTCCGTAACTAAACAGAGATATTTTATCGTATACGATGCTGAGTATTCCTAAAACTACGATACCTGCGGTGCAGAGTACAAGACTCAGCTTCGTGTAATTGTCGGAATGTATGGTTGCGATAGGCGCATCGTTTTCGTTGATGAACATTGCTTTTACAACTAACAAGTAATAATACAGAGAGATAATTGTGTTTATCAATGCAATGAATACCAAAAGATGGAATCCGGCCTGGAAAGCGGCGGCAAAGATAAAGAACTTGCTGAAAAAACCTGCGAACGGTGGAATGCCGGCTAATGAAAACAGTGCCAGTGTCATAACGATGCTAAGCTTCGGATTCGTTTTATAAAGACCGTTATAGTCGTTCATATCAATTTTTCCGCTACGTTGTCTGATAATCGAAATTACGCCGAATGCCGCAAGATTTGCTACCATATAGACCAGCACATAATAAACGAGCGATGTCATTCCCAACGTACTGCCTCCGATTACCCCGAGCATAATATATCCGGCCTGAGATATGGAAGAGTAGGCAAGGAAACGTTTCAGGTTTTGTTGCCGCAGGGCGAAAAGGTTGGCTATTGTTATGGTAACGATAACGACGCCGTAGAGTATAGCCTGCCATTGTGCCATGATATTTCCGAAAACTTTCATCAGGATAATCATCAGTACAAATACGGCAGAGCCTTTCGATACGACCGAAAGATAGGAAGTTACGTTCGTAGGCGCTCCTTGGTATGTATCGGCAGTCCACAAGTGGAAAGGGACGAGCGAAATCTTGAATCCCATTCCGGCAAAAAAGAAAACGAATGCCAGTATCTGAAGGGGATTTCCGTCTATGCCGGCAGGAATATCGTTAAAATAAAGTGTCCCGACGGTTCCGTATATCAGAGATAAGCCGTAAAGCAGCAAACCTGAAGAGAATACGGCGGAAAGTATGTATTTTGCACCGGCTTCGGCCGAATTATGCTTGTATTTGTCGAAAGCGACGAGAGCTGCCATCGGAATAGATGCAGTTTCCAAACCGATTAGGAACATTAGGAAATGTCCGGCGGAAATCATAAAGTACATTCCCAGCAAGGTGGAAAGGGTAAGCACATAATATTCTCCCTGTTTGAATTTTGTATCTTCACGGTTCAGCCACGTATTGGCCTGCATAAAGATCAGTAAAGTCCCTATGTTGAGAATACTTTTTACAATCGTCATCATAGGCGTGTACTGATACATGCCGCCGAAAGCCTCGACCGGTTCTCCCGGAAAAAGATTGGCAATCGTATGTATGCCCAGTAAGATACATGCCGTCAGACCGAAATATTTACGGCCTTTTTCTCCTGCTATAAGATCGTAAAGGAGAAGAATTACGATCAGGGATATGAGCATCAGCTCCTCTTTTATATTTAAAAACATTGAATAATCCATGCTGCTTCTCTTTTAATTCATTAGTTGACTAATTACGGGAAGTACACTTCCGCTGATCATGTCGCTCATCCACAACGGAGCCAGACCCAAACCTGCAATTGCAAAAATCAGGCAGATAACGGCAAACCGTTCGTCCCACGTTGCATCGGTCAGTTTACGGTGATGTTCGTTTACTACTTTACCATAGAGCAGTTTTCCGACAACGCGGAGAATATATACGGCTGTAATTACAATCGAGGTGCAAGCCAGGATAGTTACAACCCTGTGGAATAGATCCGTATTCTGGAAAGAGCCGACAAAAATTGTCATTTCCGCTACGAACCCGCTTAAGCCCGGTAACCCGAGATTCGCAAGCCCGGCGATTATGTAGCAAACCGAGAGGAACGGCATGATCTTCATCAGGCCTCCCATCTCGTCGATGTTCCTTGTGTGGGTACGTCCGTATATCATACCGATCAAGGCAAAGAAAAGTGCCGTCATTAATCCGTGCGATAACATTTGGAGCACTGCACCCGTCATGGCAGTTTGGTTGAGCATAAGAATGGCGAAAAGCACTAAGCCGCAGTGGCTTACGGATGAGTAGGCGTTGATGTATTTCAGGTCTTTTTGAACAATGGCGCTGAAAGCTCCGTACACGACGCTGATGGAAGTCAGAATAATGAATATCCATGACAATTCGTGAGCTGCTTCTGGCATAAGATATATGGCTACGCGGAAACAGCCGTAACCGCCTAACTTCATAAGTACACCGGCATGCAGCATGGAAACCGCGGTAGGAGCGGAAGCGTGACCGTCAGGCGACCATGTATGGAATGGGAACAGAGCACCTAAAACCCCGAATCCTAAAAAGGTAAGAGGGAAAAATATGCGTTGAGCCTCGATAGGAATGTTTACCTGTGCAATCTGTAAGAGATTCATTGTAAGAGGGCCCCCTTGTGCATCGGAATTAAAATATATTCCCAGAATGCCTATGAGAAGCAGAGCCGAACCACCCATAAGCATAAGGGTCAGTTTCATGGCGGCATACTCTTTTCTTCCGCTTCCCCATACGCCGATCAGAAGGTACATAGGGATAAGGGCAATCTCATAGAACATAAACATGGTGAAAAGGTCTATGGAGATAAAAAATCCGAATACTCCTAAAGAGAGAAGGCAAAACCACATAAAATACTCTTTCGGGAGAACAGCCATGCGCCATGAAGCGAATGTCCCGGTAAATACGATGATCGCCGAGAGCAGGAGCATCGCAACGGATATTCCGTCTACGCCCACGGCATAATGTATGTTGAGTGGAGCATACCAGAGCGTATCAGCCATGAAAAGCATTTCGGCTGTGTTGCCGGCACTCCGTTCCGAAAGGTAGATGCAGGTGAGCACGCTTGCGAGAATAAGCAGAAGTGCCGAACCTGTAGCCATGACCGTCCGTATCTGTGTCATGTTACGGGCAATGAAGAGACCGAGCATCATTAGTAACGGTATTGCAACGAATAGTGACAAAAAGTTCATATCTTTTTATATTATATTGATCAGATGAATAGCAATAAAGAAATAATTAAGAGTGTACCGACAAGAAATACCCATGCATATTGTTGTATTTGGCCCGATTGGAATCCCCGGATTGCATACGCTGTCTTTTGTGTACCGGTAGCAAGCAGGTTCATAGCCCCGTCTATTATATGACGGTCGAACCATGCGATAGGAGCCGAAATATGCTTGAAGATGATATTCTTTGTAATAAACAGATAAACTTCATCGATATAGAAACGGTGGCTGGCTGCTGTATAGAGGCCGTGGAAAGTCCGTGCCAACCGTTCTGGTATGACACTTGTTTTACGGTAGAAAATCGTTGCTATGGATATAGATATTAAAGCAATAACGACACTCGTAATGGCGACGGTAGAATCGATATGGATGATATAAGGCTGACCGTTGCTGCTCACGAATTCACCGAAAGGAATAAATCCTGCAACACAGGTAATTGCTGCAAGTATGATAAGAGGCGTTGTCATGCTCGCCGGCGCTTCATGGGGCGTATGTTCGTGTTTGGATGCCTTTCCCCAGAATATATTGTAGTAAAGCCTGAACATATAGAACGCTGTTAAAGCGGCAACGAAACTCATAAACCAACCCATCACGGGACTGAATTGAAATGCTGCAGCCAGAATTTCATCTTTACTGAAAAAACCAGAGAACGGTGGTATGCCGGAAATGGCCAGACAGGCAATCAGGAATGTGATATGTGTTATCGGGAGTTGTCTCCTCAATTGTCCCATATCTTTCATTTCGTTGCTGTGTACGGCATGTATAATCGCTCCGGCACCAAGGAACAGTAAGGCTTTGAACATGGCATGTGTGAAAAGATGGAACATGGCGGCCATATAACCGAGCCCGTGATGGCCGCCCATTCCCGATACGCCTAACCCTACGAACATAAATCCGATCTGGGATATGGTAGAGAAGGCGAGCACTCGTTTGATATCGGTCTGGACACAGGCCACGATCGCGGCATAAAGCGAGGTGAAAGCTCCGATATAACCGATCCAGACAAGCACGTTCGGCGCGTAATCGATATAAAGAGGGAACATACGGGCTACAAGATATACACCGGCTACAACCATTGTTGCAGCATGTATAAGAGCCGAGACGGGTGTCGGACCTTCCATAGCGTCGGGCAGCCATATATGTAACGGAAACATTGCCGATTTTCCGGCACCTCCTACGAAACATAAGCCTAAGCCCCATGCCAGTACCGAGCAGCCCATGAAAGTCTGTCCCGCAGCGGCTGATAATGTAGGTAAGTCACCAGAGCAAAGGGCCTCGAAATTAAATGTTTTGGAGTAGAACGAGAGAACGAGTATTCCGATCAGGAATCCGAGATCGGCGAATCTCGTTACGATAAATGCTTTTTTCGATGCTGCTATAGCAGCGGGTTTCGTATAGTAAAACCCGATTAGCAGATAAGAAGATACGCCTACCAGTTCCCAGAAAATATACATCTGGAAAATGTTGGTGGCAACGACCAGCCCGAGCATGGAGAAAGTAAAGAGGGATAAAAAGGCATAATAACGTTGAAATCCTTTTTCTCCGTGCATATATCCGAAACTGTAAATGTGCACCATCAGTGAAACGGTAGTGATGACTACGAGCATCATTACAGAAATGGGATCCAGCAATATACCAAGATCTATATGGAGATGTTCCGTAAAACGCAGCCACTCTATATTGATAGGAGTAACCGCCGGAAAGACTCCTTCGATACGGGGCGTAGTGAAATATTGCCATGCGGTCGAGTAGGAGAGCAGAGCAGAAGTTGCCAGCGATGCCGTTCCGAGAATACCGGCGCTCACCGGTTTCATTTTATTTCCGGCAAGTCCGAGAAAAAGGAACATGAACAGCGGCAAGAGTATGATAAATATCGTATATTCCATAATTCGTCTGTTTTTAATGTTTCATCTTGTCAATGTCTTTTACCTGTATATTCTGGATATTGCGGTAAATATTGATGATAATCGCTATAGCTACAGCCGTTTCCGCAGCCGATATGCCGATAGAAAACAGGGTGAAGAAAAACCCTTCCAACTTATCGGGAAATAGATAACGGTTGAATACGGCGAAATTGATGTCGGCTGAGTTGAGTATGAGCTCGACGGAAATAAGCATTGCCAAAAGATTGCGCCTTGTCAGGAATCCATATATTCCAGCAAATAGCATGATGGTGCTGACGATCAGATAATATTCTACTTGTATTCCCATAGTTTTATCGTTTACGTGCAATTAAAATACCTCCTATAATGCAGGCAAGCAGCAGAATACTGATTGCTTCGAAAGGGAGGAGAAACTGATATTTATCCATTCCGAGAAGGGCATGTCCGATCTCTTTTACAGGCAGTTCGCCTTCCTGAAACCGCGAAGGCAGGAAGGTATGTTTGAGTGTAACGAAAAGACATAATCCTAAGCCAGCCAGACTTGCAACAAGTGCGGCGAACATCTTTTTTTTCAAAAGTTTGTCGGGTTTACGCGATTCCGAACTGGTCAGAAGTATCGAGAATACATATAAGACAACGATACCTCCTGCATAGATCATGAGCTGTACGGCTCCGAGAAATGAATAATTGAGCAGAAAATAGAGACCTGCCGTTCCGAATAATACGAATATCAGGTAGGTGGCAGACCTTAATATCCTGCTTGATACGACAGTCATTACCGAAAATACGGATATGATGACCGCCAGTACCCAGAAAACTACTTGTTGAAATGTTATATCCATATTTTTATTTATTTTCTACGGTTGAGTTTTCATGATTGAGCTGGTGTATCAGTTTTTCGCGCGTGTAAACGGCATGTTCGAACGTGTTGTCGAATTTTATCGCATCGTGCGGACATGTGTTTACGCATAACTGGCAGAAAAGACAGCTGCCCAGATCATACATGTAGCGTTTCAGCACTTTTTTCTTTTTTCCCTCTTCGTCTGTTATAATTTCAGATTCTATACGTATGGTGCCGTTCGGACAATTCATCTGACAGATGCCGCAGGCTACGCATTTGTGATGGTTCTGCTCGTCATGGGGCATTGAAAGAGTACCCCTGAAACGATCGAACATTTTGAGGGTAGCTCTGTTCTCGGGATATTGCTCGGTCGTCTTTTTGCGAAAAAAAACAGTAATGGATGTTTTCATTCCCGTAAGTAATGAGACGATCCCATTATACAGAGAGCTTATATATTTATTAAAACCGTTCATATTTCTTTAATCAAAAATGTAATCCGAATACAACAATTAATACCATTAAAAGCAGGTTTGCCAGGTTAATGGGCAGCAAATATTTCCATTCCAGTGTCAGAAGCTGGTCGATACGAAGACGAGGAAATGTCCATTTAATCCACATGAGGAGAAACACGACAAAGAATGTTTTTCCGAAGAACCAGATAATGGAGGGTATATAATCCATTATCGCATTGAAAGCATCGAGGCCGGGAATATGGAGAGGCATCCAACCGCCCAGGAATACCGAAGCGGCGACACCGGCAACAGTGAACATATTCAGGAACTCTGCGACATAGAAAAATCCGAAATGCATACCTGAATATTCCGTATGGTACCCGGCTGTCAATTCCGATTCTGCCTCCGGCAAGTCGAACGGACCGCGGTTTGTTTCCGCATTTCCGGCGATAAGGAATACGACGAACGCGATAAATGCCGGGATATGGCCTTTAAATAGGAACCACCCGTCAGCCTGGGCTTCGACGATTTCTGAAAATTGTAAAGTCCCGGTTAGTACGACAATCGTAAGAATTGATAATCCCACGGATAACTCGTAACTGATAATCTGTGCACCGCTTCGCATGGCACCGATCAGGGAAAATTTATTATTACTTGACCATCCGGCCATCAATATGCCTAAAACTCCGATGGATGAAACCGCCATCAGGAAAAACACCCCGATATTGAAATCGAGAACCTCAAGTCCCTTTGCTATCGGGAGGCAACTGAATGCCAGTATTGAAGCGATAATGACCATATAAGGCGCGAGGGCAAAGAGAAATTTGTCGACATGCTTGATTGTGATGATCTCCTTAATCAGCATTTTGAAAACATCGGCAAATACCTGTATTGATCCGAATGGCCCTACCCGGTTAGGTCCGAGGCGGCATTGAAAAAATGCGCATATTTTGCGTTCCATGTAAATCAGGACGATAGCAAGAAATGCGTACATCAGCAGGATTCCTATCCCGATAGCCACACACTCTATCAAAAGCGCCCATCCTTCTGACATGTAGGAGGTCAGCATTTGGTGTATCCAACTTGTAACTATTCTGAAGTCAAACATATATTTCTATTTCTTATTCTGGTTTGATTATCTGTCTATATCGGGCACTACGTAATCGAGAGTCGCTCCGATAGCTATAAGGTCGGCGATTTTCCCTCCCGACGCAATTGTGTCTACTACCGATACCAAAGGGAGACCTGTCGATCTGAATTTCATTCGGTAGGGCGATTTTTCACCCTGGCTCTCTATATACACGCCGAATTCACCGCGTGAAGCTTCCGTACTGGCATAATAGCTTCCTTCGGGAATACGGATAATAGGTTTCGTCTTTACCTGAAACGGTCCTTCCGGAATGTTGTCTATAAGTTGTTCTATAATATGTATAGATTCGAGAATCTCATCCATACGCACCATATAGCGTGCGAACGAATCGCCTTCGGTATAGACGATTTCTTTAAAATCGACCTTATCGTATACTCCGTAAGGAGTCCGTTTGCGTACGTCGTTTGCCCATCCGGAAGCTCTGCCGGAAGCTCCGGTAACTCCGAAGGATATAGCGTCTTCCCGTGATAATACACCGATACCTTTCAACCGTTGCTGGGCAATAATATTTCCTGTGAACAAACTGTGGTATTCCTCCAGTACAGGTGGGAGATAGGCTATAAAATCTTTGACGCGTTTTACGAAGTTCGGATGAATATCGTCTTGCACGCCACCTATTGTATTATAATTGAGAATCAATCTGCCGCCACAGGTCTCTTCAAAGATATCCAGAATCTTTTCCCGGTCTCGGAATCCGTAGAAAAATGCAGTAAGAGCGCCTAGATCCATACAAAGACATGAAAAGAAAAGCAAATGTGAATCGATCCGTTGCAACTCGTCCATGATGGTACGGATGTATTGTACCCGTTCAGGAACTTCTATTCCCATTCCTTTTTCAATGCACATACATAAAGCATGGCGGTTCTGGTGTGCTGCGAGGTAATCGAGCCTGTCAGTGAAAGCCAACGTTTGAGGGTAGGTGAGACCTTCGCACAATTTTTCTATACCCCGGTGTATATATCCACAATTTACATCTATCTTCTTTACCGTTTCACCGGCAAGGGAAACCCGGAAACGGAGTACACCGTGAGTCGCCGGATGTTGAGGCCCCACATTGATAACATATTCTTTTTCGTCAAAAATGACGTTTTCTTCACTTTCTATTTTTCCGTCTGAAGTCAGGTGCAACGTCTCTGTGGTATCGATGGTTTCTTCGTTTGTCATCCGCAACGGATTGATACTTTCATCAGAGTTATAGTCTTTCCGCAACGGATAACCCACCCAATCGCTCCGTAAATAAAGCCGGCGCATATCGGGGTGGTTGATAAAGCGTATACCGAAAAAATCATAAATTTCCCGTTCATTCAGTTCTGCTGCTTTCCATATATCGCTGATAGTTGGAAGTTCCGGATTTTCACGGTCGCCGGTCATTGTTTTTATTGCTACGCGATGTCCGTGTACGGTAGAAACTAGGTGACAGATCACACCTAATGATTCACCCCAGTCCATTCCGGTCATACATTGCAGAAAATCGAATTGCATATCTTCGTCGGAATGTAACCTTTCGGCTAAGGTATGGAAATGCTCAGCCGGTACTGTTGCAATTAATATCTCCTGCTCTGAAAATTGTGCATCAGGGACGATTTGTATTATTTTTTCTTTGATATTCATAGTTGTGACTCTCTCTCTTCGTTTGTTTTGTTTTCGTTCTCTTCTGGCTCTTTTTCTTTACGGTTTACACCGCCGAGGAATCTTTCCAGCTTTACTTTGCGTTGCAACTGCATCATGCCGTAAAGGAGAGCTTCCGGACGAGGAGGACATCCTGGAACATATACATCTACGGGGAGAATTTTATCTACGCCGTTCACTACATGGTAAGAATTTTTGAACGGTCCTCCCGAAATAGCGCATCCACCCATGGCTATTACATATTTGGGTTCCGCCATTTGGTCATAGAGTCGTTTGAGCACAGGAGCCATTTTATTTACGATAGTTCCTGCTACGACGATCACATCGGCTTGTCTCGGACTGGCACGTGCTACTTCGAACCCGAATCGGGCAAAATCGTAACGTGCGGCCCCCACCGCCATGAATTCGATGCCGCAGCAACTTGTTGCGAAGGTAAGAGGCCAGAGTGAATTGCTCCGTCCCCAGTTGATGAGAGCATCGAGATTGCCGACAAGAACGCCGACTCCTTCTTTGCGGAGTTGCTCCGCCAATTGTTCAAGAGATTCGTTGTCTTTAAAGTCTCCATATTCCATGGATTTTATTTTGACTTTCTTCTTTATTTCCATTCCAGAGCTCCTTTCTTCCATGCATAAGCAAGGCCCAGTATTAATATC
>JAQXIO010000058.1 GCA_029007825.1 Bacteroidales bacterium | reverse complement strand
GTTGAAATATACATTTACGGGAGCTGCTGTTTCCAGTGTTATTGTTACAGCCTTTACCGGATATGACGCGCATTTGTTCTCCGAACCGATTCATTGGTTTCCCGTATCCATATTGCTGTTTGTTCTTATTTTTCCTACAGTTATCAGTTATCTCCTGATTCCGATCGGATTAAAATATTTGAAAACGACGTTGGTTGCGATATACGGATACCTGATTCTCATTGTGGCGACCATCGTCTCTCTGATCGTCGGACAAGACCGTTTCAGTTGGACGCAAATGTTTGCAATCTTATTGATTTGTTTAAGTGTTTATTGTGTTGAAATAGCAGAGAGTAAGCATCCGGAACAGAAAGTAACGAAATGAAAGCCTGATTTAAAATAACCATGAATTGGTTATATATCCGATAAAAACGGAAAAGTGAATAATCTGATTAAAATATCAGAACTAAAATATTTTACGACTTGTTTCTATTTCATCTGCGATGTTATATTCCTAATTATATAAATATGAGAATTGAAACCGGAAAAGGAACGACAATACCTCTGATTACGCTGATTGCCATTTGGTCGGTCTCGGCTATTATCTCTTTGCCCGGTTTAGCGATATCTCCTATATTAGGGGATTTGAAGACAATATTTCCGGAAACATCAGAGTTAGAGATACAGATGCTCACTTCCTTACCCTCGTTATTGATAATACCCTTTGTTTTATTATCCGGAAAGCTTTCTGTAAATGAGAATAAGCTGAAAATATTAATGATTGGCTTAATCGTTTTTTTAGCAAGTGGCATTCTCTATTTTTTTTCAAGCAGTATGTTATATATGATCTGTATAAGCTGCTTGTTAGGAGCGGGAGCAGGTATGGTAATTCCGCTTTCTACCGGTTTGGTAGCCTCTTACTTTACAGGTAAATACAGAGTAAAGCAATTAGGAATAAGCTCGTCCATTGCAAATCTGGCATTGGTAGTGGTTACATTTCTCACAGGCTATTTGGCCGAATGGAATTGGCATTACCCCTTTCTTGTTTATCTGTCGCCTGTTTTTGCAATTTGTCTTTCCTACTATTTGAAACATGATGATCCGTTACCCGATAAAAATACTTCCCGGATAAAGAATGTACAACCGGAAAAAGAAATTATAAATACCCCGAATAACGGAAAGATAGATTATCGTCGTTTGAGTGGAGTGATGCTATTCTATTTTGTGGCAACATATTTGGTCTTGATAATTCCTCTCAATCTTTCGTTCATATTGGAAGAATATAAGATGAACAGCTCTATAGCGGGAACTCTGATTGCTCTCTTTTTTCTGGCAGTCATGTTGCCCGGTTTTTTTATCAATAAAATACTCCATACTTTTAAATGTAATACGATATTATATAGCCTGTTTTCGATTACAGCAGGATTGCTTCTTGTTTTGTTGACCCGGTTTGAATGGTCTATAGCTTTAGGATGTTTCCTGTCTGGATTAGGCTATGGTGTAATACAGCCGGTTTCTTATGAAAAAGCCACGCAGACAAGTCCCTCGACAGAAGTAACATTAGCACTCGCTTTTGTCATGTCGGTAAACTATCTGGCAATTTTATTATGTCCTGTTATTATCGATTTGTTTATGTCGATACTTCATCTTCATATGCAGATTGTTCCGTTTTTTATAAATCTGGTTTTAGTGTTGTTGTTGATTGCAATTACTTTTTTCTGGAGAAACAGTTTTGTATTGGGAATGGGCAAAGAATATTATGTCTGATTATTTTTTGGTAGTTATATTCATATTTGTAAATGTTTTAGTAAACAAAGTGAGCAAAATGGTGCTTTTTATGTTCAAAAATGTTCTTTTTGATTTCATTTTTTACATAAAAAGTGTAACTTTATAACCATAAACTTTTCCGGTATTTTATTGTCGGGGACAAGATTGATATAAATAAAAAGAAAAATATGATATTCAGTGCTGAAAATATTTTGTTATTAGGTTCTATATTGCTGTTAGTCAGTATTATTGCAGGTAAGGCAGGCTATAAATTCGGAGTGCCTATTTTGCTCTTCTTCTTGATTGTCGGCATGCTGTTCGGTAGTGATGGGCTGGGAATACAGTTCAGTAATGCGAAAGACGCACAATTTATAGGAATGATTGCACTGAGTATTATACTGTTTTCCGGTGGAATGGATACGAAAATATCGGAAATACGTCCGGTAATCGGGCAGGGAGTGGTACTCTCTACGGTCGGCGTATTGGCAACGACCTTTTTAACCGGATTTTTTATTTACTGGATTTGGGGAATAGTATATCCGCAGGAGAGATTTCCTCTTATGGTTTGTCTGTTAATGGCAGCGGTGATGTCCTCTACCGATTCTGCTTCTGTTTTTGCTATTTTAAGATCGAAAAACTTGAATCTGAAGCAAAATCTTCGTCCGATGCTGGAGTTGGAAAGTGGAAGTAATGATCCGATGGCTTATATGCTGACAATCATTTTTATTCAGATTATACAATCGGCATCGATGACAGCATCCGAAGTGGCGCTCTCTTTTCTCGTGCAATTCAGTGTAGGAGCGATTGCAGGATATTTATTCGGACGATTTACCGTATATAGCTTGAATCATATAAATATAGATAATCATTCCTTATATCCTGTTCTGTTGTTGACCTTTGTATTCTTGACATTTTCTATTACCGGATTATTGAATGGTAATGGTTATCTGGCGGTCTATATTGCAGGTCTGGTCGTCGGGAATCACAAAATTATGTATAAGAAAAACATAGCCACCTTTTTCGATGGATTTGCTTGGCTTTTTCAGATAATAATGTTTTTATCGCTTGGCCTTTTGGTGAATCCTCACGAATTGCTGGGGATAGCAGCCGTAGCGTTGCTGATAGGAATATTTATGATTGTCATAGGACGTCCGCTTAGTGTTTTCCTATGCCTTTTGCCATTCCGTAAAATGACAATGAAAGCACGCCTGTATGTTTCGTGGGTAGGATTGAGAGGGGCTGTTCCGATTATCTTTGCTACTTATCCGTTGATAGCTGACGTAGAAGGAGCCCGGCAGATATTTAATGTAGTATTCTTTATTACGATATTGTCTTTGGTCGTTCAGGGAACAACGGTTCCGTTAGTCGCTAAATTATTAGGATTGGCGTCCACCGAAAAAGAGAAAGATAATGAGTTCGGTATGGAATTGCCCGATGAAATACAGTCTATATTATCTGAAATTTCCGTATCGGAAGATTTGTTGGTTGCCGGCGATCGTTTGATGGATTTACCAGTTCCTGAAAAAACACTCGTTGTAATGATAAAACGTGAAAACCGTTATCTGATACCCAACGGACAAACACAATTGCAGATAAATGATAAGCTGTTATTAATATCGAATAACGAACAGGAGCTCCGGCAGATATACGACCGATTGGGGATTAAACGCTATACGTTTTACCGGAATTAAAAGAGAAATACTAAAAAAGCAGATTCATAAAAGAATCTGCTTTTTTGGTGTCAAAACGGTTTGTTTCATTCTTTAATATTCAAAACTTCGAATCCGGTTGGTCGGTAAATAGAGAAAGAATCATCTTCATTATTAATGTCGAAAGATAAAGTAATAGTTTCTCCCGGTTTTAGTTCCTTTATAATTTGTTCCTGATTTCCGTATACTACTTTATAATTATGTAGAGTATACGACGGAATGCCAGTTTTACCGCTGAGCCTAAGTTCCTTTTTTCCATTATTGTTTCTTACCTGTATGTTTTCAATGGGAGCGCTGATCGCTTTTAAGACGGAATAAGACGGTTTTAGATTCATCTCTACATCATAGGTGCCATGAACCCTTTTGCTTTGTATTCCGAATTCTTTACCGATGTGCGTGCGGTAATCGTTAATGCTGAAATAAATTGCTCCGGCTACATAAGGTTTCTTTCCGTAAATATCGATTTGTTCTACCATCTCTTTTACACGTCTGGGATCCCCTCCTTTATGGTCAGGTTCGCAGATGCCCCATTCTGAAATTATCAAAGCCTTGTCAGGATAGTCGTTGTGTATTTTGTCCAGTGCGGCAGGGACGGCAGAAACACTTTGTCCGTACCATGTACTATAATATTCATTGAATAAAATAGCATCACTCAGAGTGTACCCGGCATCGTCAGGCATGCCCGGATTATCTTTTTTATGTTGGTTAATGCGGTTGCTAACATAAAGGATTAGCCGGGTAGAGTCGAGATCTCTGGCATGTTGGTTCCACTCCTTTAACCCCTTGAGCACATCTTCGTCGGCACTGCGGAGTTCGTTGCCGATTCCCCAGGCAATAATACATGGATGATTATAGCGATCTTTGATCATCTCGTCCAAATGTGTTTTGCCGAGAGTTATCAGCGTATCGGTAAATTCGGTGGCAGGTCCCCAGCAGGGAATCTCTTCCTGATAAAGAATTCCGTTTTCATCACACCAGTTATATACAGCTTGATCCTGTTGCCAATGGAATCTGGAGTAGATGCAATTGGCATTTTTCATAAGCTTCAGGTTTTGGATTAGTTCATCCTTGGTTTCAGCCATTCCGTTTTTTATGCTCGAGCCCGGCATCCATTCCACACCCATTAATCTGACAGGTTCACCATTTAAAATAAAATGAGTAGGAGAAACACCTATTTCTCTGAATCCGAAACGGGTTGTATACTTGTCGGATAATACACCATTATGAAAAACATCTACCGTCAAAGAATAAAGATTAGGTGAATCGAAATGCCAGAAAAGAATATCGTTGAGAAATATGGAATTTTTTTCTTTTAATTCACCCTTCCATATACTCTTTCCTGTTTTCCATTCTTTTATCTCTCCTTCGAATTTGCTGTTATCGTACGGTTCTGTCATTTCAATCGCGATATTTGCGGTACCGCTCTTTCCGGTTTTTAAGTCGGGTTTTCCGTTTACCATAACGCGTCTGATTGCAGCTTGGTTTGTTGCGAGAATGTGGACGTCTCTGATGATTCCGCCGTCGTTGTTCCAGTCAAATGAATTGGTGAAAGGAATATTATTTCTGCTGAAAGCATTGCTTACTTTAACTACCAATTGATTCTTACCCTGATGTATCCATTTGGTTATATCGATCCAGAAACGGTTATATCCGGAACCGATGTGCTCTCCGGCCAGTTGTCCGTTTACATATACCCACGCATCATGATATACAGCGTCAAATTGGATTTCGATGCGTTTGCCTTTCCATGAAGACGGAATTTCGAAATTTCGGCAATACCAGCCTTCTCCGTAGTATTCCTGGAGATCTTTCTCCGTATTCCATGTATGAGGTACTTCTACGGAACGTCCTTTTGCGAGAGAGGCAGAATCTGTGCTGAAAGTCCATACCCCGTTTAAACTGTGCATCTCCCGGGATGAGCCGTTTTTATGACAAGCCGAAAAAGCACAGAATAAAATAATAATAAAATAAAGATGTGTTTTCATGAAAATTAGATATAGTAATATACAAATATAATAGTTCTGTATTTTATAGTAAAATGAATTTACCATTCCATTTCTATCATTAGAAATTAAATTTATTCAGAAATATCCATATATTTTTCATTTTCATTCAGTATAATGTCGGTTATGGCTCCTCCTGCCTGAATCATAGGGAAAACAAGCTCTTTTTCTTCCACCACCACTTCCAGAAAATAGCAACCTTTATGTGACAGCATCTCTTGTATTGCAAGGTCAGCTTCATCCCTTCTTGTTATACGCTTGCTCTTAATGCCGTAAGCCTTAGTTATTGCCGGAAAATCAGGATTCTCCATTTCCGTTTCGGCATAACGGCAATTGAGAAATAATTGCTGCCATTGCCGGACCATCCCAAGATAATTATTATTGAATAAAACAATCTTGATATCTAATTTAGATTGCATAATAGTGCCCAACTCCTGAATAGTCATCTGGAAGCCGCCATCCCCACATACAAGGCAAACAGTACGGTTGGGAGCTCCTAATTTGGCTCCTATTGCGGCGGGCAATCCGAATCCCATTGTCCCGAGGCCACCCGAAGTTATCATGCTTCGGCTTTGGTTATATTGAAAATAACGGGCGGCAAACATTTGATTTTGTCCTACATCGGTTACTAAAATTGCATTTTGATGAGTCATATCCGATATTTTTCGTACGATTTCGCCCATTTTTAGTGCGCCTTCAGCAGGATATAAGTCATTTCTGATTATTTTATTATACTCTATTTGGTCGCATAATGAGAAATCATTTATCCACGAAGAGTGTTTATTTTCCTGAATTAAAGGAAGAATAGCCTTTAAAGTCTCTTTAGCATTGCCATGTATTTTTATTGCTGATTTTACATTTTTGTCGAATTCAGAATTATCGATGTCGAAATGAATGATTTTTGCTTGTCTGGCATAATTACTGAGACTTGCGGTTACCCGGTCGTCAAAGCGCATACCGATTGCGACCAGTACGTCACATTCATTTGTTTTGATATTAGGAGAAATATTCCCATGCATTCCCACCATTCCTTTATACAAAGGATGATTGCTCGGTATGGCTGATAACCCTAAAAGAGTCGAAGCGGCAGGAAGATCGGCTTTTTCGATAAATGCAAGCAACTCTTCTTCTGCATTTCCGAGTATTACACCTTGACCGAATACAACCAAAGGCTTTTTTGCCTTATTAATTAATTGTGCAGCAGAAAGTAATTGCTCTTTATCCTTTTCCGGATAGGGTACATAGCTACGTATCGATTTACAAGGCTGATACGAATAAGGACAGGTGCCTAATAACGCATCTTTTGTGATATCGATAACGACAGGTCCCGGACGGCCGCTTTGCGCAATGTAAAAAGCACGGGCAATAGCGGGGGCTAATTCTTCGGCCTTTTGTATCTGGCAGTTCCATTTGGTAATAGGTTGTGTGATACCTAATACATCGACCTCTTGAAATGCATCCGTGCCGAGTAATGATGAAAATACTTGTCCTGTAATGATAACGATAGGAGTACTGTCAGCCATGGCATCTGCAATACCTGTAATTAGATTGGTTACAGCGGGGCCCGATGTAACCATTACAACTCCGGCTTTTCCCGAGGCGCGTGCATAACCTTCGGCTGCATGAGCGGCTCCCTGTTCATGCCGTACCATAATATGCCGGATTTCTTTACGATCGTAAAGACAGTCATATGCAGGTATGATTGCTGCACCCTGATATCCGAATATGATTTTTACATTTTCGGCAATTAACGACCGTATTAAAATTTCGGCTCCGTTTAAATTTGTACTTTTTTCCATTTTAGCAAAGCATTAAAAAAAGAGCCTTTCCTTGGTTATTTACAAGGAAAGGCTCGTACCTCTATATTTTTAGAAAATATATTTTACACACACCTTTCCCGTAACTTGAGGACGACCACAAGTTCGCTGACCAGGAAAAGATGATTATGTAAAATAGTATTGTTCATTCTTTCTGATGAAAACTGTATGTAAAAATAGATGCTATACTTGTTAAATCAAAGTTTTTGTAAGTTTTTTTGATAAAATAGAGTATTTCTTAAAATAGCGTTTTTAGTTCCATATGCAAAATAGGATAGTTTTTTCCTTCACCATCCGTGTTTGAACGGTCGATTATATGAAATCCGAGATGTTGGTAAAAAACTACGGCTTGTTCATTTTGTTCGTTAACATCTACCAGATTGATATGATATTGGTTTATGGCATAATGGACAAGCATTTTTCCTAAGCCTTCACCTCTTTTGTCCGGACGGATAAAAAGCATTTCTATTTTGGAATTGTCAATTCCGATAAAACCTGCAATCTTTTCGTAAATATCCCGTACACAGGCTAATGAGAGATTATATAAATATTTGTTACGGATTAAATTACGGTAAAGTGAGATATCTTCGTCTTTTAGAAAAGTATGGGTTGCTTTTACAGAGGCTTCCCATACGGATGTAATTTCATCAAAATCCTTTTCGGAAACATTTGTAATTTGCATTTTTATTTTTGAATGATTAATTTTTTGATAAATGATTGTTTGTCATTAATGATTCGTATAAAATAGACACCATCGGAGTAGGCTGATACATCTATCGGAGTGCCGGAGGTAATCCGCTCGTATGTTTGTAATAGATTTCCGTTGGTATTATATAGGAATATATCGTATGTGGCTTTGTTTTCTCCATCTATGTAGGCTATTTCCGACACCGGATTTGGATAGATAGAAATATTATTATTATCGTTTTCTCCGGTTACTATTCCGGTCGGATCAAGTGTCGTCACCAGTAGCTCTTCGCTTGGATCCGATATATTTCCTGCTGCATCGACGGCTTTTACCCTCATCCGGTATGTTGTGCTGGGAGTCAGATAAGGAATTGGCATATAACTATCTACGGTATTTCCGTATAAAAGATCGTTCATATATACATCGTAGCGCGTAACGCCCACATTATCCGACGACGCATCCCAATACAAGGTGAAAGTATTGAGAGAAATACCCGATGCGTTGAGGTTTTGCGGAGTAGTCGGAGCATGAAGGTCCGGTATAGTCACCTCTAAAGGTAAACTCTCTTCTGAAACGTTATTTTCACTATCGGTTGCTTTTACCGTCATTTGATAACTTTCGTTTATAACGATATCTGCAATATGCATAGATAATGAGGTTGTAGTGCCGCAAGAATTCCCGTTCTTGTAAACTTCATAAAAAACAGCATCTTTGGCCGCTTTCCATCTCAGGGTAAATCCTGTTTCTGTGAGGTCGGCCACCTGAAGTTCTGTAGGAAAAACAGGTAACGGTATTGTTTTTACGGCACCGGATATTTTTAAATCGTCCAGGCCGAAAAACTCCCACTGATTATCTTGTCCCCATACGTAGATTCTGAATTCGATCGGTTCGGAAAGATTCTCATGTCCTGTAACCTCAATTTTTACAGTAGGAGCATTCGTTGCCTGATCGCAAGTAATGTTGCCGATAGCATTTTCTGCAGTAAATTCTTTTATGCCCGACATTAAACTGAAATTGCGTAGCTTGTTGTTTTGAGAAAAAGGAATAAAGCTGATATAATCGATAGAAATTTGATTTCCCTCTTGTGGTGCAATAGTGAAAGAAAAGTATTCGTTGTTTTTTATGGCCTCCTCTAGAGTGACTCTTTTTTGATTAGTTACACTGAAAGCATTTGGATTATTTTGAGGTGAAAATACAGGTCCTGAATTAAGAATAGCGCTGGGGGCAGTTGCAGAAATGCCATTCATAAGGTTCTCTGTGCTATAAGTCGTACCTCCATTGTTTCCGTTAAAATCCCAGTTCATAAGAATACCTTGGGCATCTACTTCTTCTCTCTTTTCAGTTGTTACCACAAGAGCCTCAGAATAATCGGATTCATTTTTTTCTGAATCAAAAGCTTTTACCGTCATTGTATAGGAGGTGGCGGGAGACAATCCCCCTATTGCAAATTTAGGGGTTGCTGTAGTTCCTATCAGCATATTATCCTTGTAAACGTTGTATCCTAAAACACCAATATTGTCGCTTGAAATATCCCATGTTAAAATGAAGCTATCCGGCATTTTATTTGTTGCTTTTAAGTTGGATGGGACAGACGGAACTTCTGTGTCCGAAAAACCGCAATTATTTGCTGCCAAAATCGATTTTCCTGTTTGGTAAGCAATATCGGCCAACTCCTCATATAATTCCGGGTTACTCATCTTAGCAGGAAATTGGGGATTTAATGTGGCCGCAGAGCGTTGAGTAAATAGAGTATAAAAAATCATAGCATCAAAAGCCAAACCATTTGAGTTTTGATGGCCGCAGTCTCCGTATAAATATTTTATAAAGCCGGTACTGTTTTCATTTGGACACTCGTATTTTTGCGTAGGATAAAGTTTTCGGAATTCTTCCCATCCATTTAATATCGGTGCATAAAAAACAGATACCGCATCTTTTAATTTAGCGTATGTCTGATGAGATTTATTAAATTCTTCTGTAAAGTTTAAACAACCGACATGAGGTTCGTATAATATTGTTTTAGCTCCGACCTTTACAATCTCATCGTCCATAACTTTCAAATATTTAAGCATCGTGTCCTGGCAAGCAGGCCATCCCATTGCATCGTTAGGGTTGAGAGAACCGTCTTCCAATGTCTCTGAATCTTTTCGGTCTATTGCATCCATCCACCCTTGAATAACAACATATTTCCATCCACCTTTTTTTATTTCATTCATTATACCGAGACTTTCCCATGTTGCGTATTCTTTTAGAATTCCCATGCCTTTGACTTTGAATGTAAAGTCCACTTTTAAATTGGAGCCTGACGCTTTTATAATAGATTGGATAGCAGACGGGAGCGGACCATGCCAATCACTAAAGCTGTTCCCGATAAATAAGACTTTGTCTCCATTTTGCAAAGGAGTGATTTGTTGAGGCAAGGCCTGTCCGGAAATAGACGAAACCGTAGATGTCAGGAAAAAGAAAAACAAACTTAAGATAAGTTTAAGGGAAATAGAAGTTTTCATATCGTAAAAGGTTGTGTATTTCATGTTATTAAATTCTTTTGATGTGGAGTTCTATTGTCAGGATAGTAAATTGATGTGGTAAAAGTACAAAATAAAAGAAGAATCTTTGAAAGATAGAATATGTTGAATAACTAGTTTTGATAAAAATAAGAAGAAAGGATATATTAAATACAATCCGGATAAAAATAGGAACATTGTCTTTATCTTTGTAAAAAGAGAAGATTGATAATATGAAAATAATTAGGGAGCACTATATTTTACGGAAATGGGAGATTGCCGATGCTCACTCTTTATCCGAAAATATCGGAAATATTCATATCTGGAATAATGTTCGGGACGCATTACCTTATCCCTATACGGTAAAAGATGCGATAGCATTTATTGAAATGAATCAAGGTCGAAAAAACTGTAATTTTGCAATCGAAATAAACGGTATAGCTGTCGGAGGCGTAGGTTTTATTCCACAAAAAGATGTGGAACGCTTGAATGCAGAGATAGGCTACTGGTTAGGTGAGAAATTCTGGAATAAGGGAATTATGAGTCAGGCACTCAGGGATTTGGTAGATTATATATTTACTGAAACGGAAATAATTAGGTTGTTTGCTTCTGTTTTTGATTTTAATAAATCTTCGATGCGGGTTCTTGAGAAAGTCGGTTTTGAGAAAAAGGCTGTATTTAGAAAAGCTGCGATAAAAAAGAATCAAATAATAGATATGCATTATTATGAATTGCTGAAACCCGGTTTAGAATAAATGCAGATGTTCTATAGCACAATACATGATAAATATAATCTGTTTTAGTTTGGTGAGATAATTTGTTTCGATGAGTAATGTAATTTTTTGATAAAAGAGAAAACTATGGTAACGATAGGAAAATATAACAGAATGAAAATAGTAAAAGAAGTTGATTTCGGCCTTTATCTGGATGGCGAGGAAAAAGGAGAAATTTTGCTTCCCCGTCGTTACATGCCTGATACTTTCGATATTGGGGATGATTTGGATGTTTTTGTTTATCTTGATGCAGATGAACGCCTTATTGCTACGACGCAAAAACCTTATGCCCAGATTGGAGATTTTGCCTTTCTAAAAGTAAATTGGGTAAATCAATACGGCGCATTTCTCGATTGGGGGTTGATGAAAGATTTGTTTGTTCCGTTTCGGGAACAGAAAATGAAGATGGAAGAGGGGAAATCGTATCTGGTATATCTTTATTGGGATGAACTGTCGGAAAGAATAGTGGCATCGGCTAAAATAGAAAAATATATTGATAATGAAGATATAGACTATACGTTAAACGAAGAGGTCGATCTGCTCATAGCACAGCAGACGGACTTGGGATATAAAGCAATAATTAATAATCGTCATTGGGGAATGCTTTACCACAATCAGGTATTTAAGCCGCTAAGTAAAGGTGATCGCATAAAAGGATATATAAAAGAAATACGTTCGGATCTGAAAATAGACCTTTTGTTAGAACCGATGGGATATAAGAAAATTGAACCTTTAGCTGATCAGATACTGAAAGAGCTTAGTAAAACAGGAGGAACTTTACCTCTCTCGGATAAGTCTTCGTCAGATTTGATAATGCAATATTTCGGATGTAGTAAGAAAAATTTTAAAAAAGCCATAGGTGCCCTTTATAAAGAGCATAAGATAGTAATTCATCCTGATGGAATTTGTCTGAATTAGATTAAAAATCGATTAATTTAAATGCTATGAAAACACAATCAAGAAGAACTTTTTTAAAAAATTCCGGTATTACTCTTGCCGGTATGGGACTTAGTGCATTATATATGCCCTCGGTTTTTGCACAGGGTGCACCAAATAAAAAGATAGTAGTAGCCGTTGTCGGAGTAAATAGTCGGGGCAATTATTTGGCTAAGCTGTTTGCTGCTCAACCCGATACCGAAGTTGCATACATTTGCGATGTTGATTTGCGAGCAATGAATAAAACTATTAACGATGTAGCAAAAATTCAGAAGAGAAAACCTAAAGCAGAGAAGGATTTCAGGAAAGCTTTGGAAGATAAAGGTGTAGATGCGGTTGTTATTGCAATGCCGGACCATTGGCATGCCCCTGCAGCGATATTGGCATGTTCGATGGGAAAACATGTATATGTAGAAAAACCGATATCTCATAATCCGAGAGAAGGGGAACTCCTGATAGAAGCTGCGAAAAAATATAATAGATTAGTACAAGTTGGAAGTCAACGTCGTTCAGGTACGAATATACAGGCTATGATCCGTGATTTACGCTCTGGAATAATTGGCAAGCCGTATATGGCTAAATGTTGGTATGCAAACGGACGGGGACCTACTTTTTTGTCTCCTGGCCCTGTTCCTGATTGGTTGGATTATGATTTGTGGCAAGGCCCGGCGCCCCGTATGCCTTATCAGAATAATTTGATTCATTATAATTGGCATTGGTTTTGGCATTGGGGTACGGGAGAAGCGTTAAATAACGGAACTCACGAAGTAGATGTAGCGAGATGGGGATTAAACGTTGATTTTCCTGAAAGAGTAACTTCGGCAGGTGGGCGTTATTGTTTTAACGACGATTGGGAAACTCCCGATACGCAAACACTTTCGGCGGAGTTCCCTGATAAAAAAATGATTACTTGGGAAGGGAAGAGTTGCAATAAATATAAAACTGAAGGTTCGGATCGGGGCGTCATATTTTACGGAGAAAAAGGCACGGTATATTATCCCGGAGCAAATTCATATACGATTTATGATAGTGAAGGAAAGATAATTAAAAGTGAAAAAGATAATACCGATAGTAAAGAAACTAATAATACGGTTAGTGCCGGAGGAAACTTGGATGAAATGCATGTTTGTAATTTTTTAGATAGCCTAAGAGGAGATGCTGTGATTACGGCATCACCAGACGACTTATTTAAAAGTACATTGATTGTTCAGTTGGGAAATATTGCTTGGCGTACCGGTGACACTTTGAATATAGATTCGCGTACAGGACATATTCTTAATAATGCAAAAGCAGAAGCATTATGGAGTAGAAGTTATGAACCTGGATGGGAACCTCGGGTTTGAGTAAATTTTATGAAGGCAAAGCAGGATATTTCCTGCTTTGCCTTCATAAATTAATTAGATTGGTTATGGTCGCATGTGTGAAACAGATTAAATTATCCGGTGATATTTTAATTTGCAAACCTCTGATTCCCGCACTTACATAAATAAATTGAAAGTTTTTACAGCTTTCATGTATAAAAGTCGGGAAATCTTTTTTCATACCTATAGGAGAACAACCGCCTCTGATATATCCGGTTATGGGTAATAACTCTTTTACCGGTATCATTTCTACGCTTTTATTTCCTGAAATTTTTGCTGCTGATTTCAGGTTGACTTCTTTATCTCCGGGAATAACACATACGAGATAACCCGTTTTATCTCCTTTGAGCACTAAGGTTTTAAATACTTGGTTGATATCTTCTCCCAATTCTTGTGCTACATGGGTGGCAGCCAGATTGTTTTCATCGACGGTATATGGGATTAGTTCATACGGAATTTTTGCTTTATCTAATAATCGGGCAGCATTCGTCTTATTTATTTTTATTTTCATAATTCATCGAATCAAAAGCGGTATCGAAGATACACCATTTTAAAATAAACAGCAAGCCGAACGCAGAATCAGGCTTGCCTGAATTATGCTGAGGTGCCGCGTTTATTGCAATTAATTTACAGATTGAAATAAAGTGCAACCGGAAGAAACGAAATGGAATGAATTTTTTAACGATGTGATAGTATAAATAAGCATGGTAACATATAAATAATTATCTTAATTGAAGTTATTGATATTGTGTCTGTCTGTTTAAAAAAATACCTTTGCAGGCGAAAAGAAAAATGGGTATTATATACTTAGGATAAGTACAAAAGAGAAGCTTATCGGATATGGGTGTGGAAAATAGAAAGAACAAGGTAGAGATTCAGGAAATTTCGGATTTGCTGCAGGATTTTGCAACGAGTTTAATGGGCGCAGGAACACATACGTCGCGGGTCGATCATATAGTTTCAAGAATAGCAGATACGTTCGGATATGATTTGAATATGACTATCTTTCAGAAAACGGTTATGATGACGATCACCGATCAGCATGATACAACTGTACGGAATACGTCGGTAAAAAGGATAAAACCGCTCGCTCTTAATTTTAAGATTGTATCCGAACTTAGTAAGCTCAGCTGGGATATATATGATCAAAAGCTTTCGTTGACAGAATCCCGTGAAAGATATATTGAGATAGTTTCTGCTCCCCGTATGTCGCGTTGGTGGGTATTGGTGTTGGTTGCATGTGCGAACGCCTCTTTTTGTAGGCTTTTCAGTGGAGACGGTATTGCTATGGCGCTGGTGTTTGCAGGAACTCTGGTCGGCTTTTTTATCCGCCAGGAGATGATGAACAGGCATTTGAATCATTTGCTCGTATTCATAGTATCTTCGTTTGTAGCATCAATGATTGCGGGTA
The DNA here is from genome assembly GCA_029007825.1 of Bacteroidales bacterium. Lineage (GTDB taxonomy): Bacteria > Bacteroidota > Bacteroidia > Bacteroidales > JAQXIO01 > JAQXIO01. The sequence goes on along the minus strand of JAQXIO010000058.1, from coordinate 52,361 downwards.
TAGATTATTTTTATGGACTCGGCTCTACTCCGGATATAGCATTAGCTACGAGTGTCCTCTATTTGATTCCGGGTGTTCCATTGATTAATTCTGCAATCGATTTGATCGAAGGTCATGTTGTTGTAGGAATAACCAGACTTGTAAATGCAGGAATCCTGATAATTTGTATTGCATTGGGATTATTATCGACGTTAATGATTTTAGGTATAGATAATTTATAAAATGAATTTAGTATTTTCAATTTTAGCGGATGGCCTTTTTGCTGCTATTGCAGCAATCGGATTTGCTGTAATCTCCAATCCCCCTAAAAAAGCGGTTTTGGTGGCGGCTCTTTTAGCGGCAATAGGACATGCATTGAGATTCTTTTTGTTGAAAAATACGAACTTGGATATTGCGACAGCTACGATAATAGCAGCTTTTAGTATAGGAATGTTGAGCATCTATTTTGCCAAGATAATACGTTGCCCGGCAGAAGTATTTTCTTTTCCTTCTTTATTGCCGATGATTCCGGGAATGTTTGCTTATAAAACAATATTGGCACTGATGAAATTTCTGAAATGTAAAGATGAGTTGCTTTTGCAGGGATTAATAGTCGATGTGTTCCGGAACGGATTGACTACTATATTTATCCTGTTCTCTTTAGTGATAGGAGTATCTATACCATTATTCGTTTTTCATAAACAATCGTTTATGATGACACGTCATCTCAAAGTGGATAAAAAGTAAAGAACCGAAAGGGTAGAAAATAAAAAAAGAGCCTTGCATAGCTATGCAAGGCTCTTTTTTAGATAAAGTCCAATCTATTGCTTAAGCTTTAAAGTATAATTGAGTCCCGAGTCAATTCTTTTTTGATCTCTGTCCAGCATGACAAGACTATCGCCTAACATTAAAAAATTCATGATAGACTCGACGGAATCAGGATTTAACTGATAAACGGTTGCGTTGATATCGTCTGCGTCTCCACGTAAGGTAATCCATTTACCTGTTGAACTGAAAGTTGCATCTTTACCGTTTTCAGCTTCCAGATAAGTCATATCCAGTTCGAAAGTACCATCGCCCGTGTGTTCCTTATTTTGAAGTTTCAGGTTATAACGGATACCCGGACAGTCGGCACAGGGAAGTAGACCTTCGTATTCACGTATTTCGATATCTTCATTGGTTTGAGTAGTGGCAGGATTTGAATTTTCGGACGATTGCTTCTTGTCGGCATTGCTCTGACAGCCAATAAATAAGGCAAGAACAAATATGGGAAATAAATATTTCATAAGTTTGATTTTTAGTGATTATAATAATTAATTCTGTATTTGTTTTTAAAATGGATGAAGCATGGCTTCGGGTTTTACCCATTTATCGAACTCTTTCGCATTCAAATAGCCGGATTTGATAGCTGCCTCTTTGAGGCTTATATCGTCTTGATAAGCGATATGTGCGATTTCTGCGGCTTTTTCATAACCGATGTGAGGACTTAAGGCCGTAACCAGCATAAGAGATTCATTGAGATTCTTTTGAATCCTTTTTGTATTGGCTCGGATTCCTGAGATACAGTTTTTATCGAAAGACTCACATACATCTGTCAGTAATTTTATAGACTCTATGATATTGTGAATAATCATAGGCCGGAAAGCATTGAGCTCGAATTGTCCGCTGGCTCCACCTGCGCTAACAGCGACATCATTGCCAATAATCTGGCAACATACCATTGTTAAAGCTTCGCATTGCGTAGGATTTACTTTGCCGGGCATGATAGAAGAGCCCGGTTCGTTAGCAGGCAAAATCAGTTCTCCTATTCCTGCCCTTGGTCCCGAACCGAGTAGGCGTATATCATTGCCTATTTTCATCAGGCTTACGGCCAAAGCTTTTAAGGTGCTATGTACCTGAATCAGGGAATCACTTGTTGCGATAGCTTCGAATTTGTTGGGAGCTGAAACGAAAGGAGCTCCGGTCAGATGTGCTATTTTCTTTACCACTCGTTTGGCAAATCCGTTCGGAGAGTTGACGCCTGTTCCTACGGCAGTCCCTCCTATGGCCAATTCACAGCAATGGGGTAGGGACGATTCGATGAAAGAGATTCCGTATTTAAGCTGGCTGGCATAGCCGGAGAATTCCATTCCTAAAGTAAGAGGAGTCGCATCCATTGTATGTGTTCTGCCCGTTTTTATTATTAAGGCAAATTCTTTTTCCTTTTTCTCAAAACTTTTTAATAGCTTTTTTAGGCTGGGCAATAATCTTTGAGTAACGAGCAAATAAGTTGCGATGGACATTGCTGTCGGGAAAACATCGTTAGAAGACTGGGAACGGTTTACATCGTCATTAGGGTGTACGAAACGATTTTTGCTGAATAAATCGCCCATATATAATATTTCGGCACCGTTTGATATAACCTCGTTTACATTCATATTTGTCTGGGTTCCCGAACCTGTTTGCCAAACCCGTAAAGGAAACTGGTCGTCGAGATTTCCTTTTAATATCTCATCTGCCACTTTTACGATCAGATTGCATTTGAGTGCGGAGATAAGTCCCATTTCATAGTTCGTTAGGGCGGCAGCCTTTTTGATTAAAGCAATGGAACGTATTATCTCAATCGGCATGCGGGCAGTATCTCCGCCAATATTGAAATTTAAAAGAGAACGTTGGGTTTGTGCTCCCCAAAGCTTGTCGTCCGGAACCAGTACTTCACCCATAGAGTCATGTTCGGTACGATAAGTTGTTTTTTGTTTGATCTCATTCATAATATTCTGTATTTGATAGTTTATTTGCGTATTGATTAAAATGATATCGTTTTTTATGTCTGACATATCCTATTATGAAATGAAAATTCAACCAATAAAAATAGTTGTTTTCATAACTGTATCATTTACTGGTTAGGATAAAAAAAGCTATTTTCTGAATAGAGTTTAGTTTAAAACGTTTATCAGAAATGATTGGTTCGGTTGAAAGTGCAGATGAGTATGCAGCTTTGTATAGAAGAAAAATTAAAAGACGCGAAAAAAAGTAATTTCTTTATTCCGGAATGTAAGCGGCAACTCTGCAGGGAAGCCCTGTCATGCCCTCGAAATTAACAGGAAAAGTATAAACGATAAAATCGTTACCGTTTGCAGCTCATTCCAGCAAGTTCAAATTATCGATATTTTCGATGATGAATACGCCCTGTCAGCACAGTATTGGTCTGTTATCGTATGTTCGCTTCCCCTTCTTATTCCGGCACTATCGATACCGATAAGACTGATTTTTTTATTTAAAAGATAATCGATCAGTTCTCTTGAAAGCTGAGGATGATTCGTGAAATAATTTGAAATTCCATAACCCTCTTGTTTCAGAAAACCGGTATGGAATAAGATAAAATCTTCTTTTTCTATATTTGTATTTTGGAGGTCTTCAATACAGATATCTCTTTCTTTTATGTGATTGACGTTAACCAGCTTCCCTTTTCTGATAAAATTATCCGTACTGAACTCTTTGTTCATTACATCGAAATGGGTACCGAGATGCCCCAACGCAGCCATTTTTTCAAACTTAGGACTTTCTTTCTGTAGCTTCTGAGTTATTCTCACGGTTAAATCGATCATCATAATAAATGAACTTTTAAATATCGGATTTTATGGAAAAATACAAAAAAACGAATTTTTATATTGCGATATCTGAATGTTCGTCGATATGTAAGTTGGTATATTGGGAAGTAATGGAAAAGCCTGAGTCCGGATATTCGTATATTTTGAAAAGAGGTTCGGTTTCTCCTTCACTGTATGACCAGATCGAATCATAAAGATTGATATTTTCTCCCATTTTCTCTAATTGCCGTAAATAAGCGGCAATTGATTTATTCTCGACAATGAAGACATCCTCCATGTTGTGAATAATAGGACTGTGCTTTCTTCCTTTATCATGTTTGAATTTTAATATTCTTTCTCCCGAAGGCGTAATGCCGATTGTTGAGAAAGTCATGCTTTTGCCGATAGCTGGCAAATTCAAGACATTACGATCGGTTGATAAGAAAGGCAGTTTGTTCTTTTTCAGGAACCGGCTGATAAAATCGGTAAAGTCTTGGGGAGAATAAAGAGCAGATAATAATTGTCGCTCTTGCGCCGGATTCATAAGGCCGAATGATTTTTCCTCTTTTTTCTCCTGTAAAGATCTGCTGTTAGGTGCGAACATTGCATAATTCTCGTCGAATCCTTTTACTGTGAAAGTATAGTAGCAGACTACCCCAACTTTATTTAATGCTTGTCTTAATTTTGCAGTGTGTCCGCGTCTGGAAGCAGCAGCTGTAAATACAAGCTGGTTGGTGATTAACCAGCCAGCCGATAAGATTGCCTGTATTGCGCGGACGGCATCGGGAGTAATTTCAAGGGGAGATTCAAAATGAGTCTGGATGATGAATTGTTTTACACCTATGGCCGAAGCTTTTTCCTTAAATCTTTTTAATATGTCGATTAATTCGTCATTGATGCGTAGAGGTAGATAGGCCAACAAGCGGGAACCGAGCCGGATTCTTTGGATTTCTGCATATTTTTCGCCGTCGGCACGCCATTTATTAGCCTCTTTTTTTCGTAATGCCATTTTATATACGGATGCCAATATTTTTCGGAGTGTGGAATTTTGACTCATTAAAGCATCTCCGCCTGTTATTAGGATGTCTCTCAACTGAGAATCTTTTTCATAATAAGTCAAAAGCCTTGCAAGTTTGGCTTCCCATGATTCTTTTGGCTTTAGTGACTCGAAATTAAAATTTAACCGTTTGTTCTGAAAATCATACATGCGTTGACAAGGAGCACATAAACCACCACAGGCTCTTCCCATTGAATCGGGTATAAGAATGGCTACTTCCGGGTAACGTCGGTGAATATTATTCCCTTCGGGAAGAAGCCAGCCGGCTGCATTGGGTTTGCCTGTTTCTAAAAGGTCCTCTTTTTCCCATGCCCGTATATTTCCGTATGTATTGATCAACTCTTCTGAATAAAGGACATAACTCCGTATAGTAGAATCATCGTACCCGTTAGACCCCGTGCTGAGTAAAGAAAGATAATAAGGCGTGATGAAAAAAGGCATTTTCTTTTTACTTGCTTTTTCTAACAAAGCCATCGTACTTTCCGATAGAGTATCACCCAAAAACAGGTTGAGTTCATGAGGGTCTCTTATTGCCATACAAAGATGAAAGTGCGGAGTATTCCACCATTCTTTGATTTGTTTGTATTTTTCATCGTAGGACAACGAACTGTCCAGTTGGTACTTACTTGTGTTTTTAGAATGTTCGATCTTATCAATCAGTGAATTTATGATTCTATGTTTATTCTGTTCGCGAATTTTTATTATATCCTCGTCCAAACCACTTTTCCAACAGTCCATAAACTGAGACAGCATTTTTTGATTAATGACTGAAACATCGTCAATTTCCAATTGTTTAAATAGAAAATATAAATCGATAAAGAAATCAGGATGGACATTTTTTATTTTTGAGCCTCTTAAAAATGCCCATAATGTTTCGGTTATACCGCACTTGATTGCATTGCCTGTAGATAAATCGTGAACAGTCTGCTTATCGTATTTCAGAGATTTAAAAATTCTTTTGATAGCATCGTATTGCTGTGTTGTACATTTTTGAAGAGTCAGATCCGATATGTACAAGCTGAGTTGATTCTTGAATGATTCGGTATCTTCACTTGTCTCAGCTAAAAAAACAATATCGGGTAATTCAGCCTTGAACAGAAGAAGAAGTTGTGGGATATTGAAATAAAGTATCTCTTTTTTCATAGTTGTATTCTGCAATTATTTTGAAAGCTCTATTGAAATAGAGTATGTTTTGTGAAAAATAAAGAAATCAATCGAGACAGACCGGACTCAGATATGAACGAGTGATTTTGAGAGAACATAGGCATTATTTAGATAAAAATAATGCTATCAGACTTCTACAAATATAACGAAAATATCCTGTTTCTCAAAATACATTCCGGTTAACTTATGATTAATAATGGATGAAGAAGACTGATTGTTTAGCAATAACTGTTCGGTATAAGTGAAATAAAACTTTTAAACTTGAAAATATCTTCCCGGGCGTTTATTCATTTGTTTTTTTTCTTAAAAAAGAGGATATTTGCAAAAGAAAGAATTGAAGAATGAAAATATTGGTCACCGGAGCAGCTGGATTTATAGGGGCACATCTCTCGTTAGCTTTAATGAAAGAAGGACATCAGGTAGTGGGTATTGATAATCTTAATTCCTATTATGATCCGTCACTTAAAAATGCCCGGTTGGCTTCTCTATTTTCTTTTCAGGAAAAGGTAGGGAAATCTTTTCGATTTGAGAAAATAGATATTTGCAATGCGGTTGCATTATCCCGCCTTTTTGCCGATGAACAGTTCGAGCTTGTCTGTCATCTGGCTGCCCAGGCCGGTGTCCGCTACAGTATAGAGCATCCGGAAGCTTATGTTCAAAGCAATCTGGTCGGTTTCTCGAATGTAATGGAATGTTGCCGCAGATTTTCTATAAAGCATTTTCTGTTTGCAAGTAGTTCGAGCGTGTATGGAAATAATCAATCAATTCCTTACAAAGAGTCGGATAGAACAGACGCTCCGGTGAGTTTATATGCCGCAACTAAAAAAAGTAATGAATTGATGGCTCATAGTTATGCGAGCCTATACGAGCTTCCCACAACGGGACTTAGGTTTTTTACAGTTTATGGACCGTGGGGGCGTCCCGATATGGCACCATTCCTTTTTACCAAAGCTCTTTTTGAAGGTAAGTCCATAAAACTCTTCAATCATGGGGATTTAATGCGCGATTTTACTTATATAGACGATATAATTGAAGGAGTTGTACGAATACTTAGAATTCCTCCGGAGAAAGGCGATAATAACGGATTACCGTTCCGGATTCTTAATATAGGAAATGCAACACCGGTACAATTGGATAAATTTGTATCTACACTTGAACAATTGACCGGAATTACAGCTAAAAAGGAATTTTTGCCAATGCAGCCCGGTGATGTAGATGCCACATGGGCTGATGTTTCTGCTTTAAAAGCTTTAACAGATTATTCCCCGTCTACCTCTCTCGAGCAAGGACTATCCGCATTTATAACATGGTATAAAAAATATTATTTATGAAATTACGTTATATACTCTATACCATATTGCTGATATTGCCATTTGTTTTTCGGGATTATACGCCGAATAATGAGCTTCGATATATCAGCATTGTGGATGAGGCGTTGAATAACCACAGTCTGTTTGCATTTTATAACCATGGAGAAGCATATGCCGATAAACCCCCGTTCTATTTTTGGATGATGATGTTGGCCCGGGTGCTGGCCGGAGAACATTACTTTTGGCTCTACGGGCTTTTTAGTGTTTTACCGGCAATAGGAATTGTAATGCTGATGAACCGGTGGATTCGCAAAGAACAGTCCTATAGTAATTACAGGCCAGCGGGAGAATTGCTCCTGACAACAGGCATTTTTATGGGAGGAGCATTGGTTTTGCGGATGGATATGCTGATGACGCTTTTTATCGTATTGAGTTTATATACTTTTTACCGTATATACCATCGGAAAAACAAACCTTATGAAAAATGGATATTACCTGTTTATATTTTTCTCGGACTTTTCACAAAAGGACCGATAGGGCTGTTGATCCCTCTGGTTTCGATTATTACATACATCGCGGTTAAGAGAGATTGGCGGCAGTTAGGACGGTGTTTCGGCTGGCGGCAATTCATGTTGCTTATAACACTTTGTTTAATTTGGTTTCTCTTTATTTATTGGGAAGGAGGGAAAGATTATTTACATAATATATTATTCCGCCAGACGATTGGGCGAGGAATCAATTCTTTTCATCATAAAGCACCGTTCTATTACTATTTGCAAACGATGATATATACTTTTGCCCCTTGGAGTTTAGTGTATATTGTGCTTTTATGGTTTGGATATTATAGAAACCGCTTTGTCAGTGATGTGGAATGTTTTTTCCTTTCTGTGATTTTAAGCAGCCTTGTATTGTTAAGCGTAATCAGCGCTAAAATTGATATTTATCTTTTGCCGATATATCCGTTTGTCGTATATCTTGCCGTGCTTCAGTTTGATAAGATCCCACGATATAATAAGATAATGAAATTTGCAGTGGTTTTGCCTCTTATTGTTTTTGCCCTGCTTTTCCCTCTTTCTTTTTTTGTTTTGGACTATCTACCTTTTCCTTGCCCTAATCCGGCAATACTGAGGGCTGCACTTTTTGTTCTTATGATTTGTTCTTTGATAGGATTATCTTCAGTACGCAAAAACTCATTGAGAAAAGCTCTTATGGCAGGTTCTGTCGGAATACTGTTCATGATAGGAATAGCTTCGTTCGGAATAGCACAGTTCAATGCTTATATTGGAATTAAAGAGCTTGGGCACGTTGCTGATAAATTAGTCGGCGAATACGATGTCCGCTGCGCTTATTATAGATTCAGGGAAGGAGAGAATCTGGATGTTTATGTAAAAAAAGCAATCCCGTTGAAAATGGATAGTGTGGAATTGTTGCAGCAGGCAACTCAAAAAGATTCTTTATTATTTATTGTTCGGGAAGCGGATTTAAATGAAGAAAAACTTAGTCGTTTACTTAGGGCGGATGATCCGGTGGAAAGAGTAGGGGAATACAATTTATATATTTTAGGACGAAAGAAGTAAACGAATGATTATTTGGCTTTCCGGGCAATCATGATATTGCGGAGATAGACGACGGCACCGGGAGTTTGTCCTATCAGCAGGACGGGATCGAGCCGGAATGCTGCATATGTGATAATCATGGATGAACCGACAAGGCTAATGACCCAGAATAATAAGGGAAGCATTGATTCTCCTGCACGTTTGGAATACCACCATTGATATACAAAGCGTAATGTAAATGCAATTTGTCCCATTGTACCGAAAATAAGTAATCCTGTCGGGATATCTTCATTACGGAAAAGATTATTAATTGCAGCCTGTATATCGAAACAAAAATAAATTATGGTTATGATTGGCGTAAGCCACAATAGAAATCTTAAAAAAGATGGCATAAGAAGCCATACCTTCTTCATTTTCAAATTCCAAATATAGATATAATAAGATAAAAACTGTCCGGCAACGATGGCAAAATCATTTTTTAGCCATCCGTATAGAAAAAGAAGGAATGAGCCTAATAAGCTCAATTGCCAGAAAAGAGTAGGGGAAAGTACTTTTTTTGCTCGTTCGGAAGCAATCCATTGAACCAGAAGACGGGCCGAGAAAAAAAGTTGTGCTGAAAAGCCTATGCCGTAAATCCACCAATTGCCGTTTAACATAAATCCGAATCTTTCACTGTATAATGAATATACCGGTGTTTCATCCACCGGAAAGCAAAACAATCTTTAAACGGCCCTATTAATCGGTTGAAAAGGTGATATTTTGATGTTCCTGCAATACGAGGAAAGTGCCGTACTGGAATCTCTTTGACTTCGGCACCCTGTAATCCTATTAAAGCGGGAAGGAAACGGTGCATTCCTGTGAAAAAAGGTATCCGCTTGGCATAGTCGGTATGAAGCACCTTAAGGGGGCAACCTGTATCGGTTATGTTATCGCCGGTCATCATACGCCGGAATCCGTTTGCAAATTTAGAAGAAAGACGCTTTACAAAACTATCCTTCCGTCCGACACGAATGCCCATTACCAAGGGATAATTGTCACTATATTCTAATAATAAATTAAAGTCTTCAGGAGTCGTTTGCAAATCTGCGTCGATATATCCGACAAGAGGGGAGAAAACAGCATCGATTCCGGCTTTCATAGCGGCACTTAGACCCATATTCCGATCTAAAGATAAATAATAAAAGCCCTGATTACGTTTACATGCCTCTTGAATGAGCTTTTCACTCCTGTCGGAAGATCCGTCGTTTACAAAAAGAACACAACTCTTTTTTTTACAGCTGATTATGAACTTTTTTAGAGTCTCTTCCAGACGGGACATATTATCCTCTTCATTAAAAATGGGAACAATAATGGTGAAATCGTATTGAGCAGTAGGATTCATCGAATTAAATCGTGTTGTTTTCAAACTGCAAAGCTAATAGATAAACCGCTACAATCCAATAAATATAACATCAAATGCTCATGTGAAAATAAGAAACGATTGAAGAAATAATGCAGAATTTCATCTTCATCGGATAAATGATTATCTCACGTAAAATAAGAGGATATATAAATATTTTTTTATATAACTTTACCGTGAAATATGAAAGATGTAAAGCTAAACTAAGAAGATTAAAACTTCTGATGCGAAAAGAACGATTATATGAATTAATAAGATTTGGGATAGTTGGAGGTACTTCTGCTCTCTTACATTACGGAATATATCTTTTTCTGAATATATACTTAGCTGTAAATATTGCTTATTCGATAGGATATATTATAAGTTTTGTTATGAATTTCTTTTTATCGAATTATTTTACATTTCGTACGAGGCCCAGTTTAAAAAAAGGAATTGGTTTTGGAGCCAGTCATCTTATTAATTATTTATTACAGATATCGTTCTTAAATATTATTCTTTATTTTGGTATTCCGGAAACTTATGCTCCCATATTGGTATTTATAATTGTGGTACCGATAAATTTTTTATTGGTGCGTACAGTCTTAAAGTCCTCGAAATTTTAAAATAACTTTTGGAATTGATATAAAAAAGAGAATAGGACTATTTTTGCCTCTCTCTCTTATGTGTTGTAATTAACAGAATATTAACCTATTCTGCTATATTCAATGTTAAGCTCTTTCATTTGTATAGGATCATAAATGTTTCGACCGTCTATGATTAAAAGGCGTTTCATACTTTTTCGCAAAACATCCCATGACGGAATCCTAAACTCTTTCCATTCTGTTACAAGCAGTAATGCATCAGCATCAACTACAGCATCATACATATCATTTGCGTATACTATCGTATCTCCTAACCGGCGATATGCTTCATGTATTGCTATTGGATCATATGCTTTAATTTTAGCTCCGGCTTGAAGTACTTTTTCGATTAAAGTCAAGGATGGGGCTTCGCGCATATCATCTGTTTCCGGTTTAAATGATAATCCCCAGAATGCAATTGTTTTATCTTTAAGATTCCCGTTGAATTTTGCCGATAGTTTTTTGAAGAGTAATTCTTTCTGAGCTTCATTTACTGCTTCTACAGCTTTTAATACCTGCATGTTGTAACCATGTTGTTCCGCTGTCTTTATCAACGCTTTTACGTCTTTTGGAAAGCAAGAACCTCCATAGCCGCATCCCGGATATAAAAATTTATTTCCTATACGGGCATCTGCCCCAATGCCTTTTCTTACCATGTTGACATTAGCTCCCACAAGTTCGCACAAATTAGCAATATCGTTCATAAAACTGATACGTGTGGCAAGCATTGAATTGGCCGCATATTTAGTCATTTCTGCAGACGGTATATCCATAAAGATTACACGGAAATTGTTTAAAAACAGCGGTTTGTATAATCTGCTCATAAGCTTTTCGGCGCGAGGACTATCCACGCCTACGACTACACGGTCGGGAGACATAAAATCAGCAACGGCGGTACCCTCTTTTAAAAATTCGGGATTAGAAGCAATATCGAATTCGATAGATACATTTCGTTTATCCAGTTCCTCCTGAATTACTTGTCGTACTATTTGTGCGGTACCTACCGGTACTGTGCTTTTTGTAACAAGTAGTTTGTAATTTTTCATATGTGAACCTACCGTTCTGGCAACGTCTAACACATATTTTAAGTCGGCAGAGCCATCTTCATCCGGAGGTGTGCCTACTGCTGAAAAAATAATTTCTGTATCATTCAGGCACGATTTAAGGTCTGTTGAAAAATGAAGCCGTTTTGCTTTCTGGTTACGTAAAACCATTTCATCTAAACCGGGTTCATAAATAGGTATAATACCTTTTTGGAGATTTTCTATTTTAGATTGGTCAATATCTACACAAGTAACGTTAATTCCCATTTCTGCAAAACAGGTACCTGTCACTAATCCGACATACCCTGTGCCTACGACGACTATTTTCATTTCTTAATTTCTTATAAATCGTTACCTAACTTGCAATTGATTAATGCTTTAATATACAAAGATACAACTTTATTGGGAGCTATGGCTCTTTTGTTCTGGTTAAATTGGAGATAGCTTGATTTTGTTTATGAATATAAACTTTTTACTTTCTTTTATGTGAACCAAATGTTTCTTTATTTCTGTATGGATAGGGATATATAAGAGTTTTTGTTAAAGAATTTCTTATCTTTGTGCCGAAAAACTGATGCGAATTAATCTATTTGTGATATTTGAATGTTAAATATAAAAGCATGTTTTGGAAACATTTTTTTATTAATGATAAAATGAGTAACTGGATAGATCGACTTTCAACAATTAAATATCTGAATAGATGGATTGTATTGGTGCTTGATACGGTTTTAGTCGTATTTTCTACTATAATATCCTATTCCTTTACTCTTTATTTTTTTCATAAAGGATTTACCTTTAATGATTTAATTGGATTGTTCTGTTGTTCTTTATCAATGGGGCTGTTATCTTTTTTGGCCTTCAGGACATATAGGGGGATTATTCGGTATTCCACAATTCATGAAATGTGGCGTATTTTGTCTGCGATGTTTCTACGGGTTGTCACGCAGATATTTTTTATATCCGTTTTTTTGATGCCGTTTCCATATGCTTTGTTGGGAGGAGTTTTGGATTTTTTACTCAGCACGGTGCTGTTAGTCGCTTTTAGAGCAGTCGTAATAAATGTTTATCGCAGAGTGGTTATTCAATCGAAAGGAAAACATGTCCGTTCGGTTTTCATTTATGGACATGAAGGAAAGTGCATATCGTTGGGGAACTCTTTATTGAACGGCGATTTGCCATATAGGGCGATTGGTTATTTAACGCACGATAAAAATTTGGATGGTACGAATATCGGAGGACTTCCGGTTAAATATATCCGGTATAATAAACTACAGGACATATTTAAAAAATATTCTGCGACAGCAGTTCTGTTTTGTGATTATGCAGATGTGCATTTTGAAGAAAAAGGATTGGTCGCATTTTGCTTGAAGAATCATGTCTTGATGTTTATGCTGCCTCCGTTCGAACTGGTAGATGATAATATTTCTGTTGCGCGACATATAAAGGAGGTTCAGATTGAAGATTTGCTCGGACGTGATGAAATTCTGATAAATACGGATGAAATAGGTAACCTTTTACGTGATAAGATTGTTTTAGTAACAGGAGCGGCAGGTTCTATCGGAAGCGAAATTGTTCGTCAATTGTCACGTTATCCTATAAAGCGAGTGATTCTTTTTGATTCGGCAGAAACACCAATGCACAATCTCGTGTTAGAATTGAGAAAGAAATATACGCGATTGGATTTTGAAGCTTTTATTGGTGATGTCCGATCTAAAGAACGCGTAAATTATTTATTTTCACATCTCGGACCTCAGATTGTTTTCCACGCTGCAGCATACAAACATGTCCCTTTGATGGAGGAGAATCCGTGTGAGGCCGTTTTGTGCAACGTTTATGGAACGAGGCAGGTTGCAAATGCTGCGGATCGTTATGGTATAGAGAAGTTTGTAATGATATCTACCGATAAAGCGGTAAATCCCACAAATGTTATGGGATCATCCAAACGTATAGCTGAGATTTATGTCCAAAGTTTGAATAAAGTTTCCAAAACACAATTTGTAACTACTCGTTTTGGAAATGTATTAGGCTCTAATGGTTCTGTAATACCTTTGTTTAGAGAACAGATACGAAACGGAGGACCTGTTACAGTAACCCATCCGGATATAATTCGTTATTTTATGACTATTCCTGAAGCTTGTCGACTGGTATTGGAAGCTGGTACTATCGGAAAGGGTGGTGAAATTTATGTTTTTGATATGGGAGAACCTGTAAAAATTCTCGACCTCGCTAAACGGATGATTGAATTGGCCGGACTTGAACCTGATAAAGATATTCATATTCAGTTTTCGGGGTTACGACCGGGTGAAAAATTGTATGAAGAACTTCTAACGGAAAAAGAACATACATTACCGACCAATCATCCGAAAATTAATGTTGCAATGGTACGGGAGTATCAATTTGAAGAAGTCTCCAAAGATATTTCAGAACTTGTTGCATTGGCCAGAGCTGTTAAAATACCGGAAACTGTGTTGAAAATGAAGGCAATCGTTCCTGAATATATCAGTCAGAATTCTCCTTTCGAGAAACTTGATAAATGCGTTCGATAATATCGACGACTTTTAGCCCCTCTAATGCATTCGTTGTAATGGTTGTGTTTCCTTGTAAAACAGAAACGACATTTTCAATTACATAATGATGGTTTTGGGCTGAACCCTTGTATGCACCGTAATCATTACCCGGATTAGTAGGTGCAAGTTGTGGCATCTCATAATTCTTTATATGGCAATATTCGACTTCATTCATGTATTGGCCGCCCACTTTAATACTTCCGTTTTCTGCAATGATAGTAAGAGAAGATTCCAAATTGGTATCCCATACAGCCGTTGAATAATGAAGAGCACCACTACCTTCCTTAACGAAATCAAAAAGAATAGAGCCCGAGTCTTCGAAATCGGTTAATTTTTTATGGTTAAAGTCAAAAAAATGCCCTTTTATATTTTTGATATCTCCGAACAACCAGTAAAGAATATCTATAAAATGAGAAAATTGGGTAAAAAGCGTTCCTCCGTCCAAATCTTTCGAACCATGCCATCCTCCTTTTTTGTAATATCGCTCATCTCGGTTCCAGAAACAATGAACGATAACTTGGTATATTTGCCCTAATTTTCCGCTTTCAACTAACTCTTTTAACCATACAGATGGAGGGGAGTAGCGATTTTGCATAACACAGAATAGTTGCTTCCCTTGTCTGAGGGCTGTGTGTAATAATAATTCGGCATCGCTTCTCTTAAGAGCCATGGGTTTTTCTACGACAACATGAAATCCACGTTCTAAAGCCTGTATGGCCATAGATGCATGTAATCCGTTGGGAGTGCATATATTAACCACAATCTCTCCGCTTTGTTGTTCGAGATAGTCGAGCATGTCTTTATAATTCTGAAAAAAAGGAGCTTCGAAATCTGTAGCTCCACACTCTTCTTTAGGAAGAATATCACATAGAGAGAGAAGCTCTGCCCCCTTCTGCCTGATAATCATCGTTGCATGCCTTTTTCCGATATGCCCGCAACCCGCAACAGCAAAAAAAATAGTATTATTCATTATTCGATTTAATGTTGGCTTTAATCTGTTTTTATTACTTTTCCGTTCTTAAGATAATATCGTTGATTTTTTTCAGGACAAATAGCGTATCCCCCTTTATCGAAAGATAGCCTGTGGCCTGATTCACTGACCCAGCCGATTTGGATTCCCGGATTGCCCACCCACAAAGAATAGGGTGGGACATCTTTTGTTATGACACAGCCAGCACCGATAAGAGCATAACAACCGATTGTATGTCCGCACACAATGGTTGCATTAGCACCTATGGTTGCGCCTGTTTCGACAAGCGTTTTCTTAAATTCGTCTTTTCTTTCGATCCAACTCCGGGGATTGATGACATTAGTGAAAACACAGGATGGTCCTAAAAATACATAATCCTCACACTCAACCCCTTTATATAAAGAAACATTATTTTGGATTTTTACAAGATTCCCTATAATTACATCGTCTCCGATAAAAACATTTTGTCCAATCGTACAGTAATCACCTATTTTAGCTTGCATAATATGACTGAAATGCCATATTTTCGTGTGCTTGCCGATTTGAGCGTTTTTATCGATAACTGCAGTTGGATGTATAAACGGATTAGACATAAAATAAGGTAAAATCTAATTATAAAAATCAAGGATTTTTTCTATTACATAATCTTGTTCCTTGATCTTTAGATAAGGATAAAGAGGTAAAGATAATACTTTTGACGGTAAAATATGAGAAGTCTCCAATCTATTGTTTCGGGTAAGTTTATAATCGGCGAATGCGGGTTGCCGGTCGAGGCTTTCCGGATAATAAATCATTGTGGCGATACCTGCATCACGGAGATAGTTTTGTAATATATCCCTCTTGTCATTCTGAACGATGATGGTAAATTGATTATATGTATGCCAAGTGTTGGATCTTTCGATAGGAAGTCGTAGCTCTTTGATTTCTGAAAATGCTTTGATATAACGTTGGGCCAGAAAACGACGTATCTCTAATTCTTCATTAAGATAACCGATTTTTATATTGAGAATAGCCGCCTGCAAAGTATCTAAGCGTGAATTCATACCTATGATTTCATGACGGTAACGTGTTTGTTGCCCGTGACTGGCTAGCATACGGAGACGGTTTGCTAAAGATGCGTCCGAAGTAAGTAATGCACCTCCATCTCCCATCGCTCCTAGATTTTTGGTCGGGAAAAAGGATAAAATGCCTATGTCGCCTATCGTACCCGATATTTTTTCAAGGCCGTTAGCTGTTTTATAACGGCAACCAAGCGACTGGGCATTATCTTCTATTACGAATAAATTATATGTTTTTGCTAATTGGAGTATTTCCTCCATATCGCAGCATTGTCCAAAAA
Source organism: Bacteroidales bacterium (assembly GCA_029007825.1). Lineage (GTDB taxonomy): Bacteria > Bacteroidota > Bacteroidia > Bacteroidales > JAQXIO01 > JAQXIO01. Next base: position 35,788 of record JAQXIO010000058.1, on the reverse strand, counting down.
GGTGGACAGCAACCAAAGCTTTCGTTTTCGGTGTTATTGCAGCCTTAAAATGCTTTGCATGTGAATTGAAATCGCTTTCATCAACATCTACAAATCGGGGAATCAACTTTAGTAAACATGCCGCTTCTGCAGCTGCTATATAGTTAAAGGCAGGGATTAAGACTTCATCACCGGGATGTAGAGGAAGCGCCATCATAGCTAATTGAAGTGCATCTGTTCCGTTGGCACATGGAATGACGTATGGAGATTGGGTATAATCTTGAAGGGACTGAGTAAACAGCTGCACCTCTTCCCCCATAATATATTGTCCGCTTTTAATACAGTTGAATAAAGATTTGTTTAGCTCTTTTTCGTGTGCCTGATAAGCGATACTAAGGTTATTCATCCCGACTTTTATCATCCTATGAATTGTTTATAAACCAATGCAAAGGTAAAAATATATTGATTCATTATATTCCTTTTTAGATTAAAACTCCGTATCTTTGTAATATTAGTTTATGTTCGATTATAAATTAATTTTCTGTTGTTTTAGAAGTGTTTTTATTGCTAATTATTGGCATTTGATAAAAAAATGAAGATTATTTATCTGTGAAAGGACAGAAAATTAAATTGAATGAGAATATAAAATCCTTATGAATAGATTTCGTATTTAAGAAATTTTCATTATAATAGCTTCGGCTTTTATATTTAAAGGAAAAGATATAAATAGAATACTTAATGAACGACTCGGATAAGGTTTTTCGGGAACAGAAAGGATTTGGGTTTCTGATAGATTGGTTGATTGCAGCCGGAGAAGTATTTATTTTAGCAATACTTTTCTTGTGCATCTTGAATTTGTTAGATCCTTTATACACTTGGCCTTTTACTACCAGGATTCGGGAGTCATTATTTCTATTGGGTATTTCTTATGTATGTTCTCTCTATTTTTATCCCATAAATGTCTCTAAACACATTGTCTATTTTGATGCGATATTAAAGCAATTGTTTTTTTCCACTTTTATAATGATGGTCTTTTTTGTAATGTCACTGATATTTTTTGATTATCAGGAGATATCGACATTGCTTTTAACCGTATCTTTCGTTGTATTTTATTTAGGATTAGCTATCTGGCGGGTGTTTGTTCGTTCCATGCTGAAACTATACCGAAGAAAAGGAAGGAACTTTAAGAATGTAATTATTATTGGTGCTGGAAAAAACGGATTAAGACTTTATGATGCGTTAATGAACGATTTATCTTATGGGTACAGGGTATTAGGCTTTTTTGACGATAATCTGGCATTAAAAAATGAATTGAGCAATTATCTTGGAATGACTCATGAAGTTGAGGAATATGCAGAGAAAAATTCGGTAGACCATATATACTGTACCCTACCGGGCTCTCAGGATGAAAAAACGTTACGGATTATGAATTTTGCAGAAAAACATGCAATTCATTTTTTCTGGGTACCAGAGGTTGCACGTTCGCTGCGAAGAGGCATGAAGCTGGAGCTAATTGCAATGATGCCTGTTTTATCTATGCGTTCAGAACCGCTTTTGTATGGATATAATAGATTAATCAAACGTCTGTTTGATATTGTATTTTCCTTGTCGTTTCTTATTTTTCTTTTTCCGATTATCTACATAATTTTGGCAATTGCTATTAAACTTTCATCTCCGGGGCCGGTCTTCTTTAAGCAGATGAGAACAGGATTATATGGAAAGGAATTTTATTGTTACAAATTTCGTTCTATGAGAGTAAATTCCGAAGCCGATAGCTTGCAGGCTCAGGAAGATGATCCCAGAAAAACAAAATTGGGAGATTTTTTACGACGAACGAATTTAGATGAATTGCCTCAGTTCTGGAATGTGTTAGTAGGAGATATGTCCGTCGTAGGTCCGCGTCCCCATATGCTTAAGCATACAGACCTATATTCCGCGATCATAGATAAATATATGGTGCGGCATCTTGTAAAACCTGGAATAACAGGTTGGGCTCAGGTAAATGGTTATCGTGGAGAAACGCGAACCGTCGAAAGAATGGAAAAACGGGTCGAATGTGATGTTTGGTATATTGAAAATTGGTCTTTTATTCTTGATGTGAAGATTATTTTTGTTACTGTCCTGAACATGTTCCGTGGAGAACATAATGCTTATTGAATTGATATGGGACGGATAATTGCAATTGACTATGGGCGTAAAAGAACTGGATTGGCAGTAAGTGATCCTTTGAAAATAATTGCCGGAGGTCTGACTACGGTAGTCGGAAATGAGGTCATACCTTTCCTGAAGGAATATGTAAAAAAAGAACCGGTAGAATGCATAGTAATCGGATATCCGAAACAAATGAATAATAAGGAATCTGAAAATATGCGGTGGATAAGACCTTTTGTCGCTGAATTGAAAAAAAATTTTCCTGCTGTTACGATAGAATATTATGATGAACGTTTTACTTCGGTAATAGCTCATAAAGCTATGATAGACGCAGGGTTGAAGAAAAGTGACCGACGCAACAAAGCGTTAGTTGATGAATTGAGTGCAGTAATTATTCTGCAAGATTATTTAGAATATAAACGATAAATATAATTTATGATATTACCTATTTATGCCTATGGGCAACCGGTTCTCCGGAAAGTAGCACAAGATATAACTTCGGATTATCCGAACTTAAAGCAGTTGATCGCTGATATGTGGGAAACGATGTATCATTCCGACGGCATAGGATTGGCAGCTCCTCAGATTGGTTTGGATATACGTTTGCTGGTTATCGACGTTGACCCTTTAAAAGATATATATCCGGAACTGGAAGGTGTTAAGCGAATGATGATTAATGCACGTATATTAGAACGTGGCGGAGAAAAGATATCGAGTGAGGAAGGATGCCTGAGTTTACCCGATATTCATGAAAAAGTATCGCGTCCATCATATATAAAGGTGCGTTACATGAATGAAAATTTTGAAGAAATAGAAGAAGAATTTGAGGGATATATGGCACGTGTAGTGCAACACGAGTATGACCATTTGGATGGGATGTTATTTATTGATCATATCTCTCCTATTCGTAAACAATTGATAAAAGCTCGTTTAAATGCAATCATAAAGGGGAATATCCGTTGTTCTTACAGAATCAAAACCGTAAAATAGTAGTTTTGCAATATTTTTTAGATATATAAATATCTGAAAGACAAATTACGGTATTTTCCAAAGGCAAAAAAGCTATAGAGGCGATAATACAGGTGAAAAAAAAAGGTTTATTACTCTTTTTCCTTATATGTGCGGTTCGTATTTGTGCGCAGATAAATACGGATCGGGTAATGTCGATAGGGCGGAATGCGCTTTATTTTGACGATTATATTCTTTCAATCCAATATTTTAATCAGGTAATAGGTTCTAAGCCATATTTGGCAGAGCCTTATTTTTTCAGAGCCGTCGCCAAATTGAATTTAGATGATTTCAGGGGAGCGGAAGAAGATTGTACATCTTGTTTAGAGCGTAACCCGTTTTATATCCAGGCGTATAAAGCAAGAGCGATAGCTCGTCAGAATATGAATAATCTGATGGGAGCGGTTGAAGACTATGACCGGACTTTGGCTTATATGCCCGAGGATAAGCAGATGTTGACGAATAAAGCTATAGCATTGATACAGTTGAAAGAATATGATCTGGCCTCTCAGTGTTTTGAGCGTCTCTTTAAATTGCAGGAAAATAATGTTCAGGCTTTGTTGGTACGGGGTAATATGTATCTTGAAAAAGGAGATACGATAAATGCAATGAACGATTTTGATAAAGCAATAAAATCGGATCGTTTTTATGCTCCGGCGTATGCATCGAGAGGCATATTGAATTTTCAGAAGGAAGACTTTACGAAAGCATTGGATGATTTAAATGAGGCGATTCGTTTGGAACCGAGACAATGGGGGTATTATATTAATCGTGGATTAGTTCGTTATCATTTAAATGATTTGAGAGGTTCTATGAGTGATTATGACCATGTTGTCGAGGCAGAGCCGGACAATTTAATCGCACGTTTTAATAGAGGATTATTGCGGGCTCAGGTAGGAGATAACAATAGGGCTATTGGCGATTTTGACAGAGTTATTTTATTAGAGCCCGATAACTATATGGCGATATATAATAGAGCGTTATTGCGTAGTGAGACAGGCGATATATCGGGAGCAATAGCCGATATAGACAAGGTAATTAAAGAATATCCGAATTTTATACCCGGATATTACGATCGTTCCAGATTGAAACGCCAATTAGGCGATGTGAAAGGAGCTGAAAAAGATTATTGGTTAGCTTTCGATATAGAACAAGATCTGAAAAACAAGAAAAAAGACAGCCTTTCGTCCACAGCAGAGGCCTCATCCGGCAACGATGATAAAACACGCGAACAATCGGATAAAAATATCAATAAATTCAATCGTTTGGTTGTGTATGATAAAGATGCAATAGAGCGGGATCGTTATCAAAGCAGTTTGAGAGGTCGGGTACAGGATCGGAATGTTGATGTTGATCTCGAGCCACTGTTCTTATTTACTTATTATAAGGAATTAGATGAAGTTGAGCGGAAATTACCCTATACCAATGTTGCAGCTTCTATGAATAAAAGCGGAGAACTATTACAGGAATTATTGATAACCAATAATGAAGTTCCGCTGTCTGAAAATCTTGTAGCGCAGCATTTCAAGGCTATTGATGATTATTCGAAGAAAATAGAAGCACACCCCAATGATGCTTTGCTGGTTTTCGGTAGAGGTATGGAATTTATGTTGGTTCAGGATTTCCAAAGCGCACAGGAAGATTTTGAAAAAGCAATGCGTATGCAACCGAATAATATTGTGTTTTTGATGAATCATGCAGCTTTGAGATATAAACAATTATCGATTAGTGCATCTGAAAATGAGGATGATAAAAACTCAATGAGTGTAAACCTTAGATTTGGGCCGGGAAAACATTCCGCGCAGACGGATATGGCATCAAAATTTGATCGTTATAACTATGAATTTGAAATGATATTGCGGGATTATAATAGAATAATCGAGATAGCCCCCGATTTTGTTTATGCCTATTTCAATAGAGGTAATATTCATAGTGCACGGCGTAATTTCAAGGCTGCGATAGCCGATTATTCCGAGGCAATAAGGAGAGATGATCAGTTTGCGGATGCTTATTTTAATAGAGGACTTACCCGTATTTATTTAGGAGATACACAACGAGGCATCGAAGACTTGAGCAAAGCCGGAGAATTGGGGCTCGTAAACGCTTATAGTATTATTAAGAGAATACAGGCCGATTAAATTGAATATCATTAGAAGAGTTATCGGTTGATTTCTGATTTGTATATGTATAGAAGAAACGTTTTTATATTGTTTACTGCATTGAATTTTTCAGATTATAATCTGAAAAATAATGGATTTTGAAAAAAAGAGTACTAATTTTGCAGCATTAATAAATTGATTATGATAAAAATTACTTTTCCGGACTCCTCCGTAAGAGAATATCCGAAAGGAACTACGGCTTTAGAAATAGCAGAAAGCATTAGTTCTCGTTTGGCACAAGAAGTTTTAGCAGCTTCTGTCGATGGTGAAACTTGGGATTTGAACCGACCTATTCAGAACGATGCACAAGTAAAATTATATAAGTGGGAAGATGCAGAAGGAAAACATGCTTTTTGGCATACAAGTGCCCACTTGCTTGCTGAAGCATTGCAAGAGCTTTATCCTGATATAAAATTTGGAATAGGACCTGCAATTGAAAATGGGTTTTATTATGATGTGGATCCAGGTGATACACCTATTAAAGATTCCGATTTTGCTGCAATAGAAGCGAAAATGACGGAGCTTGTAGCACGTAAAGAATCTTTGATTAGAAAAGAAATAGCGAAAGATGATGCTTTAAAGTTTTTCGGAGAAAAAGGTGAAACCTATAAAGTTGAACTGATCGAAGATTTACAGGACGGAACAATTACAACATATACGCAAGGGGCATTTACAGACTTGTGTAAAGGTCCACACTTACCTTCCACGGCACCGATTAAGGCTGTAAAAATACTTTCTGTAGCGGGTGCATATTGGAGAGGTGATGAAAATAGAAAACAATTGACTCGTCTTTATGCAATTTCGTTCCCTAAAAAGAAACTGTTGGATGAATACCTTCAACTGTTGGAAGAAGCAAAGAAGAGAGATCACCGGAAAATAGGAAAAGATTTGGAACTGTTTATGTTTTCGCAGGCTGTAGGACCCGGTCTGCCGTTATGGTTGCCAAAAGGAACACAATTACGCACGCGTCTGGAAGATTTTCTCAAGCGCATACAAAAGCGCTTCGGTTACCAGCAGGTTATGACTCCCCATATAGGTCAGAAAGAGCTATGGGTTACCTCAGGACACTATGCCAAATATGGAAAAGACTCTTTTCAGCCTATATTCACTCCTCAGGAAGGCGAAGAGTTTCTATTGAAACCGATGAACTGTCCTCACCACTGCGAAATATATAAGGCATTTCCTCGTTCTTATAAAGATCTACCATTGCGTTTTGCTGAATTCGGTACAGTCTATCGTTATGAACAAAGCGGAGAATTGCATGGCTTGACACGTGTTCGTGGATTTACGCAGGATGATGCGCATATATTCTGCCGTCCTGACCAATTGAAAGATGAATTTTTGAAAGTTATGGATATAATTTTCATAATATTCAAAGCATTGGATTTTAAAAATTTTGAAGCTCAGATATCGTTACGTGATCCGAATAATAAAGAGAAATATATCGGAAGCGATGAAAATTGGGAAAAAGCAGAGCGGGCAATAGTTGAAGCTTGTCAGGAAAAAGGATTGAATGCAAAAGTCGAATTGGGAGAAGCTGCATTTTATGGGCCGAAATTAGATTTTATGGTTAAAGATGCTATTGGTCGCCGTTGGCAGCTCGGAACAATCCAGGTAGACTATAATTTACCAGAACGCTTTGGCTTGGAATATACCGGTGCCGATAATCAGAAACATCGTCCGGTAATGATTCACCGCGCACCGTTCGGGTCGATGGAACGTTTTGTTGCTGTACTGATTGAACATACGGCAGGACGTTTCCCGTTATGGTTGACCCCCGATCAGGTTGTGATATTACCGATCAGTGAAAAATTCAATGATTATGCCTATCGTGTAGCACAGGAACTTGAACTGCAAGATATAAGAGTCTTGGTTGATGACCGGAATGAGAAAATAGGACGGAAAATACGCGATAATGAAATGAAACGTATACCTTATTTACTCATTGTTGGAGAAAAAGAGGCAGAAAATGAAGAAGTTTCAGTAAGAAAACAGGGCGAAGGTGATAAAGGATCGATGAAAATTATTAACTTTGCGGAGCTTTTGAACTCTGAGGTCGAAAGCATGATGAATCAATGGAATCGATAATTTGTTGTTAATAAAATAAATAGGAGGATTTTAATAGCTTTTAAATGAAGAACGACACTCTGAAAGATCAATATCGTATTAATGAAAGAATACGTGCGCGAGAAGTGCGCTTGGTAGGTGAGAATATTGAAACGGGAGTTTATACTATCCAAGAAGCTTTGAGAATAGCGGATAATCATGGATTGGATCTTGTTGAAATTTCTCCGAATGCTGTTCCTCCTGTTTGCCGGATAATTGATTATCAAAAATTTATTTATCAGCAAAAGAAACGTCAAAAAGAACAGAAAGCGAAATCGGTGAAAGTTGTTGTAAAAGAAATTCGTTTCGGACCGCAGACGGATGATCACGATTACAACTTCAAAATGAAACACGCGATAAGTTTTCTGCAGGAAGGAGCAAAAGTAAAAGCCTATGTATTTTTTAAAGGTCGCTCTATCCTGTTTAAAGAACAGGGAGAGGTTTTATTGCTGCGTTTTGCTAATGACCTGGAAGATTATGCAAAAGTGGAAATGCTGCCTTTACTGGAGGGTAAGCGTATGAGCATAATGCTTGCGCCAAAGAAAGTTGCTGCTCCGAAACCGACTGTAAAAGACGTAAAGAAAAATGTTGCGGAGGAGAAACCTGCTAATACGCAGCCACCTTCCGATGAAAATAAAGAGTAACAAATTAAGTCGGTGACGACTGTTGTGTATATAAATTTCAAATAATTATTAAAATGCCAAAGATGAAAACTAACTCCGGTGCCAAAAAGAGGTTCGCCCTTACCGGAACAGGAAAAATCAAGAGAAAACATGCTTTTAAAAGTCATATTCTGACTAAAAAAACGAAAAAGCAAAAAAGAAACCTGACTTATTTTTCAATCGTTGATGGAGCAGACGTAAAAAACGTGAAGCTCATGTTAGGAATGAAATAACATTTGATTTATTAACCGAATGCTTTAGCCGAAAGTTCGTTTAAAAGTACGGCGCTAACATTCAAAAAAGAAAAAAATTATGCCAAGATCAGTAAATCACGTTGCTTCAAGAAACAAAAGAAAGAAAATCCTTAAATTGACAAGAGGATACATCGGAGCAAGAAAAAATGTTTGGACTGTAGCTAAAAATACCTGGGAAAAAGGTTTAACTTACGCTTTCCGTGACCGTAAGAATAAAAAACGTAACTTCCGCGCTTTGTGGATTCAGCGTATCAATGCTGCTGCACGCTTGGAAGGCCTTTCTTATTCTCGTTTTATGGGAGCTCTTCATAAAGCTGGTATTGAAATTAACCGTAAAGTGTTAGCCGATTTAGCAATGAATAATCCGGCTGCATTTAAGGCTATTGTAGATAAAGTAAAATAATTTTATAATAGATTATTTTATAAATTATACAAAAGGATACCTCTATATTCGGGGGTATCCTTTTGTATATTAGTAAAAAAAGAAAAACAAAGTGCGTCATTTAACAGAAATTCTTTAGTAATTAGAAATAATACATACGTAACTATTTTTACGTCTTTTTCTAAACGTAAATTTGTGTTTATTTAATTGCTAAATACTATCTTTGTTGAAAATAGCATTTACGAAAGATTTTTTGTATGAAGATAAATTCTGCCGATTATTTGATATACGTGGTTGATGACGTACAGACAAATATTTTGTTATTGCAAACCATTCTCCAGAAAGAGGGTTTTAAAATAAAATCAGCATTAAGTGGAGAAGATGCTTTAGAATTAGTTAAGACTCAGAAGCCGGATCTTATACTGCTGGATGTTATGATGCCTGGGATGGATGGTTATACGGTGGCAGAACGCTTAAAAAACGATCCCGAAACCGAGAATATCCCTATAATTTTTCTAACGGCTTTAAATGAAACGACCGATATTGTAAAAGGCTTTAAGTTAGGAGCCAGTGATTATTTAACAAAACCTTTTCATAAAGATGAGTTGATTGTAAGAATCACACATCAGCTTACTTTGCTTTGTGCTACGAGAATAATCAAAAAGCAACAATCTGATTTGGAACAGGTTATTGCTGCACGGGATAAACTTTATTCTATTGTTTCGCACGATTTACGCTCTCCGGTAAGTGCATTGAAAATGTTGAATAGTGCGATTTTAATGCTAATGAAAGGGAGTAAAGAGGTAACTGCCGAAATGATTGAAATTGTTGAATTGATGAACCAATCGTCAGATGAATTGTATTCTCTTCTCGACAATTTACTGAAATGGACAAAAAATCAGCTTGGCACACTAAAAGCTGTCAAGCAGGAAGTAAATGTAAATAACATTTTAACGGACATATTGAACGTATATACCCTTTTTGCAACCCAGAAAGAGGTTAAACTGAAGATAGATTTGTTACCTGAGGATTTGATATTTCAGGGGGATATCGAAATGGTGAAAGCCATATTGAGAAATTTGATTTCTAATGCGTTGAAATTTACTTTTAAGGGAGGTACAGTAGAGCTTACGACAACAAAACAAACGGATGGAGTGTTGTTTAAAGTTAAAGATACCGGAAAAGGAATAGCAGAAGAAGATCAGAAAAAATTATTGCAGGATAATACACATTTTACTACATATGGCACGAATAAAGAGAAAGGTTCAGGATTAGGACTTTTGCTCTGCCGCGATTTTGCACAATTACATAATGGGAAGCTTTGGTTTGAATCTGAAGAAAATGTGGGAACAACCTTCTTCTGTTTTTTACCGTATGAATAAGAGTTGAAAAGGAAATGGAACTTATGAAAAAGAAACTACTTATTGTTGATGATAAGCCTGAAATTGCTAAAGTTATTTCAATCTATATGGCAGCCGATTGCGAAACTACGCATTTTGAGGACCCTATACAAGCGATAACTTGGCTTCAAATGGGAAACCTGCCCGATTTGATTATTTCCGATTTGAATATGCCGGAGATGTATGGCGGAGACTTTTTGCATTTTTTGAAGTCCAGTGAAATTTTTAAATCTATACCAGTAATAATCCTATCAAGCGAAGAAGACAGCAATGAACGTATACGTCTGTTGGAAGAAGGAGCTGAAGATTTTATTTTGAAGCCTTTTAATCCTATGGAATTAAATGTTCGGTTAAAAAAATTGCTGAAGTGATAAACGGTTATCTCTACATTGGTATAAATGAAGATTTTATCCGGCATTTAAATAATGAACTGGATAATAAGCTGTCGGTAGTCGCTGATCATTTAAAAGCAATCGAACTGCTTTCAGATAGAAAACCAGGGGAGAGTTGGATTATTTTTGTTCAAAAAGGCTCTGAAAAATCTGACTATTCAAGAATACGCTATTTACGGAAGTTATATAAAAAACATGTGATTGTTATTGTTGGCAACGCCTCTTCGAAAGAAGCTCAGATTGAGTATCTTAAAAGTGGTATGGATACGATGATATCAGAACAGGTGACATCTATGGATTTAAAGTGTATAATTTCTGTATTGTCGGTATACCGGGAGAAAGAGAAAAGTCAGGAGCAAAAAGAATGTAAAACAGAAGTAAAACGTTTTGTATTACCATTCTGGAAAAGAACATTCGATGTCGTTTTTGCATCGGGTGCTATTTTATTTTTATCTCCGCTTTTTTTATTGGTGAGCATAGCTATCCGCTTAGAAAGCAAGGGAAATCTTGTATATAAGTCAAAAAGAGTTGGTAGTAATTATAAAGTATTTGATTTCTGGAAATTCAGGTCGATGTATATCGATGCCGATAATCGGCTGAAAGAATTTCAGCAATTGAATAAATATCAATCGTCTGCACAGAGTGAAATTACAAAAGCTCCGGATAAAACGGAAATGGCAGATACCCTTTTGGTTGCCGATGATTTTGTAATCTCGGAGAAAAAATATCTGGCGACAAGGCGTGTTAAGCAAAAAAACACCTTTGTAAAATTTGAGAATGATCCGCGAATAACGAAAGTAGGACGCTTTATTAGAAAATACAGTATAGATGAACTGCCTCAGTTATTTAATATACTCGTTGGCGATATGTCCGTAGTCGGAAACCGTCCGTTACCCCTGTATGAAGCAGAACTTCTTACTACCGATGAAGATATAGATCGTTTTCTGGCCCCAGCGGGATTGACTGGCTTATGGCAAGTTAGAAGAAGGGGACAGGAAGGAAGTATGTCTGCCTCTGACCGGAAAAAATTGGATGTATATTATGCGAAACATTTTTCTTTCCTTCTGGATATAAAAATTATTCTGGCAACATTTACAGCCTTTATTCAAAAGGAAAATATGTAATTTGTTGTTTTTATTGATTTCTTTCTATAATGCTTATTACCGGATTGTGGTCGCTCCATTCCAAAGAGGGGGAGGTGTACTCGATTCCTTTGAAATAAGGAGAGAATAAAATATAATCTATCCGTAATAGTTTTCGGAAATAACGGTAAGTATAAGTATAGCCGTTTCCAGCCTCTTGAAAACCATCTTTTAATCCTTTTTTTATACAATGGTAAGTATATGAAGCAGGAGTATCGTTAAAGTCTCCGCATAAAATTACAGGAATATGAGTTGAATCGATGGTGTTGTGTACCTCTATAGCTTGTTCGGCCCGTATTTTGAAATTTCTGTTCATTTGTTCCGCCAGGTTAAAGAGTGCCTTTTTTTCACCTGCTGAGTAGCCTAAATTTTTGAAAAGATGTATCTGAGCTTGGTTTTGGCTTACACTTGTCGTTTGTAAATGGACATTGATAACCCTGAAAGTATCTGAATTTATCAGAATATCGACCCACATTGCACTGTTATTCGTTTCATGTTCGAATTTAATCAGGGAAGATCCGATAATCGAATCCTTACTGAATATTGCGATTCCTGAAGCATAAGCATTATTTCCTGATGTAAAATAAGTAGCACAGTACGGATAATGGCTGAAAATTTTTTTAATACTGTCATTGGTAAATTGATAGCCCTCTTTGTACTCTTGAAAACAGATGATGTCAGGATTTTCCCTGTTCACAAAAGTCTCAATCTTAGATAATGTATTTCCGATGCCATGCAATTGAAAATTATTTACATTATATGTGAGAATTTTCAGACTGTTGTTATCGGGCCTTTTATCGAATGATATATTGAAGACCGAGATAATAAATCCTGTGTTTAATATTAAAGCAATTATAGGTAGAAATATCCACTTACTTTTTACCCATGCCCAATAGATGATCAGTAAAAAGTTGATTATCAAGAGAGGTATTATAACAAGCCCTAAAAAAGGAATCCATCCGAAATGATTAGGATTGATATATCCCGATAGAAATGCACCACCTAAGAATAAGAAAATAAGAATAGTAGAGGATATGATAAGAAAATGAAATATTTTTCCAGACATGATAACGAAAGATTAAAATCATGCAAATATAGCGAGAACATCCCAAGAATAGGCATAATTTGAAAGAATAGAGTAAGCATTTAGCCGTTAGGCTTATTCGGCATTGTTTCGCTATATTCTTTAGTAGGCTAAATGAAAGAATATAAAGCGGATAAATAAAAGATTTGCTGCCTTAGTACTGCTTTTTTAGTTATTCTAATTAGGAAGCAGAAAGAACCGGAATAAATATAATCATCTTAAAGAATGCTTGTTTTCTGTAAAACAATAAATATTTATTGTTTATCAATAAATTGTCTGTTATATTTGCCGTGTAATTAAAAGACAAAAATTATTATGAAAAGAATTTCAGTCGTATTTCTTCAGGTAGTTATCATACTTATCGGTATTGTAGCACTTGCTATTATGATTCGGCTTCCCCTAACCGAAGGGAAGGCCACAAACTTAGACTTATTTAGCATTTATTCCGACCCATTCATATTGTACGGATATGCTTCATCAATCGCTTTTTTTGTTGCGCTGTATAAGGCATTCAAATTACTTGGATACATAGGAAAAAATAAAGTATTCACATTAAACTCTGTAAAGGCTTTAAAGAGCATAAAATATTGTGCAATCGTACTAAGTATTATAATTGTGACGGCTGGGTTATATATAAGAATATCCCATAATAAAGAGGACGACCCCACGGGTTTTCTTGTCATTTGTATTATAACCACTTTTGTTGCTATCGTAGTTGCAACTGCTGCTGCAATATTTGAGAAAATATTGCAAAATGCCATAGATATGAAATCTGAAAATGACTTAACAATTTAAGCTATGCCAATTATTGTAAATTTAGACGTGATGATGGCAAAGCGGAAAATCTCCCTAAATGAACTTTCTGAAAGAGTTGATTTGACATTATCCAATCTTTCTATCTTAAAAACAGGAAAGGCGAAAGCAATTCGTTTTAGCACCTTAGATGCAATTTGTAGGGTATTAGATTGCCAACCATCTGACATTTTGGAATATGTAAATGATGAAAAATGACAGATTAGGTTTGGATTTTTCACGGAGATGGGCAATATTAAGTGCAAACCTTTTTTCCGACTCAAGAAATAACAATACGTATCAACAGACTCTAAGTATAATCTGAAAAGATATTTTTCTTTACCGTAAGCTAAAAGATAAAATATTAGTTCCCAAATAGATGGCAGAGTTGTTTGAGCCCATGAAAAACTAAGAGTATTAAGCACTTAATTCTTACTTATCCACTCTCCATTTTCATGTGAGAAGTCTTTTATTAAATTTGTAGTCAAACAATTACCTCTCTATCACCTCAAGTATAGTAAAAGCTGAGGTAAAAATCAAAGCTTGCCATGTATTTTGTCAAGAGTGCATCCTATATTAAGAAAATATAGTGAAACCGGTTGCAATTGTGAAAGCCTGCATCAAAGCCTTTTGAGCTATATTTACATTTTTTGAATATAAGGAATAACAATTAGAATCAAATAAAAGAAAGAGACAGATAAAAGTTGTACTTTTGAAAAAGGATGTTATCAAGTTAACACCATTTACATAGGATGAAGCATGCTGATTATAAGGGAGGCATGATATCTGTGATAATGCCGGTATATAATACGGTCGGTTATCTTTCCGAAAGCATAGAATCTTGCCTTAAACAAACTTATGGAAATATCGAGCTTATCGCGGTAAACGACGGTAGTACCGATAATTCCCTGCAAATACTACAAGAGTATGCCCGAAAAGATTCCCGGGTGAAAGTCTTTACCGGTTTGAATCAGGGTGTTGTAATGGCACGTAAACGGGCTATTGAAAATGCAAATGGAGAATACCTGTATTTTCTGGATTCGGACGATACGTTGCAGTCGGAAATATTCTCTCCTTTGATAAAAAAAATGAAAGAGACGAATGCAGATATGGTATTATCTGATTTATTAGTTCAGAATAAATCGGACATTAATATTTTGAGGCACTCTATTCGTAAAAATGATGAAATCTCTTATTTACAGGAGCTTCTACTTTATCGTTTTCCAGGATCACTGTATCCGGTTTTATTTAAACGGCAGCTTTTTGAAAATATTGATATTCCTATAGAACTTAAGATAGGAGAAGACTTTCTTACGTTGGTACAGATAATGATGAAGTATAGCCCGAAATATGCTTTGATAGACACCGCCGCGCATTGTTACGTTCAGCAACGCACAGGATCGGCTATGAATACTTGTAGTCCTGAAATGGCACGGCAGCAAATATTATTATCGGATTATGTTGAGCGACAATTACGGATTAATTCCGGGCTATATGAAAAATTACAATGCGAAATTGCTTATTTTCATATGCACAATCTGTTTGTATACCTTTCGAAAGTGGGCAAGAATCCGGATAGGGCTGTTATAAGAAGATTTATTGATAATTATGCAGAAAAAGCTCGGCCCTATATGGGAAAAGGTATGCGTGTAAAAGCAAAAGCCATAGAAAAAAATAATTTCCTCTATAGAATCACGGAAAGTTTGTTAAACATTATTTGACGGTCGGATAAATTTAAAACTTATTCTCGTCCATATCAGCATATTCACTTTTGGTATGAGTGTACTCTTTTATGCCTTTTGCCGATTTACCGAGCCTTCTGAAAAATATTTGTAAAAGAGTACCTTCCCTGCTTAACGTTCGTGAGCTCGTCATAACGCGGGCTTTTTTATTTATTAAAAAACGGAGCTTACCGTATTCTTTTAAAGCCAGAGCCATAGACCCGTCTTCCCCCCGTTTAATGTCCGTCCGGAACCCGATTTTTCGGCCATATGCAGTTGGAAATCCGAAAGCTGCACCACCTACGCCTAATTCCGGACGTTTGATAGATTGCAACAACTTATGTATATCTCTGAAGAATTGATATATACTTAATGACAAAAAAGAATTTTTTTCGTCAGGAATAAAGTTCCATAACGAATAAACTGCGGCCGTATCTTTCTGTTTTAAGGCCGTTGTAATCGTCTGTACGTAAGAAGGAGGATAGATGGTATCACTGTCTATGCAAAGATAATAATGGCCTTGAGCACGCTCTAATCCGCATTGACGGGCAGAACCCGCACCTAAACGTTCTTCATAAAAAGATTTTACACCTATCAGGTCTATAAGTTCTTGTGTTTTATCGGTAGAACCATTATTGACGACGATAATTTCAAACGGATATTTACTTCGATTGTCAGCCAAAGACCATAAACAGGCAAGCAAGTTCTTTTCTTCGTTATGAGCTATAATTACGACCGAAACTTCCGGACTCTCATAACAAACATTTTGTTTTAAAGCCTGTATGACTGATTTAATATTTTCAGAATTAACTTCTGAAATATCTTTTCCGTAAACAGGTAAATATTTTGAATACCAACGCATATTAAAAAATGATAGGTGATAGTTAGGGCTTTTTATTAATAAAGATACGAAAATTTATTTTTTGTTCAATCTTAAGGATTTCTGTAACGCTTCCCATTTCCATTTTATCCGGTCGTAAAGTGTAGGCTCTTTATCTTTATAAGGTAATATAAATTGATTGATGGAATCGGAAAAAGAGTGAGATGCAAATTCCTTAAAGAAAGATTCTCTCTCCGGATTTTTCTCGACAGATACACAAATAGCCGGATTATTTTCTTTGGCATGTTCGGGTGAAGATTCTTTAATTTCAAGTTTTGGTGTAATAGAATTGAAGAAATGGTATCCTTTATCGGTATATGTGACTACCATCGAGATACCCTTCCCGTCGTTCATTTCTGGATAAATATTATCGATTCCCCAGTAATCGGCCAAGGTAAGATCGCTTCCGCTGGTAAAGTTTTTTGACGGGCAATCATGGCAGGAGGGGCGTAAATAAAGCCCTTTGATAAACCCTCGCATATAGTTGTTTTCCTTTGCAGGCTGTCTGAAATGTATTTTGTTACCATTTTTCGTATATGTCACACAAAAGCTATATTTGCTCCAGCCCTCTGTTTTGTCCCGGAATTGTATGTCCGATATCGGTTCGTTTTCGGTAAGTTCATTAACGTATTTCTTGAAAACAGCGGGAGAAGGGGAGCCGTGGCAAATAACATCAACAGCCAGTAGATTATCGTAATCTTTACGTAAGAAATGCTTTAAGCCCGCAATATGGCAAGGGGTACCGGTGAAAAGGACTTGACGATCGTCTTTTAAAAAACGTTCGGCTTTTTTATAACTATCCTCGATGCGGCTATGCATATATTTTGAACCCCGGAAAAGAGGCAAATCGCTTATCTTTTCTGTATAATCGTGGTAAACGGTATAATCGGAATCGAACCGAGCACCGAAAACTACGCCGTTCCGGGCAAGTATATCTTCGGCTAATAGCGAAAAAATTCCACCCGAAGAACTGGATAACCGGATAGGTTCATTTTGGTTTTTACAGGCAAAAACGCGGATTCCCGAACTTTGGCTGGGATAACGGTTTAAAACTGGACAAACTCGATTACATAATCCACAATCTATACATAACGAATAATTGATTTTAGGGTAATGGAATCCTTCATTATCCATTTCCATCGATATACATTGCTTGGGACAGATTGTTTTACAGCCGAAACAGCCACAACAATCTTTTTTATCTGTTAATTGAATCATTCGGGATTATTTCAGCAGACAAAGTTATTCTTTATTAGATGGAAAAGAAATATTTTTGTTTGCTTTTTTAATGAATCGTTATAATTTTACAGACGCTAAGACTGAGACCCGGAATAATCTCAGAATATAATTACGTAATACATATTTTATGACGGTTCAGGTCTCTAAAAAAGATATTATTTGGGGGTATTTTTCGCAATTTTTCATTATTGCATCCGGATTGATTACCCTGCCTCTCATTTTACGGATGCTTACTCCTGAAGAAATAGGATTGAATTACTTGATGCTCACCGTTGGCTCCCTTGTAAGCCTGTTTGATTTTGGTTTTGCTCCCCAGTTCGGTCGGAATATAACATACGTATTCAGCGGTGCTCAGAAATTGAGAAAAGAAGGCATTGAAACCCTTGAAAAAGATAAAGACAAAATCGAAGTTAATTATCATCTTCTGGCAACTTTAATTAAAAGTGCCCAATTTATATACCATCGGCTGGCCTTTATCGTATTATTTTGCATGTTGACTTTCGGTTCTTTGTATATCTATTATGTCAATAATGGATTTGAGCGGGTTGACAATGCGTTCTTAATATGGGCTATTTATTCAGCATCCGTTTATTTCAACATTTATTTTACTTATTACTCCTCTCTGCTCGTCGGGAAAGGTTTGATAATGCAGGATAAAAAAGCCGGCGTTTATTCGAGGTCTGCCTACGTCCTGTTAACTTTTTTGTTTTTAATGTTCGGATGGGGACTTTTAGGCGTTGTATTGGCTAATTTGATATCGCCTTTTATACAGCGTTTTCTAAGCTATTATTATTTCTTCACTCCTGATCTCCGTGATAAATTGGCATCTTTTGACGTAGAAAAGCAAGAGAAAAAAGCACTTATAGCAACTCTGTGGCATAATGCCAAACGTTCGGGATTGGTTTTTGTCGGAAGCTACGCCGTAAGTAAAATGGGTATATTTTTGGCTGGATTCTATCTCTCTTTGGCTGAAATTGGTTCGTATGGATTAATGATGCAATTGGTCGGTTTAATTGCTGCCTTATCGGGAACTCTGTATACCGTTTATCAGCCACGCTTTGCAGCATTAAGAATACAGGCTGATCTGACACTTTTACTGAAAGAATTTTCTTTCACGATGGGATTCTTTTATCTCTTGTTCATATTTGGTTCTCTTGCATTGATATTGATAGGGCCGTGGGGATTGACTCTTATAGGTTCTAATGCCGTTTTACCGTCTTCCGGTATATTAATTGTTTATTGTATAATAATATTGCTTGAATACAATCATGCGAATTTCGGCGGATTTATTACGACACGTAATAATGTTCCGTTTGTAACCTCTTCGTTAGTATCGGGAGCATGTATTATACTCTTTACATATCTGGTATTAGAATATCTGCATGGGGGACTGTTAGGTATTATTTTGGTGCAGGGAATTGTTCAATTAGCCTATTCGAATTGGAAATGGCCCTATGTCGTGTGTAAAGAATTTAATATTAATTTTCTCTCCTTCTTTTTCCTTTCGATAAAGGAAGTGTTTATTCGTGTATTTTACGGCAAAAAAGAGATGCTGCGATAAGACTATTTTAGCTTCGCTCTAAATTTTTCCCAGATAGCTTTAAAGATAAATCTCTGATTCTTATAGGACACTTTAGGAATAAAGGATATCAGCGAATTTACGGGTGTATAAGTTAGTATTTTTACTTTTTGATTTTTAAAATAAGGAATAATACTGGCTGCAATTTTTTGATATTTTGAAGTCTTTTTAGTTTCATCTGGCAGGCCTGCAATGAATTTTGTCAGCCATAAGCAATATAAATCGAGTGCTTTTAATTTCTTTAGAATGTGTCCCCCCGACGATATGTTTATTCCCGACATTCGAAATGAGAATAAAACATCGTTACAACAAACAATTCCGTTTTTCTTTGACAAAGAGTACCAGGTTGCACTATCCGATCCCCAAGCACACGGAAAATCGACAAATCCTCCGATATTTTTCAGTGCTTTTGTTTTACATAAAAATTCAGGAACGAACATTTCCCGTTTTCCACAGATACGGTTTTCGATCAAATCCAGACAAGATTCCCATTCCGGCGATTGTGAAGTTTCGTGCCGTATAGCTCCCTCACTGTCTATAATGGAAACCCGGCTTCGGAAAACTTCTACATCGGGATATTTTACGCTCAGTTCAATAAGACGTTCTAAAAATAGTGGGTGGTAAATATCATCGTCCGAAGCTAAAACGAAGTACTCGAAACGGGCATAGCTTAGTGCTAAGTTCCAGTTCTGAACAAGACTTATGGAACCTATATTCTTTTCATTGCGGAAATATCTTATTCGGGGATCTGAGAATTGCTTTACGATTTCATCCAAATGCTCGGGAGAAGCATCATCCACGATAATAAGCTCGAAATCAGAATAAGTTTGATTTAACAGACTGCATATGGCCTCTTTCAGGTAATACCCTTTAAATGCCGGCAAAGCAATAGAGATATGTCTGGAAGAATCTGTTTTCATAATGATGTTTCTGCCATAGGTATTTCGATGGCATTTTTTAAGAAAGATAACGATAATTCCCGTTCGTGCTCTAATCGTTCGTTAACCTCTTTATAATTGATTGGAGCTAACGCCTTTTTCAAATCGATTTTCCCGGTAACCATTCGTTCGTTTAGACCTGTTTTTCCCAGAATATTAAGCAATCGGATATTGAACTGAGGCGGAGAAGCACAGATAAATGATTTATTCAGATTAATCGAAAACGCCGTTCCGTGAAAAGAATCGGTAACGATGAAATCAGCATGTTCGAATAAGGAAATAAATTGTTCCGGACTCCTGAACCGCAACGTACGGTCAACCGATTTCTCTTTCCAATATCCCATTCCGATAAGATATATTTTTAAATCGAGAGCTTTGGCTATCTCTTTTGCGTACTCGAGAAGTTGCTGGTAAGAAAGAATGGAATAAATAAGAAGATAACGTTCTTTACTTTTACGTGGTAAAATAAATTGTGTCCAATCCTCTTTTTTTAATAATAGGGTAGGGTCTAATACCGCTACGCCATTGTTGAATCCTAACGACTGGAGTAAAGGCAATGATTGAGCCTCGCGCAACGAAATAGCACTGTATTGTTTGATATACGGAGACGTCTGTTTTATTTCATCATCGTCTAATTCGTTTTTCCCGAAACTGGCAGCATATGCGATTCGTTTTTTCTCCTTAGGTGCAAAATCTAAAAAATAAACGGGATCTACATATTCATTGTAATAACTGTTCCATACCTGGTCGCTACCTGTCAGGTAAATATCAGCCTGAGGCGGATCGTTTTTGAGTTCTTCTAAAGAATAATATTTTTTTGAAGTAACATGAAGGTAACGTTTCACGAAACGGTTAAAAATAACCATATTCAATAAGCGCAGGGGAAAATATACAATGATACATTTTAATTTTCCTAAAAGAGTCGGATGCAACATAAGACTGTATCCTATAAAGATACGCTTCTTTGTAAGACGTTCGGGAAAATAATCCACGAATTCGGCTTTATGGCCGAAAGCCTCCAGGACTTTCTGTGTGGCGAATGACTGAAATACAGATCCGTAGTTAAATATTCGGTGCAAGGTTACGACTGATATTTTCATGGAAAATTTTATTTGTGTTCTGTGTGAATAAATTTTTTACTTGCTCCTTTCAAACGGAAAAGATTGAGGAACATTAAAATAAACAGAAGAGGAAGCCTGAATAAAGATTTTAATAAAGCCTTGTTCTTTAGTCTTTTAGGGATTGCTATTATTAATGTTATAATCAGGATCGTCAGTAATATCCACCATTTATAAGCGATATTCCATTCCGCGAAAGAGAATAATATAGCTAAAATAAAAGTCAAACCCAGTAGAAGAAGACGAGGTAATAACATTTGCTGAAAAATTTTATCAGCCAGGTTGATATTTCTTTTTTGTAAAGCAGTCAGTAAATCGGGAAAATTCTCCCGTAACTGTGAAAACTGGGCAGCTAGCCACCGCCTTCTCTGGTTATAGAAACTTTTTGGACGATCGATTTTTTCATCTAAAACATAAATAGTATCGCTGTAATCGATAAGTATTTGTTGTTGTAATAATAGAAATTCTAATTCTTTATCTTCTCCTATGGAAGTGACTTTCGGCATATTTTCCTTGAACCAGTCGAAACGGAATACCATGCCCGAACCGATTAATGCGGCAGACATGCCCAAAGCCGTGTGACCTTTCCGGAATATGGAGTTATTCATCTCCTCACTCACGGCATCTAACATAGCGTATGGCGTGTTGATTTTTTTTGCAGTTCTGTGAGTCTGTAAAACGGTTGTAGAAGGTGAAAGATACTCGTTTATCCGTGATAAATAATCGGAAGGACAAATATTATCTGCATCCAGAATAATGACGAAATCGAATTCATCCTCTAAATTATTCAGTGCAAAATTTAGTGCTTTTGCTTTAGTAGGAAGAGGGTAATCGACATTAAGAATTTTGGTTTCGAACTTATGAAGGGATTCTAATGTTTCATCCTTCATACCGTCAGCGACAACTGTAACATTGAAGCGGTCACGTGGATAGTCTTGTTTTATGATTGAGCGGACCGCATCTATAATAACCGCATCTTCTTTATAGGCTGGAACTATAACAGCGAATTTATAAGCCACCTTTTCTTTTTTATGGATATGTTTTTTCTTTCGGTAAAATAATGATGCGAAAGAAAATATGGCCAGATATGCCACGGATACGCCGGTGTAAAGAAAAAGTAACCAGTCGGCTATATGTAATAAGCTATTTACCATATCAGTTGAAAATGTTTTGATGCATCAGGGAATCCAGTCTGGTCTTAAATTTTGATTGCCACATAGTAGGAATCGTATTTACAAAATAACTGGCATTCGACAAATTGTAATTGGTTGGTATCTTTTCTGCGATAGATAAATATTTTTCAGCCAACACGAATATTCTGTTTGAAAGGTTCAGTGTAAGTATGATATCTTTATCATTTATGCAGTAATTGGAAGTTACGGCACCGTCAATTTCAATATTTTTGATGTTCTTCGTCGTCGAAGGAGGAATCGGTTTAAGTTGTACGGTCAGAGTCTTGTGTATAAAATCATCCGGTATATAACCGTTTAACTGTATAATCAGTGTGTCGCCATGTTCTTTCTGGGTGATTTTCGTATGTTCTCTCAAATACCAGTATTCATAAACCTCATCGACAGATGCGAACCATATCTGATCATTCCCTTTGGAACCATACGTCTCATTGATGTATTTGAAATATCGGTTAACATCCTTTTCATCGACTCCCTGTACCGGTTTTTTAGCAATCAGGTGTACGAAGTCGTGCATCCAGGGAGCATTATTTTCATTACTGGCATTTGCAAGGCTGTCGATTCGTGCTTTCATCTGATCGAAGTTATATCCGTCTAAACAGGTTCTGTATTGGATATAATGTTCCAGATTTAAGAAAGAATCTTGTAAGTTGATGAACGGATAAGTAGAATCATCACTCTTCTCTGAAGTGTAAATATGGAAATCCGGATTTTCCAAAGCCGCTTCTATATAGCGGTTGTTTCCGTCAGGCCGTATCATAACTTTGGGCTGGACATTGGAATACCTTTTCATTAAATGCTGCCCTTCCGATAGTGAAAAAGCACACATTTTAAACATGTCGGCCAAAAAACCACCTCCGTGATTGTATACGCCACAACCGAAATCTGAAAATATATTGATTTCATTCCATGTTAAATATTCGCTTTTGAATGTTTTTAGAGCAGAAAAAGATGGAATTATCAATCCGTATTTATGGAAAATCTGAACCGCGACACCCAGTTTAAAAGGTATAATATTTCCGCAACCATCCGTATATGAAAGAAATTGGTTCGGTTTGAAGGGATTCAGAATACTTTCGTTTTTACGTAAATCCAGGTAAGGAGCATTTAAGATAGACATAAATCCTTTACGGTAAATAGAGGCATAGGTATCATCGCCGGTGAAGCTATAGGCAAACTTTTTATTATATTTTAGCCGGGGCAGTGTGACCTCGAAATTTGCAGGAGCTTTGGTTTTTAGAATAGAAATTTCGATATGAAAATTGCCTTTAATATCAGACGGGTATTCTTTTAATGCATCAGAGTCTTCCGGAAATTGAGATTCCCCTTGTATTTTAAAAGGATCACAGCTACAGCATAAACATATAAAAGCAAGTAACACTGCACAATGCTTGAAAATACCATCTTTTAATCCGTTCATAACGGATAACAGTTGGTTATAACTTTTACTGCGGCATAAAAGAACGAATGTTTTTGGAAAAACAATAAAGGCCTGATAGAGCAGGGAAATTTGTTTTAGAGGAAAGTTTAAATTCCGTCGGGCATAAAACATTCGGTTCCGGATTTGATAGTAATTTTTCAAACCGGTCAAACTTCCTGTTGCCATACTCTCTTTGTGAAAGACAACAGCTTCCGGCTGGTAGATAATCTGATATCCCTTTCTTTTTATTTGTTCGCACCAGTCAAGCTCTTCGTAATAAAGAAAATAACATTCCGGCATAAGCCCCGTGTTTTCCAATGCTTTTCTTGAAATCATCATTGCTGCGCCATGGGCAAATGAAGTAGGGGAGGGATGGTTGTAATCAGGGTTGTCTTTTTTTCCGTAACCGATTGCATGATTCCGTAAAGTCACCCGTGACATAGGGGTAAAACCCGCATATTGAATCAAACCATTACTATATTCGAATAATATTTTGGGAGATACGACTCCTACGTTGGGAAAGAGAGTAAAACCCTTTACTAAAGCTTTAAGAATCGGACCTCTGATTAAAGTGTCGTTATTTAATAATAAAATATAATCGCCATGTGCATGTTTTATTCCTAAATTGTTACCTCCCGCAAATCCGAGATTTTGTTCGCTACGAATAACGATAATTTCAGGATAACGCTCTTTTAATAGAATAGCCTCATTCCTCCTTGAGCCATTATCTATGACAATAAGTTCATACGGAGTAGTCTCGTATATGAACAGAGATTCGATCATTTCACATGTATGATCGAATCCGTTATAATTGATAGTTATAATAGATACCTTTGGTAATGAATTGTCCATATCGTAAAATTATGACTCATGCCTTTTATCGAATTTCATGGCCATAAAAATAAAACCTATGCTTATATAAGTGTTCACACTGGTGGGAAATTGTCCTAATATCTCATTTACATAAGAAGCTATCAAGATCCCCGCAAAACCACAATGTAAGGCTTTGATCTTCTGGGCCAGAAAATCATCCCTTATTTTAAACATGCAGATATAAGCTCCGCGAATCAAGATAAATAATATGATGCTTCCGTATATGCAGATTCCAACAACTCCCTGTTCGGCAAAGATAGCCCAATACCATGAATCCGTCGCAAATGTTGCTAAATACGTTTGAGGATATAGGCGGGTTGCAGTATGATAAGAGGAGCCTATTCCGTTTCCAAATGGCTTTCCTGAATTGTATTCCCGAAATTGGCGTTGATGCTTTAAACGCACCATATAAGAAGCATCCTCCAGATTGAAGGCACTGCGCATGCGCCTGACCGGATAATGGGAGTTCCCGATATTTGTATATTTAATTAAAACAAAAACAAGCAATAAAAGCAATGCACCCGATAAAATAACTTTATAATTTTTGCTTAATGCAATGTATACGATTGCCCCCAGTATTGGAATAAATAATGAACCTCTGGTTCCTGAAATCATCATGCCTATTATAGCTAATAATGTGACGGATAGAAAATAGATTCTTTTTAGGTTATTTTTTTGTTTTAAAGAAAGTATTCCGAATACAGTCGCACTTTGTCCCATTGTAGCTCCGAACTGACCGGCATCGCTCATAAATGAAAAATAACGTATCCCGGTAGGCAGTATATGTGTGTTTTTTTCTCCGCTTTCCAGCCATGCCCATTCTACGGCATTAAATCCGAAGTAGTATTGATAGAGGCCTTTTAGTGCAGCCAGGATTGTAAGAATGCTCCACGAATAAAGAAAAAAATTTAAGTCTTTTTCTTTATTGAATAAAAGCATAGTCAAGGAGACAATAAAAAACAAATGCATATTATATCCCCTGACAGCAAAAGACCAGCCTTTCATTCCCGGTGCAACAGGATTGAACAGCTCGAAAATACCGTACAGTAGCCATATTCCGGTAAGTATAACAACCGGATTTCTCATTGGGCTCCAATCGATTTTATAGAAAAAACTTTTTAGGATAAGAGCCATGAAGGTCGTGAGGATGAGAACATCAACCAAGCCTCCTAATGGGAAACTGTTGTAATACCTGTAAAAACCCATTAGGAAATAACTAAAGAAAAATATGGTAATTAAGCCGATCTTCGGATTTAGTAACAGGTACCAGAGATAAATCAATAATACCGGAATTGCAGCGATCAGCATAGCGATAGATATGCCGTATTTCCCTGTTAAATAAGCATAAGAAACGGAAAATATGAGCATACTGATAGCAACAAATGAATCCCATAAGAATTTTTTGTCGCTAAGCTTTTCACTGATACGATCCCATCTCATAATGATTTATTATGATTTTTTCCCTTTGTTTCTTCGCAAATAAGGATTCACAAATGCAATAATGTCTAAGAATATAGATTTGATATCTAAATTTATAGCATCATATACGAGTTTATGTCCGGTTGTGTAGGGTGGAATAAGACCGGTATAGTTTTCCATAATATTCTTTTTCACATTATTCAGTAAAATACCGAGTTTTATATCACCCTTTTGATCGATGTCTTCGAGCAGCATTTTGTCAGACCATGTCCAGCTGCGTCGTGCGTCACAAACCAATAAATTCAAAGCTCCCCCTACAAGTAAATCTCGTGATATGCTTTCTTGCGAAGCAGCCGGATGCTCTATAATTTCCAGATTGCAATTATGATTGTATTCTATCGGCAATAGTTCCTTGGTAGATTGCGAATAATCATATATCCGGGTGTGTTCGTCGAAATCTTTTCCATATTGTATGAACGATACAGAATATCCTTTTTCCTTGAAGAATTGGGCAATCCGTTCGCCTAAGAAACTCTTACCCTCTCCGGGCAGCAGACTCAAGAGATTGATGACGGTATCCTTGTCTGTCTCCATACGTGCAAGAATCATATTACAAATATAATTTATAGACAGGATTTCTATTGGTTGACCGAATTCGTTTTTCCGTATGAATGGGAATGGAGAGAATACCTTTTTACCTGTTAAGCGTTCTGCACGTTCCGGATTATTTAAACGGACATTGATAATTTCATAAAGTAATAAAAGAGCAATTATGAAAATAAATGAACCCACTGTACCCCCGACAACGATCATTTTTCGTTTGGACGGCATAGAATGCACAGGAAAAACGGCAGGGGTTATGACCTGTAAAGTAGCAGAACTCAATTGCAGGTTCTTTTGTCTCTGTAAAGCCTGATTCAGGTTGTCCAGAATATTCAGATAAGAATGTTCGGCAACCATAATTTCACGTTCCATCCTTTTTAGAGTAGCACCGATAACAGAATATTGGTTATATAGTTTATCCATTTCTGAACTTCGGTTTTTTAGGATATTGATTTCAGAAGTCGCTTTTACTTTATTAATGTTTTCAAGCAGATAAGCATTCAGAATATCAGTAGAAACAACCCCGTCGGAAGATGTTTGATATTCTCCTATATTATCTGCTGTCTGTTGGAGTGAACTTCTTAAATCGGCTAATTGCTTTTTGTAGCGGAGCAATACTTCATCTTTTGCCCTTAGCGAATCGGTTAACAGCGACTCACGCTTCGATATCAGGTCGGTAAGTAATGATTCCTTTTCAATAGCATCCACCAGATTGGTATGTTCCTGCAAATAATGATTTCTATTACCTATTTTTATATCCAGCATATTAAGAGCATCTGATGAGCCTCCTTTCATTAAGGTAGATTGGTCTAATGCTTTGGTTAATGTTGCATCCATTGAAGCAATCTCCCTCGTTTGCTGGTCATATTCAATAATTTTATTTTGCTGTTTAAATACCATTAAAGAATCTTCCAGTGTGCGGAGTTCTTTACGTTGGCGCACCAATTCGGCCCTGAAATAATCTACGACATTATTCGTTTCACTGAATTGGAGTTCTTGATATTTCTTTTTGAACTCTTCTGTAAAAATAAGTACGGTCTGGTAAGCTAAAGCCGGATCATAAGAGGAATAACTGATTTCAAGCATATCGCTATTCCCTTTTCTGGTAATAGTTGCTTTGGAAAGAGCTTGGATACTGTAATCAGGATGTTCATAGAAAATAAGTCCGTAAATGAAATTATCAGCATCATCCGTCTTGTAGGCGCGTAGATTTTCGACTGTTCTATCGATAGATGTCTTGTCGATAAGTGCTTTAACATCGAGAGGTACTATATTCCAGAGCCTACGGAACGATTTGGCCGTAATATAGCGATTGTCGTTCTCCAGGTCTCCATAAATCATGCTTTGGGCGAATAGCTTTAAACAAACGTTTTCAAGAGTCGCGTTTGCTTTAAAAATCGTCTTTAGATTATCTATGGCATTTTCTATTGAGAAGTAACTTTTGTTGGAAGCCGATTCATTGACAGAAAAGCCCGATACGATACCCGTGTAAATGGTTGTATGAGCTTCATATTTACGGGTTAAATTAGCCGTATAGTAAATAAGTAAAAGCCCCACTACCAATGGAACAAGGATAAACCACTTTAGATATTTAAATATAAAGTTTAATATAAAACGAATAACTTTCATATCCTAATTTATTAATTTGATACCGGTAAGAACTTCCAGCACGAGTAAAGATGTTCTTGCTTCATTATTAGTGATCTCATAATCCACTTGGGCGTCTGCATAAGATGTTCTTATATTCGAGAAAGAATTTATATCGGCCACCCCCTTTTCGAAGTTCTTTTGTACCAGTAAAAACTGAGCTTTGTTAGCATTTAATTTATTTGCTTTAGCCTTCAGTGTTGCCAATGCCAACTGGAATTTACGGTATTCATTGATAACGTTTATCCGTACCGCTTGTTCTACTCTGCGTCCGTCTTCTTCCTGTTGCTTGATTTTTAATTTTGTTATCTTTTTCTTATTCCTTAAATCGAGAATCTCAGAAATTGAAACATTTAAATAAACCCCCGCATTGATATAATTTTGATTTGATCTGGAATAGTTGAGAATAGGCTGGTAGATTTCGGACTCTTGTAAATAATTTCCGCCGATTTGTCCATAATTGTAAGATGCCCGTAAAGAAAGCATATTTAAAAGATTCAATTTGGCACTTTTGAATTTTACACGCTCTTCTTCTGCAATCAGTAGTGCGTAACGTCTTTCGGGAGCCAGTGCGACAGCCGAATCGAGAAGAACCTGTAACGGCGGAAGCTCAAGGTCCAGTAATTCATCTTCTACATCTTCTGCAACTGGAATTTCTTTATTTTCTGTTTGACCCTTCAACAATGAAACATTGCAGAGGCATACAAAAAGTAAAAAGGTGTAAATAGATATAGTATAAAATTTTTTGTTCATTTCTTATTGCTCTGAAATAAGTTGATTTATAAACACTGTGTTAATTACAAATTTAATAAATAGAACTTTCTCTGTTTTTGCGGATATTGAAAACTTTTTCGATCTATAGTGTATGATTTTGAAACTATTGCTCGGAAATAGGCATTTTTCGTTGAGCCTTTTCCCATATACCGGTTTTTCCTTTATTTTTTGACAAATATACGATTCCCGAGAATACATTCAGGTTCATAAAAAGAAAATAATATGGAATAAAAAATATTTGTTTTTTTATTTCCCTTTTTTGACATAAATAACCTGCTATGGCAAGTAGGTAGAAAAGTATTTGTAGCGATAATATTATACTATAAATCCAATGTGTATGTTGTAATACCAATATAATATTTAAGGGAAGAAGCAATAGCAGGAATAAAGGAGTAACCGTCCAACGTAAAACCCGGTGAGATATGAATTGAAAACTGAGCATCCCATACTTAAAAGGGTTTAGTAAGCGCCGCAGCTGCCATACGGATTGTAGTCCTCCTGCCGCAATCCTTTTCTTTCGTTTGGTCTCTTCTTTGATATTGCTCGACGAATCCTCCATAGCATAAGCACTTGGACAGTATACGATTTTATATCCTTCTGAAGCGATTTCCATCGATAGCATGAAATCATCCAGCAAAAAGGATTGGTCGATAGGCCGGAATAAAGATCTTCTGATTGCATAAAGTTTTCCCGCTGCCCCGATAGCCGAATATGCATCCGAATCCAATTTCTTTAGAAAAGATTCGTATTTCCAGTAAAAACCCTCTCCGCTTGCCACCGCATTATCGGAGTCTTTTACAAGAATTCTTTTTTCTCCTGCAACACATCCTACTTTTTCATCTGCGAAAGGACGGGTTATCTCTTTTATAGCATCACGGTTCAGCATCGTATTCGCATCTGTGAAAACAATAATCGGATCGGAGAGCAGCGGGACAACACGGTTTATAGCCATTGTCTTACCTCTCCGTTCCGGCTCGAAAAATACTTTAGCTTCGGGATAGAGGGATAATAGTTCATTCGTCTTGTCATTAGAGCCGTCGGTGACCCATACTATATTTAACTTGTCTTTAGGATAATCCAGCAGTAAGGAGTTATTCATTTTTTTCTTCACAAATAACTCTTCGTTATAGGCCGCTATAAGCAAAGTTACCGAGGGAAGAGGAACGTTGGCCGTATTTTCATGCTGGGGCTGCTTGCGAAATAAGCGTACCCATAAATACATAAACAGCCCGTAACCGATAAAAGTATAAAAGACTATAAATAATAAAATCCAGAATAATGCGACAATCATTTTTCTTTACCTGTTTTAATCCAACAATTTTTTTCTGAATCGTATTGTTTTACAATTTTTGCAGGATTTCCTACTACAATTGTATAAGGTGGAACATCTTTGGATACCACACTGCCGGCTCCGACAACGGAATGCCGTCCAATTCTTACCCCTGCGACTATTACGCTGTTTGCTCCGATCCAGCAATCGTCTTCTATAACTATTTTTTTAGTGGAAACAGTCTGTTCGTCAATTAACTTATCTACAGCTTCGTAAGTGTGATTTAAGCCTGAAAGCACGACGTTCTGGGCAAGATTTACATGATTGCCGATTTCTATCGGGCCTATAATGGTGTTCCCCACGCCGACTCGGCTGTAATCTCCGATACAAATGTCACCGACACCGTTATTAATGGTACAAAAAGACTCTATATATGAATATTTGCCCATGTGAAAATAGTTAAAAGGAAAAATGTCACGGCGTGCGGATGATCGTATATGGCTGCCTTTCCCTTTTTTTATCCAGATAGGATGGATAAATGTTCGTATCCACCATCTCGGTCGAGCCCCATGAGTCTGACAAATCATATAATACAGGAAGCTTTTTAAGGCTGGAGACTGCTTTAGTTTATTTTTTATCTGCTGTAAAGCCATATCGATTATTGCATTAATTCGGTTTCGATATAGTGATATATTTCGTTAACGGAGTTTTCCCATGAATGAGATTGAGCAAAAAGAACCCTTTTTTCAATATAGTATGAGTCTTTATCTGGATTCAGGACACAATCTTTTAAGGCTTGTATAAACTCTTCGGTATTGGATGTCAGAATGACATGGTCACGGAAAAGATGCATCATCGGAGTGTTAGTTGCAACTACTCGTTTCCCTAAAGCCAGGTATTCATCTACTTTTCGTGGGTAGTTCCCTGTTGTTACGGCATTTACTAATTGCGGATTGATACAAATGTCGAAAGCTGCTATATAATCGGGCATCATTTTTTCCGGTTGTTCTCCTTCGAAAAATACATTCGATAATTTGTGCAGCTCGCTGTTTCGGAAATTATCGTCTTCTTTTCCCACCAAAACAAAAGAGTATTGTGATAGTCTCTTTGCCGTTTGAATTAATAACGGAATATCCAGCCGTAGAGATGTTAAAGCTCCGACATATCCTATAATAGGACGTTTAATATTCAATAGATTTTCAGGAGTCTCTCTCTTCTCACTGATGTTAAAAGCCGATAAATTCACCCCCTGGCCGACATTGAAGCTTTTGGAATTATATGTCTTTACACTATCTGTCAGATATTCTGAGTTACCTAAAACAAGATCGCTTTTAGCTGCCAGTCTGGGTTCTAAAAATGATCCGTATTTTTTCCAATAGTCAACATCTAATAGGTTGTCTCTTCTGTAATAAATGGAATATTTGGGGTTCAGCATCTCTTTTGCATGGAAACTTCTGTATATATCGTTATCTATGAATAGAATGGAATCTTTAAAATTTAATTCGCTGATGATAGGTTTTAATGCCGTGTAAATTTTTTTGTTATTCATAAAATTAGCCCATCTGAAAAAGCTCAGGAAAGGAATACCGTTTACGGGAAAAAGTAAAATCGGCAGATCGGCGACCCATAGATTGTTTTTTATTTGGCGAAGTTGGTATTTTTTATCTTTGTAAACTTTTGCGCGATGCCGGAAGTCTGCAGAATCTTCACCTTGTAGATAAGTTCGGATATCCAATGGCGTGTTTACATACAAAACGCGGTTAAATCTTGAAATTTCAAGAGCTATATCCTTTGCGTTTGAGCCGATGGTCGTTTCCCACGGTTGAAGCCCCGTTATGATAAAATCATGGTTTTTAATCATGTTTACTAATTCTTCTTGTAAACCTTCCGGTAGATGTCTAATAATTGGCTGGCATTAATGCCCCATGAGAATTTTTTGACGCGTTCTAATCCTTTCGTGATGAATTCTTGTCTGTAATCTGGCTGTTCGTGTAATTTTAAAATTCCCTGAGTAATCGAATCTACAGAAAACGGATCTACAAATAAGGCAGCCTCTCCGGCAATTTCCGGCATTGCTGATGTGTTGGACGTTAATACAGGAACTTCACAGCTCATAGCCTCTAAAATCGGAATTCCGAAGCTTTCCCGTAAAGAAGGATATAAAAACAATTCGGCCTGACTGTAAATAAACGGGAGATCGCTGTTATTGATGTATTCGGTTAAACGGATATGCTCTTTTAAATGCAACAGATTTAATTCCGTTAAAAGCTGATCCATATAAACAGGTGATAAATCAGCAATGACCAGAGTGGGTAATTCTGAATATTTTTTTAGGCATTCGGCATACGCTTTCAATAAATTATCTGTATTTTTTTTGGGGTCCGTATTACCCAGAAAAAAATAATATCGTTCCGGTAAATTATATTTTTTGATGATCTCGTCCGATTTTTCCCGATGAAAAAAACGTTCTGAACAAGCGTTATAAAGTACGGTGATTTTATCGGATGGTAAAGACAAGGCCTGCGCTATTCTGTTACATTCAAAATGAGAAACCGTGATGATTTTCTCGCAATGAGGTAATATGCGGGGCACAACTAATCTCCGGTAAAGACGGCCTAATTGTTGATAAGACGACTTACTTTTTTGCTGGCTCTTTTCCAGATATATAATGTCGTGCAACGTAAGTACCAGAGGTACATTGCATGATATAGGCGCTGTATTGCTTGTGCAATGTAATAAGTCAGGCTTTAGCTGTTTTATCTGCCGGGGAAGAGCCCATTGTTCCCAAAGAGGATAGGAGGGACAAGCTATTTCTATTATTTTGACATTGGAGCTTTCCTGTACGCACTTGTCATCACCGGGCGCGACGAGAATATAATACTCGTTTGTTGTATCGATTTTTTGAAGCTGTTTAATTTGCTCCAATACAACAAAGTCCATGCCATGCTTATTAGTGCGGAAAAGCCGCTGAGCTTCTATTGCAATCTTCATATATAATTTCAATATATGTGTCCTATAATTCCTCTCATTTTAGTTAAACATAGAGCACTAATATTTATTACAAATGTAATAAAATATATTATAACTGGCACTAATAAAGATAATTGTTTTTGTGTGATAAGGTTCAAATCATATACTTTAAATTGGAAAGGAGCTTCTGTTTATCCATTATACAGATTGGTATAGGTAAGGTTGTACCTGATTTATGTGGATATTCAGTCGATAGAAACTTAACATAGAAGATTATGATATGATTATTATTTTTTAATTTTGAGGGTGCATAAAAGATTGCTATATGGCATATACGATATGCTGCTTTAAACGGAATACCTCAAATCGGAGCTTTTGTTAGTCGATAGAGTGCTTGTCGGAGCTTATATCGGGCTTTTGTCGAGTGTTGTCTGCAAAAATGAGAGGCATTTAACCCGAACGGTGATAGTAAATAAAAATTGAACATAACAGAATGAATTATGAAATATTATTATTTGACGCTACTCTTGATATTCTTTTCATTTGAGAACTATGCCCAGAAAGAATGGGCTGTATATGATGAAGCCTTGATTCCGGAGTATCAATTGCCGGCATTAATGAAAACAGATAAGGGAAAAGATGTTACGACTGTAAAAGAGTGGAGGCAAAGAAGAAAAGAATTGCTTCAGCATTTTGCAACGGAAATGTATGGTATAACGCCCGGAGAAAAAGTTAAAGTGCAGTTTAAAACGATAGAAAAATCGGAGCAGGCATTGAATGGAAAAGCCGTCAGAAAACAGATATTAGCGACCTTCTCGGCCAATGGAAGGACAGCTCCGATGAATATATTGATATATCTTCCTAAAAATGCTCATAAGCCGGTTCCGCTTTTTGTCGGTCTGAACTTTTATGGAAATCAGACGATTTGTGACGATCCGGCTATTCTGACGAATGAAGCTTATTGCTTGAATGTAGAGGAAAAAGGAGTCTATAACAATAAATCATCTGAAGCGATTAGAGGTGTCCAATCCGAAAGATGGTGTGTTGATAGTATCATTAATGCCGGATATGGACTTGCGACCATTTACTATGGAGAACTTTATCCGGATTATGAGGAAGGACGGGAAGCAGGTGTCGCCTCTCTTTTCAGTACAGGGAAAAATGAAAAAGAGAAGAATGAGCAAGGTCAGGCGATTAGTATTTGGTCATGGGGCCTAAGCCGTGCAATGGACTATTTTGAAACGGATGAAGATATAGATGAGAAAAAAATTATACTCATGGGGCATTCTCGGTTGGGCAAAGCAGCTCTGTGGGCTGGAGCTCAGGATGAGCGTTTCGCAATTATCATATCTAATGATTCGGGATGCGGAGGAGCAGCATTGTTCAGACGTAAAATAGGAGAGACAGCCCGGATTATAAATGCATATTTCCCACATTGGTTCTGTGGCAAATTTAAACAATACAATGAAAGAGAAGAGTTCCTGCCCGTTGACCAGCATGCACTGATTGCATTGATGGCACCTCGTCCTGTATATGTAGCCAGTGCTGAAGATGATTTATGGGCCGACCCGAAAGGTGAATATCTGTCTGCCTATCATGCAGGTGAGGTTTACGGCCTTTATGGACTTAAAGCTCTCGGATCGTCCGAAATGCCGCCGGTTAATGCTCCTCAAGGTAATTATATCGGATATCATATTCGAACGGGAGGGCATGATGTAACACCTTATGATTGGAGCTGTTATTTGACATTCGTAAAACGGTTTCTCTCCGAATAAAATCAGTGAGAGAATAGGATAATAATTCTTCTAAAAATGGGAAATCTGAGAAAAAAAAACGAACTTTGTGCCGTTTTCCGACTATACAGTAAAACTATATAAACAAACCAATTTTATCATGGCAAAAAGTGCATTACAAATTGCAAGAGCTTCTTATCAGCCTAAAGTTCCCAAAGCTTTAAAAGGTGCGGTAGTTGCTAAAGAAGGAGCACCGACCAAGTCGGTGGCAGATCAAAAAGAAATTGCAGCTTTATTTCCGAATACATACGGTTTACCCGTTGTGGAATTTGTTGAAACATCTGAAAAAACAGCAAATCCTGCTATTAATGTCGGAGTAATTCTTTCTGGAGGACAGGCTCCTGGAGGACATAATGTTATTGCCGGACTTTTTGATGGTATTAAAGCGAAAAATAAGGATTCCCGCTTGTATGGTTTTATCTTGGGCCCCGGAGGTCTGGTAGATCATAATTATATGGAATTGACTGCCGATATTATAGACGAGTATCGTAATACGGGAGGATTTGACATCATAGGTTCGGGTCGTACGAAACTGGAAGAAAAATCTCAGTTTGATAAAGGTCTTGAGATTTTGAAAAAACTGAACATCTCGGCATTGGTTATTATCGGAGGAGATGATTCGAATACGAATGCTTGTGTTTTGGCTGAATATTATAAAGCTATTGGTGCAGGAGTGCAGGTAATCGGTTGTCCTAAAACAATTGATGGAGACTTGAAGAACGATTGGATCGAAGCATCCTTTGGGTTCGATACGGCTTGTAAAGTTTATTCCGAAGTGATTGGAAATATTCAGAGGGACTGTAACTCTGCCCGTAAATATTGGCACTTTATTAAGTTGATGGG
>JAQXIO010000057.1 GCA_029007825.1 Bacteroidales bacterium | reverse complement strand
AACGCATAATCAAAGTAGTTAAAACAAAATGGCTATGAATAATATCCGGTTGAACCTGAGCAACAATTTTTCTTAGTCCTTTTATTGTTCCCAATATATTTTTAAGACTATAATTTAATTCATGCACATACGCACCAACTTCTTCATATTTTTTCACCAAAGGTCCATCAACTGGCAATGCGACATGCACTTCTACTCCATATTTTACAAGTTCTTTCACATGTCGCAAGGCCCACCCTGCACCAAATGACGTTTTTATAAGCTGTAAGACTCTCATTCTTTTGAAATTTCTATAACTTTACTTAAAAAAGCCTCTCGCCTTGTTTGCAACTCGGCTTCGTCAAAATTTCCAGACATTTTTAGATTTCTTTCTGCCTGTTTATTTGTGAAATCTTTATTCGAAAGCATAAATATAATTTTATCGACTAAAGTTTCAACATTATTTTTAGGAACTAAAACAGACTTTTCCAATAATTCCGGAATCCCACCAACAGAGGTACCAATACAAGGCAACCCCATACTCATTGCTTCAACTAAGGCCCTAGGCAACCCTTCAGTGCGGGAAACCAACAAAAAAATATCAGATTCCGACAAACAGCCAGCAACTTCCTTAGAAGAAACATTTCCCCTAAAATCAACAATATCAGCAACTCCAAGTCGTTCACTCAGAGCAATCATGTCTTGCTTAAAAACACCATCACCCAACCAAGTCAAGGTGCATGATATATTGCGTTTTTTCAAAACACTTAAGGCCTTCATCAAGATATCCGGAGCTTTATACATTTGCGCCAAAGAACCTATAGATATTAATTTATAAGATCCTTTATCTACCAATATTTTTGGAGAAGACGGTCTAGAAAAACTTGACAACTGCACATCAGAGGCCGATATTTGAAAGACCGATTTTTTCACGGGATAACGTTTTTGCAAACTATTACAGGTAACATATAACCCTGCTGCCGAATTGGCCACGACTCTCTTTAAATCAAATAGTCCTTTGTACCTGAAAAAAAAACGAAACGGATGTTCTAATCCTCCCGGAGCAAAAACCTCCCATGGATCGCCTACGACTTCTACCGCGTAAGGAATGTTTTCCTTTTCCAGTGCTTTCGAAACCATCGTTCCTATTTGTCCCGGAACTCTACAAATATACGCTTTTCCAGGAACAAGGTTCCGGTTAATGACTTTCTTTATATTTCTTACTTTTTTCAAAAATTCCGCAGGACCAATATAATATGGCAATTCAATAAAAGAGACATTATTGCAAGGAACAAGGTATTCTCCAGAATCAATTAAATCATCCGTTACAGATAAGACTCTCGCCATCACTGTCACCTTATTAAACTTAGCCAAATATCTATCCCATACCGAATCAGAGAAACCATCACCAAAACTGTAAATTAAACCATCTTGTTTTTTTATAAAACGTCCCTCTGTTATAAAAATCAACTCCATTCAATCTTTATTAGATAATAAATATTTAAACTTCTCAAATTGCCGATTCGCACTAAAAGTTTTCCTGGCCCAACCAGTACAAATATTTCGAACCATTAGTTGCGGAGAGTTATAAAATTCCTCTATTCTGTTGACTGCCATATCAACATCTTCCGCACCGACAAGAGTTTCCTGCATTTCCCCAGGAATACATTCTCGAACAGGCGCAATATCGGAAGCAAGCACTGGCAGTCCTTTTACCATAGCTTCTATCAACGAATTGGGCTGTCCTTCTGTTATGGAAGGAAAGTAAAACAAATCCATACAAGACAATAAACGTCCAATATCATCTCTGTAGCCAAGTATTCTTATTTGTTCCGACAATCCCCAATTATCTACTTCTGTTTTCAAGTGAGCCTCCGTACCTTTTCCGATCAATACAAAATACAGTAATTTATGCTGAAGACACAGACGTTTAGCTACAGCCAAGATTGTTTTATGATTTTTCGCATAATTATATCGTCCAGTATGCCCTACGACAAATGCCTCTTGCGGAATCTCGAGTTCATTCCGTACGCGCCTTTTATCATATTCTTCTAAAAAGAAATTATCATCAATTCCATTGTATATCACATCGAAACGAACATTATGCACCCTCCATCCAGGATAAAAAAAATCAAGAGCAGCTTCTGAATTAGATAAAATCCGGGTTGCATATCTTTTAACCAACCATCTTACCCAATTATTATAGGCAAGTCTAAAAATATCTTCCTTAAAATGATTCGTAGAACCCCGATAAAAGGTATAGCGCTTACTTACCCCAGCTTGAGCGGAAATCATCATCGGTATGCCAGCAAAATTTCCTGAAAAATCACAGACGATATCAATCTTATTCTTTTTAATGATTCTTTTTAGTTTTATCCAGGAAAAAATATCAAAATAACCAATCTTAAGCTTTATAATAGCATTATTACCTAAACGCCGCATGTATTTAGATTCCAAATCTCCACCCTCTCCGGTTTTACACAAAACAAACGCAGAAAGCCCGCTATCATAATCGAGATACCTTAATAAATAATTTTCAATTCCTCCCGAATTTAAGGAAGCCACTAAAAATAAGACTCTAACCTTATCTTCTGACATTTTTTCTCATTATTAATTCATAAAAGTAAATCACAACGAAAATCCAAACAATAGATCTTAATTCGAATAAGATTGAAGATCGAGGGATATAAATGGCCTTCGAAAAAAGAAAAACAGCCAAGACCCTATAAAACAAAGGAATCCTATTAAAATCAATACAATAAAGATAAATATCTATCTTCCGCAATAACAATCCAAATAAAAACAATCCCCACAGCACACCATACATACCAAAATCAAGATACAAATCGGCCACTACGGTCGACCCCGCCCCACTTGTAGGATTATCACCTTGCTCTACCCATGTTAAAAAAGCACCACTTCCGGCCTCATGCCACGGATCCTGAAAAATCATATTCGTTACGCTGCTCGAAAAAGGAAAAACAGCCAATATCTCACGAACTTTAAATTTACCATCAAAAAAAGGATTATGTTGAGGCACATAATCGACAGCATAATGCAAAACACGAACCGATCCAGCCAACTCTGTTGTAGACGGAGAAATACTATTCTGGATATATTCCATCCGGCGCGTTGCATCCAATAAGCGGGAAGAAAAAGAATAATTGTTATCCAAAGATCTCACTACGCCTAAAATAGTGATACCTGTCGCCGCAATGAAAAAGAACAATATAAAATGCCACAATTTATATTTTTTTCTTGTTGCTAACAAATAAGAGTAAAAATAAGCTGCAATAGAATAAATGATCGGACCTCTATCACCTGAAAACAGAACAAGAAGCAAATATAAAACCAAACAGCAATTAAGTATCCACCCCAAAGAAGATATATATTGCCATAAAGATTTCACTCCTTTTAAATAACTGTTCCTACAATTAATCAAGAGCAATACATAGAAGCATACATTGAACAATAGTTCAGAATAGGCTGCAGCTGTACCTTCCCTCAACGTAATACTTTCCTGAGAATAACCTCCCGCTAAATAATCAGCCCCATTTTGAACGACAAACCAAACAAAAAGCAAAACATAGGCAATATTAAGCCACTTTACAGGATAAATAATCACAGAACGCCGCAGTGGCTCAACTTTTAATCGCTTCTGGGAGGGAACATATATAGTATATCCAATAAATAAAGCAATCAGACCGCCTAATGACAGCAATGCTCCTTTATTTATAGACTTTGGAGCTGCAAAATTGCACAAATAATCAATTGTCGTATTTTTTAACAACAGATCTACATACATTTGAAAATGAACAATTACATAAGAAAATGTAAATAACACAATTATTCTAAAATAATTGGCTCTAATAGGGAAGAGAGGTTCTTTCTGAAATATAAATACGACAAGGGCTACTAATGCCATAGAGACAGTAAACAGAAGTCCTGCCTCATCATAATATTCACTATCGAGAATATAAAGGATAAGCGTAACAATCAATAAGATTGCATATACAAAGAATGATATGTTCCTATCCAAGAAATTCATCTCATATAATCTTTTACAATAAAATCTTCATCAGGTAATGACAATAAATATTTCCGTTTTTCCACCGATGTCATCATTTTTGAATGTACATTCTTCAATAATGTCTTTTCCCGATATTGTTCATATGATCCAATAATCTTGGCCGGATTTCCTGCAACTACAACGTTAGAAAGAATACTTTTAGTAACTACAAATCCGGCACCTATTATTACGTTATTTCCAATTATAACACCAGGCATAATTAAACTCCCAGAACCAATATAAACATTATTCTGTATTTTAATTTTTCCAAATGTATCCAAATCCGGCATCTCAGACCTTAATACCCATCCTCCTCCATGAGTAAAAAAACGAACATTATCTGTGATCTGCACATGATCGCCTATTGTTATTAAATATGGCTCAGACGAAAAAAATCGACTACCAACTAGAACAGTTTCTTCCAATTTTCACTCTAATATGCTTTGCAAACTGTTCATTTGAAAGAAATTTCAAATATATCCTACTAGAGGAAAGAGATTATTTTCATCATAATATATCTATAAAAAATTATTCTTTATATAACAATAAATGCCGTATATATCCGGATTTTTCACCAATAATCCGATTATAAAGGTTGAAACAATATACATTAACAACAATAAAACGGAATCTATAATTTGTTGAGTATTCATAACAACAGATATTATCTGACAAAGCAAATATCCCGGAGCTACAATCATTAATGGTCTAAAAATATCTTGTAGCTGCTCTTTTATTTTATAATTACTATTTACCGCAAGCATAAAAATCGATATAACGGCTAAAAGCAACGAAGCCAAAACAATTCCCCAAAGAATGATCCAATCACCACCCAATAACGCGATTCCTAAAATACTCAACCCAATAACAGTTTTATAAATCTCCAATTTAAAGATAATTTTAGTTTTCAAAATTGATTTAAAAATATTCCGAACTGTAGCCATTACCATCATACCTATACCGGATAAACACAATATTGCCAATACACTTCCGGCTTCAATCCACTGCTTACCCAATACAATTAGTACCAGACTTTTGGCTATTAACGACAATGCCAAAAACGCAAAAAAGGTAAATAAATAAAAACGTAAAGCAAATCGTCGAACTACATCCTTAAATCGTTCAGGTTCATGTATTTTCGATAAAATAGGAAACATAGCACCATCCATAATCATAGCAAACAATCCGGCAGGAAGCTGTTGTATACGACTAGCCTGGCTATACAAGCCAGAAAAAGAGAGTGTTGAAACTTTGGGGAAAACAAGCAAAAAAACATTATTGTAAACAGTCTGCAATGAAGATGACAAGAAAAGATAAATTCCAAAACGCCATTGTTTCTTAAAAGAGGCATATGAGAATCTCAAAACAGGAATATACCGACTATATAAATATTGAACCAAAAGCGTTGTTGACACTAAAACCAAATTTTGGACAATCAATGCCCAAACTCCATAACCATTCAATGCCATTAATATCGCAGCTATCAATGAACAAACACTTCCACAGAAAGAAGCCAATCCCAATTCTTTATAACGCAATTCTCTAGCTAGACGTACGACCTGAATTTTACCTAATGCAGAGATAACAATTGACAAACTACTAAACTTTATGATAAGGGTCAATTCCTCCATATTGTAAAACCGGGCAATTAGACCAGATGACAGGAAAAATAATAAAAACAGTGATAAACTAATAAGAAGATTATAGATAAACAAAGTTGAATAATCAATATCTTCCACATTTTTGGTCGCTATTAAAACGCCGTCCATTCCCGAATCGACAAGAATACTCGACAAAGATAAAAAAAACGTTACAATTCCCATTAAAGCAAAGTCAGAAGGTGATAAAAGCCTTGCCAATACCACCATAGCTATTAACTGAACTATTAATGAGCTAAAGCGATTAAATGATGTCCACAAAAAACCTTTTTTAATATGATTATTTACCTGTATATCGTCCAATTCCATTCTTTACAACTTCCCATCTACATTTATAGACAAAATACCTTTTACATCATAGATTACACCTCTGTTTTCTACTAACGAATTGATATCTAATGATAAAAATTCATTGTGAGCGACCCCTAAAACAACAGCCTGAAATTTTTTCTCCGGCAAACTATTGGATATCTCTACACCATATTCTTGTTTTACTTCAACTGTAGAAGCCAACGGGTCATAAATCGTTACATTTATTCCATAATTTTGCAACGTATATACAACATCTACGATCTTGGTATTACGCACATCGGGACAATTTTCTTTAAATGTAATTCCTAATATCAATACATCTGCTCCCTTTACTTTTATATCTTTAAGAATCATACACCTTATAACCTCTGTAGCAACGTATTCACCCATTCCGTCATTCATTCTTCGTCCAGCTAATATAATTTCAGGATGATAACCATAATGTTGAGCACATTGGGCTAAATAATACGGGTCTACACCTATGCAATGACCACCTACCAAACCAGGCTTAAATGGCATAAAATTCCATTTTGTAGAAGCTGCCTCTAAAACAGCCTGTGTATCAATTCCCATACGGTTAAATATCTTAGATAATTCATTCACAAACGCAATATTAATATCTCTTTGTGAATTTTCGATTACTTTGGCCGCTTCTGCTACTTTTATAGAAGGTGCCAGATGTGTTCCTGCCTGTATGACAGAAGCATATACATTATTAACAATCTTCGCCACTTTGGGGGTTGATCCCGATGTTACCTTCTTTATTTTTTCAACAGTATGTTCTTTGTCACCCGGATTAATCCGTTCCGGTGAATAACCTGCAAAAAAATCAATATTGAATTTTAGCCCAGAAATTTTCTCTATCACAGGAATACACTCTTCCTCCGTCACTCCCGGATAAACTGTAGATTCATAAACCACAATATCTCCTCTCTTAAGGACTTTTCCAATTGTTGTACTAGCTCCATATAAAGGAGATAAATCTGGATTATGATTTTTATCAACTGGAGTCGGTACTGCAACAATATAAAAATTACAATCTCGAATATCCTCTATATTTGATGTACAAACAAAATCATTCGCTATTGCATTTTGTAAAAGCTCATCCGCCACTTCTAACGTTGCATCGTGACCCGCCATTAAAGACGCGACTCTATTGGAGTTTAAATCAAAGCCTATTGTCTTATATTTCGTTGAAAACAAACGGGCTAATGGTAAGCCCACATAGCCCAACCCTATTACACAAATTTTTATGTCCTGCATAGATTATCCTCTTTAATCACTTTATAAGAAAGTATTATTTATTAATTCTATCACCCTTTGCGGCGCTACATATTTGGAATAATATATTTGAGAATTATTCTCTAAACTTTTACGATACTCCGGATTTTTTAATATTGTTAAGATTTTTTCCTTAAGTTCATCATTATTAGATACTATAACAATATCTTTTCCATCACAAAGCATCTGAGGCAATTCGTTCGAAAGAGGAGTTGTTACAATAGCCTTTCCCATTGCTAAATATTCACCTAACTTCCAACCATGACAATTATGTACAGCAGGTGTATTAAAAACAACTGCTGACATTTTTATTTTATCAATATACTCTTTTATAGAATATTTCTTCCTAAAAACCAAA
This sequence comes from Bacteroidales bacterium, assembly GCA_029007825.1. Classification (GTDB taxonomy): domain Bacteria; phylum Bacteroidota; class Bacteroidia; order Bacteroidales; family JAQXIO01; genus JAQXIO01. Next base: position 33,113 of record JAQXIO010000057.1, on the reverse strand, counting down.
TGTTCATATTCTTTATCAAAAACCTCATCCGGAACATACAAACCACCTTCAAAAGATATGTCACTCAATGATCTACAAATTTCAATAAATGATTTTCTTAATACATTGGTTTTTTCCTTACAATTTTGCACTGCCCATAAAGTCGAAGCATGAAAAATATAATTGTCCTTTGCGTCAACAGGATTATATGCCGTAATCGGGAAGCGCATATATTGACTTATATAATCGAGCAAATGTGCTTTTAATCCATTCAAAGGATTAAAAGCACATTCAATTAAATTAAGCAAACAAAATCTAACCGTTTCTTCCAAACTCCATATACGAATACCAAAACTCGGAGGAATAGAAATTATTTTCTTATAGTAGGATGGGGCTGTCAACGCTTTATTAAAATTAACTTTAGCATATTTATCACACCATAAATACGCATTTTTCTTAATAGATATCTTATCTCTAAAATCTATTATAATCTTTTGAATTTTATTTCCATCCTTAATAACATATGCCATATAATGGTCAAAAGAATGAGATTCATTTCTTCGATCCAAATCCTTAAAATATTTCGAACTAAACCTTACATTACCTCTCCCATATATATCATATAATCCTTGAATATAAAATGAAGAATAAAGCATTCTAGATAATGGATCAATAAATATTTTAATCTCATTCATGCTTATTTTATTACTTTAAATTATCCCAATACCACTTTACAGCTTCTTTCAGGCCTTCCCGCATAGAAAATTTCGGATTGTAACCGAGCAATGTTTTTGCTTTATGAATATCTGCCAAAGAATGCGGAATATCCCCCACTCTTTCCAGGCCATGAAGTATTTCTATATTCTCTATTTCAGGATCGAAAGCAGTCAGAAATTCTTTCAAATAGGCTGTTAATTGATTCAATGTTGTACGTTCTCCGAAAGCTGTATTATAAACTGTATTCAAAGCCTCAGGGTTATCTGTAGTCATAGCCAACATGTTCATCTGAACTACATTATCAATGTAAGTAAAATCACGACTATATTCTCCATCTCCGTTAATTATAGGAGACTCATGAGCCATTAGCTTTTTTACGAACAGAGGGATTACGGCCGCATAAGCTCCATTAGGGTCTTGCCGACGTCCGAAAACATTAAAATAACGTAAGCCTATGATTTCCATATCATACGTTTTTGAAAAAACATCAGCATAAAGCTCATTTACATATTTAGTAATTGCATAAGGCGATAATGGCTTACCAATTACATCTTCAACCTTAGGTAAAAATGTCGAATCTCCATATGTTGAAGAACTTGCCGCATAAACAAACCGTTTTACCCCTGCATCGCGAGCAGCAACCAACATATTTAAAAAACCACTTATATTTACATTATTAGAAGTAATAGGATCCTTTATCGATCTGGGAACAGAACCCAATGCTGCTTCATGCAAAACATAATCTACACCCTCAACTGCTTTCTGGCAATCGGAAAAATTTCGAATGTCACCAACAATCAATTTAAACTTATCGGGATACATATTTAACAACGGCAATATATTTTCTATTTTTCCTGTTGCGAAATTATCCAAACAAATAACCTGAAAATTAAGAGAGAGTAAATATTCACAAAGATTGGAACCTATAAAACCAGCTCCACCAGTGACTAATACATTTTGTTTCATATTTTTATATGTTTTTTAATGCCTCTGTTTCTTTATTTATTTTGTACATTTTTGCCATAGCCATACCCATAGTGACCTCCGTAACCATAACCATAACGGCCATAACTCTTTTTCTGCATATTTACTCCATTTATAACCAACGAAACATTGGGCAATTTTCTTTCAATTTTTAAACCTTCCGCCAAACGCAAATTATTTTTGTGAGAATAATTTGCACGGCAAATATACATTGTTGCATCCGCAACACGGCTTAATATAATGGTATCTGTCACCAACCCAACAGGAGCAGTATCAACAATTATATAATCAAAATGCTCCCGTAAAATTGTAAATGCCTTATCTAATAAATCTTTAGATAACTGCTCTGACGGATTGGGAGGTACCGGACCTACCGTAAGGACACTCAGATTTGCATGCAAACTACTTTGCTGAATAAGTTTCATTATATCATCCTGAGCACCGGATAGATAATTCGTAAATCCTGTTTTATGATCTAAATTAAGATAATCTTTCAATCGGGGGTTACGTATATCTAATCCGACTAAAAGCACTTTTTTATTCAATAACGCAAAACTCATTGCCGTATTTACAGCTATAAAAGTTTTCCCTTCGCTTGGTACAGTAGAAGTGAACAAGACAACCTTTTTATCCGGACCATTCAATATAAATTGAATATTCGTACGCAATATACGAAAAGCCTCTGCAATGGATGAGTTATCGTTTTTCGTCAACACAAATTTATTCGATTTTCTTTCGTATAACGGAATGTCTCCCAATATAGGCAAGGTTGTCAATTTTTCCCGTTCAATATCTGCCTGTGAAGAGAACCTTATGCTAAACAGATCAATTAAATAAATCACAAACATCGGTATACCTAACCCCATAAGCAAAGCCAACAGAAAAACAAAAGATTTTTTTGGTGAAACCGGATTCGTATCGGCCAATGTTTCATCTATAACTTTCGCCCGATCCGTTGTAGCAGCTAATGTTAAAGCATTTTCTTCTCTTTTTTGAAGCAACATCAAAAAAAGTTCTGATTTAATTTGTTGTTGACGTGCTATCTCAGTAAACTCTCTCTCTTGTGTAGGAGCATTACTAATCTGGCTACTATATTTTTTATATTGTCTATCCAAATCATTTTTAGTAATAAGTAAGCCTTTATAAACACTCTCAACAGACGCTTCTACATTTTTATGTAACACCTCAATTGTTGATGCTAAATTTTTTATAACAGGATTATTTTCAGAGGTTGTCCGTAAAAGGCGATTCCGTTCTAACACCAAATCATTATATTTATTAATCTGAAGTAATAATGTAGCATCTGATAAACCAACGTTTGCCGGAATCAAAGCCAAATCATTTCTTTGATTATTCACATATTCCATCAGATACTTCACCAGATTCAACTGCGTCTCTACTTCTACCCTCTTTTTTTCATATTCAGAATTTTCTTCCAGAAATAACTTTGTATCAGTCGTAATATCTGTTAAACCTTCTTTCCGCTTATAATCCTCTATTTTCCGTTCTGTACTTCCGAGTTCCACATCAATAATAGCAATACGATCATCTATGAATTTAGCCGTATTATTAGCAACCCGGTTTTTATCTTCTACCGCATCATAATTATAAACTTCAATGAGTTTATTGAGAAAAACTTCACCTAATCTTGGATTTGTGGTCTTTAGGTTCAGACGTACAATAGATGTTGTCTTACTCGTAGCACTAACAGACAAACTTCCCAAATACGATTTTGCCACATTAATTGGATTGCTAATTATAATCTCAACCTCATTATATTCACGAACAAGTTCCTTTCTGTATGTCAATGAAACATTTCCAACAGGGGTTGTCATTTCAATAGGAAAATTTGCAAACGTCTCAGAAAAACGTTCTTCTCCATAATTAACTTCTGTCTTAATCGCCGCTGTATCTGAGAAATCAACTTTTACAATTAAAGGAATATTTAGGAGATCTAATGATGTTTGTGATATTTCAGCAACAACAGGTGTTTGAGAAGCACTCAAATTCAAATTTTTGAATAGACCTACACTTTTATATTTCAAATATAAACCTAAATCTATGACAACATTTTTTATTAAAGACTTAGATTTTAAAACTTCTATCTCATTGTCGGTACTATTTTGTCCCATATTCATTCCCTCAAAAAGGCTTAATTCATTCAACGTATTTCCACCTTTTTGTCCATCTTTTATCATTATCACCGTTGAAACATCATAAACAGGAGGTGTAACTTTTAAATAAAAAAAAGCTATTCCTATACAAACAGCAAGAGATAAAACGAACCATTTCCAATGATCCAAATATTTATATAAAATTTCACGAATATCTATACCTTGTTCTTGATCATCATAATTATCAAGAATATCTTCTCTTACATTTTTATTACGACTCGCCATACACAACCCTTTTAGAATACTATATAGATATTATTTTAAGATATTCACTAATAAACTAGCAATAGAGATTGCTATTGAAGTTCCTGAAATCAAAATTGTTGTCATTGTACCAATTTCAGAACCCTGGGATCTAGCTCTGTTCGGTTCAACATACAAAACATCATTTTGCTGAAGGTAGAAATAAGGTGAATTTATAAGATTCTTATCATTCAGATTCAATTTAACAATCTCCTTTTTGCCATTCCCATCTTCACGTATCAATTTCACATTGTCACGTTTACCATATATAGTCATATCTCCAGCTAATGCCAATGCTTCAAATACATTTATTTTTTCATTTGCAACAGTGAAAGAATTAGGTCTTAAAACCTCACCTAAAACAGAGATTTTATAATTTACAAATCGAACATTCACTACTGGGGGCTCCTTTAAATATTTCATTAACTCCCGTTTCAAAAGATCCTCAACTTCTCCTTTTGTTAAATTTGCCACATGTATTTTCCCTAAAATGGGAAAATCTATATCACCTTTATTATCCACCAAATAAGTTTGCAAGGTTGGTTGACTCATCAAACTATTACTTTGCGCCAAAGAAGTAGGAATTACTAAATTAAAAGGTAACGCAGCTTCAGGCTCTGATGTACTAACAGTTATTGTCAATAGATCTTTAGGCTTAATTTTAGCATCATACAATCCCGTAGAATCAGAGATAAACATTTCTGACTCCTGTAAATAGGGCACTTGCTTATAAGAAGAACAAGAGGCTAATAATACCGCTAAAATAAAGGCTGACAAAATTTTCGGTAATTCAATCATAATTTCTGAAAAAATATTGTATAATATCAAATTTGCAAACCCAAAATACGACTTAATTAAAAAGCATTTCTAATGGTGCCCAAAAATAAACATAGTTTACGCGGGAACATGAGAAAAAGTATAATAAAAATCCAATAAATTATTAACATTTTATTATATTAGATATATTTAATTTAGATTAACCGTGTGGCTGTATTTTAATCATAATAATCTTTCATAAATTACAATGCAAAATAATCTATTACTATAAAAACAAAAGAAGGTTATTCATATATATCCCTTTATTTTATCAGAAATATCATTCCTTCCATACGACCTTTTTAGTTAAGCAGGCGCAAAGATAATACGTTTTTAACAAAAAAGCATATTATCCTACATAGAAAGATACCTCTTATATTCTTTAACTATATTTCCTATCGTTCCGAACAATACAAATTATACTTATATACTACTTAATCTCTAACAATTTATTTATTCCCAAAACGGCGCTTTCCATTATTTAATCTCAGTAAAAGCTTCTGCTACTTTCCGCTTCTTAAAATCAATCAATATATTTCTTAATCTGCTGCAATAATGTTAATTTATCCATTCCTCCGGCATTTCGCCATACAACTTCTCCTTTTTTAAAAATCATCAGTGTCGGGACAGCCTGTACACGAAATTGATCAGCCACTGTCTGGTTTTTATCTATATCAATTTTAAGTACCCTTAGCTGTTCTTTCAACTCTTGGGCAAGCGACTCGATTATAGGACTCATTGCCTTACATGGACCACACCATGTTGCAAAAAAATCGACCAAAACAGGCTTATCTCCGTTGATTATTTCTTTAAATGTTTCCATAATTCTATCTATTAACAAATATCATAATTATATATAAAACGCTCTTATTCAACTTATAGTTTTAACAAAACCTATTTATCGAATGCCTTATCAATATACAAATCGGACAATTATACAAAATAACAAATAAAACTTTCATGTAACTATTTTTTATTCTTTCATTCTTTAAGCTTGACTCCACAGGGCAATGGCGCTTGATCATGATTTCTTCAATGTGTCTGTTAACGGTGACGCGGAGGCATATAGGGGCTTCGCCGTTTTTACGTAGTTTGGATTTCTTGATGATAAAGAGCAGGCTGAATGTGGATTTTTGCATACTTTTCATAACTCTTGAATTGGATAATAAAATTAATAATTCAAGTTCATTTGATTACTATGCAAAACGCTGTGTATCAGAACATAAAAACCTAATTCGTGGGACTAAACGGGAAAATAAAAAGTCCCACGATTTGACCCGTGAAAGGCCATCTAAATCGTGGGACTTTACATTTTTCTTAAAAAAGAAAAAGCCTCGAAAATGTTTGATTTTCAAGGCTTTACTGTGATTTTCATCACTTACTGGCGGTATGGACGGGACTCGAACCCGCGACCCCCTGCGTGACAGGCAGGTATTCTAACCAGCTGAACTACCACACCGTTCGCTTAATTGCGTTGCAAATATAATGCATCTTTCCTGTTCAGCAAAGTCTTTTAATATTTTTATTTTTCTGCCTCTGCCGCTTTCAACATCTGCATTAATTCTTTGTTATTATTGTCGCGTGCACGATCAAAAGCTCGGAATCCGTCACTGTCTCTGTACCAAATATCTGCTCCTTTATCTAACAATGATTTTACATCTTCTACCCTACCCTCACGTACAGCTCTTATCAGCTCCATTCCATACAGTCCCGAGCCTTTCCGATGGACTTCACCAGACATCTGGTTATCTTCCGTTTCAGGAATCCGAGCTTCCCGTAATACGACCATGATGTCCGACCATCCCATTCTTTCTGCAATATCCAAAGGGGTTTCGCCTGCGTTATCTTTTAGATTGATATCGGCACCTGCCCGAACTAAAGCCAACACAATCGAAGGATATCCGATTTCAACGGCATAATGCAACGGAGAACGTCCTAAAATATCCTGTTTATGAATATCGGCACCTAAATCAAGAAGTGTATGCACAATGGTATCATTTATATAGAGGCCGTTGGCCGTTGCTGCCTGCCATGCAGCCCAATGTAATGACGTACGTCCTGCATTATCGGATTGATTGACATTTATACCCGATTCTACCAAATCCCGAACTCTATCGACGCCTTCGGAAGAATTTTGCATCCATGCCAAATTTTCATTCATAACAGCTACATGTAACGGAGTAAAGCCTTCAGGTGTCTTGACATTCAAATCAGGACCGGCATCTAATACAATTTTAAAGACATCATATTTAGAGCAAGTTTTTCCCGATTCTGAGGTTTCCCCTACAAATGCAGCTGCAGCCGCATGAAGAGGTGTCCATCCGTCATATGCTTTATGATTTATATCCGCACCTTGTTCAATAAGCCATTTTACCATTTCTGTTTTTCCGGCCGTAATAGCCCAAAAGAGAGCAGTCCAACCATTTCCGGACTCCATATCAATATTTTTATCTGAAAAGAATTTTTTCAACTCTCCGAGCTTCTTATATCTTACCGTTTCCCCTATCGTACCATCTGCATGAGGCTCGAAATTCTCAAACGATCCGATTTTTTCTCCTGCTGGAGCTACCAGCTTACATGCCTGCGGCCATGATTTTACTTGTCCATGTTTATATTTTTCATTCTGACCATATAATGTAACTATATGACGGGCCGGAATAACCAGTGTATTTTTCTTCAACAGACCTTTTAATTCGCAATTTTCATTTTCTCCGGAACGATATATTTCGTACCTCATTTTATCTTGACTATTCTCTCCTTCAAGCCCGACTTTTATCTCGCTTTCACTACGATTTATCAATACTATTGTACGTGATCCGTCCGGGTCGTGCCGAAATGCAGCAACCAATAAATCCGGATTTGAAGAAGAGGCTTCAATACGCAATGCTCCCGGCCGTATCCAACGATAAAAATGTTTGGAAGCATAATATTTAGGCGTGGGCGTTGTCTCTATCATCAATGCATAATCGGATGATTCCGGACTATCGGCTATTTGCCAGTATATCCATGCACTCATATTCCCTCCAACAAGATAATCATACATATCGCAGGCCAACTTAAAGGCTCCATCCCAAGTAGCTTTGTGCCCGGACGTTTCCGTCATCCATGTCTGACGATGAAAAGGAGCTACAGCGTTTTTCCACTTATATACCTCATCCCATTCCTGCTGACGGTGCGTACAAAAATCGCCATAAAAATTACGGGTTTCCTTGTCCTGCATCGTCGGTTGTATATATTTATACATTCTATCAAAAAACATCATATCTTCGGGTAACTGGATACGGGTCGTAATATCTTCTTTTTCAAATTTCCGCATCAAAGCCCGAACGGCTTCCCGCGCCGTGTACGGATTATAAATACAAGATTTATACGGTTCTATAAACATTAATTCATTCTGAATGCTAAAGGCTCCAATGTCTATTCCCCAATTCTGCTTAGACGCCAGAATACAAGCTGCTATATTTTCGGCATATTCGTCATAAAGATCCATCCGGACATGCCCTCCCTGAACGGTCGAACGGTTTGTTTTTATGAATTCCGAAGGAGACCATGTTGAAAAAACAAACCTCTCCACTCCTCTTTTCTTGAATTCCGAAGCAATTTTCATTCTTCGTTCAAGATAATTCATATTAAAAGCCGGCCAATTAAAATGGTTCGGGTCATTATCGTCGTTTTTTTCTTCCATTTCCTGAGGAAAAGACATACGAAGAATACTCATTCCCAAATCATGAACTGCAAGATCATACAATTTAGGATCATTGAAATAGGCGGGCGGATCCGTAAAATCAATTATACACGTACCAAATCCTTCTATGTACTGATGTGTTATCTCTGGATTAATACTAACAGTGGCGAATTGTTCAGATCCGGAAAAAGCCGGGAAGGATAAAAACAATAGAAATATTCCCAATAAAAAGTTTTTCATGGCGCTTTGGTTATAAATTACAAATTTAAATATTTTTCTGTATGCATTTCTACAAAACGCAAGAATCAGACATTTTAATGACTTCCGTTTTTATCTTTCAATTGTTTTTTTCATTTTCTTTGCTGAGTAAAAATAGACTGCGCCTCGGCATAACCAAGTAAACTTGTTTCTGTACTCAGCTTGCACTATCTTTGCCTCAGATGAGCGAAAATAGGCTGCGCCTCGGCATAATCAAGTAAACTTGCTTCTGCACTCGGCTTGCACTATTTTTGTAATGAAAACGAATCAATCCATGAAAAAAGCAGTAATTGCCGCAGATTCTTTTAAGGGTTCTCTCAGTTCACTCGAAGTTGCAGATGCGGTAGAAAAAGGAATTTTTTCCGTCTTCCCGAAATGCGAGATTATAAAGGTTCCGGTTGCCGACGGTGGTGAAGGAACGATGGATGCATTGGTATTGGCAACAAAAGGCTCTACAATTTCTTTAGATGTTTACGATCCTTTGATGCGTCCGATTAAAGCAAAATATGGAATTTTAGGTGACTCTGCCACTGCAATTATCGAACTTGCGGCAGCCAGCGGCCTTCCTCTTCTCTCAAAAGAGGAAAGAAATCCACTGAAAACAAACACCTTCGGTACCGGACAATTAATAGCCGATGCCTTAAAACGCGGCTGCCGGAATATTTTACTGGCAATCGGCGGAAGTGCGACCAACGACGGAGCAACCGGACTATTATCGGCGTTAGGATTCCGTTTCCTCGATAAAAACGGCAAAGAACTTCCTCCTATAGGGGAGAACCTGATAAATATCGAACACATCGATACCCGGAATGTACTTCCGGAAGTTTATACAAGTACATTTAAAGTTGCCTGCGATGTAAAAAATCCTCTTTTCGGTACCGATGGAGCTGCCTATGTTTTCGCTCCTCAGAAAGGAGCCTGTCCCGAGGCCGTAAAAGAGTTAGACAACGGATTGAGAAATTTGTCTAAAATATTTGAAAGAGAACTGAATAAATCCGTGTCGACTATTCCCGGAGCAGGAGCAGCTGGTGGAACAGGTGCCGGCGTTATGGCTTTACTCAATGCAACTCTTTTACCGGGCATAGAACTTATTTTGGATACATTGCATTTCAATAATATTATCTCGGGAGCCGATCTTATCATTACCGGAGAAGGCCGTTTAGACAGACAAACGGCAATGGGTAAAACCCCGGCAGGAATAGCCAAGGCAGCTCAACTAAAAGGGATACCGGTTATTGCGATAGGCGGTTCCATTAAAGATGAAGAGGAGTTAGACCGTTGCGGTATTAATGCCTGTTTTTCCATTTTACCTCGTATTATGCCTTTAGAAGAAGCGATGCGGCCTCAAACGGCAAAGAGAAATATTACCCGGGTTATTTCTCAGATCTGTCACACCATACAACTATCTAAAACAATCGAAATATGTCTGCAATAGGTGCTATTTTCGGATTATTACTGGCTATTTTATTGATTTTAAAGAAAGTCAGTCCATTCTATGCTATGATGGCTGGGGCATTGGCGGGTTCACTGACAGGAGGTGCCGATTTATCATTGTCCGTCAAAATTATGATGGAAGGGGTAAACAGTATTACTCCGGCTGTCGTCCGCATCTTAGCGGCAGGTGTGCTTACCGGTGTTCTGATACGAACCGGAGGTGCTATGGCGCTTGCGAATGGTATTATCCGGTTGTCGGGTGAACGTTTTGCCCTCGGAGCGATTGCCCTTGCAACTTTAATCCTTACGGCATCAGGCGTATTCATCGATGTTGCGGTTATTACCGTAGCGCCAATTGCCCTTGCTTTAGGCAAACGGTTAAACCTCTCCAAACTTACCCTTTTGTTCGCCATGATCGGAGGCGGGAAATGCGGAAATATTATATCCCCCAATCCCAATACGATTGTCTGTGCAGAAAATCTGGGAGCTCCATTGGCGTCAGTTATGGCTGCTAACATCATACCAGCAATTGTCGGCTTTCTGGGAGTAATTGTTATTATGCGCTGGGTATATCCCCAAGGAATCAGGGTTAATAATGAAGACTTGGTTCATCTGCCCGACGAGCTACCGTCTTTCTGGAGTTCCGTCATCGCACCTATTACGGCTCTGGTTTTATTATCGTTACGTCCATTGGTGGGAATCACTATCGACCCGATGCTTGCCCTTCCTATCGGAGGTTTAACCGGAATCATAGCCATGAAAAGGACAAAAGAATTAATGCCTTCATTGGTTTTGGGTTTAGAAAAAATGACACCAGTAGCTGTTCTGCTCATCGGTACCGGCTTTCTGGCCGGAGTAATAAAAGCTTCAACTTTAAATGAACTTATATTAAGCGGGTTACAGGCTTGTCATTTGCCGACATTGCTTATCGCACCGCTTGCGGGTGCACTACTATCAGGAGCAACGGCCTCTACCACAGCAGGAGCAACCGTCGCATCATCATCCTTTTCCGAAGCAATCTTGTCCGCGGGTACTTCCCCGATAGAAGGAGCGGCTATGATTAATGCCGGGGCAACCGTACTGGATCATCTGCCTCATGGCTCTTTTTTCCATGCTACAGCAGGAGCAGCCGCCATGTCAATAGGCAACCGGATGAAACTTATTCCTTTCGAAAGTATTATCGGAGCATTACTGGCGACCATTTCTACGCTCGTCGCTGCATTTTTATAATCAGAATCACTCATTTACAACTATATACGCCTGATAAATCGTATCATTACCGATATCAGAAAGACTTAAGTATCCTCTTTGTATTTTGTTTTCTGCAATACAAAGAGGATATTTTTCTTTTCTTAAAAGGTGCTTTTGAAGTAATGAAGCTGATGTCGCTTCATAATCTATCCGGAAAACACCCCGCTTCCCGCTCATAACGTATCTATCATAAAAAAGACGGGCAACTACTCCCATATTCATACGGAGATTTATTTCCACGCAGGGATATAAATAGTAACGGGCATCTTTTCGGTAACACAGCATATCAACTCCGAAATATCCTTTATAAAAAGGTGCTACTTTCCGGGAAAAATAAGAAGACATCCATTTTTGCACTTCCTGCAATTGTATTTTATCACAATATTTCCCAATCTGTTCTTCTATAAAAGAGTCAGGAGCTAAAATATTTTCTCTATATACTCCTTTATTATCCGTACGGAACAAAGAATAGCCGGTAAAACTTACCGTCCCTACCCCATCGCTATAAAATTCCATAGCAAAATCAAGCGCTTTATCGTAGAGTGGTTCACCGATAACAGCATTCTGACGCTTCAACGTCCCATTTATCCAACGTTGTACAGGAATATTATATTCCCCTTTTGTAAAACAAAGCCCTTTCCCGCTACCTGACCATGGTGCTTTCAGTAATGCTGCGGCATACCGTTCCACAAACAGACGAACCTCCTCCACAGATTCCATAATCACCGGGAACTCCGTAATACGAACAATACCATCTGCAGAAACGGCCTGTAATAAATCAACCGAAAAAGCCCTATTGGAAAGATCCCTTAATTTTTTTAAGTTCCCGACATCAGGTAAAAGGTCCGGTGAGACACCCATCATTTTTAAACGTTTGGTCACAGCCTTACTCCATCCCCACGGATAAATCTCTTTCAATTGCTCTATCTCTTTTCCAGACAAATCTCCTATCTCTATATTTCTTATATTCAATTCTTTCCGAATATTATCCAGATACGATGCTGTATCCATTTTCCCAGATCGCAACACCAATGAATTTTCACCGGCATACCACAACGGAAGGGCTGACAAATCTCCTGCCATTTTCCTTGCCGAATACGGCGCCATATAATCTTCGCCGTCGTTTGCTATACACAAATCGTTTTCAGGATTGAAAAGATAGAGCTTGTCTATTTTATGCTGTTTAAAGATTTCTTCCATATTGTAAAATGAGTTCAAAAGTAACAATAATCAGGTTATATTGTTTCCTTGCCCTGCCTCACCCGATTTTCCTTTTTCTGTCAATTCATTTCTAAAAAGTTGTTTTTTCATCCCCGAGCGTCTACCTTTGCACAACAAAAAAACATGATGAAACAACCTGATGCTCTTATATTCGATATGGACGGAACCTTATGGAATGCCGTCGATGCTTATGTTACCTGCTGGAACGAGGCCTTTCTCCTCCATAAAATTCCTATACATTTCGAGCGAGAGGACCTGGAAAAGCATTTAGGAAAAGAGATTAAAAAAATCCTGAAAGAAGTGCTTCCCGAATATCCGGAAGAAGTACGCAACAAATTCTTCGCTTCCACACTACAGTTCTGTAATAACGAGGTACTCAAAAAGCATGCTTTTCTATTTCCGTATGTTAAAGAGGGATTGGCTTTATTATCTTCCAAATATAAACTTCTCATGCTCAGCAACTGTGAGAAGGGCGATATTTCCAAAATGATGCGTTTCGGGGGGGTCGATGCTTATATAACGGATTACATCGAATACGGAATGAATTATTTACCGAAATACCGTAATATGCAACTGCTCAAAGATCGTAATTCTCTACAAAATCCAGTATATATCGGTGATACGGACGGAGACCGCATTCAATCGGATAAGGCCGGCATTCCCTTTATCTTTGTCAGTTACGGACATGGGTATTCCGAAAACTATTCTTTACGATTCGATTCATTCAAGGCATTAACCGATTATTTCATGCAGCTATGAACAGTACGCTTATGGCGTCGATCGTATTCGGGTATTTTGCAATTTTATTACTTTTAGCCCGTATTACTCGAGGGAAAAACAACGATAACGAAAGCTTTTTTCTCGGTGGTCGATGTTCTCCATGGGTTATCGTGGCTTTCGGTATGATCGGGTCTTCTCTCTCCGGCGTAAGTTTCATATCGGTTCCGGGTTGGGTCATGAGCACAAAAATGACCTATTTACAAACCGTATTAGGTTTTTTTGCCGGTTATATTGTCGTAGCCAAAGTATTGCTGCCTCTTTATTACCGTTTACATCTCACCTCGATTTATTCTTTTTTAAAAGAGCGTTTGGGTATCTATTCGTATAAATCTGCCGCCTCATTTTTTATTCTCTCCAAAAGTATCGGGGCAGCAGCCCGCCTGTATATTGTTACTGTTATTCTTCAAAATTACCTTCTCGACGGATGGAATATTCCATACATCGTTACGGTCGCAGGTATTTTACTTTTAATCTGGGCCTATACTTGCCAAGGAGGCATAAAAACCATTATATGGACGGATACATTCCAGACTTTTTGTATGTTGGGCGCTTTAGTTCTGATTATCTTTTGCGTTGCAAAGCACATGCATCTAACTTCTTCCGGAGTAATCAGTACAATTACCGGTAGCCCCTATTTTAAAGTATTCGAATGGGATTGGCACTCCCAGCAATTTTTCGTAAAACAGTTTTTAAGCGGAATTTTTATTACGATTGCCATGACGGGGCTTGACCAGGATATGATGCAAAAGAACCTTTCCTGCCGATCTCTCAAAGAGGCACAAAAAAATATGTACTGGTACGGAGGTGCATTTTTACCCGTCAATTTCCTTTTCCTCTCTTTAGGTATCTTACTTATCTCACTTGCTCAATACCAGGGTATTCCGTTACCTCATAAAGGTGACGATTTATTACCTATGTTCGCAGCATCGGGAGTGCTGGGTGATGCAACCCTGATTTTTTTTACATTCGGGATTACCGCTGCGGCATTCTCAAGTGCGGATTCAGCTTTAACGGCATTAACGACAACATTTTGCATCGATATTTTAGGCATTGAAAAGAAAAATATGCATCAGGCAAAGCAGACGAGAATGCTCGTTCACTTATGCATCACATTGTGTTTTATCGCAATAATACTTATCTTTAAGGCCTTGAATAACCGAAGCATAATCGATGCTATTTACCTGATTGCATCTTATACTTACGGACCGTTAATCGGATTATTCGGATTCGGGCTATTCACAAAGCGATTCGTATACGATAAGGTAACGCCTTTCATATGTATCGCATCTCCTTTGCTTTGTTATGCACTGGATAAATTTATAGTCGTTAACAGTGGTTATAAACTGGGTTATGAAATCATTCTGATCAATGGGCTGATAACTTTTATCGGTTTACAGATGTTTTCAAGAAAAAATTAAAAAAGATATGGAAATCAAAAGTTCAGAATTTATTATCAGCAATACGGATGTAGCAAAATGCCCCCAGGATAATCGTATCGAATACGCGTTCATAGGACGGTCGAACGTTGGAAAGTCGTCTCTCATAAATATGCTTTGCAAGCACAAGGGGTTAGCCATGACCTCTTCAACTCCCGGCAAGACACAGCTAATCAATCATTTTTTAATCAATAACGAATGGTATCTGGTCGATCTTCCGGGCTATGGTTATGCCCAACGCGGAAAACAGGCAAGAGAAAAACTGAAACAGATTATTGAAAACTATATCCTGGAAAGAGAACAGCTTACTGCTCTTTTCGTCTTAATCGATTGTCGTCATGAACCTCAAAAAATCGATCTGGAATTTATAGAGTGGCTGGGAGAAAACGGGATTCCCTTTTCCATCATATTTACGAAAACAGACAAATTATCAGTAAACAAATTGAAAGAAAATATCGAAGCATATAAAAAGAAGTTACTGGAAACGTGGGAAGAACTGCCTCCGATATTCCTGACTTCGTCCGAAAAAGAGAGAGGACGCACCGAATTGCTGGATTATATCGATTCTATCAACAAAAGCATGCACGAATAATTCAACAAAATCCTATTTGACTATAGTTTTAACGATATAAAGAAAAAGAAAAAGATGAATAATTGGTTTGAATGCAAAGTGAGCTATGATAAAATGCTCGAAAATGGAATACAGAAGAAAGTAACCGAGCCTTATCTGGTCGATGCCCTTTCTTTCACGGAAGCTGAAGCCCGTATTATCGAAGAAATAAGGCCTTATATAACAGGGGAATTTGCTGTTGCCGGTATTAAACGAGCCCGCATATCCGAGATTTTCTTCAATGAAGACGGAGACCGTTATTTCCGTTTCAAAATCAATTTTATAACCCTCGATGAAAAAAGCGGGGCAGAAAAGAAAACAGCTTGCACTATGATTGCACAGGCCAGCACTTTGAAAGGGGCTATCGATGAGTTAGAAAAAGGGATGAAAGGCACTATGGCCGACTATGAAATCGCATCGGTAAGCGAAACCCCTATAATGGATGTATTCACCTTTTCAGCAGAGAACAAACCGACCAATGAGCATTAAAACAGAGATACGGCAGCTAAAAGCCTCTTTACCCGATAGCGTGACGCTGGTTGCTGTTTCGAAGTTTCATCCGGCTGAAAATATAAAAGAGGCTTACGAAGCCGGGCAACGTATTTTCGGAGAAAGCAGAGTGCAGGAATTGCGGGCCAAAGAAGAAATTCTACCCAAAGATATCGAATGGCATTTTATCGGAACTTTACAAAGAAATAAGGTTAAATATATTGTCCCGTTCATATCTATGATCCATAGTATCGACAATGCAAAATTACTCTCTGAAGTAAATCAGGAAGCTGCAAAGCAAAACCGTATCGTAGATGTTCTATTGCAATTTCATATAGCTTCGGAAGAGACAAAACACGGACTTACAATAGAGGAATGTACCGATATTCTGAATAATGATGGAATACGCTTTTTAACAAATGTACGGATCAGAGGGGTTATGGGGATGGCAACTTTTACAAACGATGAAGCTGTCGTACGTAAAGAGTTCCAAACCCTGAAGGGTTATTTCGACACATTAAAGAATAATTATTTCAAGGAAATCTCTTCTTTCAATGAAATTTCGATGGGTATGAGCGATGATTATCCCATTGCCATAGAAGAAGGGAGTACCATGATACGGGTCGGGAGTAAAATTTTCGGAGCAAGGACTATTTAACGATTAATACTACAGATATGTTACGATTACAAACCACTTTTGCAGGTTTATCATTACGGAATCCTCTCGTCATAGGAAGTTCCGGATTAACAAACACGGTCGATAAAAATATATTGCTTGAAAAGGCCGGGGCCGGAGCAATCGTTTTGAAATCTTTGTTTGAAGAGCAAATGGAACTGGCTGTCAATACACTTCCAGATACGGACTATCCGGATGCTGCAGGTTATATCGAACAATACGTCCGGTCTCACGAGCTACAAGCACATTTGGATTTAATAAAAAAGACAAAAAAGGCCTGTTCCATACCCATTATAGCCAGTATCAACTGTTATAAAAGAGATTCGTGGATAGATTTTGCACAACAAATAGAAGAGAGCGGTGCAGATGCTTTAGAATTAAATATTTTCCGCTTATTCACAGATATAACCGGATCACAAAACGACTTAGAGAGTCTTTATATCGAGGTGCTTCAATCTTTACGGAAAAAGATTTCTATTCCTATTATTGTAAAATGTGCAAAATATTTCAGCAACATACCTCTTTTAGCAAATAAATTATCTGTTTGCGGTGCGAACGGTATCGTATTTTTCAACCGTTTTTACCAACCGGATATAGATATACACTCTTTGCAGGCTACGTCTGGAGATATTTTCAGCACATCATCCGATCTGGGCGATACTTTGCGGTGGTGCAGTATCGTTTCTTCCAAACTACCTAAAACCGATTTAGCCGCATCATCAGGTGTAAACAGCTGGGAAGATATTCTAAAATGCATCCTATCAGGAGCCTCAGCCGTGTATTTATGCAGTGCCCTCTACAAAAATGGAAACGGATTCATTTCGAATGCTCTTAACAAAATAACAGATTGGATGGATAACAACTCTGTCAAAAGCATCAATGATTACAAAGGGCGTTTGAACTACACTGACGTGACAGACCAATCGGTATTCGAACGCACACAATTTATGCGTTATTACTCTTCCCGAGAGTAACAATAAAATTAACCGGAGATATTTTTATAAATAACCTGTAAAAAATATCTCCGGTTTTTCTTACGTTCCTTGTTAACAGAATTTCGTATGACAATGAACATACAATTATTCTCATTGTAATCCGGAATATCCTTCTTATAAAAACAAATTCTATCACATCCATTCTTTTCCCGCTCAATCAGCCTTTACAGCTTTATTCAATATTATATATACAGAAGGGCAAAACAATAATCAGAAACAACATCAGCCTCTCATTTCATAATTTTTCAAAAAAAATTTAGCTCTGCAACCAAACGATGGTTTAAAACCGTCTATTGAACGTAAACTTAATTGTTCAACTAAAAATTATAACTATGGACATCATCAGTGAATTAATTCCTATTGTCGCTATTATTTCTGTATTCGGTTCGGGCATAGCTTTCATTTTCATTATTTCGTATTATGTATATCGAAGTAAAAAATCGAAATATGACCTGATGGCAAAAGCTGTAGAAGCCGGAGTAAGTCTACCGCCGGATTTCTTCAAATCAGAAACGAAAACAGAAAATTCTTTAAAAAGAGCAGTCATCTTAATTATGCTCGGCATCAGTTTATTTATTGCGATTTACTTCGGCACTGACGAATCAAGAATCGCTTATTTCAGTTTTATTCCTTTCCTTGTCGGCATAGGTTATCTGATTATTTATTTCTCCGAGAAGAACAACATAAAGGAACAGAAACCTGAAGATAATGAGCAAAAGTGAGGATTTGCTTTATATAGGCCGAATCCTATTTCTAAATGATAAAAATGCCTATCGGTTCCTGGTAAATAAGTATCAATCATCGCTACGACGATATTTACTTTATCTAACCCGGAATGATCAGGCATTAAGCGACGACATCGCACAGGAGGCCTTTATTAAAGCTTATATAAACCTTCAATCATTCAAAGGAATAGCCGGATTCCAAACCTGGCTATTCCGCATTGCTTATAATCTTTACTTCGATCATTGTCGCTCATCCAAACCAAGAGAGAATGATGACGTTTTAGCTTTATCTGCGAATCAGTCTGAAACTAATCTGAGAACCGAATTATCGATGGATCTCAATGTCGCACTAAAACAATTAAAAGAAGAAGAAAGAAGTATCCTTTCTCTTTTCTATTTTGACGATATGAGTGTACATGATATTGCAAAAGTCATGGATTTGCCGACCGGCACTATTAAATCCCACTTATCCAGAGGCAGGAAAAAATTAAGTATCATTTTAAGCGATTATAAAAAATGAAATCTCTTCAAAAAAAGAACGATCCTTTGAAAGTGATTTTCAATCATCATAAAAAAGAGCTTTCTGACCAGAAGTTCACTCATAGGATTATGGAAAAACTTCCTGAGAATAATATGTTTTTCAGGTGCTTTATTCTTTCAATATCATTATTGATAGCTTTACTGATCATCCTACTCGGCGGAAGTTTAATGTCTTTTTGCAATTATATAGCCGAGCTATGTGTATATAAACCTCAGACCGATTTATCTAATCTTTTATCAATGAGCACAATAAAATTCTATATATCTTCATTATCGATTATCGGGATATTAGGTTTTTCCGCTTATTTCTATATCAAAGAATCATAGGCCAATAACCTCTCAAATAAAAAATTCAGCAAAAAATACCGGGCTTTAGGATAACGAAAAAAATAACTATCTTTGCAGCTTAAAATTCGACAGTTTTATGGCCTGGTTGAACGAACTAATTTTTGGGAATAGTATTGCTCACGGTGTAATGCTCATCGCATTGGTTATTGCATTAGGAACCATTGCCGGAAAATTAAAGATTGCAGGCATTTCATTAGGAGCAACAATGGTTTTGTTCGTCGGTATCATCGCCGGACATTTCGGTCTTACCGTAGAACATCACACGCTCCATTTCCTCCGGGAATTCGGACTTATCCTCTTTGTTTTTTCCATTGGTATGCAGGTAGGCCCGGGATTCTTCGCTTCTTTTAAAAAAGAGGGTATCACGCTCAATTTATTAGCTGTTACTTTAGTTTTTTTAGGGGTTATAATGACGATCATTTTTCATTATGTATTGCATATCCCTATGGCCACGATGGTCGGAATCCTCTCGGGAGCCGTAACAAATACACCCGGTTTAGGGGCTGCCCAACAAACCTATTCAGATATGTACGGGGACACGGATCCTAATATCGCACTGGGGTATGCCGTTGCTTATCCTTTGGGAGTGGTAGGTATTATTTTTTCATTAATACTTATACGCTATTTTTTCCGTATCTCCTTAGAAAAAGAAGGAGCAAATGTTTCGGATAAAGAACATAAAGAAGATGCGACCCGCCTGATTTCTCTCGAAGTTCTCAATTCTGCCCTTTTCGGAAAAGATATTTCTGAGATTTCTCAACTGATAAACCGGAATTTCGTTATCTCCCGCGTATTTCACAATGATCATGCCGAAATAGCTACGCCTCAAACGCCCCTAAATAAAGGCGATAAAATCTTTGTCGTTACCACGGCAAAAGATGCCAAGGCTATTACCGCATTTATCGGACAAGAAATCAATATGAACGAAATGGACTGGAATAAACTGGGACATCAGCTCATTTCAAGAAGAATCCTGATCACCAAGAGCGATCTAAACGGGAAAAAACTGGGCGATCTAAAATTACGGGCTACATTCGGAGTAAATATAACCCGCATAAACCGTGCGGGAATGGATTTGGTTGCCAGTCCGAACCTTACACTTCAAATGGGCGACCGTGTTATGGTCGTTGGTACCGAATTTGCTATCAAGAATGTAGAAAAAGTACTTGGGAACTCACTGAAACGACTTAACGAGCCCAATATTATTACAATTTTTATCGGTATTTTCCTTGGGGTTGTTCTGGGAAGCATTCCATTCGTTATTCCTGGTATACCCTATCCTGTCAAATTAGGTCTGGCTGGAGGTCCTCTGATTGTATCCATACTTATAGGACGTTTCGGGTATCGTTATCATTTAACGACTTATACCACCATGAGTGCCAACCTGATGCTGAGAGAGATCGGCATTACGCTCTTCCTGGCTTGTGTAGGCATTGGTGCCGGCTCGGGCTTTGTCGATACATTGGTACACGGTGACGGGCTGCATTGGGTAGCCATCGGTGTCACTATAACTATGATTCCTATTCTAATTGTAGGGACTATTGCACGAAGTGTATTTAAAATCAACTATTTTACTCTAATGGGATTAATTTCAGGAAGCACGACCGACCCGCCCGCACTTGCCTACTCAACAGGTGTTGCAGGAAACGATATGCCTTCAATAGGATATGCTACCGTCTATCCCTTCACTATGTTCCTCAGGGTTATCACCGCACAGCTTCTTATACTTTTTTTCGTTTAAATCAGGTAGATGAAGTTCAGCGAATACGTCCCATTTTATAAACGAAATCTTAAAGTTGCACTTCCAATCATGCTTTCTCAATTCGGGGGAGCTGTGGTAGGTCTTGCCGACAGCATTATGGTGGGTCATTTAGGTACACCTGAACTGGCAGCCGTATCATTTGCCAATGCGATCTTTATGCCCGGCTTTGTTTTCGTAACCGGAATCTCATTGGGGGCTACACCTCTCATAGGTCCTCTTTTCATACAGCGTAAATTCAAACGTACCGCTATTATTTTCAGGGAATCTTTTTTTCTGAACGCAATTATCGGATGTATTATCTGTGCCTTATTATGGTCTTTGTCTCTCTTTATGGATAAAATGGGACAAGCGGAGGACGTAATAGGTTTTGCAATTCCCTATTACCGCTTACTGGTATATTCTTTGATTCCCTACATTTTCTTCAATGCTTTCCGGCAATTCATGGAGGGTATCGGAAATACAAAAAAAGCAATGGTTATTACCATTATATCCAATATAATAAACATCATCTTCAACTATTTTCTGATTTACGGAGAATTCGGATTCCCGAAAATGGGTGTTAACGGTGCCGGTGTAGCAACATTGCTTTCACGTATTATAATGCCGTTACTTTTCCTTCTTATATTCTTAAACAATCAACATCTAAGACGCTATTTTTATCTGTTTAAGGCAACGTCATTTAAAATAAAAGAACTTATTGCAATTGCAAAAATAGGTTTTCCTATCGCCTTCCAGATGATTATAGAGATGCTGACATTCAGTTTTTCCGCTATTATGGTCGGGTGGTTCGGTGCCGTAGCGCTTGCCGGCCACCAGATCGGAGCAAATGCGACGCATACCTGTTTTATGCTGATACTCGGAATATCTTCTGCCACCACCATACGTGTAAGTCATCAATACGGAAGCCATGACTATAAAGCGGTACGTACGGCAGGTATAGCCTCTTTCCATATTGCATTATTTACTAATACGATTACTGCAACTTTGCTTATCTTGTTCAGGAATCAGATTCCCCTACTCTTCACGAGCGATCCACAGGTAATCAATATGGCTGCACAATTGTTAATAATGGGAGGATTATTCCAGATATCGGACGGCCTGCAAGGTGTTGCAGCCGGAGCATTAAGGGGTATTGCCGACGTAAAAGTTACGTTTATATATGCAGCGATGTCGTATATATTCATCAATATACCTATCGGTTATCTGCTTGGGGTAGTTTTGGGATTCGGCCCTATAGGTATCTGGATCGGATTTATTTTCGGACTGAGTATTGCAGCAACGTTGCTTTTAAGAAGATTCTTAAAGCTGACGAAAGCGATGATTAAGTTCCAAAATAATATTTCATGAAAAAGGCTGCCCTTTATCGGACAGCTTTTTTTCTTAATATTCCGTTTATTCTGCAGGTACGTCGTAAATCTTAATATCCGGAGCCGAAACAAACATCTCCTTACTTTTTTCTCCGAACTCAATAAAATAGGGCTGAGCGAAATGAAAATCAATTGCAGCCTGATCCTTCCATTCCTCTACGAAAACAAACCGGTTACCGTCGCTGGTTTCACGATAAAGGGTATATGAAATATTTCCACTTTCGCTTTTACTATTATTTATTATTGCCGGTGCAAAATCCAGAAAAGCAGCAATTTGATCCGGTTTCACATTTAATTTAGCTAAGATTAATTTTTTCGTTTTCATTATTTTCTGTTTTTTGAGATACATTCTCCGGTGACACATAATTATAAACGACCAATGAGGACGGAATCTTTGAAATCATTTTCTCTCCCTGACTTACCAAGGTTTGCCATGAATAGCTTCCAATCAACATAAAGTCATAGCGTATAAAGAGGTCGGAATCGATGGTCTGTCCCGAAATAAAGCGGAAACGTTTCGTGGTTGTTTCTATCCGATTCAAACTATCCATCATGGTTTTATGCTGTACAATTACCTTATTAGGATCTATTAATGTAATAGCCAGATTATCTTTCCGCACCAAACGTTCTATATTATACAGGAGGAAGGAATCTTCAATCCCATACATAATCACCAAAAGGTTCGAAATACTCTTAAAATTACGGTTTACAAAAACCCCGACACTACAATGCGCCTTATCAACGAACTCTTGTGTTTTATCTTTCAGGAAATTCCCAAATAACATCGATTCGGAAGATTTCATCCGTCCGAAAAGGCGCTCCATTATAAAGTTTCGCTTATGCCGCACTACTTCCTGATCGCTGGGAAGATTCGAAAGCATCACGCCCGAACCGATAAGGAGAAAATCAAATCCTTCATTATTGACAATATCTATAATGTCGGATGTCGTATTATTGGATATTTCATAACGTGTCTGAATCGTCATATTCAGATTTTCCGCCTCTTCCTCTATCGGGTCGAAAGATATCGCTTTTATATCTTCGATATGGAGAGGATTGATATCCGTGCCTTCTGTCATGTGTAAAGCCGTTACTTCCAGAGGTCTTTTACCATATCCGAACAATTGCTGTGCCACTTTCAGCATAATGGCTCCGCTGCCGGCACGTCCGAAAGAGAGTAACAACTTATACACCGTATCTTTAGGAGGTTGCATCCGTGCCTTTATTCTCTTTCCTGCTTCAAAACAATAATCGATAACGCCGAGCAATGGTGCTGTCATGAAAGTCGTGACAATCGTCATCAACACGAGCATTACAAAGATAGCAGGAGGTAAAATTCCCATTTCATAACCAATGGTAAGAACGACCAGTTCCATCAATCCGCGCGTATTCATCAATGCTCCCATCCGCAAACTGTCATGCCATGACTCTCCGACAAAACGTGCCGATAATGCAGCTCCGCCGAATTTTCCCACGATTGCTACCAAAATGAAGATACCGCACATTGTCCACAGTTCTACGGTATTCAACAAACCTATCTCCGTCCTCAATCCTGTAGAGACAAAGAACAGGGGCAAAAGCAGAGATAAAGAGACGTCTTCCACCTTATCGGTCATAATCTGCCGAAATTTCAAATTTGCAGGCATTACCACTCCGGCTATAAAGGCTCCGAATAAAGCGTGCACGCCTAACACTTCGGTCAAAAAGGCAGAAAGGATAAGTACGATAAAAATAAATGTAACGAACGTTTTATTTATCACTTCCTTATTGTGATACAGATTTCCGATCACATTCATAAAGGGCCGGACTACGTAAAACATAAAGAGGATATACGCGACGGTAAATAAAACCGTGTACATCGCACTGATAACTGTTCCTGCCTGTGCTATAGCAATAACAACAGCCAACACACACCATGCCGTAATGTCACCGTTTGCAGCACTGGCCAATGCCAAAGTCCCGAGATGAGATTTCGTCATTCCCCTTTCCTGAATAATACGTGCCAATACAGGAAAGGCGGTAATACTCATTGCAATCCCGACAAAAAGGGCAAAGGAGACAAATGGTACCGTACCGTTCGTATAATCAGGATAGACCCAATAAGCTGTCAGCATTCCGAAGAAAAACGGTACAATCGTAGAAGTGTGGCTTATCAATACCGTTTCTTTCAGTTTTTTCTTTACTTCGACGATATCCAGTTCCATGCCTATGGCAAACATGAAAAGAATCAGACCTATCTGACTCAGAATCGTAATATTATGCAGTGATTCGGGAGCAAAAAGAAAGGCAGACACTCCCGGTAAAACTTTAGCCAAAACGGATGGCCCCAGAAATATACCCGCCAGTATTTCCCCGATTACCGTGGGCTGGTTTATTTTCGTGCATATCCAGCTAAAAAGCCGAGCAACCAAAAGAATCGTCAATATCTGCAGGAGCAATATCGAAAGAGGATGCGACAAACTGTCGCCCAACATCATCAAAAAACCGTGAAAACCACCATTATTATATGCTATTTCCGTCGAAGCGGCCTGATTACCCGCACTATATCCCGACCCTAAATCAACAATGCCATACATAAGCAAACCGAAGATTAAGAGTAAGAATATATAAAATATCAGATTCTTCACATCTTTAGCCATGTTAAAAGAAGGGAACTGGGCTTTCTGCAAACTTAGTAAAATTTTAACAGAAATGCTATTTCTCACCGATAAAGATTGGGCTTTGCATTAATTTTATCTGCACACGATGTCTATCCATACTTTTTTCTACTTTTGTAAGAAGGAAGCAATTTCGCGTTCTTTTGATGTCATAAAAATATAATTCATTAAAGATATGGAAGAATTAAAGCTTATCCAGAACGATCCGTGGCTGGCTCCTTACGAAAAAGCCATCAGGGGCAGATATCATCATATACTTGACAAAGAGAAAGAACTCACAAATAACGGCAAGATAACTCTTTCCGATTTTGCCAGCGGCTATCTTTATTTCGGCCTCCATCCGACTTCCGACGGATGGGTTTTCAGGGAATGGGCTCCGAATGCAACTGCTATTTATCTTATCGGGACATTCAACAGCTGGGAACGCAATGAGCATTTCAGCCTTACCCGAAAGGAGAATGGCATTTGGGAAATTTTCCTTCCTAAAGATGCTCTTCATCACGGCGATCTCTATAAGCTACTTGTAGAATGGAACGGCGGAGAGGGAGAAAGAATCCCTGCCTGGACCAAACGTGTAGTACAGGATGAACATACAGGAATTTTCAGTGCTCAAATTTGGCATCCCCAGAAACCCTATACTTTCAAACATAAAAAATTCAAGCCCAAATGTTCTCCTCTCTTAATTTACGAATGTCATATAGGTATGGCAACAGAAGAAGAAAAGGTTGGGACTTACAATGAATTTCGTCAGAACATACTGCCACGTATCGCTTCATTAGGCTATAATGCCATTCAGATTATGGCTATACAGGAACATCCGTATTACGGATCGTTCGGTTACCATGTCTCCAGTTTTTTCGCAGCTTCATCCCGATTCGGAACGCCGGATGAATTAAAACAGCTTATAGATGAAGCTCACGGTATGGGAATTGCGGTTATCATGGATATTGTCCATTCGCATGCCGTAAAAAATGAGGTTGAGGGATTAGGACGTTTCGATGGTTCATACGACCAGTATTTTTACAGCGGGCCGAAACGGGAACATCCGGCCTGGGATTCCCTTTGTTTCGACTACGGCAAGAATGCCGTATTGCATTTTCTTTTGTCCAACTGCAAATTCTGGTTGGATGAATATCAGTTTGACGGATATCGTTTCGACGGGGTGACTTCAATGCTATACTACAGCCACGGCCTCGGTGAAGCATTTGTCAATTACGATTGTTACTATAACGGAAATCAGGATGACAATGCTATTTGTTACCTCACCTTAGCCAATAAGCTGATACATCAGATTAAGCCGTCTGCCCTCACCATTGCGGAAGAGGTCAGCGGTATGCCCGGATTGGCGGTAAAACCGGAAGACGGCGGGTATGGATTCGATTACCGAATGGCAATGAATATTCCGGATTACTGGATAAAAACAATAAAAGAGAAAAAAGATGAAGATTGGCACCCGTCATCTATCTGGTGGGAAACGACAAACAGACGCGCCGATGAAAAGACGATCAGCTATGCCGAAAGTCATGATCAGGCTCTCGTCGGGGACAAAACGATTATATTCCGCTTGATCGATGCCGAGATGTACTGGCATATGATGAAGAGCGACAGCAACTTATGTGTAGACCGAGGACTTTCTTTATTGAAGATGATTCGTTTAGTTACAGCTACAACCATTAACGGCGGATATCTTAATTTCATGGGTAACGAATTCGGCCATCCCGAATGGGTCGACTTTCCGCGAGAGGGCAACGGATGGTCTTACAAATATGCACGGCGCCAATGGAGCCTGGCAGACAATCCCGATCTGAAATTCAGTTATTTGCTTGCATTCGACAAATCTATGCTGGATGTAATAAAGAGTATTCCGAAATTCGAGACGACTCCTATCTTCAAACTTTGGGATAATGACGGCGACCAGATACTCGCTTATCAACGGAAGAACCTGATATTCATTTTTAATTTCAGTCCGACGAAATCGTACACGGATTATGGCATCCTTGCAGAAAAAGGGGAATATAAAATCATTTTAAGCAGCGATGAAAGGCGCTTCGGAGGATATGACCTAAACGATCTTTCCATACTCCATTCTACCCATTTCGATCCTCTTTTCAAAAAAGAAAAGAAAGAATGGCTAAAACTCTACTTGCCTGCTCGAACGGCTATTATTCTCGAAAAATTAAAACCAAATAAAAAATCATGAATAATTTATATCCATTAAAATTTGAGCCTATCTTAAAAAAGATTCTTTGGGGCGGCGATCAAATTTGTCCTTTTAAAGGAATAACACCTATAGAAAAAGGTGTCGGCGAGAGCTGGGAAGTTTCGCACGTAAAAGACAATGTTTCAACTGTCAGCAACGGCAGTCTGAAAGGGAAATCATTAGATGAATTAATCAACACATACGGAGCCTCGCTATTAGGGAAGCATAATATTGAACGTTTCGGAAATAAATTTCCTCTTTTAATTAAATTTATAGCTGCCAACGACGATTTATCCATTCAGGTACACCCTAATGATACATTGGCAAAAGTCCGACACAATTCATTCGGAAAAACTGAAATGTGGTATGTTATCAAAGCCAAGCCGGGTGCCGGACTTTATTCCGGATTCAGCAAAAAAATCGATGCTGAAAAATATGTAGAATTGGTAAAAAACAACACATTTACCGATGTCTTGCAGCACTATGAGGTAAAGGAGGGTGATGTTTTCTTTCTTCCGGCAGGGCGCGTTCATGCCATTGGAGCCGGAACTTTCATTGCTGAGATTCAACAGACGTCGGATATTACTTACCGGATATACGATTATAACAGAAAAGACGCGTCCGGAAAAGGAAGGGAATTGCATACCGAATTGGCTAAAGATGCTATCGACTATACGGTTGAATCCGACTACCGCACTCATTATAAAGACGAGCTCAATCAAGCGTCAGAACTGGTTTCCTGCAAATATTTCACAACAAATCTCCTGCACATAAACGAAAAGACCGAACGTAATCTAAAGAATCTGGATTCATTCGTCGTATATATCTGTATGCAGGGAAAATTATCTTTAACCGATAATAATGGGAACAAAACGGATGTACATCAGGGTGAAAGCATCTTAATTCCTGCAGATACGGAAACAGTCTTCTTTGTTCCATCCGAAGAGTGCAAATTATTAGAGACGTTTGTCATTTAATTCTTCATGTATCAAGCATTCTATTCTTGACATATGATTTAAAGAGATATCGCTGAGAATAACATATTCAAACCTTCACTCATCGAAGGATGAGTGAAGATATTATCTCTCAAAAAAGTCCATTTCTGACCTGTCTTTATTGCAACGGAAACAATATTTATGATTTCACTGGATTCTGCACAAAAGAGTGTGCATCCTAATATTTTACCGTTTTCTTCATCTACGACCGCTTTCATAAGGCCATCGGTTTCACCTAATATACGAGCTCTTCCGATCATATCGGGAGTTATTTTAGCCACTTTAATTTTATATCCTTTCTTTAATGCCTCTCCTTCGGTCATTCCGACCTGTGATAAGGGAGGATCAATAAAAACAGAATATAAGGGCATGTCACGATCATTTGTATTCCGTTTCCCATTTCCGAACAACTGTTCCCTGATAATACGGTAATCGTCTAATGATATATAAGTAAACTGGGGCCCTCCTTTTACATCACCCATCGCCCAGATATGCGGTACATTTGTCCTCAGCTTCTCATCTACCGCAATAGTTCCTCTATCGGTTATCTTTACTCCCGCAGCAGATAAGTTCAGTTTCTCAATATTCGGCTTACGTCCGGTAGCCAGCAATAGTCCCTCTGCCTGCCGATTATAAATAGTTTTGCTATCCGTATCTTCATAACTGACAACTACCTTTTCTCTTTCATTTTTTACAGAAAGGACTCTCGTATTCAGTATAAATTCAATGTTCTTCTTTTCCAATACGGATTTAACACAATCGGCAACATCCGGATCTTCTTTTGGCAAAAGCCGGGAATGGCTTTCAAGTACGGTTACTTTCACATCAAAGGTCGCATACATCGAAGCAAACTCCAGACCGATGTATCCTCCTCCTATAATTATCAGATGTTCCGGTAATTTATCCAAATCCATCATCGAAGCACTCGTATAAACATATTTATTTTCTTGTATCCCTTTAATATCCGGAATAATTGTCTCTGCTCCGGTATTTATAAATATATTATCTCCTTTGATCGTCAATGTTTCGTTACCCATAGAAATTTTAATTTCATGTGCAGAAACAAAAGATGCCGTTCCCGTATAGATCGTAATTTTATCTTTACTGTTCAAGCTGTCAAAATTCTGTTTGCGGAGAAATGAAGTCAACTTATCTTTATTCACAATAGCTTGTTCATATTCAAGAGACCATTGCTCAAAATTTCCAGGTTTTCTGGATACCGCCGTTTTTGCCTGATAAATCAGTGATTTAGTCGGAATACAGGCCACATTTATACAAGTTCCTCCATACATTTTATCGGACTGTTCTATCATGGCAACCGACTTTCCCCGTTGTGCCAACTCTGCCGCCAACGTTTTTCCGGCTTTCCCGAAACCAATAATTACTGCATCATATTTCTCCATAACCCAAATGTCTATAAATTTTCTATATAATGCTTTTTATCGTTATTTTGTTTTTATCATTTTCCCAACACATAAACAAAAAAGGAGAGGTTTAATCCTCTCCTTTTCTTTATTCTATCGGTAATTTTTATTGAGCGCCATTGGTTACAGCATCCCGATTTACCTTTTTTATCAATCCTTGTAAAACACTACCGGGACCGAGTTCTGTAAATTCAGTTGCTCCGTCAGCCAACATATTCTCTACAATCTGAGTCCATCTTACGGGAGCCGTAAGCTGTACCACCAGATTAGCCTTAATATTATCGGGACTTGTCTGAGGCTTTGCATCTACATTCTGATAAATCGGACATACCGGCGATTTGAAATCGGTCGTCTTAATTGCCTCTGCCAGTTCAGCACGTGCCGGTTCCATAAAAGGTGAGTGGAAAGCTCCACCGACTTTTAGTTTCAACGCTCTTTTGGCACCTGCAGCGAGCATTTTTTCACATGCGGCATCAATACCTTTTTCACTTCCGGATATTACGATCTGCCCGGGACAATTATAATTTGCAGCAACTACAATTTCATCCTGAATACTTTTACATATCTCTTCGACTTTTTCATCAGGAAGCGCCAGCACTGCTGCCATTGTAGAAGGATTCAGTTCACAAGCCTTTTGCATAGCCATAGCTCTCTTTGCCACGAGCCTCAACCCGTCTTCAAAAGAGAGGGCACCGGAGGCTACCAATGCAGAAAATTCTCCCAAAGAGTGTCCCGCTACCATTTCAGGTGCAAAATTTTCTAATGTCTTTGCCAAAATAACCGAATGCAAAAATATGGCGGGTTGCGTTACTTTTGTCTGTTTGAGGTCATCGTCAGAACCTTCAAACATCAAATCGGTAATACGAAAACCAAGAATGTCATTCGCTTTTTCAAATAACTCCTTAGCCTGCGGCATCGAGTCATATAAATGCTTGCCCATTCCGGGAAACTGCGCTCCCTGTCCGGGAAATACATAAGCCTTCATCTATATTCTTTTTAAATTTTTAAGACCGTGCAAAGGTAATAAAATTCCTATTTGCGTACAAATCCATTTTAAAAGCAGTATATTTGTACTTCGTTTAAAATGAAATAATGTATTAACACCAAAAAATTAAGATAATATGGAAAACTTATTGTTCATCGGTAATCTGGGAACAGGCGAAATTATAATTATCGCTATCATTGTATTGTTGCTCTTTGGCGGAAAGAAGATCCCCGAACTTATGAAGGGTATCGGCAAAGGAGTTCGCAACTTTAAAGACGGCGTTAAGGGTATCGAAGACGATATAAATGCTGATAATACAGATAATAACAACAATTCGAACAACAACGATAGCACTCAAAAATAAACCATGGAGCAAGAAGAAATGAGCTTCTGGGATCACCTGGAAGAGCTACGCTGGACTCTTTTCAGATCTATTCTTGCACTATTTATTTTTACAATAGCAGGTTTTGCTGTAATGCCTTACCTATTTGACAATGTCGTAATGGCTCCATGCCGTTCCGACTTTGTTTTGTATAAATACATGTGCATGATAAGCAGCCGCTTTACCGTGCTCCCTGATTTTTGTAACGAAAATTTTCATGTAGATATCATTAATATAAAACTGGCATCCCAGTTTTTTACCCATATGACATCTTCATTCTGGTTTGCCCTTTTACTGACTTTCCCCTACCTCGTTTTCGAAGTATGGCGTTTTATAAGCCCGGCTCTTTACGAAAATGAAAAAAAGAATGTGCGGTGGGTATTCCTGTTCGGAACTATTATGTTCTTTGTGGGATGTACATTGGGTTATTTAATGGTATTTCCATTAACCTTACGTTTTCTGGCAACTTATGAACTGAGTAGTACCATTGCAAATCAAATATCGCTCGATTCGTATATGAGCAATTTTACAACTCTTATACTTATTATGGGCCTTGTTTTTGAATTGCCTCTGGTTTCATGGCTGTTATCACAACTCGGTCTTCTCAACAAAAGATTCTTCAGAGAATATCGTCGTTATGCAATCGTCATATTATTGACAGCGGCAGCATTTATCACTCCTTCCGGAGATCCTTTTACGCTGGCTGTCGTATTCTTCCCTCTATATTTCCTTTATGAATTAAGTGCATTCTTTGTAAAAGATGCCCCAAAAGAGGAGAACGATGACGATACAAAAGAAGTAGCTACTACATAAAAACATGTTCTACGATAAAAAAAAGCGGTTTAAAAAATAAACCGCTTTTTTATTTTAATCTATTTGCCTCCGATAAGAAGAGCAAGTGTGGCTAACCCAATAAATAATTTTTTCTTTACAGAGAAACAGACTATGACCTCAAACATTATTCCAACCTTTTATGAGACTGCTTGCAATAAACGCCGTACCTCAACATAATTGAGGCAAGCCTGATTCTGCGTTCGGTTGGCAGTTTATTTCAATCTGAAAATTGATTGCAATAAACGCTGCACCTCAGCATAATTTAAGCAAACTTGATTCTGCGTTCGGTTGGCAGTTTATTTTAAACATATTTCGATAAATCATTTTAATGACATTATGAAAATATCTACATTTTCTGATTATACTGCTTAGTGCAAACAAAATAAAAGAATAAGCATTTTAATACAATACTGCTGCCATTTGACCAACCTTCTGTTTTACACTTCGGGCTGTGGACTTTCCGGTGCATTCGGATGCATCGGGCATACAGGAGCCGACTCCGGTCTTCCCATGCGTCGATCGAATTCGCTCTTTCTATGTCCGGATTTCATCCTGTCTTTATTCATTCCTGAATGACAAGGTGTATTGAAAAGAGTTTCAACCTGACGCATCGTTAAAATCTTCTTGAACTGCTGATAATATTTTTCCTGCGTATCTAACATTTTACGATGAGCAGCAAAACGATCTGTAATCTGTTTATCAATTTGTGCGTCCGTCAGCGCATTTTCAGGTCGCTTCTTTTCTTTCGGATCGGGCATACAATTTTTCATCGCTTCAAGATATTCCTTATAAAGAGGTGCAAACTTAGCTGCTGTTTTATCATCCAGCATCAATTTCCGCTGCATAACTTCGACTCGTTTCTCTATGCGTTGCTCAGGAGTAAGTTGCGGCTTTTGCATTTTCTGATTTTGTGCAAAAACACTGGAAACGGACATTCCTGCAACCATTGCAAGAAGTAAAAATAAACGGTTTGTTCTCATTGCCATTGATTTTATTAATATAACATAATCGGATATTCGCTTTCTGCCTTACATATAATCAAAGCAATCGCGATTTCCTTAAATTCACTTATTTAGACAATGGCAGAGCTCAATCGTTTATTTCAGAAACATTTTTTATATTGATTTTAGAGAGTATGGTTATTTT
>JAQXIO010000056.1 GCA_029007825.1 Bacteroidales bacterium | reverse complement strand
CAAGCGTAATCAGTATAAAGAGAACAGTTTAGCCAGCATATAATTAAGGCTTCCGTTATTCGATGATATAAAATCGGTGGCTTGGGGAAAAAATGAATTGTTCCATTCCTCAGTTAATGAAATAGTTATTATATTCGCATTCCATTATGGAGGCTCTTTATATTAACGGAAGCCTTAATTATATGCTGGCTAAACTGTTCTCTTTATACTGATTACGCTTGTTCTCAAGGATATTAGAAAATAAGTTAAGAATGTAAAATTGGTATCGAATTTGGCTTTAATGCTATATTGTAGCATTGAACCAATAATATAAAATATGGTAACGGCATATTTGAGAATAAGTACGGAACGTCAGCATATTGAAAATCAGCAGGGAGAAATTATCCGTTACGCTTCTGACAGAGGAATTACAGTCGATCGTTGGGTTACGGAAATAGTTAGCGGTAAAACCGACCGTAAAAAACGGAAACTGGGAAGAGTGGTAAACAGGTTAAAAAAAAATGATATTTTGATCGTTACGGAACTTTCCCGCCTTTCACGTTCACTGCATGAAATTATGCAGATTATGAAATATTGTGTTGAAAACCAGGTAGAGATACACAGCACCAAAGATGGTTATGTTTTCGATGACAGCATCAATAGTAAAGTACTCAGCTTCGCTTTCGGACTTGCAGCGGAAATTGAACATAAACTTATTTCGCAACGCACGCGTGAAGCAATGGCACTTCGTAAAGCCGAAGGAAAACATATGGGGCGTAAAAAGGGAAGTAACGTAAAACTGCAGTTTCTCGAAAAGCGAAAAACGGAAATAAAAGCGCAACTGGCAAAAGGCAAAACCATAATGGCGATATGCCGTGATTACGAAATATCGTATAATACCTTTTACCGTTTCAGACAGGCTAATCCCGATATCGGAGGCGGACGGTAAATTTTCGGAATAATTATTTCCCGTATATTGTCAGCCGTTTATATGAGGCTCAGTATCTATGAGGAACACATTTGGGGTACGTCAGGCTTACCGGAATCCTTTTGAATGAAGGCTATACTTTGATCGGAATTGCTTCGCACCGCATTAGGCTCGGTATGCCGTATTTCCACTTTTCGTTTTCCTGGTTATCTCGCTTATCTCGAAAAAAAGCATATAAATACACTCTCTTTCTCCCGATAGGGAAAAAGAAAATAAAAAAATGAGACTATCCTGTGTTTTTTAATTCGTCTGGTCGATAAACTCAGGGAGCGTTTCGAATTCGCCCGTCTCTTCGATCAGCGTTCCCGCGAAAAGCCAGTACAGCAGCAAAACGATAGCAATCACGACGAGGACAATGCTCCAAACCTTATTCTTATTCATAAACGTAAAATCACTTTAATTTCAATATATTATTTATAACATTCCAGCCCCGCGAAAGTTCTGCCAACGGCGAATAAATACCACCTTGAAAGATGCCCCTCCGCCGTTGCCCATGTCAGAGGTAAGCAGAACTCATGCCCTCTGCCGTTCGGAGCGTAATACCGGTGATCCCACCCTGTCATCCTCCCGCAGGCTTTTGTTATTCGTTGGTACCGGGCGTATAAGTCCCCGCTTCCTGTTGCCCGGACACCACCTTGCACTATTTCAGCCCCTCTTTGAAAAACGCCTCCAATTTATCGAAAGGAATCAGGCCCGTACGGTCGTACAAATCCACATGCCCCGCACCCGGCACGATATAAAGCTCTTTCGGTTCGCCCGCACGCCGGTAAGCATCCTCGCTGAACTCGCGTGAATGAGCGTTCTCCCCCGCGATAAAAAGCATCGCCCGCGGCGAAATCGTCTCCATATCGTTAAACGGATAAAAATTCATAAACTTCACGTTGCTCGTAAGCGTCGGGTGCGTAGTCGTCGATGCCGTCGCACCCTCCGGCGTAACCTCCCCGCGCGGTGTCCGGTAAAATTCGAAAAACTCCCGTTCGATCGGCGTCGACTCATCCGTCAGCTCATGCACCGTACCCCCGGTATAGCGCGTTTCCCCGCCCGAAAATTCCGTATAACGCTGCTCCACCGCTTCCGTGAGAACCTGTTTGCGTTGCTCCGGTGTCACCCCATGCCTCAAACCGTTGCGGTTCGCAGCACCCATATCGTACATACTCACCGTAGCGATCGCCCTCAGGCGCGGATCGATCTTCGCCGCACTGATCGCAAAACTCCCGCTCCCGCAGATACCGATAACCCCGATGCGGTTGCGGTCGGTAAACGGGCGCGTGCCCAGAAAATCCACTGCCGCACTGAAATCTTCCGCGTAAACGTCCGGCAACACCGCGTTGCGCGGCGCACCCCCGCTCTCCCCCCAGAACGACAAATCCAGCGACAACGTTACAAAACCCCGCTCCGCCATCTTCGTCGCATACAGGTTCGCACTCTGCTCCTTAACCGCACCCATCGGGTGCCCCACGATAATTGCCGGATACCTCTCGCCCGCCTTCATGCACTTGGGAAGGAAAAGATTGCCCGCCACCTTCATCCTGTACTGGTTAGGAAAAGACACCTTCTCCACAATTACCGAATCGCTTCTGTAAAAATTGTTCGCATCAGTCTGTGCGGACGAAATAGCCTTACCTAATGTCATAAGGAAAACAGTTAAAAATACTATTCGTTTCATATCTCCTTCGTTTTATCGTTTATATATAATCTCTGTCCGTTATACGATTTCCGGTGCGGCGCCGCCTCTCCTGCACCGGAAAACAAGAGTTTCACGATCCGTATGCCGCCGCTTCATCCCCTTTTCATCATCGGGCGTTTCGGAATCGCCGGTCACTCTATTGCAAAGTTACCCTTCCGGAATATCCGGTGCGCTACCCGTATCGGGGGAAAAAATACCCCGATTACGGTTTTGTAACCCGCTGTCAGGCAACACCTACCCCGGTTACGGAAAAGATTACCCCGATTACGGTTTCACATACCCGAAGCGATATACATCGGAAAAAATCCGTTACTTTTGTTGTAAGAGAAAAACAGAAGCTATGGAAATCCTGAAAGTAGATACCGTCGACCAGTACAACAAACTCTTTGGTTTCGAAACGCGCCACCCCCTCGTGAGCATTGTCGAGTTCGACGATCCCACCCGCGAGGAACGCTACCGCATCAATTTCGGCTTTTATGCCCTCTTCCTGAAAGACACCAAAGGCTGTACCATCGACTACGGCAAGACCACCTACGATTACGACGACGAAACCGTCGTCTGCTTCGCCCCCGGGCAAACCGTAGGCTTTACCCAGATACAAGGCACACAACCTAAATCACTCGGACTCCTGTTCCATCCCGATTTCATACGCGGAACCTCGTTGGGGCGGAATATCAAGAAATACACCTTCTTCTCCTACGAAGCCAACGAAGCCCTTCATGTATCGCAGGAAGAACGGATGATCATCCGCGACTGCCTCATGAAAATCCGTATGGAACTCCAACGCGCCATCGATAAGCACACCAAAGGGCTCATCGCCATCAACATCGAGCTCCTCCTCGACTATTGCATGCGTTTTTACGAACGCCAGTTCATAACCCGTCAGGATATGAACACCGACACACTGGCACGCTTCGAGCAACACCTCGACGACTATCTCCACTCCGGCGCGGCAGCACGTGAAGGCATTCCATCCGTTAAATACTTTGCCGATAAAATCTGCCTCTCCCCCAACTATTTCGGCGATCTCGTCAAACGCGAAACCGGAAAATCCGCACAGGAATACATCCAGCTGAAAATGATCGATGCCGCCAAAGAAGAACTGCTCGACCCCCAAAAAACAGTGACGCAGGTCGCCTATACCCTCGGATTCCAGTACCCCCAACACTTCGCCCGCTTCTTCAAGCGGCAGGTAGGGCTCACACCTGGACAATACAGAAATCAGGGCTAAGCCGTAGGCCTTCTGACGCTTTGGTTATCGTAAGATTATAGATAGAGATTCCCTTTTGGAAAAAGATATTGGAGGATAATCCGGCTATGCCCGAATATGCGGTGCCGGATTGTTTTATTCACGATCCGCTCTCTCTGTATTGTCTGTTTTTGTTTTTTATCCCTATCTTTGGACAAACCAAAACGGAAACACGAGATGATAAAAATACTCGTAGTCGAAGACGAACAACGTGTGGCAGGCCTCCTGAAGCGCGGGCTCGAAGAAGCCGGCTATCAGGTTACGGTGGCCTACGACGGACAGATGGCGCTCCGCCTCTTCCCCCGTGAAGAGTTCCGCCTCGTCGTCTCCGATGTCGTTTTACCCGGAATAGACGGCTTTGAACTCTGCAAACAGATACGCAGCAGCAATCCCCGCGTACCCATCCTTATGCTTACCGCACTCGGAACCACCGACGACAAACTCGAAGGCTTCGATGCCGGAGCCGACGACTATATGGTAAAACCCTTCGACTTCCGCGAACTCGACGCCCGTATAAAAGTCCTTCTTAAGCGCGGGGAAAATACGGTCAACGAAACGCAGCCGCACGAATACACCTGTGCCGACCTGCGCATCGACACCCTGACAAAAACCGTTTGCCGCGCCGGCACCGAGATAAAGCTCTCCCCCAAAGAGTATAACCTCCTGCTCTATATGGCCGGGAATCCCGGACGCGTTCTCTCCCGTGCCGAAATAGCCGCGAAGGTATGGAACACCCATTTCGACACCGGAACCAATTTTATCGACGTATACATCAACTACCTCCGGAAAAAGATCGATAAAAATTATCCCGTAAAGCTTATACACACCAAACCCGGAATGGGATTTATTTTTGAACCCCGCGATGAAAATCAGGACTAAGCTCACCATCCGTTATACGGCAGTCACCGCAGCGGTTTTCCTGCTCGTCCTGCTCGCCGTTTACCTCTTCTCCGAAAGAGGGCGCAGCAATGAGTTTTTCCGCGGACTTGTAAAAGAAGGGATCACCAAGGCGAACCTCTTCCTCCAAAACAGGGTCGATTCCACCACCATGCAATCCATCTACCTCAACAACCGCGAATTCATCGATGAAGTCGAAGTCGCCGTTTACGACACCGCATTTACACTCCTTTACCACGATGCCCGGCAGATAGACCTCGTAAAAGAAACACCCGCCATGCTCCGGCAAATCGTGCACGATAAAACCCTCCTTTTCTATCAGGATAAATATCAGGTAGCCGGCTTCCTCTACACCTTCCGCGGCAAAGACTATATCGTTACCGCCGCGGCATACGACGGCTACGGTTACGCAAAACAGAAAGCATTGGGCATATTGCTCATAATACTTTTCCTCGTCGCACTCGCCCTTCTGCTCGCCGTCGGTTATCTCCTCGCACGCAGCGCCCTCGCCCCCGTCTCCGGAATTGTGCGTGAAGTCGCTCACATCTCCGCTTCCAATCTCGGGCAACGCCTTCCCGTACCGGATCCCGGCGACGAACTCGGCGAACTCGCCCTTGCCTTCAACCGCATGCTCGCCCGGCTCGAAGAATCCTTCAACGCCCAGAAAATGTTTGTCAGCAGCGTTTCGCACGAACTCCGTACCCCTATGGCCGCCCTCGTTGCCGAACTCGAACTCGCACTCCTCAAAGAGCGTACCCCCGCCGAATACCGCGAAGCCATAGCCAACGCCCTCGGCGACACCCGCAACATCGCGACGCTCTCCGAAGGGCTGCTTAACCTTGCAAGAGCCGATTACGACCCCCGGCAGATAAAAATGGAAGAAATACGCCTCGACGAGCTGCTCCTCGATGCCCGCGAAACCGTGCTGAAAGCCAACCCCGCCTACACCGTCGAACTCCTTTTCGACCTCGAGCCCGGCGACGACTCCGAAATTACCGTATTCGGAAACGCCTACCTCCTCCGCACCGCATTCGTCAACCTCATCGAAAACAACTGTAAATTCTCTGCCGATAAAACTTCTTTTGTCCGCATCTCCTTCTGGCAACACAACTCCATCCTCCGTTTCTCCGATACCGGAATCGGAATGACCCCCGACGACCTCCGCAACCTCTTTACGCCCTTCTTCCGCGGAAGCAATAAAGACTATGCCCGCGGACACGGAATCGGCATGGCACTCACGCAGAAAATCATAACCATCCACAAAGGCACCGTAACCGTCGGCACACAACCCGGCGAAGGTACCGTCTTTACCGTCGAGATACCCCACCTCTGACCGCTCTAATGAAATTCTAATACCATTCTAATAATCCTCTAACGGCACCTTTCCGTGGCCGTTTTTACTTTTGCGTCCGTATTCCGGCACCCATCCCCGGCGCAATAGTGCTGCCGGATACCGGAACCGCTGTTTCCGGAAAATAGATAAAACACAGTAATAACCGGCAAAAAAAGACACGTATGATCTGGAAGAAAAAAACACCCGCCAAAGCAGCCGCATTCGATACCGGGAAGGTATTTCTCGCTGCAACCCAATCACTCGAGACTATCTATTCCTATTTTCAGACAACACCCGGTGGACTCGGCGACGACGAAGTCAAAGCACGCCTCAAAGAATACGGCCCCAACGAAATCGTAGGGAAACACAGGCAGAACCCCCTGCTCATGTTTGTCAGAACATTTATAAACCCCTTTATCGGTATATTGATGGCGCTCGCCCTCGTCGCCCTCGTTATCGACGTACTCATGGCCCCACCCGGCGAGCAGGAGTGGAGCAGCATCGTCGTCATCACCACGATGGTATTCGTCAGCGCCTTGCTCCGCTTTATGCAGGAGTGGCGCTCCGGAAAAGCATCCGAAGCACTCGGGAAAATGGTCAGCAACACCGCATCCGTTTACCGTAACGGCAATACCGAAAGCGAGGAAACCGGGATTACCGGCCTCGTTCCCGGCGACATCGTTTACCTCTCCGCAGGCGATATGGTACCCGCCGATCTCCGCATCATCGAATCCAAAGACCTCTTCGTCAGCCAGTCCTCCCTCACCGGAGAATCCGGCGCGGTGGAGAAGCAAGCCCTTTTGCCTGGAGGAAAGCCCCACGGAAGAGGCGTTGCCGAGCTTGAAAACATCTGCTACATGGGTTCCAACATCATCAGCGGATCGGCAAAAAGCATCGTATTCGCCACCGGGAAAAATACCTACCTCGGCACCATAGCCAAAAGCATCTCCGGCGTGCGTGCCCAGACTGCCTTCGACAGGGGAATCGGCAATGTCAGCATGCTCCTCATCCGCTTTATGCTCGTTATGGTACCCTTCGTCTTTCTCATCAACGGCATCACCAAAGGCGACTGGTTCCAGGCCTTTATCTTCGCCGTCTCCGTAGCCGTCGGACTCACCCCCGAAATGCTCCCCATGATCGTTACCGCCAACCTCTCCAAAGGAGCCGTAGCCATGGCGAAAAAGAAAACCATCGTAAAAAACCTCAACGCCATCCAGAACTTCGGCGCCATGAACATCCTCTGCACCGACAAAACCGGAACCCTCACCCGCGACTGCGTCGTGCTCGAAAAATACATCAACGCCGACGGCACACCCGACGATACGAAGCGTGTGCTCCGTCACGCCTGGTTCAACAGCTATTTCCAGACCGGGCTGAAAAACCTCATGGACCGCGCCATACTCTCGCACGTCCGCGAACTCCGTCTGGAACACCTCCGCGACAGCTATGCAAAAGTCGATGAAATACCTTTCGACTTCACACGCCGCCGCATGTCCGTCGTCGTCGAAGACCGGCAGGGAAAACGCCAGATCATCACCAAAGGAGCCGTAGAAGAGATGCTCTCAATCTGCGACTACGCCGAATCCGGCGGTTTCGTAGCCCCCATGACACCCGAACTGCGCGGAAAAGCCGCCGCCGTTAGCCGCAATATGAATAAAGAAGGCATGCGCGTACTCGCCGTAGCACAAAAAAGCTGGATAGAAAAAGACCACGGCTTCTCCGTCGCCGACGAATCCCAAATGGTACTCATCGGCTTCCTCGCCTTTCTCGATCCCCCCAAACCATCCGCCGCCGGCGCCATAGCACGCCTGCACGCGCACGGCGTCGAAGTCAAAGTACTCTCCGGCGACAACGAAGCCGTCGTAAAGACCATCTGCCGCCAGGTAGGCGTCGATACCGCCGGCGCCCTTACAGGGCCCGATCTCGAACAGAAAAGCGACGAACAACTCAAACGTGAACTCCCCCGCATAAAAGTATTCTCCCGTCTTACTCCCCTCCAGAAAACCCGTATCATTACGCTGTTGCAGGAGCAAGACAACACCGTCGGATTCCTCGGCGACGGCATCAACGACGCATCCGCCCTGCGTCATGCCGACGTCGGCATATCCGTCGATACCGCCGTCGATATAGCAAAAGAAAGCGCAGACATCATCCTCCTCGAGAAAGACCTCATGGTGCTCGAAGACGGAGTTATAGAAGGACGCAAAACCTTCGGCAACATTATGAAATACATCAAAATGACCGCAAGCTCCAACTTCGGCAACATGTTCAGCGTACTCGCCGCCAGCGCCTTCCTCCCGTTCCTACCCATGCTCCCCATACAACTGCTCGTGCAGAACCTTCTCTACGACATCTCCCAGACCACCGTACCCTTCGACCGCATGGACCCCGAGTACCTGCGCAAGCCCCGCAAATGGGACGCCTCCGGACTCGGACGCTTCATCGTCTGCATCGGGCCCGTCAGTTCCGTGTTCGACATCGTAACCTTTCTGCTCCTCTGGTACCTCTTCGGCTATAACAATCCGGAACTGCAAAGCCTCTTCCAGTCGGGATGGTTCGTAGAAGGATTGCTCTCGCAAACACTCATCGTGCACATGATACGTACCCGCAAAATACCCTTCCTGCAAAGCACCGCCTCGTGGCCCGTCGTCGTGCTCACCCTTGCCGTTATGGCCGTCGGTATCGTGTTGCCCTTTACCCACATGGGCGCCGCGATTGGGCTCGTCCCCCTTCCCGCCGCATGGTTCCCCTGGCTGGTCGCCATACTGCTCAGCTATTGCATACTCACCCAAATCGTGAAACAATGGTACATCGGGCGCTTCCACCGCTGGCTCTGAACCGGCGGGGCAGGGGAGAGGCACGGTAATCCCGTCTGTCCGGAGTGCAAATCCCTTAATGGTAAAATCCTTTTCGCCGCAGCCGGGAGATAAACCGCACAGAGTATAAAAAGCCCGGTAACCGGGCCCGTCCGTAAACAAAATATAAAAATACCCCTCCCGCACCGGCAGATACCGCGGCTCGTTTTCCTGCCCTCTGAAAAAACGGAAGGCAGGAAAACTTTGCGCCGTAACCATCTGTAAACGCTACCTATAGAACATAAAGCCGGAATATCCGGCGATAAAAACGACCGGACGAAAAGCCTCGCTAAAGCAGGCTCTTCCACTGAAATAAACGAAAATGAAAAAGATACTTTCCAACTCTATACTCGCAGCCCTCACGCTCGTAAATATCCCCGCTGCGTATGCACAGCAACTGGCCGTACAATACGCCACCGAACTCCAATACGATATGGAAAAGCGCGTAAACTGGGTGAACCTCGTCTCCGTCGATGCCGCAATAACCACTTCGCGCCTCGGATGGTGGAAAAACGGAACCTTCTCCCTTTCCGCCATAAGCATATTCAAAACGCTCTCCGGCAGGCTCGCTGACGACCGCCTCACCTTCTCCAACATCGAAGAAGACAATATGCCCTTTAACCTTCGCAAGCTCGGCTACACCCATACCTTCGGCAACCTGCAGCTCTTCGGCGGACTCAGAAGCGTAAACGAAGACTACTTCACCTCGCCCCTCGCCGCCCTCTATACCAACAGCTCGTGCGGAATCTACCCCACACTCTCGTGCAACTACCCCATCGCCAACTATCCCCTTTCCGCCATCTGCCTGCATATAGCCTGCAATCCCGGCAAAAACTGGTCGTTTCGAGGTACCCTCTATAACGGCATAGCACGGAAACCCTTTGAAAAAGGCACCACCCTCTTTGCCTTCCGTCCCGCGAAAGACGGCCTTCTCGGCATTGCGGAAATCGGTTATTCCCGCCAATATACGGATATCCGCAGCGGAGCTGTATGCAACGTGCTTCCTCGCCATGCCGCAGACAAGCAGCAACGCCCGGCGCTCAACGGCGCATGGTGGGTGACCGCCGGGCAAAGTCTCACGACCTTCGGGCACCGGGAAATCGGTCTGATGGCACAGCTCTCTTTCGCCCCCGCAAACAAAAATGCCTGCAGCCGTTACTACGGCGGCGGCATCGTCTGCACAGGCCTCTTCTTCCCCGGTGACCGCGACGCCCTTGCCCTGTTTTTCTGCCGGGCACGCTTTACCGGTAGCAGCGAAGCCGCCGCCGAACTCACATGGAAATGCACCGTAACCCCCGCATTAGAACTCCAGCCCGCCCTCCATCTCCTCTCCGTAAACGGAACCCTCACCCCCGTCGCCCTCTTCCGCGCCGTTTATACCCTACGCATCTATTAGAAGAGACTTTTATAGGCGGTAACCATCCTCCCGGAATGCAAGCACCTCTGTTTCTGAAACAGCCCGAAAGCTGCAAATACCTCCGTAAATCGTAGTACCTCTTAAAGTAAAAGGGAATCGCAAACTGATACATACGGCATTCTATGGAATCTCCCGATCCCCCTTTTATTGTCGTTTAAGTAAAGATAACCGTCCGGAGACCGGACAGTTGTGTCCGGTCTCCGGACAGAAATTTTGAAAACCCCCGTTACCTGTTTACTTTCAATAAAAAAGGAAAAAAGCACTCCTTTTTAATTTGGAAAAAGAAGTACCATCTATCCATCCCTAATGTCCCGCGGCTACCTACCCATTAAAAAACGTAGAAAACCCGGAACAAAAAGACAAGTAAAAATAAACAACCGATAAATAGTAATTTAAAAACAAAACAACAATGGCAAGAGACCTACGTGAAATGATCCAAATCCTCGCCGATAAGGGGGATGAGGTGTATTCGAAGATATGCAAAGTAGAACGAGTAGATGAAGCAAGGCGGGTTATCGACGCTACGCCGATTGTAGGGGGATCCACTATTCCGGCGGTGCGGTTGCAGCCGGTGGAGAATAGGAAAGAGGGGTTGATCTTTGTCCCGAAGGTGGGGTCGTTCGTGATGGTGACGTTTTTCGACCGGTTCGATGCGTATATGGCGTTGGGGACGGTGTTCGAGAAGGTGTTGCTGGATATGGGGGATATTCATTTAGAGCTTTTGAATCCGGAGGGGGATGGGAAGAAAGCGGTTATCACTGTGCGCAACGGAGAC
Organism: Bacteroidales bacterium; assembly: GCA_029007825.1. Lineage (GTDB taxonomy): Bacteria > Bacteroidota > Bacteroidia > Bacteroidales > JAQXIO01 > JAQXIO01. The sequence goes on along the minus strand of JAQXIO010000056.1, from coordinate 30,482 downwards.
CGGGAAGATAAGAAGTGCCCCACCTTCCGGATGGAGAAGGAGAAGGTGACGGTACAGAATGGAGAAACATCCATCGAAATGCAGAAAGACCCATCATCCGGAAACAACCGCATCCTGCTCAGAAACGGAAACAATCCCGACAGCCCCAAAATGGAGATGACAAACGAAAGAATCAGCTTTTTTGAAGGTGAAAGAGGAATGGTAGATGTTGTAAAGTTGCAGGAAATAGTAAAAAAAATAGTAGACTGGTGCAATACTCATAAACACACTGTAAGCGTTGATACTGAAACCGGATTAGGTGACACGAAAACATTAACATCGACCATTGATTCTCTTCAAATTTCTGATTTTGAACATGACACAATGCGTTACAGCGCAAAGAAAAAGAATTGATAGTTTGGTTGTAAATATAGAAAGGGACTGTTTTTATCTTGTAGACAGCTCCTTTCTATATCCTATTCGACCGTAAATTTACCGTTCTTTTCACCGCAACGGTAAAAATAAGTTCCGGCAGGATAGCGGCTAACATCGATCCGGACAGATGATTCATCCGTTCTGATTGCATACCGTCCTACTTCAGAACCCTGTGCATTATATAAGACTACATCGGTTTTGTTCCTCTTCATAGGAATACAGATATAATCACGCGCAGGATTGGGATAAGGTAAAAATTCTTCTATACTGGCACCTTCCACCCCGGGAAGAAAGGGTATTAATTTGCAAATTGTCCCATCACTACCGATTGCAATCCCTTTATCATAGCCCGTCATAGCTGCGGAATAAAGAGGCAACCATTTTCCCGCTTCCTTTTCCATTTCCTCCCATGTTATACCGCCGTCGATGGTCTTATAAACCAGCGATCCCGTACAAACATAACCAGTGTTTTCATCTAAAAAATCGAAGCCCCCCAATTCTCCACCACTTGGAGCGAATGTATACTCTTTCCATGTCTTTCCGCCATCGGTCGTTTTCAATACCAAAGAGCATGTATTTATTTCGGTTGGAATAACATACCAGCCACCACCAATATAGCCCACCTGATCGTTGACAAAACATACAGTTGAAAAATCAACGTCTTTGTTTCCGTAGCTTTGCTCTTTCCATGTATTCCCGCCGTCTGTCGTTTTAACAATAACACCACGGGTTATCTCCGCTTTATAATCATAATAACTACCCACCGCATAGCCGGTGGTTGCGTTTTGAAACCCGATAGCCTTAAAATACATCCATTCAGGATAAGTCGATAGAAGAACCTGTTTCCAGTTTTTTCCGCCGTCTGTCGTTTTATAAATAGAGTTCTCTCCCCCTATATAGCCTGTACTTTTATTCTGGAACCAGATCGTCGAAGGATTCAGTTCCCACGGAATTCCGTTGCTCCTTTCTTCCCATGAGATCCCGCCATTCTGAGTATAAAAAACACGCGAATAATTATTTAAAAGATAACCATTATCCGCATCTGTAAAATAAATAGATGTCAATCCATAAGAGCCGGGAGAATCCAGAACAGTCCAGGAATTTCCACCATCCGTACTTTTAAGCAACGTAGCTCCGGAACCGATAATATATCCAACCCTTTCGGTAGGAAACTGAACACATGTCAATGTATTCCGTGTCACATACGGCAACACCGGCGTCCAAACCTGAGCCGGAAGAAGATTGGCGATCAACGCCGATAAAAATAACAGGATTGTTTTTTTCATAAGTAGGTTGGTTACAGAGGTTCTTTATATTAAAAATTACCGGTCTTTAAAAACATTGTTCTCTATAATCTTCATTATCTGCGGCTAAATTAGAGAAAAATGTTGAAAGACGAAAAACGGCATACGAAAATCGTCCTCCCGCATTTATATCCTATTCCACCGTAAACTTACCGTTCTTATCACCACAACGGTAAAAATAAGTACCGGCAGGATAGCGGCTGACATCGACCCGGACAGACGGTTCATCCGTTCCGGTTACATACCGTCCTGCTTCTCTATTTCATCGGGAATTTCCCGTTTTTTATCTCTCGGACTGCTGTTTCTTTGTCCTTCCCAACAAAAAAGAAAAAGCTACCCCGTTTTCGGAATAGCCCTTTCCCTTAAAATAACCGCTTTGTTATCTTTTTGCTTCTGAAACGATTTTTTTAGTGCCCCTTATGCATCATAAGCCCTTCGATCTTCTCGGTAATTTCTGAAACAGGCCGTTTGAACAGCAGGCGGTAATGCCTTCCCGTGTCCGATTTCTCCCAGGTGTTTACACCGCCGTCGAGCATAATCATATTTCCCCGCTCTACGTCGAAATAAGGCTCCGTGCCCGTTGCCCCGACCAATACCGCCGTCTGGTCCCAGCTCTGCCGTCCCTCCGGATTATCCTGAGCCAGCGACATCGCGTACACCATACTCACCGGACTCTGCGGATCGTTCAGTGCAGCCACGCGGCTCCCCGTAAGGATTTTGTCGCCGATCTCGAACCCGCTGAAAATAATAGGCACCGGCATTTCCTCCGTCACGATCTTTGAAGCCAGCGTATCCTGCTCGATATTGAACTCTTTACCCTCCGGGAAAAAGCCCCCCATCGTAACCATCCGTTTCACCTTTTTACGAATCAACTCTTTACCCGTCAGCCCACTGATAGAATCGGGTCCCGATTGAAGCAAATCGCGGATATTCGACAGGAAACCCACGGTAACGATTACCACGCTCGTGTCCGGGCTTTCGCTCAATACCTTCCGGTAAACCGCTACCGCGTCGGGAGCATCCGACGACTGTTTGACAGAGTGGGGGAACAACCTTGGCAGCTCCTCCGTCCACCGCAGCCCCTTGTGCCACGTATTGATATTAGGAGCAATCCCTTTGGCAACGCCCAGTGGAATATCCGGACGTCCGAAATAACCGTTCAACACTTCGATGCACGGTACCGCCGTCTCCGTCTTGTTCGACGAAACCGTGGCCGCTATATCCACCAGCCCGCTGTCCGCAAACGCATGCAGCAACGTCAGCGCACCCACGTCGTCATAGTCCGGCGCCATATCCGTATCGAAAATAATCCGGGTCACCGGCTGCTGCTCGGCAGCCCTCTGGCATCCCCATGCCAGCAATAAAAGGGAAACAAATAAAATTAAAGGTCTCATGGTTACTATTTTTAATTGATGTCTATATCCGAGTGTTCTCTCCTCTCTTCGTTCTGTCCATGTGTTTTGTTTTGCCCTGAAAGCCCTTTTATTGTTCTCCGTCTGTTTTTACCGGAAATAAAAGAAACCACCTTATCGGCATACGCCCTGTTACTGGATGCCTGTCCCGCATTTACTCCCAGAGCCTTATTCCAGACTATGGAACGAGGCTGCGTTTCCGTAAGAGTAAAAACGGAATGAAACAACCGTTGTTTGTTATTTCAGTTCCGTATCTGTACAAAAATAGAAAAATAATATTGGTTATAACAATGAAATACCATGCCTATATACAATTTTACACCGTTCGGTAAATTCACAAGTCATATTCGTTGCCGCTGTGATCATTTATAATCTGCCCTCTTAAAATCCCTCCTTGAAGCGGAAACTTTGTGTCGTTGCGCGGCAAAATAGTACATTTGACTGTTTGTGTAAAGTCGTATATAAATACTTACAGTTTTTATGCCGGTCTGTAATTTATAACCAACTGCGAATACAGCCGGGGGAATCTTGGCACTTGCACGTCTGAGAAACTGAAGCCCGACAGGATTTCCCGAAACACCCCTCCCGGATAATAAAGACGGAGCGGCAGGCAAACCCTCGGTAAAAATAAAGATAATCTATATAAAAAACACAAGGCTTTCTATAACACAATCGTTCAGAAATATACGGAATCTGACGGAAAACCCTTTCAGAACCTTATATCCTTCTCATGGCGCATTACGATATCCGTCAGCTCTTTGTTGAATAGCCCGTACTCTTTCTCCGTTATCCTTCTCTGCGTGGTAAGCACCACCAAAGGGTGGGTCCCGTACCCCTCCCGGTAAGGCGGATGGGTGTGGGGATAAGGATTTTCGAAGAACCCGTTCTTTTCATAAAACCGCAGCCGTGCCTCCGAAACCTTATCCGTGACAGGATCTATCTCCAGCAGCACGATCTTCGTCGTTCCCGAAGCAGTAAAATCGTGTAATATTCTACTCCCGTACCCTTTCCCCCTCAATTCCCGGTTGATGGCGAAATGTTCTATATAAATATACCCCTCGAACTCCCAGTAAGAGATAAAACCGGTAAAAACACCCGACTCTTCGTATGCCGTTAAATGATATTCCGGACAAGAAAAAGCCGTCTCCTGTTGCTCCTCGCTCCTCTGCTCGAAAATCGGGAAACTGATGGAATAAAGTTCCCTGAATGCCCTGTAAAGAGGATGCTTTGAATCGCCTATTTCTGTTTTATTCATTCTTCTGCAATTATGTTAGGTCCCTGCACTTAGAAAAAGGAAGAAGCCGTTTGAGAACCGCACGGCACGTTATCTCTATCGATTCTGTAAAAAATCCCTGTAACGTGCCGGACAACCCCATGCCCAACTACCGTTGTCGTTAAAGACCTTTTCCGGTAAGAAAAAGCGGTGCCGATTTCGCGGGCTTGTTCTAATATCCGGTATTTATAAAGCACTTCCCTTTTTCGGAATAAACAACCCCGACATATCTACCTGTTCGAGAGCAAGCAACTTCACCTTTTTCGAAATGCCCCCCGCATACCCGGTCAGGCTGCCGTTGCTTCCCACTACGCGGTGGCATGGAATAATAATGCTGATAGGATTATGTCCCACCGCACCTCCGATAGCTTGGGCCGACATGCCCGGCACCCCTTTTTGCCGTCCGATCTCTTCCGCAATATCTTTATACGTAATTACCTTGCCATAAGGAATCCTCTTCAATATTTCCCATACCGCAAGGCGGAAAGGCGAACCCTCCGGTGCTACCGACGGGATAGGGCCCGGGTCGCTGCCGTTGAAATAGCAGTCCAGCCACTCTTTCGTCTGATCGAAGATAGGTAAGGGCCTCTCTTCCTGTTCTCTCCCCAAAGTAGCGCCGAAATACTTCTGTTCGTCGAACCATAACCCCGTCAGGCTGTCGCCGTTGCTGGCAATCGTCATTTCTCCCAACGGAGACAGATATTTGCAAGTGTAATGCATAATTGAATAGATATAAGAACGGTTAAAATTTTTCTACATTCATTTTGCACCCCTTTATGTTCTGCAAAATTCTCCCACGGTTTCTGATAACGGCTGAAAGGTGCTGATACCGGGAACATCACCGGACTTTTTCGGACACGGGAAATGTCAGTTAAAATAAAAAAGAGCTATTCCCGCATGCAGACAAATAAACCCTGTTGAACCGCTTTGGAACAAACTTCGGTAAATTACGGCATCCCCTGTGAAATCGATAAGATCGCCGCTGAAAAGCGAAGCGTTGAAACCAGCCGGTTAAAGAAAACAAAGCAGACGACCCTGAAAAGTCATCTGCCCTGACAATCCCATATTAATGAAAGCTTGTTATTTTACGAATTTTGCACGCTTCAGATAGTCCGCACTTTTACGTGCAGCCTTGAATACCTCGTCCATAACCTGCTCCTGGGTATATTTGCTGCCGTCGGCATTTTTCTTTTCACGTATGAAGCCCGGAGTCTCGATCTCTACGAAATAATCCTTCATGCCGTTCTTGTAGAACTGGTTGAAAATGCCCTCGAAATCGATTGTACCGCTTTCACCGATGACGAAATCATCCTTGATATGCAGCAACTCGATGCGATTCGGATATTTCTTCAAATACTCAACAGGATTCTTTCCCCCCTTCGTACACCAGTAAACGTCCAGTTCGAAGCAAACATACTCCGGATCGGTATTCTCGACAAGATATTCCCACATAACCTTGTCGCTGTCCTTTAGTTTTTTGAACTCCGCGTCATGGTTATGATACCCTAATTTCAAACCGTACTCCTTCGCAATCTTTCCTACACGGTTGAAATAATCGCACATCTCCTTCATGCCCTTCTCGGTATAATCCACCTGATAGCCCGGTATAACGAAATATTTGCCCCCGCAAGCCTTCTGAATCTCGAACAATTTCCGCCAGCGTTGCATAACCTCAGCCTCCTGCGCGCGATCCTCCTGAATACCAGAATGCGTTGAAACGATCGCAGCACCATTTTTATTGCAAAGCCCCTTGAACTCTTCCGCAGGAAGCCCGAACACCTTCGGATCGCCGCCCCACTGCACCAGTTCGAAAGCATTGTAACCCATGTCGGTAAGACGCTTCACCGAAGCCTGCGGATTCTCCTTCATGGCATCCATCACCGAATAAAGCTGAATACCGATCGTCTTGCCCTTCTTTGCCGAAACCGTTTCGGAAATTGACAACATAGCGGTTAAAGCAACCGCCCAAACAAATGCCGTCCACGGTTTGCGGCACAATCCAGATAACTTTTTCATGACACTCTGTTTTAATAGTATAATTTAATATTGCGAATTTATAAAAACTATTTGCCATTACCCGGAATAAAAGAAACTTTCTCCGCAGAAGAACTCCCCGTGACATGCAGAAGGTTCGTCTTTTGCTGCTTATACCAGTCGGAACCGGATGAGCGTATTAACTCGGTCCGTTTGGGCGGGAATACCTGTCTCTCCTGAAAAACACAAGCGGTACCGTTTATCCCGGAGTATCTGTTTACCGGCATTTTGTAAAAGAACGCAAAGCGCTTCTCCTTTTATTATTTTCCCTTCCGGTCGAAAAACTTCTTGAAAAACACCAGCTGGTAATCTATGGCATTATTCCAGTAATCGTGGTTATGTCCCCCCGGACGCGTCAGGTAGTCATGCTTTATATTATTATACAACAGTTTGTTATGCAACTCCTCGTTCACCTTGTAGAAAAAATCGTCCGTTCCGCAATCGATGATAATCGCCAGCTCGTCCGGTTTTACTCGGTAAAGCTGGTTCATAACCGTATGCTCGTCCCATACCTGCCGGTGATCGCTGTAACTGCCTAACTGCGTCGCCATATCCCAGTTGTTCGGGAAAGGACGGATATCCACCCCCCCGCTCAGCGAGCCGCAGGCACCGAAAACGTCCGGATGGCGGAAACCCAGCCACAACCCGCCGTGGCCACCCATGCTGTAGCCCGTAATAGCGCGCCCCTCCGGGCCCTTCACCGTTTTGTAATGCCCGTCCATATACTCCCTCAGTTCCTTGCTGACATAAGTCTCATACTGGCTCGCCGGATTCACCGGACTGTCCCAGTACCAGCTCACCGCGCCATCGGGACAAATAAAGATAACCTCCATCTGCGAGGCGATCTCCGGAAGAGTAGGCTTTATATCCTTCAGCCAGCTCGCATAATTGTTTCCGTAACCGTGCAGAAGATACACCACCGGATACTCTTTCGCCCCCTTGTCGCTGTACCCCTTTGGCAGGATCAGCGTGTTTTTGATACTCTTGTTCATTGCCCGGCTCGGCACCTCGATCACCGAAACCGTTTGAGCCCCGGCGTAGCACAAGAAAAGAAAAAGAAAAGAAAAAACAGCAAATGCGCGTAATATACGCGCCCCCCACTTCGTCTCAAAAGTAAAATTCTTCATGGTTCTTATATTCTAAATAACATTAAATAAATATACTCACTCAGTAAGCCTTTCCCCTTCCGCTCCGGCTGCAGTTTGCAAAGCCTCCGTAATCTTTTTCACCGACTCCGCATTATCGTACAACCTCGAAAGAACCGCTCTGCGCCTCTCTATATCCTCTTTTGTAAACGGACGCTCCAGCAACTCCCGGCATACGGACGTAATACCCTCTGCCGTATCGGCTACCCTGCAGGCCTCTTCCAATCCCGAGCCCTCCGTCATAAGCGGGTTCACCACGCAATGCCGTCCCCGGTAAAGCGTATTCAACAGCTTCAGCTTCAGTCCCGTTGCCTGGAAAGTCACCAGCACATGCACATGAGCGTCGTGAATCACCTGATCCAGCTCGCTGTCCGTAGGATTTGCGTAAACCGTCACCCCCGGGTATTGCTTTGCCCTCTCCGTCAGGTAAGCCGATGGATTCTTTCCCGCAATGACAGCCGGAAAATCCAGCTTTGAAAAAACATGCTCCATCAGCCACAACGCAGCCTGCTCGTTTTCCGCCACCGACAAATTAGCATGATAAAGAAGATAATCGCCCCGCCCTTCGCGTACGCTAACCGCCTCGTTCGGATGGAAACACGGCATATATTCCACCCGCTTACCATTGAAACGCCCGGCAAGATAAGCAGTCTCCGAAGCCGAAATGCCATAAATCACCTGCGCATTTCTCAAAACCCCCTCATACCATCTCAGCCGCAACGACTCCGTCAGATAATAAAGCCCCTTCAGCCGGTTCCGTTCCGCTTTGAACAAATGATAATAATAACGGTGCTCCACATTGCACATACGCACCAGCTTCAACCGCTTGCGCAACGAAGCCTCACCTAAATAATAACACGTGTGCAACCCTTCGAACAGGATAGGGTAGGAGTCCTTTTCCAGATTCCGCAGCAACTCCTCGTTCGTACGCGTATTTACGATATACGGACGCAACGAAAACTGCTTCCCCCATCCCCGCTTGCGCGGATAATAATAAACCCTCCGGCATAGCTTGTTCAGTTCCTCTGCCTCCGGACGGTCATATAAAAACGTGTGCAGGATAATTTCAATCCCCGCATCATGCAGTGCCATCAACGTATAATACACGTCGATTGCCCCCCCGTAATCGGCAGGAAAAGGAACATTGAAACAAACCACATGGATGCACTTACTCATATTCTTATTCTGTTTGTCCCGGCATTTTCGGTAAGCAGCTGCCCGGAGCAGCATTTTGTTTTTGTCCGGTACGGAAAAAACTCCCGACAAATACCATAGACAAGGCTGTACTCCGTTTGCGGATGCAATCCCTTCAGGCAACGCCGGATAAAGTCCCGCATATCTGCCCGGCAAAGATAATGCAGAAAACAACCATACGGGTTATTCCCGGTACAAAATATATCCCGTTCCCGAAAATAAACGCGACAAGTACCGGTGCAGCCGCATGTAATGTTTCAGATAAATGCTGAACATTATTTCAAAGATATTCCTTTATCTGCAATTCCCCAAAAATGAAAGGAAATAACCTTTTAATCGGGATAATAAAGGTTAAATAAGCATAAAATATTTAACACGAAATGCCGGAAATCGGCGATAAAAGCCATTTGTATAAGATTAATTTGGTGAAATAAAAAATATTATTTGTAAATATAGATAATAAGATATAAGTTTGTCGTAGCATTTTGTCAGGGAGTGCAGCCTAACCTAAAAGTATTAATCTATAACCGTAACAACCTATGAAAAAAATTTTCTTATCGTGGGCGGTATTGCTAACCGCATTGCTCACAAGTGTTCAATTGTATGCACAAGAAAGCAACGGCTTCACCGGAACCATCACTTCCGGCTTCGATCCCGGTGCCGCAGCATGGATAAAATGTGCCTATGATAATGCCGATATGGGCGGCGATATCGATTGGGACTTTATCGATGCCTCTAAAATCACTGTTTCAGGAACCGCATTCGACGGCGCAACGCCGGTACTCGTTGCCAATAACGGACATGCCGTGCGCCAGAATATTCCCGTTTATGTATTTGGAATGGTGCAAGACGGCACCGTCGTACTCGATGTGGCGGAAGGTCTTTTCCGTGCACGTACCGACAACAATCTCTTATCCGCACCTTTTCAGGTCACTATCGATTACAAACGCTATTCCGATAAAAGCTTGGTAAGCTTCAGCAACGGCGATATAACCGGTGAATTGGCTTTGAACACCGAAGGATTCTCCGGTTCGGGCGAAGGCGCTGAAACGAACGGAGCCGTACCTTTCGATATTGCCCGTCCGCTATATACCGGAGCCGCAGGTTCTGTAGCCGCTACCGGCGGTATTGCATGGAAATGGGTGCAGAATACCGGTGAAGCCCTCTGTAACATGGGAGAAACACGTCCCGCTTTCCCGGTAGCCGACCCGCAAAAAGGATTCTATTATAAAAATACCGGAATTCAATGCAATTACCAGAATAACGTCGAATACATCACCTCCTGCTATATGTGGCCCAAATCGCTTTTCCTGCGCGGAGCGAAAGAGTCGCAGGTAATATTCGACAACACCAGCACTTTGCGTGTTGCCATAAACCTTGACGGAGGCGACTGGGACAAATGCAAATTCAGCTTCGTAGTTAAAAACGGAGACAAATACTACATCAGCGCTACTACGTCAGAAAGCGGCGGCAACAACTATTATACCCTTGCCGACTTCAACAACAGCGCCGACAAGAAATGGCTCGAATTCAATCCGGCCGACCTGACGTTTCCTGCCGATTTCGCTGCTGCCGCAGAAATGGATTTTACCGATGTGCAAGCCGTAGGCTTTATGGCACAGTACGGACACCAGTGGCATAAAAGTCCCTATATATCGGCATTTGCCGTTGAAGGAACCAAAGTATTATCCAAACCCTTGCTCTATGAAGGATTCGCCTATCTGAACGACTCTACCCTCGAAAAAGGCGGTGGGAACCTGGGCGAAGAAGCGGTTAAATGTGAAGGCGGCATCGGATGGAATGGCGCATGGTCGCAGCACGGAGCCGGACATATCGTACTGAAACCCGCCCAAGGTTACGGCGCATTGAGCGCTGCAGGACTCTGGGCTGAGTTTGAAGGCGGGGATACATACTCCTGCGGAGCGACACGTAATGTAAATATGGCCGCATTTACCCCTTATGTTGAAGGAGGAAAAATAGCCAAAGGCGTATTATGGACAAGTGCCGTAATGAAACCCGTACAAGACGGATTGTGCCGTCTGGCGTTTGGTTCCGGTTTCAACAACCAGTTCGGCAACTACGAAGGAATCAACATATTCTATAACAATGCCTACGGAGAACTTCCCAAATCGGCAAACTGGCAGGTATTGGTCGGTAAAAACGGTAACGACGAATCTACCTATGAAGTTCTGGATTCCGATATTCCGGCCGTATCGGGTGAACCGGCATTGGTGGTAATGAAACTGGATTTCGACAACAGTAAGATAACCCTCTTCGTCAATCCAGATATGACCGTCGCTGAACCTGACGGAGGCATTGAAAAAACCTTTACGAAAACAATGTCAATCCAGAATATAGGTTTGCATTTTGAAAAGAAAGCCGGTGCCGCAATCGACGAAATACGTTTCGGAGCATCCTATCAATCCGTCGTGCCGGTAGGTGCGGCATTCACCTTTACACCGGCCAACGATGCAATCGACCAATGGCCCGATGCCGTTGAAGCAGTAGCCTCTGCCGATCTCTATCTCGACGATATGAACGAGATCACTGCAGAAACACTCTCGCAGGTATTCGAGCTGAAAGCGAACAACACCCCCGTCGATATTACGGGAACCGTGGCCGAACCGCGCCGTAAATTCAACATCGTGCCCGTCGGAGGCTTCAAAGCCAATACCACCTATACGGTATCGACGAAAGCAGGCGCATCGGCTGCTGCCAACGAAGTGCTTACAGGCCTCTTCTCTTCCTCCTTTAAAACCATTGCCGACACTGTACCGCTCGGAAATACCATCCGTGACGCCGAGGCCCTTCTTGCCGTTGCAGTAGAAGGAAGCGAAATGGATCAGTACGATGCCGGTTCGAAAGCACTCTATCAGGAAGCCGTAGATGCCGCTAAGGCAATCTATAACGAACCCGCCGGAAAACAACAATCCGAAATAGATGCCGCCGTTGCTGCGCTCGAAGAAGCAGGACGTATATTCGCTCTCGCAAAAGTGATCGACTATACCGTTCCCGTAAAGATCTTCCACGAAACATTCGGTAACGAAGACAACTGGTATCAGGGACCCGCCAACCAATCCGGACACAAACTCTCTATGCCCGTTAAGCACTATTTCGATGAAAAGCTTTATTTGCAAAGCAGTTGGGGAGGAGCACAGACCTATCCTGACGCATCGGGAAAAGCAGTGGCAGTATTCCAGAATAGCATAGATAGTCTTCGTATTCAGAAAATCGATACCCGTTATTATTCTGATGTGAAGCTGCGTCTCGCTTCGATATGGGGCTGGTGGCCCATGATTAACAGTTATAGCACCGACGGCGGCGAAACATGGGTTACCTTTGACAATGCGCAACGGACATCCCTGATCGAAGCCGGATCCAGCGGTTCATGGGATAATTACGAATACAGCGAGATATTGCCGAGGGTACAAGACCTCTGGATTAAGCTGGCGCATGATAAGACATCCGACGGAACAACCAACCAGGTGGATGATATCATCCTGATGGGTACGCCCGCTGTGCCGGAAATAACAACCTCTATTAAAGACGATTCCGCCGGTGTTGCCGTAGATACGAAAATACTCTTCACTTCTGATGTCGCTTTGGTAGACGCTCTTACACTGAAAGAGATTGCCGCCGATCCGAAAGCCTATTTCGTTGTGAAAGAAACCGGTGCCGATGGAGCCGACGTGGCCTTTACGGCAACGGTTGACGCTGAAAAGAAGGTATTTACCCTTACTCCCGAACAGGCGTTGAAGAACGGTCAGAAATACTATGTAGCATTGAACAACCGTGTGGTTGCAAATGAAGCGGGATACCGTGCTTCTGGAAAAGCAATCTCCTTTACAACCATCGTGAAGTCGGCCGTAACCGTTAACGGAGGAAAAGTAGAAGGAGATATTACCGAAGCCGAAGAAGGAGCAACCCTGACCGTTGTGGCAGACGAGCCCGCTGCAGGTAAGGCATTCGACAAATGGACGTCCGACGATGTAACCTTTGCCGATCCCGCAGCTGCAACGACCACCTTTACGATGCCCGGAAAAGCGGTAACCGTAACGGCTACATACAAAGACGTAATCTATAACGTAACCGTAACCGACGGAACAGCTACTCCCGAGTCCGGTATCATGGGAACCGAAGTAACCCTGACGCCCGCCGAAAAAGACAATTACGAATTTACCGGTTGGAATGTAACGGCAGGAGATGTTACCGTAACCGATAATAAGTTCACTATCGGAACAGCCGATGTTGCAGTGGCCGCACAGTACAAAGCCGTTGACAAAACAGCCCTTGCTGCTGCCATTACCGCTGCCGAAGGAAAGATGAACGAAGCAGGTTACGCAACCAAATATACCGCAGACAGCCGCACGGCACTCGAAGCAGCCCTCAATACGGCCAAAGAAGTAAACGGTAACGCGAAAGCAACGCAAGCTGCTGTCGATAAAGCCGCTGCCGACCTGACCGCAGCACAGGAAGCCTTGGTGCTCGCAGTTGATAAAACAGCCCTTGCTGCTGCTATCTCTGCCGCCGAAGCCAAAGTGAGCGAAGCAGGCTATGAAGCCAACTATACCGCAGACAGTCGCGCCGCATTCGAAGCCGCCCTCAATGCAGCCAAAGAAGTGAACGGTAATGCGGAAGCAACGCAGGCAGCAGTCGATAAAGCCGCCGCCGATCTGACCGCAGCACAAGACGCTTTGGTATTGGTTGGCATCGATGGCACTGATGCAGCTATTCTGACGCTCTATCCGAACCCCGCAACCGATAATATCGTTATCCGCGGTGTTGAAGGAGTAAGCTACAACATCTACAGTATGAACGGACAATTGGTGAAAACAGCCGCAGACTACAACGGTGAAGCTATTGACATAGCCGATCTTCCCGCAGGTCAGTACTACATCGTGATCGATGCGCAAACCCTACCGTTTATCAAAAAATAAAATCTGAATAAACCCTTAACTTACAAACCATCCCCGGAACGGTAACCTGATCGTTCCGGGGATAATTTTTTCCCTCTTTTTTAATTGAATAATACACAGCATTCATTCCTGTGTACGAGTTGATAGTTCTATTCGGTTAAGAAATAAGAGCGAAAGAAATATACGGAGAAGGCCATTGTTACCCTCTCTTGAAAAAACTTCTGACCCTTTAACAAGATACCGGATCGATTGTATTCGTAGAAATCGGTTTTTCAGAAAACTTTTATTGGCCGTGATAGCAGAGATATAGTTATTACCAGCTAAAACGCTCAATGTCGAATTGCTCCATATAAGAAATACGCCAGGAATTGTTTTTCTTTTTTACCTTGACATAGTTACCCCATTCTTCACCACCCCAGCCCCATTTAAAGCTTGCAGAATCACCTTCGACTTTTAGGTTGAAAATAGTAAAGCAATTTTCCCTGTCGTCAGGATAATCCTGGCAATTACACCATAACCTGAAACCACCATAAGGAGGTATCTCTCCCACATAGCATTTTAACGGATTCTCTTTTAGCTCTCTGTCGAGATGTTCGGCTATTTTCTGATAATTTTCTAAAAAATCCTCGTTAAACAGTTTTGTATCCGATAATACCTGCATCCTTTTCTGGTGTATCTCCCAGTCGATTCCGGTATATATGCTGTCGTCCGGAGAATCGGTCTTTTCCAGAAAATCCCCCATTTTGCTCGAATCATCCCATATCAGCATATTTTTTATCAACGCCGCCATTTCAAGGCTGTCACTGTCGAAACTGGTTACGTTCAATGCCGTAGAATCGTTTTGGGGAATTTCCGGAGCCTTTTCTTCTTGCCTCGTTTGGCAACCTGCTGAACAAAAGATAATCCCCATCATAATAACAAAATTCAATTTTTTGTAGATTGAATAATTTTTCATTGGACCTATATATAATATAATTGTTGATAAAATATGATTTGAACGACTTTTGAAAAAACTCTTCTTTAGCCGTTAAAGCACATCGTCGATTTTAAAACTCCCCTCTTCTTCGGCTATAACTATACGGATTTGAACTTTTTGTTTAATTTTTTATTGGTAGAATCCTCTGTATTTACAATATAAGAAACAGTATAAATATAGTTTTCTGCCGGGTTTTTCGTTATTAGTAATGTTTTTATTGACTCTTTATCAGTGCCGTAATCTTTCGTAAAAAGATCATCATCCACACCCTGTGCCTCGAACATTTTCTTTAATCTTTTATTGAATTTCTTTGTACAATACTTCTGTTGAAGCGAATCCAATCGCCCTGTTAGATTATTTTCGTTTTTTGACCAGGCAAGGTCATATGTCGTATAAAATTCTGTCAGCATATTCGTAAATTCCCTTTCGTCATTCTGGGCATACGTATAGCCGGTATTGTATAAAAGTGGAATGCTTGCGATAATTAAAGTGATTGTACTTTTCATATTAGGGAATAAATTCTTTATTAGGCTTTATAAAAGGCCCTATGTCGTTTGATAATAGGGATGGTTATTCGTTCGGTAATATATCTGCAAACTGTAAATGTAAATTAGAGTGCAAAGATATTTATAAAATTAATTAAGAAGTATTTTTATTTGGTGAAATATAGAAACAATGGCAATGCTTGTAATGTAAGCAGAATACAAAAGAGTCTATTTTTCTTTCGTCTTATTCTATGAAAATTTCTGGTAGAAAGGAAAATGAATAATAAAAAAAAGACCGGCCGGTTACCGGCCAGCCTATCGTAAAAAGAATAATTTTTTACCGTGAAAATGAATTTATCTGTATGACAACTTATAAATATTCAGGAAAGCCTCGTCCGGCAGCCGTGCCGGGTCCACCTGGAAAAGACCGCCCATCGTCTCGCGGGCGTTGCGTACGAAACGCGGCAAATCCTCCTCCCTGATATTCCAGTCCGACATCTTCAGGTCAGCCACACCGCAAGCCTTCTGCAACTCCGTCAGCGCATGGATAAAATCCTTCGGATCGTTGCTCTTCTTCCCCGTCATAGCCTCCGCCATCATAATAAAACGCTCCGGAACCATATGCGCGAACGTATTGAAATAAGCCGCCGAAAGCATGATAAGCCCCGCACCGTGCGGAAGCTCCGGATAGAAAGCGCTCATCGCATGCTCTAACGAATGTTCCGACGTACAGCTCGAAGTCGATTCCACCATACCCGACAATGTGCTGGCAAGCGCCACCTTCGTACGAGCCTCTATGTCGTTTCCGTTCTCTACCGCCTGGGGCAGATGCCGGTAAAGCAAATCGATACTCTTCAGTGCATACAAATCACTGATCGGAGTTGCCGTCCGTGCGATAAAGCCCTCAGCCGCATGGAAAAATGCGTCGAAGCCCTGGTAAGCCGTAAGCCGCGGCGGAACCGACACCATCAGCTCCGGGTCAACGATTGAAATAGTCGGGAAAGTATATTCGTTGCCGAAACCGATCTTCTCGTTCAGCTTCTCGTTCGTGATAACCGTCCACGGGTCCGCCTCCGTACCCGTTCCCGCCGTTGTCGGGATAGCGATAATAGGCAAAGCACCCTTCTCTGCCGGAAGCCCTTTGCCCGAGCCCCCCGTAACATAATCCCAGTAATCGCCCGGATTACAGGCCAGCAAAGCGATCGATTTAGCCGAGTCGATCGAACTCCCGCCCCCTAAACCGATTACGAAATCGCATCCCTCGCCCCGGCAAAGCTCCGCAGCCTCCGCTACATGCGAAAGGATCGGATTCGGTAATATCTTGTCATACACTACGGCAGGAATGCCGTTCTTCTCGAGCAACTTCAACACCTTGTCTAAATAGCCGTATTTCCGCATCGACGTCCCCGAAGAAATTACGACAAAAGCCTTTTTCCCCGGCAATCTCTCCGTTGCAAGCCTTTCGATACTTCCGCAACCGAAAAAAAGATTGGTTGGAATAAACTGGTTAAACCTCATATTATACATAATTGCTCTGTTTGTATTTTCAATATAAATAAAATGAAAGTCCGGAGGCAAAATCAAAGCTTGTGTTCCATTTTGTCCGGCCGTATCCGGTCTTCAAATTAGTAAAAGCCACGCCAATCGTGAGAACTTATTCTCAAAAATTGCCCGGGCACATCCTAATGTTCTGCAAATATAAAGAGAAAACCCTCGTAATGCGTAAACCACGCATACCATTTTGTTTTTTTTAAACCACGAAACAAAAATTACTGTAATAGCTGCATTCCGGACACGTTGCAAATCAAAAAACGCAACCGTTCTGTTGCGGCTTTATAAACCTCTCTCTTATCTTATAAGATGAACGTTAAAAATCAGGTGGAAATTTATTTTTCCTACCCTATGTTTGACAGAAAAAAAATTTCAGGCACACGAAATTACCCCGGCAAAAACGAATAAAGATATATACTTCCCGGTAGCCTTCGCCCGCACCGGAGCATTATGTTCACCCTCTCCCCGCAAGCTCTCTTTCCCCTGAATACATCCCTGCCGTGCATCGTATAACGCCGCGAGAGAACAGGAGCACCCTCCGATTCCCGCCTTTATGAGTGTTGTTTAAAGAATATAGATGTCTTTCTCGTCTGAATATGAGACGGATAATGCCAAAATACAGAATAATTTTATACTGTTTGTTTTTTTCTGAATTCTGTCTATCTTTAACCGAAATTCGCCGGACCGGAAATGATCCGGCGAATGTTGTGGATTGCGACAACTGATTCAAGAACTATATAATCTTGAGCTGCTTCTTTAAGGCCTGATGAAGACAAAAAGAAGACACTCATTTAATGAATTTGACAGTGAAAAAGAGCATGAAACAATGTGTTGTAATTTTAGACAGTTTCTATAATCTTCTAATCCTGACAAATTCCCTGTTATGAGTTTCGACAACGACCATTCGGATAATTTCCGGAATGCCAAATTAGTACTTGCTGCACATAAGATCGCATTGTGGGAGTACGACCTCATTTTAGACAAAATTGTTTTTTCTGAAGACTATTTTCAGGTATTGGAACTGGACAAGGCCGGTATATTTTTCGAAACCGTAGAACAAAGTTTTGAATTTGTACATCCTGTTGATCGTGAAGGACTTACGTTGGATGTATTTCGGTCACGCCTGCTTGATCGGGACGAGAAAAACTCGTTGTGTCTGAGATTCGCTGCTAACGGAGGAAAAACCGTCTGGTTGGAGTCCCGTTTTTTTTCCGTGCGTGAACGTGATCCCGATGGCAATCCCCTCAAACTGATGTTTTATACGGAGAATGTTACCGACAGATGCGAGAGTGAACAGAAAATCAGGCGTCTCGAAGAAAGAAACCGTAAAGTCATTCAGGCACTCCCCGAATTCATTTTTATATTCGACGATAACTTCTTTATTCGCGATGTGATGATGTCCGAAGGAACAGTACTGCTCCATCCCACGGAGACACTGATAGGAATAGACGGACGGACTGTATATTCACCCGAAGTGAGCGATCTCTTTCTGCGTAATATACGCGAATGTCTGAAAGACGGGCAGTTGAGAGAGATAGAATATCCGTTAGATATGAAAGGCCAGGGACGATTCTACTTTCAGGCACGTATCGCACCGTTCGAAGATAATACGGTGCTCGCGCTGATTCACGATATAGGCGACCGGATGCAACGCTCAGCCGAATTGCTCGAAGCCAAACGTAAAGCCGAAGAATCCGATAAGATGAAATCCCTCTTCCTCGCCAATATGAGCCATGAAATACGTACGCCTCTTAATGCCGTTGTCGGATTCTCCGAAATACTCCTCACTACCGACGATCCCGCAGAGAAAGCTGAATATGTCGATATCATCCAGAAAAACAGCAACCTCCTGTTGCAATTGATTAGCGATGTGCTCGATCTGTCC
This sequence comes from Bacteroidales bacterium, assembly GCA_029007825.1. Lineage (GTDB taxonomy): Bacteria > Bacteroidota > Bacteroidia > Bacteroidales > JAQXIO01 > JAQXIO01. The sequence goes on along the minus strand of JAQXIO010000056.1, from coordinate 11,893 downwards.
CGCATTGAATCCGGTAAATCGGAAACCAACATCCAACCCACCGAAATGTCCGCACTGATAGATGAAGTCGGAAAAGTACATCAACTCAAAATGCCGGAACACGTGGATCTCTATATAGAAAGCCCGGCGAAAAAAATATGGACACTCACCGACCGTAACCGGGTGATGCAGATACTCTTCAACTTCCTTTCCAACGCAATAAAAAACACCGGAAAAGGCTCTATAACCCTTGGGATGGCGGAAGACGGGGAATGGCTGCGGCTGTATGTCAAAGATACCGGGCGCGGCATCTCCCCCGATCAACTAACCAAAATATTCGGGCGTTTTGAGAAGCTGGACGAATTTGTATCCGGAACAGGTCTCGGTTTATCCATTTGCCAGGCGCTCGCCGACCGCTTGGAAGGACGTATTGAAGTAGAATCGACACTTGGAAAAGGCAGTACATTTACTTTTATCATACCGTATCGTTTCGTTAAACCCGATACCCCGTCTAAAAACGAGTGGCATTTGGTAGAACCCGAAAAAAGCGGTAAAAAAATACTGGTTGCGGAAGATATGGAATCTGCCTTTATCCAGATAAATACATCCCTCAATAAAAAACATACGGTCTCTTGGGCAAGAAATGGTCAGGAAGCCGTAAACAGTTTTCAGCGGGAACCTTTCGATCTCGTGCTGATGGATATCCGTATGCCCGTCATGAACGGCGTAGAAGCCATTAAACGCATACGCGCAATATCACCCCATGTGCCGATTGTCGCTGTAACAGCCTTTCAGTTCCGCACCGAACAGCAACAAGCCCTTGCAGCCGGATGCAACGAAGTGTTGGTGAAGCCTTTTACAATCGAACAGATAGAGAACTGTGCGAACAAATACCTTTTCTCAGGCGATGCCGGTTCTGAAGCATAACCGCAGTTTGAAAATATAAAACAAAAAAAGCCGGGATTTTTCAAACCCGGCTTTTTTGTTGGCAATGAAACCGGAAAAGGCAGCTGGAACTCTTACAAATATTTAAGTAAGATACGTTGCAGTATTAAAGAGTACGAACCTAAATCACTGTTATATAAATAATATCTTTATCTCCCCCCTGTGCAATCAGCTGTTTACGGCAACCCTTGCAGATTATTATCGGCGGTGGAAAAAGCACATTCCCCAGATAACTATCCTCAGGGCTTTATAGGCATACAACCTCCGAAAATAAAGACGTCCTATATTATAGAATATAAAAGAAGTAACCCGCTATGATTGTTGCATTCGTTCCCCTCTGCCCGAAGCGGAAAATTTTGCCGCTTCTACCTTCCCGGCCACCGATAAAAAATAAAATGCTATATCTTCTCTATCCCTCCCCAAATGCGGCCAACCTCTGAAAATAAAGCAACAAAAAATCCCGCAATCGTTTCCATTGCGGGATTTTTTATAGAAGAGAAATATCTTTCTTATTTATTGTAAGGAGCGCTGAAACGGTAAGTACCCGAACCGATGTTATACAACTGATAACGCCCGTTAGCACCCTCATATCGGATCGAAGAATCCGAACCTACCGCTTTACCGTCGGCTTTCACGCCCTGCGCCGAAGCCGTGGGAATCCATACCGTAGCGGTCGTGTTCACCGGAATTGTAACCTCCAGCGAATAAACCCCGTCTTTGATCTCCCATGCCGAGCCGATCGTACCGTAAGGCGATTCGTAGCTACCCTTCGCCCACGTCAGGTCGCCTGCCGGTTGAGGCTTGATCTCGATGCTCTTGAAGCCCGGTGTAGCAGGGTTGATACCCAGCAGCGAGCGGTAATACCACTCTACCACCTGCCCGAACATCGGGTGATTATAAGATGCGCTCGTCGGCTGAGCCCAAGTCTCCCACAACGTAGTGGCATCGTTCGCAAGCATATGGCCCCAACCCGGATAATCGCGCTGGTTCGCAATCATATAAGCGATATCGTTGCGGTCTGCCTCACGTAGAACGTCGAACATCATCTTCGTAGAGAAAATGCCCGTTGACAAATGGCCGTCATGACGTTCGATCTCCTTCAGCAACCACTCGAAACTCTTCTCCTTCTCCGGAGAAAGATCGTAGTACAGGGCAAAAATCTGTGCCGACTGCGTTCCGTTGTCGAAACGACCCGTATTCGGAACAAGGTAAGTTCTCACGATAGCCCGTTCGATACGCTTGCGCAACTCCTCCGCATGCTTGTAAGCATCCTCCTTCCCTAAAATCTTCGCAAACTTCTTCATCAGCAAAGCATGATGATAATAATAACAATTCACCGTCAGCGAAATAGGTTTCGGGTCCAAAGCCTCGTGGTCGCTGATGTCGCGGTCGAACAGATCTTCATAAGCCGCCGATTCCAGAAACTTCATCTGGCGTTCGAAAGCCGGAAAATGAGACTCCAGTAAATCACGGTCACCGTACATCTCATACAAGCGGTCAAGCACATACGGATAGGCAAGCTGCCAGCCCAGCGGGCCCGCGCCGTCGCCCGGACTGTACAAAGCGATTCCCGTATTCGGCGCAATCTCCGGCATACCCCCCTTCGGGCGTTGGTCGTTCACGAAGTCGCGCGCCACCTTCCGGTAGAAATTCGCCATATCGTAATTATAGATAAAAGCCTCGCACGTAGCCACGATATCGCCCCCGTAGCCCATTTTTTCACGTGCCGGACAGTCGCTCTGCACGCTGAACAAGTTACTCTTGAACGTCCAGTCCACCACACTGTTCAGGTGGTTGAACATATCGTTCGAGCAGGTAAAGCTTCCGTGCTGTTCGAGAGCCGGATGCATCTGCAAGCCCTCTATATCGTTCGCCGTCAATTTTCCCGGCCAGCCCTTCACTTCGATGTAGCGGAAGCCGTGGAACGTAAAGCGCGGGTTCCACACTTCGCGTCCTTCGCCCTTTGCCACATAACGGTCGAGCTGTTCGGCAGTCTTCGGGGCACCCGGACCGCCGTCCAGTCCCCAGATCTCTTTGATATGCCCCGCATTTACCGTGATCGTATTGAGGCTCTTGTCGTCATTGATAATCTCTCCGTAGCGCAGGGAAATCTCCGTACCCTTCGGAGCCTTTACCTTGATGCGTCCCACACCGGCGAAATTCTGCCCCATATCTACGACATAAACGCCCGGTTGCGGTTCGTAAATAGCCACCGGTTTCAATACATGATCCACCTGTACGGGCGGTTGCATACGCGGAACTAAAACGCCCGACGGACCCTGTACCACGGTAGCCTTTTTCCATTTCGACGTGTTGGCGCCCGGTTGGGCAAAACCCTTAACCTCACGGCGCGCATCGTATTTTTCACCTAAATATACGTTATTCAGTACGATCGGACCCTCCGTAGTCAGCCAACTCTCGTCCGTATTGATCCACTCCTCGCTGCCGTCGTTGTAACGCACTAAAATCTGAGCCTTCAGGCACGGGCGCCCCGTCTCCTGTACGTCGCGCAGATTATAAGTTCTGAATAAGCGCAGCGGAAGCGGGTTCCACCAACCGTTGCCCAGCATCACCCCGATAGCGTTCTTGCCGTTTTTCAACTGGTCGGTAATATCGTAAGTCACATAATGAGCCTCTTTGCGGTGAGCCGTCCAGCCCGGATCAACCATATTCTCGCCGATCTTCTTACCGTTCAGATAAGCCTCGTAATAGCCTAAACCACAGATATACAATCGGGCATCCGCAACTTTTTTATTTGTTCTAAACTCCTTTTGAAACAGAGGCATAGGATCCTCCTGGTAGAAATCCTCGTCGCGCGTGAACTGTTTCCGCTCGTCGCCGATCCATTTAGCCTTCCAGTCCGACTGCGACAACATTGCCGTTTCGAACCATGCGGCATCGCTCCATTCGCCCGCCTTGCCGTTGCCGTCCCAGGCACGCACGCGCCAGTAATAACGAGTAAAAGGCTCCAGCGCATTTCCCGCATAACGGATGTGCACGTTATCGTCCGACTTCACCTCGCCACTCTTCCAGATATTAGCCTTTCCGGCCTTTAAATCTTTCAGTGAAGTAGCCACCTCGATTTCGTATGCCGTCTGTCGCGCATTACGCTCTTTATCAGTCAGTTTCCAACTCAGTTTCGGGGTCGAAACATCGATTCCTAAAGGATTTTTACTGTATTCGCATCGCAAATCTACCGGCAAAAGGCTCTGAGCCTGTAACAATATTGCCGCGAAAGGCAATGCCGCGGCAAGAATCAAACGCCGCCAAATACCTTTGAAAGTTTTGTTTTTCATGAATTTATCTACTGTTTATGATAGTCTTAGGAAAAACAAAACTACATAAAAAACTGCGATCCGGGAAGAAAAAAAGCGGAAAAAATGCTTATTTATCGGTACACAGCTCGAACCCCGCTGCATATTTCGTAGGCAGAAACTCCGTAATGCTGTATTCCGCCACCGCATTGAACGGATCCTCCGAAAGAATCTTTTCTACCTCCTTGCGGTCGGTAGCACGGCAAAGGATTACGCCCCCCTCGCGGGGATTCTGTGGACCAGATACGATAAAGTTACCCGAAGCGTAATACCTGTTGAGAAAAGCCCGGTGCGCTTCCAAATGTCGGTCGATCTCTTCTAATGGAGCTTTATAAGTTAGGACAATTACGAACATAACGGTAGATTTTTTGCAAACATACGGATTAATCTCTGTTTTTTGCATCTCCTTTATGGAATTTATATCTCCCTGATTCGTAGTAGAAAGAGATTAAGATCGAAATGAAAGCTGCCATTCAGTATTTGGAATAAAAACACCTCTTGTTTTCAGCAGAAAATGCACTCGATACGCTGCCTATGTAAGTTAAATATAATAAATATTTCTCTTCCCATCCCCGATGAATCGTAGTTTTATACGCCTCTCCGGTTTCAGGGCGCACCCCCCGGACGATTTCTGCCGCAACCAAATTTCATATCCGCGTGTTTTTTAAACAAACCAACTTTACGATTATGAAAACAACAGCATCCGATGCCTCCAAAGCAGACGAAAAGAAAGAGACCTTTTACATTAAGATTACGGCCGACGGCCCTTATCTCGTTTATGGCAAACCCACGTTAGACCAGCAGATAATCGCGCCGAACGATGAGGGAAGCTCCTGGGTTTACAAGCAGGGAAAAAGCTATGAAGTAAAAGAGCCGTGTGCGCTTTGCCGCTGCGGCGAGTCTAAAAATAAGCCCTATTGCGACGGAGCCCATCACAATGCCCAGTGGGACCCCAAAGAAACCGCCTCACGTCTCCCCATTCTCGAAGATGCCGATGTTTACGAAGGATCCAAATACGACCTCTTCGACAATGAAAGCTACTGTGCCTTTGCACGCTTCTGCGACGCCTACGGACAAATATGGAACCTGATACGCAAAGACGGCACCCGCGAAGGCGAAGAACTCGTCAAACACGAGGCAAGCCATTGTCCCGCCGGGCGTCTGATGCTCCGCAATAAAACCACCGGCGAATTTTTCGAACCCGGCTTCGAACCCGGTATCAGCCTTATAGAAGACCCCGGCATAAAGGTCAGCGGCCCTATCTGGGTGCGCGGAGGCATACGCATCGAAAGCGCCGACGGAACCAGTTACGAGATACGCAACCGCGTTACCCTCTGCCGTTGCGGACAATCTACCAACAAACCCTTCTGCGACGGAACACACGCCTCTATGGCCTTCCGTGACCAACTGCCGGTAGAATATACCGGAGGCGAATGGTAACAGCCCCGTTTTTATCCGGAGAGCACGACGGCAGGTTATGCTCTCCGGCTCTCTACTTTATACGGAATAAATGAAATAACCTCATTACAATTAAAAAATAAGCGTATGAAACAATTTTTACTTCTTTTTGCCCTTTGTCTGGCAACACAGGTTTCGGTAGCCGCACCACAGGTGCTGAAAGCCGATAGCGTCATTGAAAAGAACGCCGCGAATGAAAATACAACTATGCACGTGTTCCGGTACGACCTCACCGGAAACCTCGAAGTAGACACCTATTACCAGTGGATAAGAGCCACCTCCTCATGGATGGAAAATGAAAAAGAGCAAAACTTTTACAACACCACCTCCGGAGAAATGGACAGCACCCTCCTCTACGTAATGATACCCGGACAAACAACATGGAAAAAAAGCGAAAAAACGCAATACTTCTATGAAGCCCAAAAGTGCACCCTTCAGGTAGAATCCAACTGGGATGCAGACAACCAGGTATGGATAGAAGAAAATAAAAGAATATATACCTATGACGCAAATGGAAATCTCACGCTCGATGAAGGATATAAATTCGTAATCGAACCGGGAGTAGGCGAAGGCTGGGTACAAGAAGACAAAACCGCCTACACCTACAGCGAAGGCAAATTGGCGAGAGAAGAAGAATCCATCTACGAAAACAGCCAGTGGATGCTGAACACCGCCACCGACTACACCTATAACGATGACGGAACGGTTGCACAGGAAGAAGAAAGCTCACGTGACAACCAGAACAACACATGGGTAAAATCTGAAAAAACGGTATATACCTATGATGCCGCCGGAAACCTTCTGGCCGAACAGATATATGAATGGGAAAACAATACATATCTTCTTGAAGTAACTTCAACCTACTACTATTCCGGGCAGGTAGGGATAGAAGACGCCGCCTCCGGCGACTTCGCACAACCCTATGTCGCTTGCACGGGTGGGGGAGAAGCGCACATTTTCAACCTGCCCCCGCAAAGCGCCGTCGCCCTCTATACGATAGGAGGTACACTACTGCAGCAGGCAATCCCTGCCGCTGAGCAATACGAATTGTCGTTGCCGCAACGCGGACAATATCTGATCGTTATTACCGGAACCGGAAAACCCTGTACACTGAAAGTCGGTTATTGATAAATTCCGCTCCGGAAAACAATTTGCCGGAAGAAATTTTGCTCCGGCATTGCCGGTCAGAAACCAGCAAGACACTTGATCGTTAATATATAAATACATGTAAGTCCCGGTACGGCCTTTCTTTTCAAAAAAAGGCATACCGGGGGAACTCTTTCTCTTTAAGCGATTCTATGCAAAGCAGCTTAAAGCAATATAGCCCGGAGATTCTCCGGGCTATATTGCTTTTTGGGGTTAATGTTTTTTGAGCACAACCGCACAGGAAGTGCCCTTGTGAGTTCCGGTTTTTGCGGAAAGCACAATTCTTTCTATACCCCCGTAAATAGAAGGTAACTACGCCCGTTAGGCCATTTCCGCACTCTCTTCGGAAGCCAAAACCACTTCGGCAGCACAAGGTATCGTAGCCCAGAATACAGAACCCTCGCCCGGATGCGAATCGAACCCGACACTACCCCCGAAAGTCTCCGCAATAGCCTTACAGATCGAAAGCCCCAGCCCCGTTCCCTGCGCAAACTCATCCAGTTTCTCAAAGCGGTGGAAAACCCGGTGGCGTTTATCGTCCGAGATACCGATACCACTATCCCTTACATACAACCGTATAGCCTCGCCGGTATGTTCATACCCCATTTCGATATAGCCCCGTTCAGTGTACTTTATCGAATTGGTTACATAATTCGTCAGAATCTGAGTTAAGCGGCTCTTATCCGATTTGATGATACAACTCCGGTACGGATTTTTGCTGATAAAACGGATCGCCGGATTACTGATCCGCCGGCGCATAGCCGTTGCCACCTCATCGAAATGCTCCGCCATATCGAACCGTTCGTACTTTAAGACAACCGACCCCGCCTCGATCTTCGATAAATCCAGAATATCGTTGATCAATTTCAACAGCAGCTCATTGTTCGTTTTGATAATCTTGCTGTACTCCTCACGCTCCTCGTTATCCGTCGCAACCGTCATTAAATCCGAAAAACCCACAATCGCATTCAAAGGCGTACGAATCTCATGGCTCATATTCGCAAGAAATGCCGATTTCAGTTTATCCGACTGCTCCGCCTGCATCTTCGCCTTCTGCAAGTCGCGGATCATCCCCTTTCGTTCCGAAATATCGTCCACCCGGAGAACCGCACCTTCTGTTTCACCCTTCTCGTTAAACACAGGCATTGCGAAAACCTCGATAGACCGTCCGTCGTCGAAATCGAATTCACTCTGCTCCATCTGTTTCGTCTGCAAAGCCCTCGTCATAACGCAGAATTCACACGGCGAATTCCGGCCATGCGTACTCCTGTAGCAAACCTCCCCCTTTTTGTAACGAATAGGCAAATCCGTCGAATGAATATTGATATTCTCCCACTGTACCACATAATCCTTCGTAATATAAGCCAGCCCCGAATTCGTATTGTTCAGTACCAGCTCATTCTGTTTGTTCAGTTTGGCAAGCTCCGTTTTGTTATGTAACAGGTCCAGCTCCGTACGTTTGTGTCCGCTGATATTGATATCCATCCCGAACATATATTTGTAGGTAACGTTATCCCGTCGCATCGTCTCCATCGTACCCCGGCACTCCCACCAGTCATAATCCCCCGTGTTGGCAAGGTCGATTCTGTATTCCACGGCAAACTCACCCTCCTCCTTCTGCAAAAAATTGCTCATAAGGGAAGTGAAACGCTCCCGGTCCTCCTCATGAATCTGTCCGGCAAACTTCTCCACACTGTTCAGAGCCGTACGGTCGCCTCCCGTCTTTTCGAAACCGTCGCCGAATACCAGCACACCGTCCCGCGAATCGTAATACCACGTATAAGCCTGCAAAGCATCCATCGAAATCGAAAGAATCTTCGATTTCAGCTGAAGCTCGTTTTGCAGCCCCGCATCCCAACGTACCCCTAATAAAAGCCGTTTGCCGTTTTCGTAAATAATGCACTTGCGCACGATCGTATCGTACTCCTTTCCCTCTAAAGTTAAAACCTTCTCCTGTCCCAGATAAGGTTCTCCCGTTTCAAAAACGCGGCGGTCGATCTCATCGATCTTTTCAGCCTGTTCCGCATCCACAACCGAATACAACGTTTTCTCCGTTGCGTCGCCGAAAAGCTTTTTACTCTCCTCGTTCCAGAAAACATATTTCTGGTTGTCCTCCACATCCTTGATATGAATCGGAACCGGAACATTATTCAAAATATTACTCAGTAAAGTCCGCTTCCTCTGCAACTCCGTATTATCCCGTCGAAAACCCGCATACTTCACCACCTTTCCGTTGCTCTCCTTCTCGAATGGAGAACCGCTGATCGTACAGTAATACCACTCCGGATCGTTCGGATACCTCATCCGCACGTCGAAACACAGAGACTCGTCCCTTCCCTCCGCAACAATCGTAGCGTTTGACTTTATAATCTCCAGATCGTCCGGATGAGTAGCGTTGAAGTAATCGCCCGTCGACAACTTTTTCGATTCGTCGTAACCGTTGATCGGTTCGTTATAGCAGGTAAAAAGCCCGGTACGGTTATCGAATTCCCACAGCACGATGCCCGACGTGCGGATAGCCAGGTCGGTTTTCAGTTTGCTCTGCCGCAACTCCTCCTGTTGGAAATAATCGTTCGTCACATCCTTCTGCGTGCCCGTAAGGTGCGTAATCTTTCCCCACTCGTTGCGGATCGGGATAATAGACGACTCATAATGGCGGTAACCCCCTTCTACGCTCTCGTCACGGTAGCGCAGCTTAAGATTCAGTTTCGGGACATGTTCCTCAATGACACTCTGGAATCTTGAAAGAAAAGAAACGGCGTCGTCCGGGTGCAGCAGCGACAGATTCTGCTCCATCGTCAGGCGTTCACCCGCCAGAGCATTGCCCTCGAGCGATGAAAAAGCCTCCTCCCCGATATCGTAAATCCATACCGCCATATTGCCGGCGCTCAGTGCCAGCGATATGAAATCCTTCTGCCGTTTCAGCTCCCGCTGGGTCGATAAAGCGTCCGTTACATCCTTCAACGAACCGATTAGGTGCGAAATAGCACCCTCTTCGTTCCTTACCGATGAAATCGTGCTTTCGTAATGGCGGTAAACACCCTCCTTGTTTCCCCTTACAATTATGCTGTCCTTTGACTTCCTGCCTTCCGAAACGCTACGGTAATGCTCTTTGAAAACCTCTTTATCGTCCGGGTGCACAAAAAGCGAAAAATCCGTTTTCCCCTCGTCATTACCCGCCTGCCCGTAAAGCACTTTCGATTTTCGGCTCTGCATATCGTAAATCCACGCCTTGATATCCGCCGCCTCCATCGCAAGGCCGAGGCTCTTTCGTGCATTCTCCAGCTCCAGCTTCTGAATACTCTTTTCTGTAATATTACGCTCGATACCCGTAATATGCGTAATTATACCCTGTGCATTTTTGCGCGCACCCATACGGTTATCATAATACCGGTAATCACCGTCTTTTTTGCTGAAATACCTCAGCACCATCTCCGCATGCTCGATCTGCCCTGTCGAAATAGCCTCTATCGTTTCCAGATAAACCTTGCGGTCGTCAGGATGCATACTGCAAAGAACTGTTTCCAGAAGCAACGCCTTCTTTCCCGGATTTTCATACTCCAGCAACAACAGCGTTTTGGTTTTCAAATCCAAAGTCCACGCATTTGCATCGCCCGCCTTCATCGCATATATAAGGTTCTGCCGCATCTCCTCCAGTATCCGGCTTTGGATATAATAATCCGTTATATCGTTCACGATAAACAGATAATTCTCCGTCTCCCCCTCCGAATTGATAACCGGAGTTCCGTCGCAATCGATCCGTTTCACCTCGTTCGGATGAGAACTTAGGTAATAGCCCGTGTCGTGTACGGCCCCGAAATCATAGGGGAAATCGAGGTGTACCCTCCGTTTCTCCCTTACGGCATCCTTTAATTCCTGCGGAAGGTTCGGGTTATTGTTGATATTGATATCCCCGCCCAAAAGGACATCCTTACGGTTAACGCCGAAAATTTCGCAATCGCGGTCGTTCAGGTATTGCAGCACGCCGTCGCACGAATACATCTCCACCCCGACCGGCAGCGACTGGAGAATTGTCTCGTTCTGGTTGTAAAGCAACTCATACCTCTTTTGCAGCCGCGTATACTCGCTCGCATCGAACAACATTACGAAAGTTCCGGTCAATTCGCCCCCGCTATTGTAAATAGGAGAAGTCCTGATCTCGAGAGACATCTTTCCCCTCTTGCTCGTCTTATACCCCTCGTTACGCCTGGCAATCTCGTCGAAGTCGTACTCACAGGTCGAGAAACTCCTTTTCCCCGCCCTGATCAGCTCCTTCGCAACATCCGGTATATACCTCTTCGTAAAAAGATTCGTCTTCAGGGCACAAAGAGTCTCCTTATCCATCCCTAACAACTCCTCCATATACCGGTTTGTCTCCATCAGTTCACCCGCAGCATTGTAATACTCCACACCCGCCTCGAGCGCATTGAAAAGATTTTCGAACTTCAGCGAAGCCTCCTCTGCCGGTTTGTCCGCACATGCCCCCTCAGACTTTAAATCCCTCTTATCTATCGTCATGATATGGCACGACACGCATCCGTCCGTTGCACATGCCGTATAGCAAAATATAGGAGACCACTCTCCCTTCTCTTTCAAAAAAGCACTTTCGAAAGAAACGCTCCGTTTCTCCTGTTGCGACTTTACGATCTGCCCGGCCAGTAAGCCGGCAGCTTTGCGGTTCGGAACAGCCGCATACTCCTTCAGGTCGTTCACGGAAACACCCGTGAGACCTTCCGGTGAAAGAGAAAATAGAAAATTTTCAGGATAATTCTTTACCTGGCTTATACGTAAATTTTCATCGAAAAAGATGATCGTCCAGGGAAAATCGAGCGGTGGCTCTCCCTGGCTTTCCCCTTTCAGGGAAATACAATCGGTTTCCATCGGTATACTTATATTCGTAAAAAGATAACCCCTTTCTGGAGGGGGGAACACTCCGTACCGAAGGCAAAAATACAGACGCAAGTTATACCCCTTTGAGTTGCTCTGTGTAAGTGGCAAATATAAAAGATTATATTGGATTTGTTTCTTTCTTGCTCCAATTGTTTTTTACA
>JAQXIO010000055.1 GCA_029007825.1 Bacteroidales bacterium | reverse complement strand
ATTAAAGAGATGTGAAGTTGCCAGAAGGGGCTTTCCGTTTGCATCGAGCTTGACTTCTGAACCCATTATGAAACGGTAACCACCCAGTATTTCTTCGGTTTCAGGACACCAGACAATTAGCTGTTTGTATGGATTGGGCATCGTGTCGTATTCGTCTAAATCGCAATCCATACCTGTGCCTCCTCCGTAATGACGGAACGCTATTTCCCTGAGTCTCCCGATTTCCCGCATGGTATTGGGAGAGTCCTGATAGGTAATAATATAAATTTCATGATTACCGCGATTCGTTTTTCTCAGAAATTTATCTTTTGTCAACTCTTTTTTTATCGCAGCCGGATCGACTTTTTCGATAATATCTTTCATGCTAAATCAATTCTTGTTTTGGGAGATTGTAAGATAATTCTCTTATCCATGAAGCCCATTCGGCATCGTTCTTACTGATGTCAAAGGATTGCCAAGAAACGGGCTTGCCTATATATATATTGAATGTTTTGTTTTTACTTTTTACCATTTCACGCGGAAGGAAGAAAAGTTCGATGTTGAATTTTATCTTCAGTGCTTTACGTATAACGGAAAAATTATAGAAAAAATTTGAATTTACACCGTCAAAAAAAACAGGAACGATATCGCGCTTTGTTTCCCGAGCTTTAGTGATAAATGCCTTTTTCCATTCCGAATCCTGTACAATCCCGTTATATCGTCTCGATACCAGTCCTGCCGGAAAAGTAATAATCTGGTTTTCGGAGGCGAATACTTCGTTTATTTTTTGTGCGGCATCACGACTTTGTGCTCCATATTTGTTCACTGCTACGAAAGGGGCACGAAGTGCCGGAACATAGAGGAGTACATCATTTACGAGACACCGGACTTTATAATCGAACATTCGTCCCAAAACAGCAGTAAGGCAGACACCGTCCATTCCACCGAGAGGGTGGTTTGAGGCAAAAACATAGCGTCCGTCTTTTCTGATGTTTTCTTTTCCTTGTATGGTTAAATGAATATTATAATCATTAACCATTGCTTCCATGAAATCTATTCCGTCAAGATCGTGATAAGTCCTTAATACTCTGTTTAGTTCGTCCTGACAAATTATTTTCTCGAGCAAATGAAAAATGAAACCCGGCAGCCTTTTTGCCGTTTTGGGAATCTTATTTTTAAAGACCTTTTCGAGGTCTATCTGAAATATTTCCGTTTCACTCATGCATGGATAGCTTGAATTTGCAGTGCAAATGTACTGCTTTTTGTCTTTCCTAAAATTATTTTTTTTTGTTTTTATTGCTTTTTTTACTTTTCCGGCTGTTGAAAACTTTTTTTTCGACTCTCGGATGATAGTATTTTTTTTTATACTTTTACATATTAATATTTTTTTATGCCAGAAATTTTTTGAAGCTTCATAACCAGCTATTAACGTGTGTATTGATAAAGCAGAACAGAATGAAATTTATCATGTTCCGGTTCTCTTGACTGAATCTCTTGACGGCCTGCATATTCACCCTTCGGGGATTTATGTGGATGTGACGTTCGGAGGGGGCGGTCATTCCCGTGCCTTATTGGAGCATCTTGGGCCGGATGGACGTTTGTTCGGCTTCGATCAGGATATGGATGCTTCGGAAAATATCCTTCATGATAATCGCTTTGTTTTCGTAAGAAGTAATTTTCGTTATCTCCGTAATTTTATGAGATATTACGGGGTGAACGAGGTAGATGGCATTCTGGCTGATCTCGGCGTTTCTTCCCACCATTTTGATGAACAGGAGCGCGGTTTTTCGTTTCGTTTTGATACGACACGTCTGGATATGCGCATGAATCAGAATGCGCAGATAGATGCTGTTGCCGTTTTGAACGAATATGACGAGGAAGAGTTGTCAAGGGTGTTTTTTTCGTATGGCGAATTGAAATCGGCACGCCGTATTGCCCAGACTATTGTCAGGGCCCGGTCGTCGCAACCTGTCAGAACAGTGGAAGAGTTATTGAATATTATCCGTCCTTTTGTAGATAGGGAAAGGGAGAAGAAGATGCTGGCTCAACTATTCCAGGCATTGCGCATTGAGGTTAATGATGAGATGGGCGCTCTGAAAGAGATGTTGTTACAGGCCTCTTCTCTGTTGAAACCGGGAGGACGTTTGGTCGTAATTACTTATCATTCGCTTGAAGACCGTTTGGTAAAGAATTTCTTTCGTAGCGGGAATTTCGATGGAGTCTGTGAAAAAGATTTTTATGGGAATGTGGAGACTCCGTTCCGCATTGTCAATTCAAAAGTGATTGTTCCGACAAATGATGAACTGGAAGCGAATCCGCGTTCGAGGAGTGCTAAGCTTCGAATTGCCGAAAAAAAATAACAATCGGGATACTTATGGAGACTAAAGAGGAGCAAAAAACAAAAAAGCAGAGGAAAGAGCTCAAGGCAAAAAAGAGTTCTCTTATCTATTATTTAGCCGGAGAGCTTTTGTCGGAAGAGTTTATAGCAAAACAATCGCGGTTGTTCCTTCTTATAATTGCGTTGATTATTTTTAATATCAGTAATCGTTATTCCTGCTTGCAGAAAATATCGGAGATCGAGTCATTAAAGACCCGGTTACAGGATTTGCGTTACGAATCGCTTTCCGTTTCATCAGAGTTGACTCAGCACATAAAACGTTCGCAGGTAGAGGAGTTGGTTTTACAGAATAATCTTGATATCAAAACATCCAATATACCGGCAATAGAGATTAAATAGGAGATGGCAAAACACTCAGAACCGCAAAAAAAAGGAAATCCCGTAACGAATTATTTTATAGTTACGATTTTATTTAGTCTGATAGGCCTCGCCATTATGGTTAAGGCTATTCAGATTTCTTTTGTGGAGGGTGACTTCTGGCGTCATTTAGGGGAGTTGCAGAAGCAGGAGAATATTGCGGTACTTCCTAATCGGGGGAATATTTATTCCTGTAACGGGGAACTTATGGCAACAAGTGTACCCCGGTATTATGTATATATTGATTTTAAGGCTGACGGATTGAAAAAAGATACGTTGGATAAATATGTGGGACCTCTTTCGGCAGCATTGTCGAAGAAATTCGGAGATAAGACGCCTCAAGGTTATAAAGCCCATATACTGAAAGGTTATTCGAGGCAGAGCAGGGGGTACCTGCTGATATCGCGGAAAATTTCCTATTCAGAATTGAAGGATATTCGTAAGTTTCCGTTTTTAAATATGCGTTCGAACCGCAGTGGTATGGTGGTAAAAAAAATGGTGCAGCGGCAAAAGCCTTTCGGCACTTTGGCTTCACGTACGATTGGCGATATTTACGGTGAATATGAAAAGGGTGGTAAAAACGGATTGGAATTACAGTATGACAGTCTGCTAAGAGGAATCCCCGGACGGAGTACGCGTCGGAAAATCGGACGCCGTTGGATTAATGTCGTGGATGTGGAGCCTGTAAACGGTATGGATATAACATCAACCATTGATGAAGTTATTCAGGATATAACGGAAAAATCTTTGCTCGACAAACTGAAGGAGATCGATGCCGAATCGGGTACTGCCGTCGTTATGGAGGTGGAAACCGGAGAAATTAAGGCGATTACCAATATGGGACGTATCCGTGAGGGGTTATATACCGAGACAAAAAATTATGCCGTGGCAGATGAGTCGGAACCAGGCTCGACTTTTAAAGTCGCGTCTATGATCGTTGCGTTGGAAGAAGGATATGTACACCCGGGCGATACAGTCGATACCGGTAACGGCATTTACATGTATGCAGGAGCCCGGATGACCGACCATAATGCGCATAAAGGAGGTTATCACCGGATTACGGCAGAACAGGCTATCTGGTATTCATCCAATATCGGGGTTGCAAAAATTATATTGAAGGGCTTTGAAAAAAATCCGGAGCGCTATGTTCAACGATTGAAAGATATGGGGCTTGATACTCCTTTAAATCTTGAAATTCCGGGTGCGGGAAGGGCTAAAATAAAAGACCCTTCGAATAAATCCTGGTGGAAAACTACTTTGCCGTGGATGTCATTCGGTTATGAAACACAGATTCCGCCGATTTATACCCTGACATTTTTCAATGCGATTGCAAATGACGGAAAGATGATAAAGCCGTTTTTTACCAAATCGATTACGTCGCCTGGAGGCGATGTGATCAAAACATTCCATACTGAGGTTATCAATCCCTCGATCTGTTCGTCTTCTACTCTGAAACTTATAAGACAGATGTTGCTGGATGTGGTGGATAAGGGTACCGGTTCCGCTGTGAAATCGGAGTTTATTCCGTTGGCCGGAAAAACCGGTACGGCCCAGATTTCACAAGGTGCAGCCGGTTATACGGCAGGAGGAAAGAGCCATCAGGTTTCTTTTTGCGGTTATTTTCCTGCAAACGATCCCAAATATTCCTGTATAGTCGTTATTCGTCGTCCACGCATCGGTTATCCTTCGGGTGGTACGATGTCGGGCGGCGTATTCAAAAATATAGCAGAAAAGGTTTATGCCGCCAATGTTCGTCTGGAACCGGATGAACTCCAGTTAGACTCTTCGCTTACGAAGTTGCCGGTGGTCAAGGGTGGCTCCAGGAAAGCAGTCGACTACGTAGTGAATAAGCTGGATATCGATTATGAGAGTGAAGGTAACAGTGAATGGGTACATCCTTATACCGATTCTACGGAAGTGGTTTTGAAACCGTTAAAAGTAATTGAGAATCTGGTGCCGTCTGTTATCGGTATGGGGGCCAAAGAGGCTGTTTATCTTCTGGAAAAAAGCGGATTGAGGGTACATTTGTCGGGACGGGGAACCGTTACGTCGCAATCACTTTCGCCGGGAGTAAAAGTATCAAAGGGTAGAACAATAACCATATGGTTGAATTAGTCGGGTTATGGTATTACGTGAATTGATCCAGAATATTAAGCCGTTAAAAGTTTGCGGTGATGTTTTAACGGAAGTTACGGGTATAGCTTCCGATTCGAGAAAAGTGCAAAAAGGATTTCTTTTTGTCGCTGTAAAGGGGACGGTGGTCGATGGGCACGATTATATCGATATAGCTATCCGTAACGGAGCTTGTGCTATTGTTTGTGAAGAGATTCCCATTTCTCCCGATGCTTCGTCCGTTTACGTGCAAGTCCCCGATTCTGCCGATGCTCTCGGATATTTGGCTTCTGAGTGGTACGGTTGTCCTTCCGAACATCTTACTTTGGTCGGGGTAACCGGGACTAACGGAAAAACGACCATAGCGACGTTGCTTTATAAGATGTTTAAATTATTCGGTCATAAGTCCGGATTATTATCGACTGTTTGTAACTATGTGGATGATGAGGAAATTCCGTCGACGCATACAACGCCTGATCCGATTGAACTAAATGGTTTGCTTTCGAAAATGGTCACTTCAGGATGTGTGTATGCCTTTATGGAGGTAAGTTCGCATTCCATTGCACAAAAACGTATTAGCGGCCTTCGTTTCAAAGGTGGAATATTTACCAATCTGACACGTGATC
Organism: Bacteroidales bacterium; assembly: GCA_029007825.1. Taxonomy (GTDB): domain Bacteria; phylum Bacteroidota; class Bacteroidia; order Bacteroidales; family JAQXIO01; genus JAQXIO01. The sequence goes on along the minus strand of JAQXIO010000055.1, from coordinate 29,740 downwards.
ATCTCGATTATCATAAAACTTTCGGCGCTTATCTCAAGGCAAAGAAACAATTTTTCGATTATCTTCCTAAAACTGCCTTTGCCTTATCAAATGCTGATGATAAAAACGGGACGGTAATGCTTCAGAATTGTAAAGCGAAAAATTATTATTATTCGTTGCGTACATTGGCTGATTTTAGGGCTCGTATCATCGAAATGCATTTTGACGGTACGTTGATGCAGATTAACGGACATGAGTTGTTTACTCATTTTGTAGGACGTTTTAATGCTTATAATTTATTGGCCGTATATGGTGCAACCCGTCTTCTCGGTTGCCCGGAAGAAGAGACTCTGATCGCATTGAGTACATTGCATCCGGTTGCCGGCCGTTTTCAGACTTTACGTTCTGCAAAGGGAGTTTCTGCCATTGTCGATTACGCACATACACCGGATGCTCTTACAAATGTTTTAAATGCCATACATGGAGTTCTGGAGGGAAAAGGCAAGATTATTACGGTGGTAGGTGCCGGTGGTAACCGGGATAAGGGAAAACGGCCGTTGATGGCTAAAGAGGCCGTTTCGCTGAGTGACCGGGTTATTATTACATCGGATAATCCGCGTAATGAAGAACCTGACGCTATTATCCGTGATATGCTCGAAGGTGTAACACTTTCGGATATGAATCGCGTACTTTCCATATCTGACCGTAAGCAGGCTATTAAAACAGCGGTTATGTTGGCCGAACCGGGCGATGTCATACTGGTAGCCGGTAAAGGCCATGAGGATTATCAGGAGATTAAGGGTGTTAAATATCATTTCAGTGACCGGGAGGTACTGGAGGAGTTGTTTGGGTTACGATAAACAATGTGTTATGCTATATTATCTTTTTAATTATTTGGATTCTTTTGATTTCCCGGGTGCGGGAATGTTTAAATACGTGACTTTCCGGTCTGGACTGGCTTTGTTATTTTCATTGCTTATCTCTACCATTATAGGTAGGCGCATTATTAATATGCTCCAGTTGAAGCAAGTAGGGGAGATTGTACGCGACTTGGGCCTGGAAGGCCAAATGGCGAAAAAAGGGACACCTACTATGGGTGGGGTTATTATAATTATAGCGATTCTTGTCCCGACTTTATTATTAGCACGCTTGGATAATATTTATGTGATCCTGATGTTGGTTTCTACGATTTGGCTGGGGGCACTGGGATTTGCAGACGATTATATCAAAGTATTTAAGAAAGACAAAGAAGGGTTGCATGGCAAATTCAAAATTATCGGACAAGTAGGTCTGGGACTTATCGTAGGTGTTACGCTCTATTTCTCTCCAGATGTGGTTATCCGTGCAAATCAGGAAGTAAGACGTGGTGATTTTGTGGAATCCGTACGTATTCATCCTGTCGAAAAAAAATCGACGGAGACAACGATTCCTTTTTTGAAAAACAATAATTTCAATTATGAGTCTCTGGTCGGTTTTTTAGATGACCATAAAACAGAAGGGGCGTGTATTGTCTTTATCCTTATTACGATTTTTATTATTACTGCCGTATCGAACGGTGCAAATCTTACCGACGGTCTGGATGGTCTGGCCGCCGGAAGTTCAGCAATTATAGGGGTGGCTCTTGGTATTCTGGCCTATATGTCGAGTCATGCTAATTTTGCTTCGTACCTGAATATTATGTATATTCCGGGTTGTGAAGAGCTGGTGGTTTTTGCCGCTGCATTTATCGGAGCTACGATTGGTTTTCTATGGTATAATGCTTTTCCGGCACAGGTATTTATGGGAGATACGGGTAGTCTGACTATCGGAGGTATTATTGCCGTTTTTGCGATTATGATTCGTAAAGAATTGCTGATCCCTATCCTTTGCGGTATTTTTTTAGTGGAGTCGTTGTCGGTTATGATACAAGTTTTCTATTTTAAATATACGAAAAAACGATGTGGAACAGGTAAACGGGTGTTTAAGATGACACCTTTGCACCATCATTTCCAGAAAATGGGTAATGCTGGTCTGGAGGCATTAATACAACGACCTCTCCAGGCTGTACCGGAGTCTAAGATTGTAGTTCGTTTCTGGTTAATAGGAATTATTCTGGCGGTACTGACGATCGTTACTTTGAAGATGAGATAAAAATGAAAAAGAGAATTGTAATATTGGGTGCGGGCGAAAGCGGTGCGGGTGCAGCAATATTGGCTAAGAAACAGGGCTTTGAGGTCTTTGTTTCAGATCTTTCTGCAATCAAGCAGTTTTATAAGGATTTGCTCGATTCGTACGCGATTGAGTGGGAAGAGGAACAGCATACAGAGAATAAAATACTGAATGCAGACGAAGTGATAAAGAGTCCTGGTATTCCCAATAAGGCCCCAATTATAAAAAAATTGAAAGAGAAGGGTACTTCTATTATTTCGGAAATAGAATTTGCAGGGCGTTATACGAACGCTAAGATGATATGTATAACGGGAAGTAATGGAAAAACGACTACGACATTGTTGACTTACCATATATTCAAGCATGCTGGTTTGAATGTCGGTCTGGCTGGAAATGTGGGGAAAAGTTTCGCCTTACAGGTTGCAGAAGAGAATTTCGATTATTATGTATTGGAATTGAGTAGTTTCCAATTAGACGATATGTATTCGTTTAAAGCGGATATTGCGATTCTTATGAATATAACACCAGACCATCTGGACCGTTATGATTACAAAATGCAGAATTATGTGGATGCAAAATTCAGGATTCTGCAAAACCAGACGTCTGACGATGTTTTCGTTTATATGAACGATGATCCTGTTATTCAGGCAGAGATAGTAAAAATACAGCCAAAGGCTGAGCTTTATCCTTTCGCAGAAAAGAGGTCTGCCGGGGTAAGGGCTTATACGGAAGACGGTAAAATTTATATATCAACCTTAAATGGTAATTTTATTATGGAACAAGATTTGCTGGCGCTTACAGGAACCCATAATCTTTATAATTCTCTTGCAGCGGGTATTGCCGCTAAGGTATCGGATATTTCGGATGAGAAGATACGGGAGGCTTTGCATGATTTTAAGGGTGTGGAACACCGATTGGAACGTGTGACACGGGTAAAAGGCGTCGAGTATATAAACGATTCGAAGGCTACGAATGTAAATTCTTGTTGGTATGCATTGCAGAGTATGCAAACTCCGGTGGTATTGATATTGGGTGGGACAGACAAAGGCAATGATTATACCGAGATCGAGGCATTGGTTTGTGAAAAGGTGAAGGCTATTATCTGTTTGGGGGTCGATAATACTAAGCTTCATAGCTTTTTTGATGGAAAAGTGCCACAAATGACGGATGCGTTGTCTATGCAGGAAGCGGTTGATAAAGCATATTCATTGGCAGAGAAGGGAGATACCGTGTTATTGTCTCCGTGTTGTGCCAGTTTTGATTTATTTAAAAGTTATGAAGACCGTGGCACTCAGTTCAAAGAATGTGTACGAGCATTATAATTAATACAGAAGAGGACTGGCTATGGAACTACTAAACCGTTTATTTAAGGGCGATAAAGTGATCTGGATCATCTTTATGTTGCTGTGTGTCGTTTCGGTTGTTGAGGGTTTCAGTGCCATGGGACAGCTATCGTATCGTACCGGAAATTACTGGGCTCCCATTATTCAGCATTCTACCTATCTTTTAGCAGGTCTGGGAGTAGTCTTGTTGTTGCATAATGTTCCGTATAAATATTTTTCGGCATTGATTATTTTATTACCTGTTGCTGCCTTCCTGCTTATTATCACGATGCTGGTGGGAGAGAAGGTAAATTCGGCAAGCCGTTGGCTGACAATCTTCGGAATTTCTTTTCAACCGTCGGAATTTGCGAAATTGTCTCTTATGGTATTTACGGCTTTTATGTTGAGTAAGAAGCGTCCTGATAATGAGAATGCGGTTTTCTGGAGAATCATAGGTGTTTCGGTTGTAATATGCGCTCTTATTTTTAAAGATAATCTTTCTACGGCGGCGATGTTGTTCGGCGTTGTTTTTCTAATGCTTTTTATCGGGAGACTGAAATTGAAGAAATTGTTTTTGCTGGGATTGTCTTTTCTGCTGGCGGGAGTTCTTTTTGTCCTGTTTTTGAAGGCATTGCCGGATTCGATCGTAGAAAAATATTTTTACCGTTTCGGCACCTGGATTTCACGTGTGGACGATTTCCGGTCCGGTGGTAATCCGATGAATTTAGACGATACGTATCAGATTAATGACGATAATTTTCAGGTTTCACATGCTAAAATAGCCGTTGCGCGGGGAGGAGTTATAGGCCGTTTTCCCGGGCATAGTCAGGAACGGGATTTTCTGCCGCAGCCGTTTTCAGATTTTATTTATGCCATTATAATGGAAGAGCTGGGGCTTATAGGTGGTTTCTTTGTTATGATGCTTTATTTTTGGCTATTGTTCCGTATCGGTTTGATTGCCGGTAAATGCAAGCATAATTTTGCACGTTACCTGTTATTCGGATGTAGTCTGATTCTGGTTACGCAGGCTTTGGCTAATATGGCCGTTGCCGTTAATTTGATTCCTGTTACGGGACAACCGCTTCCGTTGATAAGTCGCGGAGGTACATCGATTATCATAACCTGTGTATATTTCGGTATAATTCTTAGTGTAAGCCGTTTTGAAATCGGTCTGGGAGAAAATGAAGAGGAGTCTTCCGAAGATGTTCCGGTGTCCGACATGCTACCTCAGGATTTGCCTTTAAATAATTAAAATAATGAAAAAAGCATTGAAAGTTATTATAAGTGGCGGAGGTACGGGGGGGCATATTTTTCCGGCCTTGTCGATTGCCAATGCGATAAAAGAGCGCTTTTCCGACGCCGAGATTCTTTTTGTCGGGGCAGAAGGGCGTATGGAGATGGAGAAGGTGCCGGCTGCCGGATACCGGATTATAGGATTGCCGATCAGCGGTTTTGACCGGAAAAATCTGCTGCGGAATATTCCTGTGTTGTTTCGTCTTTTACGGAGTATGATTATCGCTTATTTTTCCATACGCCGTTTTCATCCCGATATAGCTATCGGTGTGGGCGGATATGCAAGTGCCCCGACGCTGCGGATGGCATCTCTGATGGGGATACCTACTATTATTCAGGAGCAGAATTCTTACGCGGGTGTTACGAATAAGATGTTGGCAAAAAAAGCTTCTAAAATTTGTGTCGCTTATCCGAATATGGAGCGGTTTTTTCCTGCGGAGAAGATTGTCGTTACCGGTAATCCTGTACGTAAAGATGTTTTGGATATCGAAGGTAAACGTGATGAGGCGATTGCATTTTTCGGACTGGACAAGTCTAAAAAGACTCTTCTTGTTCTGGGGGGTAGTTTAGGTGCCCGTACGATTAATAATAGCGTTAAGGCCGGTATCAAGATGATACAGGAAGATACCGATGTGCAGGTAATCTGGCAGTGTGGTAAGTTTTATTATGATGAGATGAGTTCGTTGTCCGAATTGAAAAAAAGTAAGAATATTCATCTTTGTGCCTTTATTTCGCGTATGGATCTTGCTTATGCGGCTGCCGATATGATTATCTCGAGAGCTGGAGCGGGTTCGATATCGGAATTTTGCCTGTTGCATAAACCTGTAATACTGGTACCTTCTCCTAATGTCGCGGAAGATCATCAGACGGTGAATGCCCAATCGCTGACAAAAGTAAAAGCGGCAATTATGGTCGCCGATGTATCGGCGGAAAATTCATTGGTTGATATTGCTCTGACGACGTTACACGATGAAGGACGCCTAAAAGAGTTGAGTGAAAATATAACGAAAATGGCATTGCCAGATTCTGCGAATAAGATCGTAGATGAGGTAGTGTCAATTGTTGAAAAACGGGAATTATGAATTTAGATGCGGTAAAATCGCTTTATTTTATCGGCGCCGGCGGAATCGGTATGAGTGCCCTGGTGCGTTATTTCTTGTCAAAGGGGAAGTATGTCGCTGCCTATGATAAGACTCCTACCGTTTTAACGGCGCAATTGGAGCGTGAAGGGGCTTTTTTTCATTATACGGACGATATTTCGTTAATTCCTTCTTGTTGTAAAGATAAGGATTCGACCCTTGTCGTGCTGACGCCTGCTGTTCCTGATATACATTCCGAATTGAGCTGGTTCAGGGAAAATGGTTTCGAGATTCAGAAACGTGCCAGGGTATTGGGTGAAATAACTTCGGTAAGCAGGGGGATTTGTATTGCCGGTACACATGGTAAAACGACCACTTCAGGGATGACAGCGCATTTGCTGAAACAATCGCATGTCGATTGCAACGCTTTTCTTGGTGGGGTATTGAAAAATTACGATAGTAATCTGCTGTTATCAGACAGAAGCGATCTGACGGTTATCGAGGCCGACGAATATGACCGGTCGTTTCATTGGTTATCGCCCTATATGGCGGCGATTACCTCGGCAGATCCCGATCATCTGGATATATATAAGACTCCCGAAGCCTATAAGGAAAGTTTCGAGATTTTTACCTCTTTGATTCGTCCCGGCGGTACGTTGATTATGAGGAAAGGAATTAATGTTATTCCGCGCTTACAGGAGAATGTTCGTTTGTTCACCTATTCGACTGATTCGGGCAGTGATTTTTATGCCGGAAATGTGCGGATCGGAAAGGGTAAGATTCTTTTTGACTGGCATTCACCCGGAGAGGTGATAGAAAATATCGAACTGGGCGTTCCGTTGTCTATTAATATAGAGAATAGTATCGTTGCAATCGCACTGGCACGTTTAAACGGTGTTTTGCCGGAAGAGATCCGAAGTGCAATGGCTTCCTTTTCAGGAGCAAGACGACGTTTTGATTTTTGGATTAAACGCGATGATTTTGTTTTAATCGATGATTATGCGCATCATCCACAGGAGTTGAAAGCCAGTATTTCGTCTGTGAAAGCTTTATATAAAGATAAAAAGATCACAGGTGTTTTTCAACCTCATCTGTATTCCCGGACTCAAGATTTTGCAGATGATTTTGCAGCAGCCCTTTCTCTTTTGGATGAAGTAATTCTTTTAGATATTTATCCTGCCCGTGAGGAGCCTATTCCGGGCGTTACGTCCCAGATTCTTCTGGATAAGATTACGACGCCTCATAAACAGTTGTGTCGGAAGGAAGATCTGGTAGATATACTTAAAAAAGAGCCGAAAGAGGTGTTGTTAATGGTAGGGGCCGGAGATATAGACCGTCTCCTTCCGGAAGTAAAAAAAGCGTTTGAATAAAATGATACTGAAACGGATATTATTTGTCTTGCTTTTATTTCTGGTTATAGGATATGCAGTTTTTGCATTATTTTATTTCCCGGGTATACCTGCATCGATGAAATGTGACGAGATCATCGTAAATGTGAAGAGCGGTAGAGAAGGAGCGCCTTTGATCAGCCGCGAGGGTATACTTGCGTCGGTCAGAGCGGCAAAATGTAATCCGTTGGGGAAAACATTATCCGAGATAAATACCGAGGATATCGAGCATTTTCTGGAACAGAATCAATTAATAAAAGAGGCCGTCGTTTATTATTCATTGACGGGGAATGTCGTTATTTCCGTTTCACAGCGGGAGCCTTTGTTCCGGGTAATGGGAGAAAGCGGTAACTTTTTCGTTGACCGTGATGGTGCGGTGATGCCCGAACAAAATAATTTCGTAGCGAAACTTCCCGTCGTATCGGGCTATGTAGAAAAGAGTTTTGCCGCGAACGAATTGCGTAATTTTGTGTTATATTTGCAAAACGATGAATTCTGGAATGAGCAGATCGAGCAAATATATGTGCTGCCGAACCGTGATGTGGAGTTGATACCGAAAGTAGGAAGTCATCGTATTCTTATGGGGCCTTTAACGGATGTCGATAAAAAACTGAACCGTTTGATGAAATTTTACAGGAAGGCTCTGAATAAAGTGGGTTGGAACAGATATTCTGTTATTAACCTGAAATATGATAAACAAGTTGTGTGTACAAAAAAATAATATATGGAACGACGGGAGTTTATAGTAGCCATTGATTTAGGCACTTCTAAAATTGCCGCGGTTGCCGGGGTTAAAGATGCTTTGGGTTTTATCACTGTGCTGGCCGTAGAACAGGAACCATCTAACGGATGTATTCGCAGAGGGTTTGTGTATAATGTAGAGGAGACAGCCGCGAAAATTAAAAAGGTGATCGCAAAGCTGGAAAGTAAACTGCCAAACAAAGTTGCGCGGATTTATATCGGGCTTTCCGGTCAATCGCTTCAGGCGATAGATCATAGCGTTTCGCTCGAATTCGATACGGAAACTACCATTACGGATGAAATTATCGAACAGCTGTATCTGGAGGCGAAGAAATATCAGCCGGAATTGCTGGATCTTCTGGATGCCGTGCATCCCCGTTACGAAATAGACGGAAAGAATGAACAGAATCCGTCGGGGGTCATGTGTATGAAGATTGTAGCGAATTACAAGATGGTTGTAGCTCGTCCTTCGATAAAAAGAAATATTGCACGGGCAGCGGAAAAGGCAGGATATCCGATTGCCGGTTATTTTGTTACGCCATTGGCTGTCGGGGATTTCCTTTTAACGGATACCGAGAAAAATTTGGGATGCGCTTTAATTGATTTTGGTGCGGGAACAACGACATTGAGTATATACAAGAACGGGAGTTTGCGCCATTTGGTTGTAGTTCCTTTTGGTGGTAATATAATAACAAAAGATATCTGTAGCCTGAATATTATAGAGGATGAGGCCGAACAGGTAAAAATCCGTTATGGTAGAGTCGGTGTTTCGGACAGCAGTGACCAGGATGTCGCTATCAGCACATCGGGCGATGTGTATGGTGCCCAGCAGATAAAGGTGTTTGACCTAAATGTCGTAATTGAAGCGAGAGAGGAAGAGATTATCGAAAATATAATCAACCAGATTGAACTGACTGAGCCGTCAAAATCATTGGGTGCGGGTATTGTTTTAACCGGAGGAGCAGTGGCATTGAAAGGCCTTGCCGAAAAGATAAGGGCAAAGACAAATTGCGAAGTGCGGATGTCTTCTCCTAAACGGGTGCAGTCGCTGGGTACCCTTGCCGATGCTCATGATCCGGCTTATTTGCAGGCGATCAGTATTATGGCACAAGGTAAAGAAAATTGTGCCAAGGAGATGCCCCGTCCCGTAACGCCTCCGCCTATGACGGGAACTACGGAAAATGCCGGTAATGGGAGAGATTCCAAAGGTGGCAGAAGAAGACCGGATAAGAATAATAACGGAGGCTTTTTCAGCGGTTGGAGAAAAAAGATCGAAAACGCTGCAGGGAATTTATTTGATGTAGAAGACGATACTGAATAAACGAGCTATGGAAGAGGATAAGATTTTGAATTTTAATCTAAAACGCAATAACTCTACCATTATTAAGGTAATCGGTGTAGGAGGCGGTGGCGGCAATGCCGTTAATCATATGTATAAAGAAGGTATCCACGATGTATCTTTCTTACTATGCAATACAGATCTTCAGGCTTTGGAAAAGACGGATATTCCGGCACAGATTCTGTTAGGAGCCAATGAGACGGCAGGTTTGGGAGCAGGTAATCGTCCCGAGCGTGCAAAACGTGCTGCAGAGGAGAGTGCGGAAGAGATACGGAGAGCTCTCGATGACGGAACACGTATGGTCTTTGTTACTGCCGGAATGGGAGGAGGCACTGGAACGGGTGCAGCTCCCGTAATTGCCAAGATCGCTAAAGATATGGGTATTTTGACCGTTGGTATTGTAACGATACCCTTTGTGTTCGAAGGTGAGCCCAAAATTCTTCAGGCTTTATACGGAGTGGAAGAGATCCGGAAGAACGTGGATGCTTTGTTGGTTATCAATAACGAACGGCTGCGTGAGATTTATTCGGATGTAACGATAACCATGCGTAATGCTTTTAAAATTGCGGATAATACACTTACGGTTGCAGCGAAAAGTATTGCCGAGATAATTACAATAAACGGTATTATCAATCTCGATTTTGCCGATGTAAATACGGTGCTTAAAGATGGCGGTGTGGCTGTAATGAACAGTGGATTCGGAGAGGGTGAAGATCGTGTAAAGCAAGCAATAGAAGGAGCATTGCATTCTCCGCTTCTGAATAATAACGAAGTTTTCAATGCCAAGAAAATCCTCTTTAATATTTATTTCAGTGAAAAGGATGAGCTGAAAATGGAAGAGATGAATTACGTCAATGAGTTTATGACGAAATTCGGACGTGGTATTGAGGTTATCTGGGGTACGGCTATAGATGATTCATTAGAGGAAAAGGTAAAAGTAACAGTCTTAGCAACCGGTTTCGGATTAAAAAGCGTATCGGGTGTTTCCGAACATCTTACCGAAGAAGAGCTGCTCCGGAATGCTGCAGAAGAGGAGAAAGAGCGCAAGGCTGCAGAGCTTATCCGCGATTATTACCGTGAAACGGGAACTCCCACAATCGGCCGTATTATCAATGCTCCTAAGCCTATTATTCTTACAGCAGAACAATTTGACGACGATGTTTTGATTTCATTGCTCGAAGAGAACCCAGCTTATCGCCGTGATGCGAAAATTTTGCAGAAGATAAAAGAGGCAGCCGGTATTAAGACGAATAACCAGCCTCCTGTAGTAAGTGGAAATGTAATAAATTTTAAATAGTAACTAATATCTTATATATTATGAATCTGTACGATCAAATCAGTGACGATATAAAGAAGGCTATGTTGGCCAAAGACAAAGTACGTCTGGAAGCTTTGAGAGGAATAAAGAAAGAGTTTATCGAAGCGAAGACCGCAAAGGGCTCAACGGGAGAGTTGGATGATGCCGTGGCAATGAAGATTTTACAGAAGATGGTGAAACAGCGTAAAGAGAGTGCTGAGATTTATTCTTCGAAAGGACGTCCTGAACTTGCCGAAGGTGAATTAGCGGAAGCTGCTGTAATAGAAGTCTATCTGCCTAAGCAAATGTCGGCAGAAGAGCTTAAAGAAGCATTAAAGGCCATTATTGCGGAGACGGGTGCTGCTGCGCCTTCCGATATGGGAAAAGTTATGGGAGTTGCTTCTAAACGTCTGGCAGGAAAAGCTGACGGGAGAATGATTTCGGAGCAGGTAAAATTGTTATTGCAGTAAAATCGTACATATGAAAAAGTTATTATCAGGAATTTTTTGCTTGTTCTGCTTTGTTGCTGTTTTTGCACAAAACGGAAAAATAATGGATAATCTTTCCATGAAGAGTAAGATTTTAAATTCCGAAAGGAAATATGCTATTTATCTTCCTCCCGATTATGAGACATCGGATCGTTCGTATCCGGTTCTTTATTTATTGCACGGTATGGGTGACGATCAGACTGGCTGGGTACAGTTCGGAGAGGTAGGAGCTATTACAGACAAGGCTATTCAGGAGGGAATTGCAACTCCGATGATTATTGTAATGCCCGATGCGAATACGAAATATCAGGGATATTTCAACCATCCCAACGGCACATATGATTATGAGGATTTCTTTTTTGAAGAATTTATACCCTATATTGAAAAGACGTATCGTTGCCGTACGGAGAAGCGTGCGCGTGCGGTTGCCGGCCTTTCGATGGGGGGAGGCGGAACATTGGTTTATGCTCTCCATCATCCCGAGCTTTTCGCTGCTGCTTGTCCGTTGAGTGCCGCTGTACGCCAGAGTATGAACGATGCTATGCGTTCGCATTATGCTAAAGAGGCTCCAGGAAAATCGGATGCGGAAATTGATGAATGGTATAAAAATTATGATATTCTCCAATTAGTTGAGAAGGTTCCGGAAGACAAGAAGAATGCGGTGCGTTGGTATATTGATTGCGGGGATGACGATTTTCTTGCCGAAGGTAATTCCCTTTTGCATATCGCTATGCTGAAAAATAAAATTCCGCACGAATACCGGGTAAGAAACGGACAACACAACTGGTCTTACTGGCGGGGATCACTTCCCGAAGTACTCCGTTTTGTGACAGGAAGTTTCAGACAGAATTAAATTGCAGGGCTAATGCCTTGCCTAATTTTTTGCTATGATATCTTTTATTACATGGGCGGCTGATCCTGCCATATTTACAATCGGGTCGCGTGAGATACGCTGGTATGGCCTTGCTTTTGCCATAGGTTTCCTGATTGGTTATAAGATTGTCGAGCTTATGTGGAAAAGGGAAAAACTTCCGATGGACTGGCTCGACAAATTATTTCTCTATACGATTGCAGGTACTATCGTGGGTGCCCGTCTTGGGCATTGTTTATTTTATGATCCGGCTTATTATTTATCGCGGCCAATCGAGATTCTTAAAATATGGGAGGGTGGTTTAGCGAGCCATGGCGGAACGTTAGGAATAATCATAGCGATCTATTTTTTTTCTAAAAGAGTTTCGCATAAAAGTATGTTGTGGGCTTTTGACCGTTTGGTTGTGCCGACAGGACTTGTTGCCTGCTTTATTCGTCTGGGAAACCTTATGAACCATGAGATTTACGGACATCCTACCGATTTGCCGTGGGGATTCCGTTTTATCCTGAACCTTCATGACTGGAAAATGGGAGCGGAGCCATTGTATTCACTGCCATCGCATCCTACCCAAATCTATGAAGCGTTGTGTTATTTATGTATCTTTATTATTTGCATGTGGCTGTATTTTAAGAAAAAGGCCTATGAGCGCGAAGGTTTGTTGTTCGGAGTCTTTATGGTGTGGGTTTTCGGTACACGGTTCTTTATAGAATTTTTAAAAGAGGTGCAGGAACCTTTTGAAAAAGGAATGGTTTTGAATATGGGACAGCTTTTAAGCATTCCGTTTGTGGTAGTGGGTATCTATTTTATTGTTAAAGCTTTAAAAACGAAAAAAACAGATGCAGAAAGTTGAAGATAAGATTTATTATGTAGGGGTGAATGACAGAGAGAAACATTTATTTGAGAATCTTTGGCCTCTTCCTCACGGTGTTTCGTACAATTCTTACCTAATACTCGATGATAAAACGGCTTTGGTCGATACGGTCGATATTTGTTATTCGGACCGTTTTCTTCAGCAGGTTGAAATTTTGCTCGACGGGCGTAAGTTGGATTATCTGATTATTAACCATATGGAACCGGATCATTCCGGTTCTATCCGATTGCTTAAGCAAAAATATCCGGATGTTATCTTAGTGGGTACACCAAAGGCTTTCGATATGATTAACGGCTTCTTCGGAGCTGCTATTGCCGATAATAAGATGGAGGTTAAAGACGGTCATAAGCTTTCGCTGGGAGAGCATCAGCTAACATTTTATACTGCGCCGATGGTGCATTGGCCGGAGGTGATGTTTACATACGATGAAACGGTCAAACTTCTTTTTTCTGCGGATGCTTTTGGTACTTTCGGAACTATTGACGGTGGTGTAACGGATGAACAGATCGATACGGAATTACATATGCAGGAAATGTACCGCTATTACTCAAATATAGTTGGAAAGTATGGAAACCCTGTGCAAAAAGCCCTTTCCAAACTTGCTTCTATCGAAGTTAAAACAATTTGTTCTACACATGGACCGATATGGAAGAAAAGGATGGAAGAGGCAGTTTCTATTTATGACCGTTTGAGCCGTTATGAAGCGGAGGAAGGCGTTGTGATTGCTTACGGATCGATGTACGGGAATACGGAGCAAATGGCAGAAGCTATAGCTGAAGGTTGTGTAGCAGGTGGAATCCATAAAGTGATTCTGCATTCGGTATCCAAGTCTCATCAGTCTTATATTTTGTCTGATATTTTTCGTTACAAAGGACTGATTCTCGGTTCTCCTACTTACAGCAATGTTCTTTATCCTGGGGTAGAGTCGTTACTCAGTAAGATTGTTGTACGCGAAATCCGCAACCGTTATCTTGGGTTATTCGGGTCTTTTACATGGGCAGGAGCAGCAGCACGTCATCTGCAGACATTCAGTGAAAACTCTAAAATGGAGCTTATATCAAATGCTCTTGAAATCAAGCAATCATTGAGCCAGGGTTCTTATGCAGAGTGTGTTGCACTCGGAAAGAGGATGGCTGAGTGCATAAAGGGATAATTTTCTGATGGAAAAAACTGTTTCACGGGAACACGCTTTGTTCCGGATTACCTGGTGGGGGGCGCTTGTGAATCTGGTTTTACTCCTTTTCAAATTTGCAGCGGGTATTTTAGGTCGAAGTGGGGCAATGCTTGCCGATGCGACTCACTCTCTTTCCGATTTTGGGTCGGATATCGTTGTTCTGCTGTTTGTTAAACTTTCGTCGAAACCTAAAGATGCCAGTCATCGTTACGGCCATGGTAAGTATGAAACTTTTGCGACCCTGATTATCGGAATCTTTTTATTTGGTGCTGCTTTATATCTTTGTTCGGAGAGTGTGAAGGAAATTATCGCATACATTGAGGGGACAGAGTTACAGCAGCCTACTTATATCGCTTTGGTTGCGGCAGTTGTTTCGATTATACTGAAAGAGGGATTATTCCGTATAACTTTGCGGGTGGGTAAAAGATATAACAGTTCTTCTGTAATTGCAAATGCCTGGCATCACCGTTCAGATGCCTATTCTTCTATTGGAACTGCCGTGGGGATTGCCGGTGCTACCTTGCTTGGCCCGAAATGGGCTGTTCTTGATCCTATAGCGGCGGCTGTGGTCAGTGTTTTTATCTTTAAGTCGGCTATTTCCATTGCTCTTCCTTCTGTCAATGAGTTGTTGGAACATGCTCTTCCGGAAGAGACGGAAAATGAAATCCGCTTATTGGTAAATCAGGAAAATGGATTCTCTAATTTACATAATCTTCGCACGCGCCGTATCGGGAATGCCATAGCTATTGAATTTCATGTGCGGGTGGATGGGGATATGCATGTAGCGGATGCTCATGCCTTGACAAAAAATGTTGAAAAAAGACTACGGGAATATTTTGGACAGAATACATATATTTCGATTCATGTGGAACCTGATTCATTTCTGCATTAGTATTGCAGTTCGCCCATTCCCTGCCTTATAATTTCCGGTTCGTCGTTCAAACAATTTACAATGGTGGAAGCATTAATATTGCCATAACCTCCGTCAATAACCATATCTACCTTATTTGCATACCGTTCTTCAATCAGTTCCGGATCGGTCAGGTATTCTATTCCGCCTTTGTCGTCGGTAAGAGATGTTGATAATATCGGATTACCCAGTGTTTTTACCAGTTCGAGTGCTATTGTATTATCTGGAACTCTGATTCCGACTTCTTTTCGGTTCCTGTATATTTTAGGCAATGACGTAGTGGCATGGAGGATAAATGTGAATGGTCCCGGCAGGTTTCGTTTCATTAATTTAAAGACGGAGTTATTTACTTTAGCATAATTGCTTAGGTCACTGAGATCAGCACAAACAATAGAGAGATATTTTTTATTCGGATCAATATTTTTAATATTGCATACCCTTTCTACAGCCCGCACATTCAGTGCATCACATCCTATTGCGTAAAGAGTGTCGGTCGGATAGATTATAACACCTCCTCCACGCAGTATATCAGCTACATATTCCAGTTCTTTGGGGTTGGGGTTTTTGTCATAAATTTTACAAAGCATAGTCTTTGGCTGTTATTCTATGTATGGATAGTCAAATGGTATTTTTCAGAAAGAAGTTTATAATATTTTAAGAGTTTGGCACGATTGTTCTTCCGAATGGAGTAAGTGCAATTGTCATAAGCTTAAAATGCTGCAATCCGAACGGAATCCCGATAATGGTAATACAAAACAAGGCTCCCAGCACAAGGTGGGAGAGTGCTATCCATATACCCCCCAAAAGCAACCATAATATATTCATGACTGTAGACAGACAGCCGTCACTTTGTGGCGTTACTACAGTTGTGTAGCCAAATGGCCACAAAGCAAAAAGAGCGAGTTTAAAGGTTTGAATTCCGAATGGAATTCCAATAATTGTGAGGCATAATAAGAGACCGGATATAAAATATTCGATTGCAATGAGGATACCTCCGAACAGTACCCATATAAGATTTCCCAGTAGATTCATTTGTATTTTGTTTTTTGCAAATATATTGATTATTTGCATGATGGATATATTGTCTTCGTAAAAGAGTATTTTTATTAGTTGTCGGTCTTATGACCGCAAGAATGAAATAAACATATCGATGTGCCGTATTTTTCAAATATGGCTATTTTGTCTGTAACTCTCTAATATATCGGTGTTCTGTAAATTTATACTTATTTAATTATAAATCCGCTTCATCCTTATTTTATAGGAAAGTGTTCAGCTAATTTTTTTATATTTATACAATCTGTTTACTTGTATATTTTTCGGAAAAAAGGTAGTCTGGATAATAGGCGATATAGTTTTATTTGTAATCCCGACGGATAGAGGTCTTGATCTTTTATATCGCCGTTCTCTTTCAGAATAGTAATCGCTTTTTCTATATCTTCTTCACGCACCTGTAGCTTTATACCTCCGATGGCGTTTGAATAAAAGGGATGCACTTGTGCTGTCAGTTCGTCCTGTGCAAAGCAATAAATTCCTTCTGATTCCAATTTGCTGCGAATGATTGCAAGCTCGTGAGGGTAAGTGAACGTTTTTATGGTGACCAGTTTGTTCATTGTCTTGCCAATTTTATTATTGTAAATGTAGTATATTTTTTATGGATATGAAAATCTTATGTCAGGTCACCGGATATGGATATTTGAAATACTTGTAAAAAATAAAAAGGATCAGAAACTGAGTTCTGATCCTTTTTTATTGTCGGGGTGAGAAGACTCGAACTTCCGGCCTCCACGTCCCGAACGTGGCGCGCTGCCAACTGCGCTACACCCCGAGCATTACAGGGTGCAAATTTACAAAGATTTTAATATCTACCAAATAGAGAGTATGATAATCTTCCTTTTTTTATTTTCTGTTTTTGACAGTATCAAAATATCTTTATCTTTGCTGCTAAACTAAATATGATGCGCTTATGAAAACTTTACGTCTTTTGCTATTGGTTTCTTTTGCTGTTGCCTTCTCTTTTACATCTGTGGCTCAGATTCGTTTCGGTGTAAAAGGAGGGGTGAATATTGCTAAAGCGACGTTCGATGTTGCTAATGTTGAAGATAATTTCGCTGTTGATAATCTGACTGGATTTCAACTCGGACCTACGATGGAAGCTATGTTACCGGGTATAGGGATAGGTGTTGATGTAGGATTGATTTATTCTCAAAGAGGATTTAAATTAACCGACAGAAGCGACGGGCAGGAGGCAAGTACACGTATGGGATATATCGATTTGCCGGTAAACTTAAAATGGAAATTCGGTATTCCTATCGTAAAGGTATATCTTACCGCAGGTCCTTATATCAGTCTGAAAGTTTCTCAGAATTCGGATTTGAGTTCACTGGCAGAGAAGGGATCTGCAATTCTGGACGATGTAAAAGCTAAATCTTTCTCAGCCGGACTTAATTTCGGTATGGGTGTCGAAGTTTTCAAGCATTTGCAGGTAGGAGCAAACTACGGTCTGGGATTGACAGAAGATTATAAGAGCGATAAACCTAAAGTCGGAGATTTATTCCATCCTAAAAGTTCTCTTTGGTCTATTACGGCCGCGTATTATTTTTGATAAAAAGATTTTCGCATGAAGTGTGTCGATGTTTTGCTGCCGCTCCATGTGGAACGTCTTTTTTCTTATCAACTTCCTTCCGGTATTGCTGCCTCAGTAAAACCGGGATGCAGAGCTGTGGTTCCGTTAGGAAAGAGCAAGCAATATACGGGTATTGTGATTACGGTTTTCGATGGGGAGCCTTTAATCCCGTTGAAAAGTGTGCTTGAGATTCTTGATGAGCAGCCGTTTGTTCCGGAGGTACAAATAACTTTATGGAAATGGATAAGTTCTTATTATATCTGTTTTCTGGGAGATGTGCTGAGAATGGCTCTGCCTTCGGGTTTACAATGGGATAAAGCGTTGCCGTTTTCTCCTCGTACGGAACGTTTCGTACGTTTTGCCGAAATTTGCGATGAAAGGAAGTTTACATCTAAGCAATCTTTACTATTAAATTTTTTAGAAGAAAATTGTCGCTTTTCCGGCGGTCGAAGAGTCGGACTTCCGAAAAAGGATTTGTTAGAAAAATCAGGAATTTCGGAAAGTGTTCTTTCGGGATTAATAAAAAAGGGGGCACTGGAGTATTATGAGAGGGTGGTAACGCCTTCTGTTAAGTATGCACCTCTTGCACAAAGAGAGCTTTTTCCTTTGACAGAAGAGCAATCACATGTCTATAAATTACTCAGTAATGCCGTTATGAACCGTAAACCGGCTCTTTTGAAAGGTCCGGTTTTATCGGGGAAAACAGAAGTCAGTGCACATTTGATACAGGATGTTTTGCAGCGTGGAGAGCAGGTCCTTTATCTGATGCCAGATGTGAAAGCTTCATCGGTTGTAGCCAAACGGTTTACAGCGTATTTCGGAGAAAAAGTAGTTGTTTACCATTCGGGAATCTCGCAGCGGGAACGTCTTGATTTATGGCGTTACCTTTCGGGAGGGAACGCATCTCCTTTATTGATAATCGGTGTCCGGTCGGCTTTATTTCTTCCGTTCTCGAGATTAGGTTTGATTGTTGTAGATGAAGAGCATGACGACGCGTATAAACAAAATGACTCTGCACCCAGATATCATGCCCGTAACGTAGCCCTTATGCTGGGGTATTTGCATAAAGCGGGAGTGGTATTGAGTAGTGCGACGCCTTCTATAGAGTCTTATTTTCATGCATTAAAAGGGAAATATGTATTGGCAGAGCTTAAGCAGCGCCATACAAATTTTCTTATGCCTGATATCCAGATAGAGAATACGGCAGAACTTCGCCGTAGGAAACTACAAAAAGGACTTTTTTCGCCATCGTTATTGAAAAAAATGGAAAGTGCTTTTGCTTCGGGTGGTCAGGTTTTATTATTTCAGAACCGAAAACGTTATGCGCGGGTAGTAGAGTGTGTTAGTTGTGGATGGACTCCTTTGTGTCCGGATTGTAAAATGCCTTTAGCTTATACAAAGCAGGGCAATACCTTAATTTGTGTGTATTGCGGGAAGGTGTACCCTGTTCCGGATAAATGTACGGCTTGTGGCGATAAGGTATTGCCTAAGGGTGTAGGTACGGAGCGGGTGGAGGAGGAACTTAAAGTTTTGTTTCCTTCTATAAGAGTTGCGCGTGTTGACGGTGATACGGTTGAATCGAGTCGTGATTTTTATGCGTTAACAGAGGCTTTTAACGAAGGGTCTATCGATCTTATTATCGGAACACAATTACTTGTTAGGAATATAGATTTTTCACATGTTCGCGTGGTGGGTGTCGTAAACGGAGATTTATTATTGAACATCCCTGATTTTCGGGCTCATGAAAAGGCATTTCAGAGCATGATGCAATTAATAGGACTTGCAGGACGTGACGGCGGTAGCAGTGATGTAGTTATACAGACAGGACAGAGCTGTCTACCTATAATGGGGGCTTTGCACAATCAGGATTATGATTCGATGTATGCGGCGCAGTGTGCGGAACGGGAGATGTACGGCTATCCTCCTTTTACACGTTTGATACGTATTATAATCGGGACTTCGGGTGACGAATGTTTATTGAGGATAGGTAAAGAGTTTGCGGCCTTACTAATAAAAAGAATGGGATGTGAACGGGTCTGTGGTCCGATTCTCCTTCCGGAACCGAATGTCCCGTTTTCCCGTGCTATGTTGCTTCTGAAAATAGAGAGTGGGGTTTCGTATATTTCTGTTCGTACAATTTTAAGTGAAGTGCAAAAAGAAATCATGTCGGAATTTCGTGATTTCCGGCGAATAGAGATCATTTATGATGTAGATCCGGTATCCATTTCAAATTAGCTGGATTTTTAATATACATATATATTAAAACAGTGGTTAAGATCTCAGGATTTTGTATGTTGTTATCACTGTAACAGGGCGTTTTTAATGGAAATACTTAAAAGCCGACTTGTATCTGGGCGACAAACCGATTGTGTTTTTCCGATGAATCGTTAGACCTTATATAATTGATTTGTAGTTTATTTAGTTTATTCAGATAGAAATTGGAACCTATCGTGTATTCCCATAAATAGTTGTTTGGCTTACCTTTAATTTTGTTGTAATAATCGATTTCTCCCAGCATCTCCCATTTCTGGTTGAAGAAGCGTATTGCTCCGAATAAATAAGCTCCCTGTCTGAGCGTGTGATTGTCTTTACCACAGATGTATTCACCTCTTACTGTAATTTTCTCAGATTTGTAGGAGGACCCGATGCTCCAGCGGTTGCGGGTATAAGTACCGGCGACCGTATCTCCTGCAAGCGTATAAGTAGCTTTTCCGGCATAGAAGCTTCCTCCTATTTTCCATTCTTTTAAAGGCATAAAATAAAGAGAGCCGGAAATTTCTTTGTGATTATCACGGTCTTTTATATTTATTCCGCTTCCGTTAAATACACCTAAACTATACTCCAGTAGCCTACGTCCGTTGATAGGGATTAGTTCTCCATAGCTCAGGATTCCGATGTCACGGCCACCGTTTGAACCGATTACGTCGGCACTTCCCAATGCAACGAGTGACTGACATACGGTAGGATAGAAGATGGTTTCGAGGGTAGAGGGGAATATCTGGTTTTCTAATGTTAATGGAACTTTGGTCTCACCGAGACGAACGGAGAACTCAGGCCAAAGGGCCCATTGCAGGTATAAGTCGAGCATGCGCGCTGTTGCGGCAAATGCGTATGTCAATTTATAACTGAAACCGTAAGGAAGGTCTCCCTTTACGATTCCTATTGCGCGTCTAAGTTCGAAGGCATTGTTTGGTGAACTTTGGTCAGAGTAGTAATAGTCGACTTGCCCGTAGCCGCTTACACGAAGTATGTTTTTATATGCAGAATCGGATTTGACTATAGGAATTGTTACTTCCGCAGAGAGTGTGAAGGTTATTAAAATAAGAAATAGAATAAGAAATAGAATAAGAAATGAATACCTCATAGCTGAACGGAAAAAGGAGTACAAAAATACGAACTTTTCAGGAGAAAGAAAATTCCTGTATTTTAAAGTCGGAGGTATGGCCCTGAATGAAGTGATGATATGTTTGTTTAAATAAAATTACTTTACGACCTTTGCCGGCGAAAAATCGGTGTTATGGATATAACTGTTAAAAAAAAGGCCCGTATTGCAATTACAGCCGAATATTTTACTATCGGATTTATTTTTTCTACGCTTCTTTCCCGCTTTCCCGCATTAATTGAAAAATATCAGTTATCGGATGCACAACTTAGTTTTGTTCCGTTTTCGATGTCGGTAGGCAGTTTGCTTTGTATGCCTTTGTGCGGTTATCTCCTCAGTAAATACGGATCGAAAAAGATATCCGTAGTCGGTTATTTGCATATAGGTTTGCTTCCTCTTTTTGCTCTTATGCCGAACATGTATTTTTTGTATGCTTTGTGTATTCTTTTCGGTGTAGCGATGGGAGGTATGGATGTTGCTATTAATACAAACGGTTTACTGCTTGAACGATCATATAAGCGACCTATTATTTCATTATTCCATGCCTTCTTTTATATAGGGATGGCATGCGGCTCTCTTTTGAGCATTCTTTTTCTTCTTTTTCACGCATCGTTACTATTGCACTTAAGCATAATTTCATTGATAACAGTTGTTATTTTTTATTTTAGTCGTAGTTATTTTCTGCAGGAAACACCGAAAAAAACGGTGGAAAAAAGAAAGAGAGGTCTACTTTTACCGAAAGGAATTTTATTATTGATTGCCTTAATCGCTTTTTGTGGCCGTATTATCGAAGGTAGTATCTCGGACTGGAGTACTGTATATATGAATAATATTGTACAATTGTCATTTGTTTATGCTCCAATCGGATTAACTATATATGCGATTTTTCTTTCAGTAGGAAGATTCTTTGGTGATCGGGTGAGAAGCACCTTCCGTGATGAGCAGACTCTTTTTTATTCTTGTCTTATTACGTCTGTGGGATTGGCGATTATGATTTCTACTTCAGGTGCAGCAACAACAATTATAGGATTGTTTGTAAGTGGTTTGGGACTTTCGAATGTGGTTCCTGTCATATATAGCTTAGCAGGGAAAGCGACTCCGGAAAGTCCCGGTTTAGGTTTGGCTACGGTGAATACAATCAGTGGGACAGGGTTCTTTTTTGGCCCGGCTATTATAGGTTTTATTGCAGAGCACTATTCCTTGCGTGTTTCCTTTAGCTATGTACTGGCTTTGTGTGTTGTTATGAGTTGTTTAGCCTATCGGTATATGTATAGCAAACAACAATAAATAGAAAAGATTAGAATTTGCGGAAAGAGTATTCTTCTTTATCGTTCAGCAAAAGAATCATTTTCTGTTGTGATAATTTCAATACTCTGAATCTGACTAAGGTGTCGGGAAGTTGATATTGCTCTACATAAGAAATTGAACGGTCTCTGATTTCAAGGGTTAGAGAGTCGTCAGTATGTATGAAAAAGCCAAAAGCATTGTTTGTACTATGATAAGGAAGAATACGTTGTAAATTGACAATGCTGTTTTGGAAATTATAGAAAATGCTATCATAGGTGATGACAGAGCCGTTTGTTTCTATTTTTTGCAGTTGCCATTTTCCAAAAATAGGGCCTATATATCCGTCATTTTGCGAACAGGAAAATAACAGACAGAAAAAAATGGAAATAAAAGCAATTCGTTTCATAGAATCAATAAGTAAGTATTGAACCTGTTTTTCTTATACGTAAGGCAAATCCGCTGTTACTGTCGTAAAGGGTGCCTATATCAAAAGCGCAAGAAGCCAGAAAGGACCATCCTTTTAGTTTAAGAGGTGTATAAGTTATTTCAAGCATAGCAGATGTCGAATATAGAACTTTGGGTATAGGAATAAAAGGCGTTCCCCAGCTTCTACGGTAAGAAGCGAGTATGCGGTAATCCCATTCTTGTAAAAAATAGCCGGAGATACCTAAATGAAACGCTTGTACACGGTTATTTGTAAAACGCAGATAACCGTCCCTATTGTAGGCTGGAGAACGGAGTAAAGGCGTACCCATTGTCATACCCCAATGAGTCCATCCGGCATAAAAGAAATTATTATAATAATCGTCTGCACCTGTAGCATGGGCATCTCTTATAGATGAGTTAGGGAAATCATCCGGGCTCCAGTGGATCGGTCCGCTTTGATTGGTTGTTTGCAAATATTCAAATACGATGTTAGAAACAAAATCTTTTTTATTAGTATTATATTCTATTCCCCATAATCCATCCCATCCATTAAGCTTTCCCATACCCGATGCATCGTCGAAGTACCACTCAAAGTAACCTTTTAACCGAGATTTATTTTTGAACTTGTATTCGAAAATAGCATTCCATGAGCCTAGATGATTTCCGTAAAAATAGGCTTGGTCTCCCATAGAACTTGTTTCATCTCCTTTTCCGGGGATGAGGACATTCCAGAAGCTAGAAGCTTTTACCGGTACCTTTTCTATGTGCCATTCATTATTGGAATAATATAGTTTCTCGCCTCCGAATTGTGCAGCCATTTCGGCACCAATCGTCACAATGAAAGGTTTACTTTCTTTTGAACGAAAGAATAATTTTTTCTGATGATAGTAGACTTTTGTAGTGAGGAATGAGTTCGGATTATATCCGAATTCATTCCTTAAATAGCGATCATCAGTGAAACGACCGAAAGAAATATCTAGTTTAACTTGTAACCAGCCATTTGTCCATGGAAATTCCGTGAAATCAAAAATGCCCAATCTGACCTGTGGTATGGGGCGTGCATTTCCTGACCACACCATACCTCCGGAGCTTAATTGGGGATTCTTCATTTCGCTCCAGTATTCTTTACTGCCTACCATCAGATCTAGGCATCTGTATTGAACTTCTGCGTAAGCTTGTTGCACTATAAAAGGGGAAGAGTGCCCTAATGCTCCGACCAAATCAATAGCCCCTCCGTAATCGAAACGTTTTCCGGGAGTCATTTTTTTGTAAACGGCTGCCCGTAAATAGGCATTATTCGGCTCGATAGAGGCTAATCCTTGGCGATTGGCTACGTGGTAATAAGGAGCATTCGTACCGCAAAATGAAACATTGGCTGCTGTTTCGGCAAAATATTCAATACGATTTTCGGATTGGATATTTGACGAAAAGAGTATAAATGAAAGGGTGCATACTATGACAAATTGGATTTTCATAGTTTTACTTCGTTTGTTATCACTTTCATAATGCAGGCTGTTGCTCCTGATTGATTCTGAACAAATTCTGCGGCTTTTTTTCCCGTTTGTTCGCGGGTGAAAGAGTTTTTTTGCCAGTCGTCCAGCAAACAGCTAAAAGATGCAGCATCTTTTATAGATCGGGCTCCTTCCAAATCTATAAGATCACGGGATTCTTTAAATCTTTTAAAATTAGGTCCGAATACAATCGGAAGTCCGTATACAGCAGCTTCCAGGATATTGTGAATGCCTACTCCGAAGCCACCTCCGATGTAAGCTATATTTCCATAACGATAGACAGACGAAAGGAGTCCGAAACAATCCATAATCAGGCACCGGCATTCATCTTTATTTATTCCGGTATATTGCGAATAGCGTATGGAAGAGGGCCCTATTTGATCTTCAATAAATTTAAGATGTTCCTCATGTATTTCGTGTGGGGCCAGAATTAATTTTATATTTTTATTGTTCAGGAAATAAGGCAGTATCAGATCTTCATCTGCTGGCCACGTGCTTCCCGCTACAATTACGAAAGAGTCGTCATTGAGGAATGCTTCAACTAAAGGTAGGGATTTGGCTTGTCTGCAAATGGCTTTAACCCTGTCGAAACGGGTGTCTCCGCATTTTTCTACATGGTTGATCTGAATGCTTTTCAGCAACTCGACCGAAGTTTCATCTTGTACGAATATTCTGGAAAAACATGTTAGTACGGAACGGTACCATTTGCCATACGGCTTGAAAAAAAGCTGGCTTTTTCTGAATATTGCAGAAACGAGATATGCCGGAATGTTTCTGGCTGCTACTGCATTCAAATAATTTGGCCAAAGATCGTATTTTATGAAAATAACAATCTTCGGATTGACCAACTCTACAAAACGTGTTGCATTTTTTTCCGTATCGAAAGGGAGATAACAGATTATATCGGCTCCCGGGTAATTTTTTCGTACTTCATAACCTGAAGGAGAAAAAAAGGTCAACAGGATTTTTGCATTCGGATAAGATTCTCTGATAGCTTCCATTACGGGCCTTCCCTGTTCGAACTCTCCCAATGAGGAAACATGTACCCAGATGTACGGAGTATCCTTTTCCAAACGTTCTTTCAGTAACGGGAAGGTTTGTTTATGGCCCCGAAGCATTAATCGGGCTTTCTTAATCCGAAAGGCCGCAATTCTGACGGCTAAAGCGTAGATATGGATGAAGAAAGAATACATTTAGCAGGATGTAAGTATTTTTACAGCCTTTTCAGTTCTCTCTATCGTTTCGTCTTTGCCCAGCATTTCCATAATTTCAAAAATATGGGGACCTTTCAGTTCTCCGACCAAAGCTAATCTGAAGGTATTCATTACACCTCCCAAAGAATAGCCTTTTTTATCGATCCATTTTTTTATAGGTTCTTCGGTTGCTGAGGCTGAAAAATCGTTGAGCCCTGCCAAAAACTCAGTTAATTCTAACAATTGTTTCCCGGATTCGGCTTTCCAGCGTTTTTTGATTGCTTTTTCGTCATAAGTTGTCGGAGCAATAAAGAAGAAGGAGACCTGTTCCCATAAATCTTTAACGAAAGAGACGCGTTCTTTCATTAGGGCTACGACTTTTGTTACGTATTCTTTTTCTGCAGAAATATTTTTTTCTTTCAGTATAGGTATGAATAAATCGGTTATTTCTTCATTTGTTTTTTTCTGAAGATACTGATGATTAAACCATTTTCCTTTCTCAAAATCGAATTTTGCTCCGCTTTTGCTGCAATGTTCGAATGAAAAAAGTTCAATTAACTCGTTCATTGTCAGGATTTCCTGATTGTTGCCCGGGTTCCATCCTAAAAGAGCAAGGAAATTCAGAACGGCTTCAGGAAAGTATCCTGATTCTCTGTATCCGGATGAGGTTTCTCCACTTTTAGGGTCGGTCCATTCAAGCGGGAAGACGGGGAAACCGAGACGGTCTCCGTCACGTTTACTAAGTTTCCCGTTTCCTTCGGGTTTGAGTAAAAGTGGAAGATGTGCAAAGGATGGCATTGTATTTTCCCAATCCAGATATCTATAAAGCAATACATGTAAGGGGGCGGACGGAAGCCACTCTTCACCTCGGATAACGTGAGTAATTTCCATTAAATGGTCATCGACAATATTCGCCAGATGATAGGTCGGAAGCGAATCTGCTGATTTATAAAGAACTTTGTCATCGAGTACGGAAGAATTTATAACTACTTTTCCCCTGATAAGATCATTTACCGTGATCTCTTCGCCCGGTTCTATTTTTACCCGTACAACATACGGTGTTCCGTTTCCAATTAATTTATCGCATTCTTCTTTTGGAATGGTGAGTGAGTTACGCATTTGGCTCCTGGTGGAGGCGTCATACTGAAAATTAGCAATTGAGCTTCTTTTGTTTTCTAGTTCTTCTGGTGTATCGAATGCGATGTAGGCTCTTCCTTTTTCAAGCAAATAATCTACGTATTTTTTGTAGATTTCTTTACGTTCAGACTGGCGATAAGGCCCGTGAGGTCCGCCGATACCGACACCTTCATCGAATTGGATACCTAACCATTTGAAAGATTCTATTATGTATGATTCGGCTCCGGATACGAAACGATGTGAGTCTGTATCTTCAATTCTAAGAATCAAATCTCCTTTATGTTTTTTCGCAAACAGATAATTATATAAAGCGGTTCTGACTCCGCCGATGTGAAGAGGTCCGGTGGGACTGGGCGCAAACCGCACCCGAATTCTTTGGTCCGACATAAACAATTGCTTTATTCAGATGGCAAAATTATTGCTTTTTTTTCACTTCCCCACTTTTTCATTCTATAAATTCGTTACTTTTGTCATAGAATCCAAACTTTTCACGTTTAAGAAGAGAATGAAATTCAAAAGAATACATACGAAAGCGCTTTTATATTTTCTAATATCGACAGTGCTGATAATACTTTTCTTTCCGAGAGAATTAAAATTCAAATACCAGTTTTATATCGGGAAGCCATGGCGATACGGATTATTGACGGCTCCTTTCGATTTCCCTATTTATAAAACAGATGCTCAGATTTCGGCGGAACGGGATAGCGTTCTTAAAAATTTTAAGCCTTATTATAAATATAATGAGCAGGTCGGGGAAAAAGAGATCGAACTGTTTCGTAAGGATTTTTCCATAAACAGATCGAATCTGCCAAATCAGAATCAGTACGTCAAATATATTGAAAAGAAACTCCGGGATGTTTATAAAACAGGTGTTCTTAATCCTTCTGATTACAATACATTAAGTGCTACTCCAAATAGTTTGGTGATGGTGATTGACGAAGAGAATGTTGCTTCGGAAAAAATGGTCGACAATCTTTATTCGACGATTAAGGCATATCGTTATATAGTTGATAATGCTCCGCCGGGTCTTATTCCTGATTTGTTGAAAGAATATAATATCGACAGGTATATAGAAGCTAATATAATTTACGATACGATTGCTTCCAGGCGTATAAAAGAAGAAATGCTTCAAAGTGTTCCTTTGGCAACCGGAATGGTTCAGGCCGGTGAGCGGATTGTGGATAGGGGGGTTATTGTAGATCAACATACGTACGATGTATTAAGGTCGCTAAAGACTGCATATCAGGGTATGGCGGGTACTACGCAGCGCCAGTCTTCTCTTTTTATCGGTCAGTTGATGTTGGTTATAGGACTTCTTTCGTGCTTTTTTGTCTATATACATCTTTATAGTCCACCTGCTGAAACGCGGAATAGTAAAAGCTATATACCTTTTATGGTTTCAGCTCTTACGGTTAGTTGCTTGCTGGTCGAATTATGTGTAAACTTTTCGTTATTTAATCTTTATATTATACCTTTTTCTATCCTCCCTATCGTAATATGTATATTTTATGATACACGGTCGGCTCTTTTTATAAATGTAATAGCGGTATTGATCTGTTCTTTGATTGCCCCATCTCCTTGGGAGTTTATCTTGTTGGAGATTATCCCGGGTATTATTGCCGTATTTAGTCTGAAGGATTTGACGAAACGGTCGCAACTTATACAAACGGCAATTTTTATACTTTTTACTTATACATTTGTATATACGGCAATTGTTCTTTATCAAGAGGGTGATATATCCAAGGTTGCATGGAAAATGTATATGTATTTCGGAATTAATTTTATATTCCTGCTTTTTGTATATGTTCTGATTTATGTATTGGAAAAGATATTTAATATCGTTTCTAATGTAAGTTTGGTCGAGTTATCGGATATTAATTCTCCTATTTTGCAAGTGTTGTCGGAAAGTTGTCCAGGTACATTCCAACATTCTTTACAGGTTTCTTTTTTAGCGGCGGAGGCTGCTCGGAGAATAGGAGGGAATGCCCAGCTGGCTAGAACCGGGGCTCTTTATCATGATATCGGTAAATTGGCAAAACCAGAATATTTTACAGAAAATCAATCCGAACAAAATCCTCATGATAAATTGGATCCTATAAAAAGTGCACAAATCATTATAAATCATGTGAACGAAGGGGTTAAGATTGCTCAAAAGGAAAATCTTCCGAATGCAGTTATTGATTTTATACGTATGCATCATGGAACGGGGAAAACGAAATTTTTCCTTAATACGTTAAAGAATGAGCATCCAGATGCAGTGATAGATGAATCGTTATTTAGTTATGGAGGGCCGAATCCAAACACAAAAGAGACTGCGGTATTGCTTCTTGCCGATTCGGTGGAGGCAGCATCAAGAAGCTTAAAAGAGTATACGGAAGAGAGTTTGCATAATCTGATAGAACGGATTGTTTCTGCACATATTAATGATGGGCTTTTGAAAGATGCTCCTGTTACTTTTCGCGATATAGAAACAATTAAAGAGGTGTTTTTTGAGAAGCTGAAAACAATGTATCATACGCGGATCAGTTATCCGGAGGTGAAGCAGTCTTGATTTCTTTCAGTAATCCGGAACAGGCGTCTTCCAGTAAATCCAGGACTAACTCAAACCCATCGGCTCCGCTGTAATATGGATCAGGTATATAGTCATTCATATACCGTTGCAGGTATTCAGCCATACGATGTACTTTTTGTTTTGTTTCCAGATCAGGAGCCATTTCCAATAAATTGTCAAAATTGCTATCGTCCATTGCAATGATCAGGTCGAATTGGTAAAAGTCTGCAATCTGGACGGGACGAGAGTGGGAAGTAAGATTGTATCCTCGTTTCTCCGCGTGGTTGCGCATGCGACGGTCGGGAAGTTCTCCTTCATGATAATTTAGTATGCCCGCTGAATCGACAGATATGTTATTATCTAAATTTTCTTTGTTTACTAATTTTTGCATGATGCCTTCTGCCGCAGGGGATCTGCAGATATTCCCGAGGCAGACGAACAGAATCTTTGTTTTTTTCTTCATAGGTTTAGTTTTTGTTTGTGCAAACATAAGAAAAAATAAAAATCAAATAATATTTTTGAAGTGGCTGGTTTTATGTTTTACCTGAGACTCTTGAATGAATAAATTTTCAAAGGCGAATTACTTTCCTCATACTTCGCCTTAAATAATTGCGAAAATCAAGGATTTTGGGTAAGATTTAAACGGAATCAATAAGCCCCCTTACCCCTTTCCCCTAAAGAATAGTTATGCTCCGGATTTATAAGACGCAGCAAAGCCGATTTACCTATA
>JAQXIO010000054.1 GCA_029007825.1 Bacteroidales bacterium | reverse complement strand
GAGAAATTGACCGAGCCGTATGTACGTCTTTGCCAGAAAAAAGGTAATGCGGAAAAATCATTTTTATCAGAATGTTCCATAACGAATATTCCATCTTTGGAGAGCAGGTTTCCTGTCAGGATAATTGCAGGAATATCCTCGAGAGTGGGAAGATTATAGGGCGGATCGGCAAAAATGAAATCGAAGGGTTTGATTATTTTCCCATCCAGATATTTAAAAGCATCTCCTTTTATGGGGTGCAGTTCTTCGGCTCCTAAAAGCTCTTTTACTTTTTTTATAAAGTTGTAGTGCAGAGTGTTTTTCTCGAGGCAGACGACATCAGAGGCGCCTCTGGAGACCAGTTCAAAACTAATCCCCCCTGTTCCGGCAAATAAATCGAGAGCCCTGATTCCCTCAAAATCTATTAGGTTCGAAAGAACATTGAAAAGGTTTTCTTTTGCCATATCCGTTGTTGGACGTGCTTCAAAATTTTTAGGTACATCGAAGCGGCGTCTTTTGTATTTACCTCCTACGATTCTCATAATAGTTCCGTATTAATTAAGAGCAGGGTTGTTTTTTTTATATACACGGATATTTCACGAAGCAATTCTTCCTGGAATATTCCGCCTTTTAAGATATATAGATGATCTTTGATCTGGTCGTACTCAAATTGTTTCCAGCCTGAAAGTATGAAATACAGAGCGTTGTTTAAAGAGTCGCATACGTAAGCGTTAGCCGAGTGTAAAGTACCGTACCGGAATGTTACGATCGTCAGCAGTCGTACTTCATAATGGACAATCATTATATTTTTGTCTTTATCGGGCAATTTGGCTTTCAGCGTTTTCAACAGAGACGATGCATAGTGGGTGACATCCGGATTTATGAAGGTACGAATGAGAAAGTCATGAATGTTTTCATCTAAAGAAAATGCATTGTAGAGCTGAAGTTCTTCTATATGCCGGGCATATAAAATCTTTCCTTCTGTTTTGCCTACCGTATTTTGATAATAGGGCTGGAGCATATCCGGTTCATAAATCTCTTCGGGAATCAAAGTGAAAAGATGCGTGTCGGCGATTATCTCTGTATTTGTGTAATTTTCGTCTAATAATCCAGATGTGAGAATCGCTTCTTTTACAGAGTCGTATTGGGGTTGTTTTGTGTTTTCTATCGTTTGTATGGGCAGAAGGGGAGTGCCTTTTTCATCGCGGACAGAAAAAGAAACTCCATTCGGTAATAACCGAATGGAGATATCCTTATGATTGTTATAGACGATATAGTCCATGCAAAATTATTCCCAGTTACCTGCGTAATTATTGATTTCTGTAGTTGAGCCGACTTTTAATCCGGGGAATTTATCTAATTTTTTAGCAGCATCGTAAAGATTGGCAATTTCCTGAGGATTCTGATCCCAGAGATATACGCTGTCTTCTACGCTTGCTTCAAATACTTTTACTGTATAACCTGATGCTGAGGTTATGGTAGCCGTGTCCATCAGGAACATAGCGCCATTTGTGAAGGGAACGAATCCTAAAGAGTCAACGTTGTAAGTTTTTCCGAAAAGAGTATCTTTTGCGTTTACCCAGAATGTATCACGTTTTATGATTCCTTTTTTCACTGCTTCTTTTTCAGTCAGACCGCTTTGCAACTGCTCGTCTGTAAGAATTCCTTCTTTAATGATGAATGGAAGATTTTCATTTTTTAGAAAGTTGGTCAGTTCATCAAAGTTAGCAGCATGTACTCCCTTACGGTTTTTGTATTCGATCTGGGCTTTGCGAATATCTACCAAACGTGCGATAATAGCTTTATCTCTGGCATCTTTTACTTCCGTAAACCGGATAGGTTCCATGATACTTTCTACACATACATAAACTAATACGCCAATGCAAATAAGTAGCAATATCTTAAAAACAACTTTCATAGTGGATTTTGTTTATTTTTATTCGTGGGGCAAATTTAAAAAAAAGAATCTTTAAAACACTATCTTTGGACGCGATTTAATTGTAAAAAATGAGAAATAATTTTCTATCAGAGCTTATTTTACATTATTTCGGACATATTCCGACTGAAGACCAATCTTTTTTAATAACAAAAATTCTTTCTTTTTTGTCTTTGCCGTCTTCTGATGTCCTTTTTCTGCTGAAAGGATTTGCGGGAACAGGTAAAACATCCTTGTTGGGTGCTCTGGTCAAAAGTTTACAGGAGATCAATTACCGGGTTGTTTTATTAGCACCTACAGGCCGGG
The DNA here is from genome assembly GCA_029007825.1 of Bacteroidales bacterium. Lineage (GTDB taxonomy): Bacteria > Bacteroidota > Bacteroidia > Bacteroidales > JAQXIO01 > JAQXIO01. The sequence continues at coordinate 4,774 of JAQXIO010000054.1, read as the reverse complement.
CGGCAAAAGTATTCTCTACTTATGCCGGGACGAAAAGCTATACGATACATAAAAAAATATACAGGCAAAAGCGTTTTACCGGAGAAATGACCGGTTTTTTGTTGATGGAGAATCTTCATAAGGATACGTTGTTTATTGTGGACGAGGCATCTATGATCGGTAATAGTTCAGCAGGAGACGAGGTATTCGGTTCCGGAAGGCTGCTCGATGACCTTATTGAATACGTTTATACCGGAGAAAACTGTCGGTTGATGCTGGTGGGGGATACAGCGCAATTGCCTCCTGTAATGCAGCCTTCGAGTCCGGCGTTGGATGAGGAGATATTAAAGGGATACGGACTTTTGTTGGAAGAGGGCACTCTCCGTCAGGTTGTTCGTCAAACGGAATCTTCTGGCATTTTGTTTAATGCAACGATGCTTCGTTTAGCCCTTACAGAAAACGGAACGTCTCTCTTTCCGAAGTTACATACCGTAGGTTTTTCAGATATACGGAGCTTGGAGGGTGATGATCTGATTGAAATGCTTTCATCGTGTTATTCCGGTTCAGGACTTGAAGAGACAATCGTTATTGCCCGCTCGAATAAACGTGCTAATGTGTATAATCAGGGAATCCGAAACCGTATTTTGTACAGGGAGGAAGAGATCAGTACGGGAGATTTACTGATTGTCACAAAGAATAATTATTTTTGGTCGGAACAATCGGAGGATTTCGATTTTATTGCAAACGGTGAAATTGTTGAGGTGTTACGTGTTCGGCGCCGTTATGAATTATACGGTTTACGCTTTGCCGATTTGTTGGTACGTTTTCGGGATTATGACCTTGAACTCGAGGTAAAGGTATTATTGGATACGCTTATATCTGAGACGGCTTCCATACCGAAGGAAGTCTCCGATTTACTGTTTCGTTCGGTGTGGGACGATTATCCGGATATTCCGTCCAAACGCGAGCGAATAAAGAAAATCAAAGAGGATCCGCATTTTAATGCGCTTGCCGTAAAATATGCATACGCAGTAACTTGTCATAAGGCTCAAGGAGGGCAATGGGAAAACGTTTTTGTTGATATTGGATTTATAACGAAAGAGTTTCTGGGTGACGATTTTTATCGTTGGCTTTATACCGCAATAACACGTGCAACACAGCATCTTTATATCGTGAATTTACCTAAAGAGATGTTTGCGTGAGGTTTTTTAAATATTTATCTTTGGCAGAAACATAGGTTGTTCTGTTATGTAACTTAAGTTTTATGAATGAGTTGATAGACGAAATTGACAGGTTACGAAATCTGGCAGTATCGGTTAAAGATGAAAAATTAGTGTCGGTACATTTCTTCAGTGAAGCTTTTGATGCCGTACATCGGGTACAGGAATCTCTTATTCGGCTTGAATCCGAGCAAATAGAACGATTGCGCCGGGATATGGAGGAGCGTCAGAGCAGACTTTCCGAGCTGAGACGTCCGGTGGAGAAAGAGCCGGAAGGGAATATGGAAAACGAAAAAGCCGGGAATACTACTTGTGTAACCATAGAAACGGAAATAAAAAGCGAGGTTCCCGTCGAGAAAGTTTCGGTGCCATCTGCGCCGATTGTTTCAGAATCGGTTTCAGAAACGGTACAGGAGATTGTAAAGCCGTCAGTCCATATAGTGGCTGAGGTTGCCTCATCGGAAGATGTTCGTAAGCTGTTGTCATTGAATGATCGTTTCCGTTTTCAGCGAGAGCTTTTTAACGGAAATGCCGAAGCTTTTAATCGAATGCTGGATGCATTGAATTCGATGTCTTCTTATAGTGAAGCGCTTCAGTTTCTTTTTACAGATATGCACTGGAAAGAAGATGATGAGGTGGTGAAAGAGTTTTGTACGCTTATTGAGCGGCGTTTTTTACGTTAAATAATATTCTTATGGGTAAGCTGTATATTGTCCCGACTCCTGTAGGGAATCTTGAGGATATAACGTTGAGAGCTCTCCGTATATTAAAGGAAGTAGACCTAATTTTGGCTGAGGATACGCGTACTACGGGCTTTTTGCTAAAGCATTTTGAAATAACAAATCGTTTACAGTCTCATCATAAGTTTAACGAACATAGTCAGGTAAGACAAGTTGTTGAGCGTATAAAAGGCGGGGAGACGATCGCGCTGGTTTCGGATGCCGGCACTCCGGGAATATCGGATCCGGGTTTTCTTATTGTCCGGGAGGCTTTAAAGGCTGGGATAACAGTGGAAACTTTGCCGGGTGCGACGGCTTTTGTCCCGGCACTCGTTAGTTCAGGATTGCCGTGCGACCGTTTTTGCTTTGAGGGTTTTCTTCCACAGAAGAAAGGTCGCCAGACACGTCTTAAAGAGTTGGCTTCGGAGACCCGGACGGTGGTTTTTTATGAGTCGCCTTACCGTTTGGTAAAGACATTGATTCAATTTGCTGAAATTTTCGGTCCGGAGCGTATCGGTGCGGTGGCCCGTGAAATATCCAAATTACATGAAGAAAATATTCAGGCTCCTTTGCAAGATCTGATTTCGCACTTTACCGTGAACGAACCGCGGGGCGAAATTGTTGTTGTTATAGAAGGTGCTAAAAAGTAATAACTATTAATATTGAGTATTATGAGACAGATCATTTATTTTTTGTTTAGCCTGCTTTTACTGGTGTCTTGCGGTAAAGGTTCTACGGACTATAAGGCATTGAAAATGGAAAATGATTCTCTTCGTCTGGAAAATGCTAAAACAACAGCCGAATTGGAGGATTATCTGACCCTGATAAATGAGGTGGAAGAAAATTTTTCTTCTTTGAGAAGTGCAGAGAATTATGTAAGTGTTGAGGTGGCAAAAGGCGGGGAGTTGAGTAAATCCTCACGTGAGAAGATAACAGATGATATGCACCTTTTATCGGAAGTTCTGGCTAAGAATAAAGAGCAGATTGAAAAACTGAAGAGTCAGTTGCAGAACGGTAAGATTAAATCTTCTCAGTTGCAGAAAACCATCGATCGTCTTTCTATGGAGCTGGATGATAAGGTTACTATGATTTCGGAACTTCAGAACCAGCTTGCAAAACGTAATATTGCGATAGAGGCTTTGGATGAGGCGGTAGTTTCGCTGTCACAGGACGTCGCAACTCTGGCCGAAGAGACATCAACGCAGAAGAAGGTTATCAATATCCAGGATAAAGAGTTGAATAAGGGGTATTATTGCTTTGGCACTACAAGAGAGTTGAAGGATCAGAAAATTCTTTCCGGACGCAAGGTTTTGCCTGACGGGTTCAACAAGAATTATTTCATGGAAATCGATATTCGTGAACTGAAAAAGATTCCTCTCTTTGCTAAAAAAGCGAAAGTGTTAACCCCGCAGCCCGCATCGTCTTATGAGTTTATAAAAGATGACGAGGGCAAGCTTACATTAAAAATTACAGATATCAATGCTTTCTGGAGTATTGGCAAATATCTGGTAATCGAAGTTGATTAAGTTTATAGTATAAAGTGGAAAAGGCTGTCCTTGTCGGGATGGTCTTTTTTGTTATAAAGAGATAGATGTCACGGAAAGAAATTATTCTGAAAGCTGTGTGTATTAAATAAATTCTGGTAATATTCTTACTGCGGAATTGCAGAGCGGATGAAATGAGGTGGAATGGAGATATTAGGAGAAGAAATATCTTACTGGAAAGGGGGAAATAAAAAGGCCTCGATTCACTGAAATTTTTGTTTGTTATTAAAAAAGGGAAGGCTAAGCTACCTTCCCTTTTACTTTTAAGAATATTGGTTTTATTCCGCTTGTTGACGTTTTACTTCTTCCAGCACTTTGTTGATGTCTATTCCTAAGTTTTTTGCAATGTCTTCACCACAACGCTTATCTGCCTGATAGAACCGGGCAATTGCACGGATACGGATATTCTCGGGAACCCCGTTCATTGCTTCAGCTACGTTTGAAACTATACGTATTTGCTCTTCATGGGGAACAAGGCGGTAAAGGTCTCCTGGCTGTGTATAATAATCTTTATCTACGCGGTTATCATAGTTGTATGCGTCCCCTTCCAGTGGCAGTGGGGGTTCGATGTATATTCTGTTATCAACCGGTCCACCGAAACTGTTCGGTTCGTAATTTACGTTGCCTCCGCCGTTTCCGTCGAAACGCATCATTCCGTCTCTATGGTAATTGTGCATCGGGCATTTAGGGGCATTAACGGGCAGACTTCCTGCATTCACACCCAAACGATAGCGTTGTGCGTCGGAATATGCAAAGAGGCGTCCCTGTAACATTTTGTCGGGAGAAAATCCTATGCCGGGCACTATATGTGACGGATCGAATGCAGCCTGTTCTACTTCGGCATAATAGTTTTCAGGGTTACGATTGAGTTCCATGATCCCTACCTCTATGAGTGGATAATCTTTCTGACTCCATACCTTTGTAAGATCGAAAGGATTGAAACGATATGTTTTAGCTTCGGCTTCCGGCATGATCTGTACATACATTTTCCAACGCGGAAAATCTTTTGCTTCAATATGTTCGAAAAGGTCGCGTTGCGAAGCTTCCCTGTCGACCCCGACAATTTTTTCTGCTTCCTCGTTTGTCAGGTTCGCAATACCCTGTAGGGTCTTGAAATGAAATTTTACCCAGTGACGTTCATTTTTATCATTGATAAAACTGAACGTGTGGCTTCCAAACCCATGCATTTGGCGCAGGCTTGCCGGAATTCCCCTATCACTCATAAGAATCATTACCTGATGTAATGTTTCGGGACTCAAGCTCCAGAAATCCCACATAGCTGTATTGCTACGAAGATTTGTTTTCGGATCAC
>JAQXIO010000053.1 GCA_029007825.1 Bacteroidales bacterium | reverse complement strand
TCACATCTCTTTTTAGTATCCTTATCCCTGAAATATAAAGATCGGATACCATCTTTGAGCGCCCGGATGCCGCCTTCTTTTAAATCGATTTCAACAAATCGATTGCCGCCTCCACCGATTTTATATTACGCACCGTAATCATCAGTTTCCCTTTCGTCTCTTTCACTTTACACTCCTGCGGATGCGAACCCACAAAAGTCAGTAAACGATCGAAACTCTTCGACTGATAATAAGGCGAATTCTCATTCGATACGGTATGGATGGAAAGATTGCCGTTTTTCAGAAGCAACCTCTCGATTCCTAATTTTTTACCGCGGCGTTTCAGCTCTACCACTCGGATAAGCTCCTGTCCTTGTGGCGGAATCTTGCCGAAACGGTCTTTTAACTGGGCAACGAAAGGTTTCAGCTGGGCATCCGTCTCTATCTTGTCCAGTTCGCGGTAAAGTCCGATACGCTCCGAGTCGTTCGGAATATAAGTAGGCGGAAACAGCAGTTCCAGATCGCTTTCGATCTGTGTCTCATGCACGAAAGTACGGTTCTCCTCGTCCTCCGGGCTATTCTCGAACAACGAAGCAAACTCCTCCTCCTTCAGTTCCAGAACAGCCTCCTCCAATATCCGTTGATAAGCCTCGTAACCTAAGTCAGCAATAAAACCGCTCTGTTCCGCACCTAACAAATTCCCCGCTCCGCGTATATCGAGATCCTGCATAGCGATATGAATCCCACTTCCTAAATCCGAGAAATTCTCTATAGCCTGTAAGCGCCGGCGAGCCTCGGGGGTAAGCAGGTTTAACGGTGGAGTAAGCAGGTAACAGAACGCCTTCCGGTTACTACGCCCTACGCGTCCGCGCAACTGGTGTAAATCGCTCAATCCGAACTGCTGGGCATTTTGTATGATAATCGTATTCACATTCGGAATATCGATGCCCGATTCCACGATCGAAGTAGCGATCAACACGTCATATTCGTAATTGGAAAAATCGATGATAAGCTGTTCCAGAACCTCCGGAGCCATCTGTCCGTGTCCTACCGCAACACGGGCCTCCGGAACCGTGCGTTTCACAAAAGCCTCCAGCTCATAAATATTCTGGATACGGTTATTGATAAAAAACAGCTGGCCGTTACGGCTCATTTCGAATTGGATAGCCTCCCGTATAATCTCCTCCCCGAAACGGTGTACCTCTGTCTGGATAGGATAGCGGTTGGGTGGGGGAGTAGTGATAGTGGAAAAGTCGCGGGCACCCATCAGTGAAAACTGCAAAGTTCTCGGAATAGGAGTTGCCGAAAGCGTCAGCGTATCCACATTTACTTTTAGCCGTTTCAGCTTCTCCTTTGTCGAGACACCGAATTTCTGTTCCTCGTCGATAATCAGAAGCCCTAAGTCTTTGAAATGAACGTCATTTCCCACCAGACGGTGTGTCCCGATCAGTATATCGATCTTTCCCTCAGCCAGTGACTTCAGAATCTCCTTTGTCTCTTTGCCCGTACGGGCACGGCTCAGATAATCGATTTTACACGGAAAATCTTTCAGCCGCGAAGTGAAGGTCTGAAAATGCTGGTAAGCCAGCACCGTAGTAGGCACCAGAACAGCCACCTGTTTGCTGTCCGTAACGGCCTTGAACGCGGCGCGGATGGCAATCTCGGTCTTCCCGAAACCTACATCCCCGCAAATAAGGCGGTCCATCGGAATCTCCCGTTCCATATCGCTCTTTACATCCATACAACTCTTCAGCTGGTCGGGCGTATCTTCATAAAGGAACGAAGCCTCCAACTCCTGTTGCAGATAGCTGTCCGGAGAAAATGCAAAACCCTTCTCCTGGCGTCGTTTCGAATAAAGCAGAATCAGGTCGCGCGCAATATCCTTCACACGCTTTTTCGTCTTCTCCTTCATCCGTTCCCATGCACCGCTACCCAATTTGCTGATACGTGGCGGCTCGCCCTCCTTACCTTTGTATTTGGATAATTTATGCAGCGAATGGATGCTCACCAATATAACATCGTCGTTCTGGTAAAGAAGCTTGATAACCTCCTGCATAGAACCGTTCACCTCCGTACGGAGCAAACCTCCGAACTTCCCGACACCGTGGTCGATGTGAACGACATAGTCGCCTATGGAGAACTGGTTCAGCTCTTTCAGTGAAAGAGAAATCTTGCCCGAACGAGCCTTGTCGCTTTTGAGGTTGTATTTATGGAATCGGTCGAAAATCTGGTGATCGGTGAAAAAACAGGCCTTCAGCATATTGTCTGCAAACCCCTCGTGTAAGGTTTTCAGTACGGGTATGAACGGAAGTTTGTCTCCCCGGTCTTCGAATATCGTTTTGATCCGTTCGGTCTGTTTCACCGTATCGCTTAAAATAAAAAGCTCATAACCCTTGGCGAGATATTCCCCGAACTGCTGGCTGATAAGGTCGAAATTCTTATGGCAAAGCGGTTGAGCTGTAGTGTTTGCCTCTACGGTAGCAGTCACGCTTTCATTGCCCCGGCTACCCATAAGCAAAAGCGGCCGTTTCCGGATAGATTTCAATAGCTGCTCCGGCTTTACTAACAATCTTTGTATCTCTTCCTGCGTAGGCGTTTCGTCCTGGTGGAACTGTGCCGCATGATCGTTGTAAACCGCATGGAAACGCTCTCCGCACCACACAGGGTCCCATATCGGGATAATTGTTTCATCCGGCAGATAATCCAGCAAAGAAAGAGAGTCGCCTTCCGATTGGTCGATAGCCGCGACAATCTGTACCGATTCCAGCTGCTCCCGCGAAAGTTGTGTCTCCACCTCGAAACTCCGGATAGACTCTATCTCGTCGCCAAAGAAATCGATACGGTAAGGATATTCGTTTGAAAAAGAATACACATCTAAAATACTGCCCCGCAACGCATACTGCCCCGGCTCATAGACATATTCCACCTCCTCGAAACCGAGGCCATCTAATATTTCCGCAACCGCATAACTGTCGATACGTTCGTTTTTGCTGACAGTCAGGTTGCGAGCCTGCAGCGCCTCCTTCGATGCCACCTTTTCGGATAAAGCGTCGGGATAGGTAACGATAAGGACAGGTGAATCGCTTGCTTCCAGGTGGCAGAGAACTTCTGTGCGGGCAATTTCCTGCGCAGCGTCTTTCTGTCCGTATTTAATGGCCCGCCGATATGCCGAAGGGAAAAAGAATACATTCTCCTCGCCGAGAATCTGACAAAAATCATGGTATAGGTATCCGGCATCCTCGGCATCGTTCGACAAACACAACAAAAAGCGCCCGCTTTCCTGAAAAAAAGCGGATAATAATAAACTTTTTGATGACCCGTTCAGGCCCTTTAATTGAATGTTACTACCCTTTTCCGGTGTGTTTAATTTGAGTAGTTCCTTTACTACCGGATGTCCTGAAAAGAGTTTCTTGTACAATTCTGGAAGCTCCAATCTTAATTTTTTTGCAAATATACCCTTTTTCCGGTTAGCGGGAAACTGTTATAGATACCCTTAGCCTCCTTTTGTGAATTTTTAAAACGGAAGCAAGTGCGAAAAAGGAGCCTCCGTTTTAAATTATTCTGGATTTTAACTACATTTGGGCCCATAGAGTACAATACAGCATAAGTATATGCAATCTGACACCCTCGTCATAATACCCACTTACAATGAGAAGGAGAATATCGAAGCGATTATCCGGGCCGTATTCTCTTTGCCCAAACAGTTTCATATACTGGTGGTCGATGATGGTTCGCCCGATGGTACCGGAGCCATTGTGAAAAACCTGCAACAGGAATTTCCCGATATGCTCTATCTAATGGAAAGGCAGCAAAAATCGGGGCTCGGTCGTGCCTATATCGCCGGGTTCGAATGGGCATTGGAAAGAGATTACCGGTATGTCATTGAAATGGATGCCGATTTTTCGCATAACCCCAAAGACCTTCCCCGTCTCTATAATGCCTGTGCCACAGAAGGTGCCGACGTGGCGATAGGCTCGCGTTACAAAAGCGGTGTAAACGTCGTAAACTGGCCTATGGGGCGGGTACTCATGTCCTATTTTGCATCCAAATACGTCCGTTTCATTACAGGAATGAACATTGCTGACACAACGGCAGGATTCGTATGTTACCGTCGCGAAGTACTCGAAACAATAGGCATTGAATCCATTCATTTCGTCGGTTACGCCTTTCAGATAGAGATGAAATTTACCGCCTATAAATATGGTTTCAGGCTAAAGGAAGTCCCCATTATATTCATCAACCGCGAACAAGGCGTATCCAAAATGAACTCAGGCATATTCGGCGAAGCCCTCTTCGGAGTAGTGCAGCTGAAATGGAGAAGCCTTTTCCGCTCCTATAAAAGAAAACAGTAAGCGAAGCAACCGTTTTCGCAGGGAATTTCCCTATCTTTGTTTTTTGGAAAATAGAGTAAAAGCTCCCTACAATCGTGAGAACTTATTCTCAAAGATTGTTGAGGCGTAACCTAATATTCTATAAATAAAGCAGAATGCATTATGAAACGATACTGGATCGAAGGCGCCCGTGTGATAAATGAAGGAAAAACCTTTTTCGCTTCGGTACTCACCGAAGGAAACCGTATAGCAAAAGTCGTTCCCCGCGAAATACCGTTTAAAGCCCCTGAAGATGCGGAACGTATAGATGCTTACGGTTGTTACCTCCTTCCCGGCGTAATCGACGATCAGGTACACTTTCGTGATCCCGGACTCACCTATAAAGGCGATATCGAAACCGAATCAAAAGCGGCGATAGCAGGAGGCGTAACCTCGTTTATGGATATGCCCAATACGAAACCCCAGACCACCACCATTACCGATCTGTTGGCGAAATATGAACGGGCATCGCAGGTCTCGTATGCAAATTATGCATTCTTTATGGGGGCAACCAACGACAACCTCGAAGAAGTAAAGCAGGCAAACTCATCGTTCGTTCCCGGAGTAAAAATATTTATGGGCTCCTCTACCGGAAATATGCTCGTCGATAACAAGGAAACCCTCGAACGCATATTTTCCCAGGTAAAGAAACTGATAGCCGTACACAGTGAGAAAGAAAGTATTATTCAGGCCAATATAGCACGTTATAAATCTCTTTACGGAGACGATTTGGATATTCATTACCATCCTCTGATACGGAGTGAAGAAGCCTGTTACCTCTCTTCCCTCGAAGCCGTGGAAATGGCGAAGCGCTTCGATACCCGCCTGCACCTTCTGCATCTCTCCACTGCGCGCGAAATCGAACTTCTCGAAAATAAACCCCTTAATGCCAAGATGATTACCGGCGAAGTCTGCGTACACCACCTTTGGTTCTCCGATCAGGACTACGATCGGTACGGGAACAGGATAAAATGGAATCCCTCCATTAAAACCATATACGACCGGAACGCATTGCGCGAAGGTTTGCGTGAAGGATACATCGACATTGCCGCAACCGATCATGCCCCCCATCTGCTCTCTGAGAAAGAAGGCTCATGCCTGAAAGCAGCATCCGGCGGCCCGTTGGTGCAACACTCTTTGGTTGCCATGCTCGAACTGGCCGAACAAGGCATCTTTACTAAAGAAATGGTCGTCGAAAAAATGGCGCATGCACCCGCCGGACTCTTCGGAATACCCGACCGAGGATATATACGCGAAGGCTATTATGCCGATCTTGTAATAGTACGTCCCGAAGACCCGTGGACCGTCCAGCCCGAAAACATCCTTTATAAATGCGGATGGTCCCCTTTTGAAGGAACGACATTCAGAAATCGGGTATTAAAGACCTTTATAAATGGTACCCTCGCTTATAATGAGGGAGAAATAAACAAAGTGCGCACAGCCATGCCGCTTCACTTTTCACGTTAATAGCATATACTCTCTTGGTAGAAAAATGAACGAGTTGGTTACAATTAGGGAATACGAACCGGCCGATAAAAGTGCCGTAATCGGTTTGCTCAGGCTGAATACCCCCGAATACTTTGCTCCCGATGAAGAAACCGAATTAAATGAGTACTTAGAAAGCAAAAGAGAGCTTTATTACGTCTTGCTTTTGAATGGGAAAATTATTGGTTGTGGTGGAATAAATTTTGCAGAGAATAAGACGGTAGGAAAAATTAGTTGGGACATCATACACCCCCGATACCAGGGAAAATCATTAGGAACACAATTACTTGAACATAGAATAAAGAAACTTGTATCGATAGCTACTGTTCAAAAGATAACCGTTAGAACCTCACAATTAGCCTATAAATTTTATAAAAAGCAAGGTTTTGAACTGAATGAAATTAAAAAAGACTATTGGGCGGAAGGGTTCGACATGTATAGTATGGAATATAACAGCTGTGATTGATTGGGCAGATATAGTCCGCTTACTCCCTTGGCCGGTATTTTTTATTGCCCTGCCTCCCTCTTTTACCACCTATGTGAGCATGTAAAAGATCAGTCGATAATTACTCCAATAAAAGTCGGCGCTCTTGATTATTATAACTGATATGTCCTTGTTTTGCTTAAAGATTGAATCTACAATGATAATAAGTATTTCTGTATTTCTACTACTGTTTGATTAAAAAGGTAAATCATCTGTCACAATCTCTTCTTTTATGAATAGTTTATTGCTGATAGGTGTCAATGTATATTTTGTAAATAGTTTATTTGCCTTTTCGATTATTTTTTTGTCATTTAGATTGTTATTGTCTAAATAATGGATGTTGATAAATTCAGTAACATCTTTATCTATTATGTCAATTGAATTGATAACATCAATCCATTTATTAGCCTCACTGGAACTTTTGGAATTTAAGAATAAATTTCCTAAAATTTTTGTGTAAGTTTTTTTTGAATGACTGTTTTTACAAAGTATTTCAAAAATTTCTTTTGCTAATTGATTAGCTGTTTTATTTTTAGATTGAATACCTTGATATTTCCCCATTAATCCGTATGGATCAGTTCCTTTTCGAATAGGAATAACTAACACTTTGTGTCCCAATGCAAATCCAACTTCTTGATCACACCATAAACTTCCATTGAATTTAGGAGTTATAATTGCACACAAACAGTTCATCGTTAAAAGGGCTTTTTCTATTTCATTCGCCCATTCTTTAGTAGGCTCAATATCTTCGTGTGCAACAAAACAAGATATTCCGTAAACAGATAATGCCGTTTTCAAATTTGCAGCTGATGTTTTATCTGCTGTTAAATGACTAATAAACATTCGATAATACCCAAAATTCCAAAAAGTAACATCTTCGCCTTCTTCTATTATCTCCTCGTCTTCTATATCTATTTTGGGTACGATTAGAATGTTGTCGATTATAACACTTTTGTCCCCTTTTGTTACATCATTGTATGCTGAAGCTATACATTCCTCCAATAATTCGATTTGATTATTTTTCTTGAGTTCGGAATATACTATTGGCGAAACTCCAATTTCAATAGTATAATAATCAATACCGCCATTCCAGTTATCATGATGGTTTATATAACTATTGAAATTCTTAGTGTTGAAAATGCGTAAGACTTCCGTTTCTTTTTGTGCTTTAAATAGTTCTTTTACTATTTTACTATAATAAATTACGCAATCGTCGTTCATATATTCTATGTATAAAATGTCCTGTTGCGAATTTAAATATTTCGCTATTTCTTAAAAATACAAAATAATTAAATTATATGGAGAATATTTATCATAATAGATAAAGGGTACGGGTAACTTTCTTTATAATATTCTGAAAATCTGTCAGTAACCCGTTTAAATGACGAAATCAACGCACGCACGGTCGTTCTTTACCGGACCGATTATTTTCCCTACGGCAAGATGGTCGGGATGATTGGCATAAGTATCCAAATCCTCCATATTGTCGAATGTAGTAACAAGTACGATATCCCATTTCTCGTTAGGGTTGCAGTTCAGTCCTACCTCTATCGATCTTAACTCTTTGATAATACCCTTCAGGTTTTCTAACCCTGACTTGATCTCCTGCATTTTTGCCATTTTTTCGTCGGCAGAAGCAAAAGGCTTTAATTGAAACAAAACAATGTGCTTGATCATAAACTATCGGATAAATAATTACATTTGCGAAATACAGAGTGCAAAAATACGATGAAAAAGAGACAAACATACATTTTTCTTCTGGAATGTTTACTCATTTTGTCCGTTGTCGCTGCAGCCGGATGTCGTAACCGTGCGCAGCACGCCGACGATTTGGAATTGATAGAAGACAGCACCCTCACCATCATTACCCTCTATAGCTCCTCTACCTATTTTCTCTACAAAGGTGAACCGATGGGATATGAATATGAAATGGCAAAGAACTTTGCCGATTCGAAAGGACTGAAACTCGAAGTCCGGATTGCAGAAAATGCCTCCCGTCTCGTTGAAATGCTCGAAAATGGTGATGGTGACCTCATTGCCTATCAGCTTCCGATCACCAATCAATTGAAAAAAGAGGTGATCTTCTGCGGCAGGGAATCCGTATCCCCGCAGGTACTTATACAACGATCGAACAGAGGTGACACCCTGTTGCGCGATGTCACCGAATTGCTCGGGAAAGAAGTTTATGTAAAGCACAATACCAAACAATACGACCGTCTGGTACACCTCGATCAGGAGCTCGGCGGAGGAATTATTATAAAAGATATAGAGAAAGATACGGTAAGTACGGAAGACCTGATTGAAATGGTCTCTAACGGACTTATACCCTATACCGTCAGCGACCGTTCTGTAGCACAATTGAATAAAACCTATTTCCAGAATATAAACTATAGCCTCTCCATCAGTTTTCCTCAGCGCTCGTCATGGGCTGTGCGCAAAGATGAGGAACATCTTGCCGAGGCGATAAATAAATGGTCTGACGAAAATAAGGAAAATGAGAAATACAAAAGCATCCACAAGCGCTATTTCGAACTGAGCAAGCACATCGAACTGGAAAACTTCTCCGGGCAGGAACTCCTCGGAGGTGGCAAAATATCGCCCTTCGATAGTCTCTTTATGCACTATGGAAAAAAAGAAAATATCGATTGGCGGCTGTTAGCCGCGCTATCTTTTCAGGAATCAGGTTTTAATCCGAATATCGTAGCCTGGTCAGGAGCCGAAGGATTGATGGGCATATTGCCACAAACAGCCGATAAGCTTAAATTTCCGGCAGAAGAGCGTCGTACGGCAGAGGGAAGTATCCGAACCGGTGCCTCTTATCTGAATATGCTGAGGAAAGCCTTTTCAACGGTACCTGATCCCCTGCAGCGCTTGAAATTCATAGTAGGCTCTTATAATGCAGGTATCGGACACGTGCAAGACGCACAGGCACTTGCTAAAAAATACGGTAAAGACCCTAAAGTATGGGACGATAATGTTGAAGAATATATCCGGCTCAAAAGTCTGCCCGAATATTACAACGACTCCGTTACGAAAAATGGTTATCTCAGGGGAAACGAAACATACAACTACGTCCGCAACATCTTCGACCGTTGGGATCGCTACAAAAAAGCAGGGAAAAAAGATTAAATCTTTATCCGGATATTGATAGACCGGAATAATATAGTTACATTCAGTTTAATCCTTTGAAAACTGCGAACATGAAGTGATTCTGAAAACCCGCTACTTTCGCACTCCTTTATAATCAATTATTTAGCTCATTTTAAGGTCGGAAAAAGTGTGAATAAAATAAAAAATAATTACCTTCGCGAAATACACCTTCTAATGTGTTATAAATAAGTATATTGAAGTATATGCAGTCACACCCTGCAAGGGTGTGTGAATTGAAACATATTGTAATTTATAAAGAGTTATTTGTTGTTGTTGTCACACCCTGCAAGGGTGTGTGAATTGAAACCTTCGCATTGGGTATCTATGTCGAATGTGATTTGGTCACACCCTGCAAGGGTGTGTGAATTGAAACCCCAAAAATAAACGAAAAAGAGGATAATATTTACGGTGTCACACCCTGCAAGGGTGTGTGAATTGAAACTCCACTTGCGGCACGCGCCGTATAATCCCCTTGCTTGTCACACCCTGCAAGGGTGTGTGAAATGTCTTTTGGAGAAGTATTGAATCTTTATTTTCTTTAAGAAAGTGGAAATGAAGAATAAAGACTGGTAGATTTACTGAAAAATCATAACAGTTCAGGCTTCTTTTATTATGTTGCGAAAGCCTCTGATTATCGTTTAGAATCGATCTATATATTCCGGAAGCGGCAGAAAAACTGAATATAAAAAAATAAAGGGTTGCAAAACAACCCTTTATTTTTACAGTCGGTTAAAAGTTATTACTTTACGATTACAACGCGGTTGAGAGCATTACTGCCGAACATATTGGAAGTACCGCCCTTAGCCTCTATCTTTAACTGTTGAGGATTTACATTATAATCTTTTACTAATACATCGTATACGTTTTGTGCACGTTTTTCGCTGACTTTTTTGTTAAATGCCGCGCTACCCGTTGCACTGTCGGCATAACCTTCGATCGTAAATGTTTTTTTCGGATTCTCTTTGATCTGTTCTGCCAGATATTTGAGGTTTATTTTCTCTTTGTTTGAAACCGTAGCCTGATTGATATTGAAGAAAATTGTTCTTGGTGATATCGAAACTTCTTTTTCAACTTTTACTTCCGGCTTTTTATTTCTTTCTTTAGCCAGTTCGTTTTCAAGCTGTTTATTGTAGGCCTGTTGTTGTTTAAGTTGTTGCTGTAATCTATCCAGTTCGTTGGCCTGATTTTCGTATGAAGCGGCAACTTTTTGTGCACATGAAGCCTTTTTGAAATTACGTTGTTTGAATCGGTATGTAATTCCAGCAGTGATACCTGTTATAGCATCAGCTCTGATGCCTCCGATTTTTGTATCGAAATTATCCTTTGTTATACATGCACGAGCCTCTAAGTTTATATCCAATGCCTTTGATACACGGAAAGTATTGATTAAACCGATATTTCCGGACAAATTATTTGTTTTTGGTGCTTGATAAGAACGCAACCATCCGAAACCGATGTAAGGAATGGCTGAATAAACACGGTTCTCTTTATAACCGCAGAACATATTGGTAAGATTGAACATTATATCACCGTGCAGATTCATCATATTCCATTTTTGACGGTATAAGCTGCTGTTTTCATACGGATTTGTAAGATGTTCTTCGAAACCTTTGTATCCGAACCCTCTTCCTTGTAATCCGCTGTAGGTTAAACGCAATCCTAATCCCGGAGTGAACCATTTTCCGATGGCAATATCGATAGCCGGAGCTATACGTTTCCCGAAAGTTCCCGATTTTTCACCGTCGCTGTCACCTAAATATACTTGGGCTCCTGCTCCGGCTGAGATAAACCAGTTATCCCAGAATCCATTGGTTATTACCGCATATTTCTCTTTTTTGCTGTTATTATCATCTTGTGCAAATGATAATAACGGAATCATAAATAATAATAATACCGGTAAAAGTTTTGTCTTCATAATCATTTGATAATTAAGTTAATAATAATGTGTATCTATAGAGTTTTTCTGTCTTATTTTATAAATAATTGTGAGTTTTTCGCGAAAAATTAAAATAATTTACGATAAAAACAAAATAAGATGAACTGGGATAACAAGAATTTACTGAAAATATTTAGCTAATTTCCTCTGGGGCATTCAATTGAGATTCGGTAGCAGGAGTATATTTTTATAATATATTAAAACATATAAAACAGACTTAGACAAGCAATGTAAGTTAAAATCGGAATTCCTTTGCAGGTCCCGGGCAAGCAATAAAGGCTATACTTTTGCAGTGTATAGCCTTTAAATATTTATTGGGCCGGCATTGATTGAGACGTTGGCGTCGCATCTTGCAGGGGTGTACTTGTTGAATCTTTATTTTCTTTAAGCAGAACACTATGCCAGGGCATGCCGTCGATTATGGACAAATCGATTTTTCCGGATTCTATCAAACTGCTGATGATCGTGTCGCGGGCACTGGAACTCTGGAACGGATATAGTTCGAATGCCGGTAATATTGAAACGAAATGCTCCATAATATCTGCCTGGATAGATTCGTAGCTTGGCCAGTTCTTGTTCGTGGAAAAGCAATAAATCTGTAGTGGAAGCCCGTTTGCTGTAGGGGCCAGCGTACGCACCATTAGAAGCAAATCTTTGCTGATAAAAGGATGACGCTTAAGGTACATATTCATATAAGCCCGCAACAATCCCGCATTCGTCTCTATGGTACCGTTCGTTAAGCCTGCCGGATTCTCCGTATTGGCGACCTTCCCTTCAGCCGCCTGCTGCTGCTTCTCGGTGATAAATTGAGCCAGTTCCTCGTCGAAAGCCTTCATCTTCTCTAAAAATTCGGGACTACAAGGCTTGATATAATCGAGCTTTAATACATATTCGCGCATAATGCGTCGCCCACCCGAATCGCTCATCCCCCGCCAGTTCGTGAATGAGCCGGAAACCAGTGAATAAGGTGGTATAGTAACAAACGTATTATCGAAATTCTGTACCTTGACGAAATTCAGGCTGATATCGACCACAATACCGTTTATATTGCTTTGCGGCACCTCTATCCAGTCGCCGATACGCACGACGTCGTTTTCAGAAATCAGCACCCCTGCGACAAAACCCAGAATAGTGTCTTTGAATACCAGCATCAATACGGCGGCAAAAGCACCCAACCCCGTAATAAGGTTGAACGGAGATTTATTTATCAGAATAGAAATAATGACGATAACGATAAGGCAGGAGAAAATTACTTGAAAAATCTGGATAAAACCTTTCATCGGACGGTTCTGTAACTCCTGCTTATTTTTCAGAGTATCACCTACCGTCCTCAATATGGCATTGACAGAAAAAATCAAAGCGACGAAAAAATAAATCCAGGTGATTTTTTCACTTATAGTGTACCACTCCGATTTACTGTTGAAAGCGAAGGGCAATAAAGCTGAAATGATAAGCGGAGGTATGATGGCCGTTAATTTTCGTAAGACGCTGTTTTCGATGATCGAACTGAGAATAGGGACATTTTTGCGTTTTAAGATCCTTTTGGCGAAGCGTACGGAAATGCTGTGAATAATGCCAGCAAGGGCAAATGCGATAATAATGATAACGATCAGGAAAATAATTTCGTCGAATTTATCGAGCATATGCCGTGGAATGCCTATCCATGAAAGAGCGTCTTTTATTCCCCCTAATAAGCTCTGGGCAAATTGATTTGTATGCATAACAACCGTTTTTTATGTATATAACCGGAATCGGAAGAAATTTGTTTGCTGTTTTTGGAACGGTTGCAATCATAAAATCACGGACGAGCATACATATAATCGGGCTACAACCCGAATCGGTACTTTTTCTACTTAACCCTGCACCATTTCAGATACCCATACATCGGAAGCAATAATTTTCAGTTTATATCATTAAGTCGTCGAATCGGTATGCATCGTATCCGATATAGGCACGGCAGATGTTTTTAATACGAAAAAGAACCTCTTTAGATAAAAATAAGCCGGAAATATCCTGTCGAAACAGCAGAGATATCCGGCTTTCTTAAAATAAACTGCAAGCCGAACGCAGAAGCAAGCTTGCTTGATTATGCTGAGGCACAGCAGTTTATTACAGACAATTTATAGATTAAATATAAACCTCACTTCACTTAAATACCGCCTCGTAATAGATTGTCCGGTACTTGCCTCCGTCTAAAATGAACTCGGAAACACCGTTCTCCTTGCGTAGCGGTTTCACCTGCTTTCCCGTATTCCGTCCCGCATGGTCTAATATATACACCTTAGCGTCTCGCGGAAGCCGCACCTTTGTATACACAGGCTCCATAAGAAGCGGTGCTTCGCCTGTTTTCAGCAGTTTGTTACGCTCTGTATTGTACTCCATACCGCTGTTTTGTGCGCGGGCAACGGTAGTGATAAGGGCGCTCTTCGTCCGGTCGAGAGAAACTCCCTTTTCGAGGGAAGTAATCAGCACGACGGAAAAAGGAGTAGACGTTTCAGTTTCGATGTTACCCAATTGCAGCTTCTTTCCTCCCGTAAAGCCCACCGCCGCACGGCTGCAGGGCGTATTCATGGTAAAATAACCTCTACCGGCTACATTCCATTTGAATTGTCCGGTAGTGGAAGAATACTCTTTTTTGTCGGCATCGTAATACCGGAGATAGGACTTATCCGCCTGCGTTTCCTCGAAATGATCGGTAAACGTATTCGTAACGCGTCCTACCGCCATTGCCTCGGGAGGAGCCACACTTCTGAAATTCTTTTGGTCGCCTTGTTGTTCGACCACCGTTTCGAACCCGATTTTCCCCTCTGCAAGGCTCGGAATATGGATTTTGCTGTTACAAACAACGTCTCCGGTAAGAATATCCCCGTGGGCAATCATGCGGGCAAGGGCAGGGTAAAGTCCCCGTTGTGTCGGCGAGTCGGCATTGTAAATATTTCCGCCCCCCTTTCCCTGTATCGTGTTGGTCATCGGAAGCTCGTTGCAAGCAAAAGAATAAGAAGCATCCCAGCCCTGCAACCCCAATCCGTAAAGAGCGATCAAAGGAGAAGCCTCCGGTGTGAACTCATTCGGAATTAAGCTCATCCATTCCGATAAAGCGAAAGGTCGTCCGGTCACCTGCTGAAATCCGGTACCCAGTAAACCGCTGCCCGGAGCCGAAACCATGGCATCCGAAGCGAATTCTCCTGCTTTGAGCATATGGCCGCCGCCCCCTCCGAAATAATTGTGCCGGTCTATAGTACCCACAAGATAATCGGAATACAGGTTGTAAAAATGGCCGATATTATCGCCCGCCTGCCAGCAACTGCCTACAATCGTACCCTTATATCCTGTGGCACGGATAGCCGCGACATAACGGTCATAAAAATTCTGTTGGCTCTCGAATATAAAGCGCGCGGCATCGTACAGACGCTTGCGCCACTCCGGCTTTTTATCGAAACACTCGTTGCTGAAATACCACATATGCGGCATCGGATGAATATTCCGCGCGTCTAGGCTTTCGTTCGGATAGCACGCATCGAAAGCGTTGAAAGCCTCCTTACCCCAGGCCTTCTCCAAAGCCTCCTGTGAACCGTATTTCGTCTTCAACCAATCCGAAAACTGTTCGCAAATCATCTTTTTATAAGTCGGGCACTGCTCCATAAACATCAAAGTCGTAGGAAAAAACGCATTGTCCTCGTTTTGAAGCTCTATATAAGACAAGGCAGGATCGTCCGCATAACGAAGCCCCGTATAAGGATTCTTATGATTCAGCAGGTTCACCGTCAAATCGATGCTCAGATCCTGCAAATCCTTTGCAAAATGTACAAGTCCCACCGTACTCCCCTTTAAATGGTCGCTTCCTGCGGCAATGATTTCATCGTAAGCCACAATGCGGTTGCGGTCGCCCGGACGCAACCGGTGGCCGTAAATATGCGACCAGCCCGTATAAATACCCTTTTCCTTCAATGCATGGTTAAAATAGTCGAAATTATTGAAAAGAGAATCGTCTATGGTGGTAGAAACCGGGCTATTCTCGTAACCATCCCACGTAAACTTATGGAAACGTACGCCGTTTACGCCGTATTTGGCAAGATAATCCGCCCACCTGTCCGCTGTGACCTTGTCCGGATAAACCCTCATATTGCAGATGTTTACCCCCCAGAACTTAATCGAAGTCCCGTCCTCGAAACGGTAATCGTCACCGTTCGGCGACATCCATCCGTGTTTTCCGGCAGGCTTGTCCAGCCAGCTCCTCATATCGATCACCGACGGCGAAAAATCTTCTTTGGTATCGAACGGAAACCAATTCTTTGTCTCCTGCTGTTCTCCGGCCCTGACAGTCGTCAGGCAAACCATTAAAGATAAAATAGGAAAAATACTCTTTATATGCATGATATAGCTGTAAAAATTAGATAAAATAATTCGTTTGATTTTTATATAGCTTCGTTTTGCTCGTTTCCGGCTTTACACCGCAACCCTTGATGCAAATGGTTGACGGAAGAAAAGCCCCGGTTAAATACCGCTTCCTTTTTCGTCTCTGCCGGCAGATGCAAAACCGTTTTATGTTTTACCCTTACCGTTTTTCCCTGTTTTCCGTTCGGGATAAATAACTCGATAGCCTCCGGAGTGATAATCTCGAAACGGACCTCCTTTCCCGAACGCTCCCATTTCACCGAAACGCTTTTTCCAGAGGGTAGGGGAACCTTCCCTTCTGCCTGTTCCAGTGAACCCGGGTGGAATTTCAGGTCGAATGAATTTTTCTTTCGGTCGAAACGCGGCATCAATCCCAGCGCATAACGCGAAAGTTGCCAGGTCGGAGCGCCCGACCACTGGTGGCAATGCGTCCACCGCGTATCGAAAACCTCTATCCACGTCGTACGGCCTCCCTCCAAAGCCCATCCCCAGCACTTCCGGTATTGGTCGAGCACGAAATCGCTCTCTCCGTTTTCCATTAGTACCGGGAAAGCATAATGAGCGAAATAAGGGGTAATCAGTTGTGGATTATTGGCCATAGGGTCACTCAGGCGCGGAGCATCGGGGTTATTCGGAAAACAATTCAGGATATGTTTTTTTATAAAAGCGATGGCCGCAGCCTCTTTATCCGGTGCAATCATACGGGCTTTGAGCCCTAATACCGTCCGGTGATAACCCACCGCATCGAAATCATTTTTCTCCGGTGTCAGGTAAGAAGCATACCAGTTCTGGAGAATGCGGGAAAACTTTCCGGCCTTTTCGCGGTAAAAAGCAGCGCGTTCGGTACGTCCTGTCAACTCCGACCACTGTTCCATATTTTGTACGGCAATCATATAGTGAAGATTCAGGGCCATATCGCTCGGACCCTCGTTAGGTACATACCCCCAGTCGATAAATCCCCAGTACGGACAATTGACGATCCCCTCGTCCGTAATATACCGGTCGAATACGGCAATATTCCGTTCGGCAGCATCATATAACTCATTCAGAATACTGCGGTCGCCCGTCAGCCGTAGATACGAAAGACACGCCGGCACCCATTGTAATGCATACGACGACATAAAAGCCTCGCCCCCGGGACATAAGCCGGCAACCAAACCCTCACCGTCGGCGCATTGGGCCGATTGAACCAACCCTCGGCGTATAATGGAAACATCCGAAAAAGCCGAAGCACCGATTTCGATACCCACGATCCCGACATCACCCAACCATTGCCCCCGTTCACGGGTAGGATTGTCGATTAGTGCGTCTTCACTGCACGCCTTGTAAGTCTCTACTCCGGTATGCCATATTTTGTTCAGCAACGGGTCGCTGCATCGGAAATCACCGTCCGCTTCATCGTAGTAACACCGCTCTATAAAAGTATCGTCTAATAATTTTATCTGTTCGGTAGGTGCTAAAATATGCACCTCCACGAAACGTCCGCCGTGCGGTGTCAGAGGGAAAAACTCCTGTTCGCCCCCCCGGGCGATAAAACGGTCCAAATTATAAGAATCGCCCGCCGAAAGGGTAATCCACGGAGCCACCCGGCCGTTGCTCAGAGCCTCGCTGTAAGCAATCTCCACAACAGCCCCTGCCGGCAAGTCGAGTTTCAGTTTTGGCCTGGCTAGCCGTACGCGCCCCAGATCGTAGCGAAACCACACGCCTTGGGCAGGATAACGCTCGTCGTTTAAGTCGCGGAGAAAAAAGCTGGCACCCGGATTATCTCCCACATACCCGAAAACCTCGGCAAGTTTACCCGAACCGATCTGTTGGGGGCGTATGCTCAGATGTTTTACCGGAGCAATCTTGGAAGCGGCGAAACTACCCAAATCACGTTTTACGAAAACCGGTCTATGCCATGCCGAATCGTCGTATCCGGGTTCCTGCCAGCCGTCCTGGGTAAGGCGGGTATCTGCCCATTCTACCCATCCTAATTGGGGATTAACACGCCGCACTTTTGAAGAATACCCTTTCAACGGCTCGCATTTCCATAAAACGGGAATCTCCTCTTTTCCCGATGATAGCCGGAAATAAAGGAACGGTTGTATGTCGTAAAGAATACGTGTAACTACGCCTTCGAAATGCACCTGTACCGCAATCGTATGTTCTCCTTTCGGCAAATGTATTTTACGGCATTGATACTCCGGAAACTTTTTATTATAGCGGTCGGGGCCTTCATCGTAATAAGTACCGTCTATCCAGATAACGTACCACGAAGCCCCGCTCACCTCCAAATCGGCGTCCGTATCGCTCTCTAACGAAAACTTTCCCCGGAAAGCAACGTGAGAATCCGGCTTTGCCTCTTCTGTATCGCACCACATCAGCCGCCGGTTTATATTCGTGTCTTGTGTTTCTGTTTTTTGTTCGATAGAACAATTTTGACTTTCCGGGAAAACCGGAAAAATGAAAAAAAATAAGTATGCAGCGAGTATGGACGCAGTTTTCATGATATATACTTAGAATGAATAAGATAGCAGGACGGCCATAGAACCGTCTGATACAAAACTACGAATTTTATTCCGTTTTTTCTGTTGAAATGTAAATGAATTGAATAGGAATTCCAGTCCCGTTACGCATGTATCCGGTTGTTCCGTGTGAAAGAATTCCAACTTTAAACGATTTGAAAATCCTTTTTATTTTCGCTCGGTAACAGAAGCGATCCTCATTTGTAACGAAAAATATAGATCAGAATCCTCTGAACGTATCGCACATATACCCGACAGCCCCGTGTGCGGAAATACCCCCGTGATAATCCGAACCGCAGGTAAGGTGCAAACCCGTCTCCCCGGCCCATTGGGCTATAAGGCGGTTAACAGCCGGAGCGTTTTTGTTCGAGCGGTACGGGTGAAGCTCCACGCCCCATAAGCCTAAGCCTTTCATCTTTTTAAACAGAGAGATAATCCGTTCCTTATTCTCTTCCATCGATACAGGATCGACCCCGAAACAGAAACCGAAGTGAGGCAACACCGGATAACCGCCGGCTTTCCGCACGATTACCGTCGTTTCGAAAAGAGTATATTGTGTAGGAATACCTTTCATCGACCAAAACCCCTTCCACCAGGAAGCATCTTGGCAAACCGGATACTCCGGCAACGAAATGCCCTTGCTCAGGAAATAGCGGTAAGTAAGTTTATTAGACAACATCCGGACAAAACCGTTTTCACGCAGAGCCAGAGCACGCAATTCTTCCATCGACAAATCGTTTCGTCCGAAATGCGCCGAAGCCCTGCATAAAGCCCTCTCCACACGTTCCGTCCGCGCTTCCCGTTTTTGAAGTAGAACAGGTTCTATATCGGCCGCATTGTTCTCCGGGAAATAAGCCAGCAATTCAGAATAGTACCCGATTTCGGGTTCCTGACAGTCGATCTCCACACCCTGTATTCCCGTAATGCCATGCTCTTTGCAGGCATTGGCAAAACGCGTATAACCCTCTGTCGTATTATGGTCGGTTAAAGCAAGAACGTTGATGTGAGCTTTCGCCGCGAGAGCGGCAACCTCTTCCGGTGTGGAGGTGCCGTCTGAGAAAACGGAATGCGTATGTAGGTCGGATAACATAATAGACGGTAGTTTCATAACTTACGTCTCCTTTTTATACGGTTGCCTCTTTTATTGAACGACAAATAGATACTTGATTTATTGAACCTTGTTCGATTTATTGGACTTTGAAAAAGTAATCGGTAATCGCTTACTCTTTTATCTGAAAATAAGCAGGTACGATTTGAAAGAATCCTTTTTTAATAATCAGACCTTTTCGTCCATATAAGAATCCTTATAACCCAGAAAATAAAGAATACCGTCAAGACCGATTGTCGAAATAGACTGGTCTGCGCTCGCTTTGACCTTTGGTTTCGCATGAAAAGCAATACCTAATCCCGCCGTCGTAATCATCGGCAAATCGTTTGCTCCGTCACCCACGGCCACCGTCTGGCGGATATCCACATTTTCTACCTGCGCAAGAAGCTTCAGCAACTCCGCTTTACGTTTTCCGTCAACAATATCGCCGATATGCCTCCCGGTCAGTTTCCCGTTCTCGATCTCCAGTTCGTTAGCGTACACATAATCGATATTATATTTATTCTTCAGGTAATTACCGAAATAAGTAAATCCCCCCGAAAGGATAGCGATTTTGAATCCGATCTTTTTCAACAAACGCATAACCCGGTCCACACCCTCCGTAATAGGCAAAGACTCAGCGATCTCTTCCATAACCGAAACATCCAAACCTTTCAGCAACGCCACGCGCTTCTTGAAACTCTCTTCGAAATCGATTTCACCCCGCATGGCAGCCTCCGTTATCGCACGCACCTCCTTCCCCACATGAGCGCGCTCGGCAAGCTCGTCGATCACCTCCGTAGTAATAAGGGTAGAATCCATATCGAAACAGATCAGACGGCGCATTCTCCTGAACATACTCTCCTCCTGGAACGAAACATCCATCTCTAATTCCGAAGTCAGGCTCATCAGTTGCGATTGCATCTCCGTGCGGTTAATAGGGGTACCCCGCAGTGAAAACTCCACGCTCGCTTTTGCCGAACGGGCGGATTCGTCGAGCGGTATGCGCCCCGTTAAACGTTTGATATCATCGATGTTCAAACCCTGGTAAGCCACGATCTTTGTTACCGCAGCAATCTGTTTTGCTGTAAGTTTACGGCCTAAGATAGTGAGGATATAACGGTTCTTCCCCTGCATATCCACCCAACGGCCGTACTCATCTTCGCTGATAGGTTTGAATTTGATATTTACGTCCAGTTCGTAACTCTTGAATAGAAGCTCCTTAAGAATATCCCCCGAGTTATGTTCGGTTGTGAGAAACATAATGCCTAAAGACAATGAACTGTGAATATCGGCCTGTCCGATGTCCAGAATCGTCGCGTTGTTGTTGGCAAGTATCTCGGTTAAAGCCGAGGTAACCCCCGGCTTGTCTTCGCCGGTAATGTTAATAAGGATAATCTTATTCGTATCGGTCATGAGAAAACGGTTTTTTGTAACTGCCTGCAAAGGTAAGGCAAAAAGATGATTTACACACCTTCTTGTAATAAATAGATAAAATTTAGGTACCTGTAAACAATTTTACACCGTTGGGTAAATTCGCTGGCTACTTTTGTCGCTGTTGGTGTCGTTTACAATCCGTTCCTGCCTGAATTTTCCGCTTCTGATAAAAAATCGGAGCCGTTGCACGACAAAAAACGGTGCTTTCGACTATTTGTATGAAATCGTATATAAATACCGAAATTTAATGTCCGGAAACATTCGGACAGGACGGATTTGTCCTCCTTCTTGAGATATACCGCAATATGTACGGCGAAAGCATAATAACTGTAAGGACAAGTGAAATTGAGGCTTGAACATGAAGTTTCACTTATCTGCCATGGTGGACTCTCAGCCCTATATGGACGGGTGAATTGAAATTGGTTGCGTACAGGGGAGGACGCTCTTACAAAAGTCATACCCTGCAAGTGCATGAGAATTGAAACGGAGATAAATGAAAGATGCACGACGCGATATCTATCCCGGCACGCCGCCTCTTCTCCGATTCCGGATAATATTAATAAGGCTGTTATTTAAATGATAGCCAGAGATAAAGGAAAGAAAATCACAGTGAAATCTCTCTACAAAGGAACTTAGTATTCTGTTGTAATTCACTGTAAGTCAGAAGGTAATTACAGTATTTAAAAGATGCAGGTAACGATTTGGTGATGGACATTCAGCTTCGGGTTACACTGCTTTGCATAGTTTCAAATAACTCATATACAAATGTAGGCAATATTTGGAATATAACAAAATATACAGTCATTTATTTTTATACAAACCTGATTATTAGCATCTTAAAAAAATGAGGTATAACTTATTTGCTTATTTATTATAGAATAGTTAGGAAGAGTATCTCTGGCTATTTTCTGTCTCAATTTAGCATTTTCTGTTTTTGGGGAGCGGTTGCTCAACGGTTGAGTAACCAATGGCCTTATAATATCTCCGTAATGTGCGCCATAAACAATAAAAATAAGGTCATTATGAATAACAGAAGAATTGCACCGGGTGGATAGAAAACCCAATAGGTGTCTATAACAATCTAAAACAGCATCAATATGGAAATTGCAATCATCGAAAAAACGAACCTTTAAACAGATGATGCAAAGGTTTGAGAATTTTGCCAAATAAATATGCACTCTACGAAGGCTTTAGACGAGCTTTCAAACACTATTCAATAAGCATTGTAAAAACCGTACTCAACATCTAAACGAGGAAAATTTCTTTCATTCAGGTTAAGGGGGAAGATATTATACTGGGAATCGGAAATATTGGGATGGTTGGAATAGAGTCGTTAACAGCTAATCTTTTTGCTTGCAAATGAGTGATTTAGCATGTGTATGGAATATAATTTGTATTTTTGTCGCAAATTTTATATTAAATCATATGAGTAGAATAGAAGAGGCTTTGGATAGATTGTTTGTTCAGTCAAGAGGAGAAATAAACTCTCGCATTGAACAAATCTCTTTTTGTGTCGATATTTCAGGTACGCAGGCAAAAGGATATTGTTATTGTCTTAAAGTTGACGCAAACGGGAATTTGCGGCTAAAAGATTTAATAGACTTCATTGATACTAAAATAATTGAATATGCTATCCCTAAAAAAGAAATAGATGAAGCTAAACAATATTTCAATGATACAAATTCTCCTTCAAAGATAGAATTGTTAAAGAAAAAGGCAAAGGGACTTTTTACAGATTTAGAGAAAACAGGTGAAGGTGGTGAAATATTGTTATATATTCTTATTCAGGAGTTTCTTCAATTGCCACAATTAATTAGTAAAATGTCATTGAAAACATCCGGACAGTTACATTATCAGGGGGCTGATGGAATACATGTGAAATATGATGCAAGTTCAGATTGTTTGAATTTGTATTGGGCTGAAGCAAAAATGTATCAAGAATTAGGCTCTGCAATAACAGAGTGTTTTAAAAGTTTAAAAGGTTTTCTGTTAGACCCCCAAGGGTATAGTTCTACTCAAGAGCGCGATTTACAATTAATTACATCCAACATACAAGCGAATGTAAATGATACGGGATTAGAAGACCTTTTAGTACGATATTTTGATAAGGATGACGAACTCTCTAATAAGGTTGTATATAAAGGAATTTGTTTTATTGGATTTGATTGCAACAAATATCCATCAGAAGGTGACTTATCTAAAACCACAGAAGAAATAAAGAATGCAATAACTACAGAGCATCAAAAGTGGTACAATAGTTTGGGTGATAAAATTAAGTTGCATACGAATCTTAATACCAAAGAAATACATGTTTTCTTAATGCCATTTCCGTCAGTTGCTAAGTTCAGAGAATATTATTTAAGCACTATACAATAATGATTGCAGAAAAAGTTTACAATTTAGATAGCTTTAAACGACAATATGAAGCCCTTCTTGTTTTGTCGGTGTGTGATACAATACCTCAATTGATCTGGGAAGAAGATAAGCAATCATTATTAGCAAAAATAGATTGGAATAATCTTTTGAGCATAGCATCTATACTGAGCTATTCACTTGAAAGTCGCCATTTAGATGCAGCATTGCGCATCGCTCAGACTTGCCTTACTCAAGATTCTTGTTCGGAAATTCAGAAGAATGCTTCAGCAGTTGTTTTAGATAGTTTAACAAATAAATTAGCAATAAAAATGGCTAAGGATAAAAAATATCTTAGCCCTGATTATGAAAAAAATTATCCCATTGCATTTAAACTACAGAGATTTAAAACTGATTTTGAACATTCAATTATTATTAAAGACAAAATAATTGCATTAAATAGATTTCAAAAAACGGTTTATGATGCTCATAAAATAAATGATACAATTTCAATTTCCGCTCCTACTTCAGCGGGAAAGTCCTTTATTCTTTGTAATATTCTATTGGAGGAATTATTAACTGCAAATAAAAACATTGTTTATTTAGTTCCTACACGGGCATTGATAAGTCAGGTAGAAACAGATTTAAGAGAACTAATCAAAGCTAATCAATTAGAGCAAGCCGTCAATATATCAACTGTACCTCAACAAGACAATATGAGTGAAAATGTATCAAATATTTTTGTTTTTACTCAAGAAAGATTGCATTGGTTTCTTGCAGATAATCCCAAGACTCCATTACATTTACTAATAGTCGATGAGGCTCATAAAATTGAAGATGGAAGTAGAGGGATATTACTTCAACAAAAAATAGAGGAAGTTGTAAAGCATAATTCTGATATAAAAGTCTATTTTTCAAGCCCTTTCACTTCTAACCCTGAGATTCTGTTAGACAATGTGCAGAACAATAGTCAAAAAGATAAGGTTAATACACAATTTGTAGCGGTTAACCAAAATCTAATATATGCTACACAATATCCAAGAAAGTCAAAGATATGGCAACTATATATATGCACTATTGAGAAGTTAATTCTTATAGGAACTTTGACTCTAAAAGATCGTCCCACAGGAGAGTTGAAAAAAATAGCTTTAATATCTGAACAACTTGCAGAATGCGATAGTGGTAGTTTAATTTACTGTAATGGAGCTGCTGAGGCAGAAGAGATATCATTACTTCTATATAATAATATTACTCAAGAACCAATACCAACTGAAATAGCAGAATTGATTAAACTGGTGAAATCTACAATTCACTCAAAATACGCTCTAGCAAAGGTTCTTGAGAGGAGAGTTGCTTTTCACTATGGAAATATGCCTTTACTTATTAGGCAAGAAATCGAGAAGCTCTTTACAAAAGGTAAAATAAAATACTTAGTGTGTACTTCTACTTTATTAGAAGGAGTCAATTTACCTGCAAAATCAATCATCATAAGAAAACCAACACGCGGTAGAAATAAGCCATTAAATTCAAATGATTTTTGGAATTTGGCTGGGCGTGCAGGTCGTTGGGGAAAAGAATTTAGTGGAAATATAATTTGTATTGAACCTAATTTATGGAAAATCAAACCTAATCCGAATAAATCGAAGCAAGTAATAAAACGAGCAATAAGTATTATAGAGGAGAAAGGAGATGAACTTTTGAAATATATAACCGATGGTTCTCCCAGAAATGAAGCAAATAACCGACAAGACTTAGAATCGGCATTTTGTTACTACTATATACAGTATATTTTGAATAAAGATATTGTTCTTGAAACCACATTTCAAAAAGAATTGTATTCTAAATTAACGAATATAGCCCCCACTATTTTACTGCCAGATTACATACTTAAAAGAAATCCGGGAATTTCGCCAATTGCTCAACAAAAATTATTTGATTATTTTAGTGAGAATGTGGAGCGCATAGAGGAATTAATCCCTGTATATCCGAATGATGAAAAAGCAAATGATGAATATGCTAAATTTGTAGGAAGAATAGGTAAAACTATTTCAGAGTACTTACCACAGCAAAATTTTTCTAAAGCAATTTTACTTACTAATTGGATGAATGGTATGCCATTATCATATCTTATTAGTTCTAGATATAAGTATTATCAAAGCAAGCCTGAAAAATATAGAAATAAAAGACTCCCTGTTGTGATTAGGGAGGTTATGGATGATGTTGAGAAATTTGTAAGATTTAAGTTTGCGAAAGAATCCAGTTGCTATATAGACATTTTGAGATATTTTTTAGAACTACACAATAAACACGAGCTATTGAATGATATTCCCCAATTGAATTTGTGGTTAGAGTTTGGTGTTTCTCAAAAAACACATCTCTCATTACTCTCTTTGGGACTGAGTCGTAACACTGTTATTGAATTATCAAATTATATAATCGATACTCAAATGTCAAAAGAGGAGAGCTTGAACTGGATAAAAGAACAAGACTTAGAGCAATTAGATTTATCTCCAATTATTGTTGAGGATATTAAGAAAGTCCTATGAATAAATAGATATTTTTGTAAAACCTATTACTTTTTCCTTCGTCTTATAAAAGCTTTTCCCGGATGGAGAATGAATGCAGGAAACAACCTGCCGAGAGTCGGTGAAAAATACCGACTGCCGGATATTTGTCAGTAAAAAGAACGAGTCCGGTAAGATGAAAGTTATTTTTGTTTTGTTTCTTCGGTTGGAAGTTTTGACATCCGTGCAGATTGTGGGGGAAAATCGAAATCTGTTTTTCTTCTGCGGTTCCGGTGAAAAATCCGGTTATATAAGATGTTCGTTTTACAGGAAAAACGGAAATTTTATTGGATCGGAAGAGTTGGGGATAAGGCAGGAAAAAGGCATTCGTTTACGAAATGCCGCAAAATTCCGGAGAACGGTATCTGGTCGTTTTCCGGTAGATGTGAGACTGAAAAATAGATATAAATAGAATAAAATAAAGGAGCTCCGGCCCTCTGTTGATGCGGAAAATGACAATAATTTGTAAATTTAGCAAATTATGCGTATCTTTGCCAAGTTTTTCGCATCCGAGTGATCGGGAGCGGTAATTAATAAATATGAAGTATAGACATTTAGCAATGCTCTTGTTTTTGTGCCTGTTTCAGGTTTCGACGACAACAAAAGATGCAAAGCCGAGTGTTGGGACATATCCCGGCTCTCTATCTCCTGACCTCGTTGTAGTGGATCAGGAAGGTGTAGAGCACTCTCTGAAAGAATTTTCGGGTAAGAGAGTGTTATTGAACTTTTGGGCTGCCTATGACGGCTCATCTCGCGAGAGAAACATTCGTTTCTCCCGGCTGCTGAATCAGGCCGATACCTCCGGCGTAAGTTATCTCTCCGTTTCTTTAGACCATTCGCTTCCTGTTTATGAGGAAACAATCGGACTGGACGGATTGAAACCGCAACAACAGTTTGTGTATAAAACCGGAGAACGCGATGCACTGATAAAGCAATTCCGTTTGTCAAAAGGGCTTCAGAACTTTTTGATCGACGAAAAAGGATTGATTGTTGCTTCTAACGTCACACCCGAAGAGTTGGCACAATCCTCTTGGTTAAGATAACCTGCAAGCCGGATGCAGAATCGGGTTTGGCTGAATTATGCTGAGGCGCAGCGTTTATTGCGAGCGATTTATAGATAATAAAAAGTCGTTTTATCTGAGAGATTTATTTTAGGTTGAATTTAAATTTGTAAAGACAGGCCGTCCGGTTCTCGGGTGGCCTGTCTTGCTTTTACAAGGTGATAACTTCTCTTTTATAAAAAATGCCGTTGTATTCTGTTTCGGTGCTGTTGCCCTGTTCTAAAATAATCTCCTGCAGAATAAATTATCACTGTAGGTTATTGTAAATTTGGGGATAGAAACAAACAATACGTTTCAGGCTATAAAATGAGCAGTTGGAAATTACTCGCTTTTACTGTCATAACGGTATTTTACCTTATTTACCTCGTCAAACAATTTGCATTGTGGCGGCGGGGAATACAAACAAACCGCTTGCTGAAAGGGAAAAAGCCGCTGAAAACATACCGTATCGAACTATTGCTGGCCATATGTACGTTTGTTATGCCATTCATGCAATATGGCAGTGTAGCTTTCGGGCATCCGGCGCCTCTGCCCGCACTCAGAATTACCGGATTATTGTTTTCCGTTACAGGGGTAATCTGTTTCCTTTGTGCGGTAGTTACGATGAAAGACAGTTGGCGTGCAGGAATAGACCAAACGCAGGAAACAAAAATGATAACGGTAGGAATATACCGGATAATCAGGAATCCTGCATTTCTTGGCTTCGACCTTTTCTATATCGGAACAATGTGCATGTTCCCAAGTCCCCTTTCTGTGGCAATGTCGGCACTGACTGTTATCCTTATTCATCTGCAGATATTGGAAGAGGAGAAATTTTTACCCACGGTGTTCGGAATGCCCTATATCGCCTACAAGAAGAAAACGCGGCGTTACGGATTTTTCTGAAACGGAATTGCAAAGACACCCCCTCTTTGTTTACCTTATCCCGGATTTGTAATAAACTCTGATACCCATTTTGCACGCTCTTTTGGCGGAAGGAACGGAACCTCCGTCAATACATATCCATTTTCACGGTAACTCTCTTTTATTACCTGGTAAGTACGGACAGCCGTTTCGAAATCCTGTTTGCGCTCGTCGTCCGTTACATAAATATCCTCCCGGGGCCGAAACAAAAATACATTTTTATTATACCGGTAATCCGATACAGCCCGCTTAAGCTCGTTGTTTACATCCATCCCGGTAAGTTTGTTATAGGCAAATGTATCGGGAATACCCCGGTCGAAGAAACATGGAGCCGTTACATGCGCGTATTCGAGATAGTCGAGTACCGAGCGCAGCCGCATAAGTTCCGAATATTTGACAAGATCGCCCCATGGCACAGCATTGCCCTCTGACAATACCTGTTTGCGGATAATCTCACGGGCAGCTTCTTCTACTGTAAGATAGCCCATGGCACGCAACTCTTTTAACACAGTCGTTTTACCGCTGCCCGGACCACCGGTAAGAATAAAATAATTTTTGTTATACATAATCAGATTTTCTTGAATTATGAAAATAGAGAATCGGTATCATACTTTTATGGATACGATCGCTTAATTTAAATGGTTGAAAAATAGGTTGATATATAAATATGGAGGGCTCGGTTCAGAGATTTTCTGTGGATATCTTTGGCAAGATTGCCCGATCGGGTAAAAGGATAGATTGGGAAAAGAAAAAAAAGATATTTTCTTTTTCTTTGCTAAGATAGGAATAATAATGTGTATTTTACAAATTTAGCGGCAGGTATAAGCCGGTAATTATTTGAAACGGCATTTAATATTTAGATCGGATGATAACGGAAAGATATACGGTATTGATATCGTTGTCACTGGTTTTATTTTCCGGGAGAGTAAGATTTTGCGAATGTTATTCAGTATCTGTTGAAGTTTTATTCAGCCATTTTTCATAAGCTCATAATAAACCGTAATAAAAAAATACCCGGCTGTTGAGAAAACAGCCGGGTATTTTTCTTGTCAGTATTTCAATTTAAACGGGGGAGATCACTTTTTATACCAGTCCGTATCGTTTTTACCGTACGAATCGGCCCACGACCTGAATTTCGGATATTGGGTATCGTCGTCGATCTTGATAGTCTCAGTTGCCAGGTTAAAATTCAGGACAGGAATATCGATTGCAAAAGGATAAGAACCGTCCACTTTCATATAGTAAGCCTCATCCTTCGTGTAATTCAGATGATTGTTGGCATATGATGTCGGTGTTTTCTTCGGCAAATGCACCTCTATTCGGTCTTTTGTTGAATATCCTCCTACAATAATATACGGATCGAAATCCAGTTTGAATTCATCTTTATTCATTGTTCCCTCGATCTCTCTTGTTACCGTTACGCTCTTTAGTGTTTTTGCGCTTTGGTTTATTACAATCGAGTTCGTTTCCGGTTCGGTCAGGCCGTTCGATGGCAACGTTACTTTACCTAAACTTGAAACCCTGTAAGCGAAAAAGTTATCGTTCATTGCAGCATCCGGCTTCTGGGTCGGAGTGAATGTCTCCGTTGCTTTCGTGATGTTGTTCGCCCCGTCGAAAGTCAGTACACGGGTATATTCGATCGCAACGTCGTTCAGGTCGTAATCGCCGCCCGAAGGCCAGATATCTTCGAAGCAAAGAGTACCGCTGATTGTTTCCGTTCCCTCTTCCGGTTTCGGATCGGTGGGTATTTCCGGACGTCCTCCTTGTGAAATATCTTTCGAAGACTGAATATAGAACAATGCGTCGCAATAATCTTCCGTAGCAGGATCCAGCTTAACCTGGTCTTCGAATCCGAGCAATACTAATCCCGATTTTTTATCGTCCAGCGACACGAAGCGGCGGTAATCGTTATCGCTCTGTTTCACGTCGTTTGAGAAGAAAATAGTATTCATCCCGTTAAAAGCGGCAAGTAATGAAACCTGTTTGATAGAGCAGGAACTGGGGCTGAAACCATCCGAAATAAAGAACCATCCGATTACATAACCTTTTGGGAATTCTTCCGAAGCCGGTTGATCGTAATTTTCACCGAAAAATTGCAGGCGTGCAGTTGCTCCGGTCGGGAGAGCATAAAAGCCGTCGTTGTCGTGGAATATCCGGGGAAAGATAATGTATTTTTTCATTTTGAACATCTCATCCCTGCTTTTCGGTGCATTGCCCTCTTTATAATAGTAGTACCCCAATACGTTCTGATAAGCAGCCTGCTCTGCGAGGAAAATAACGTCCAGAGTCGTTCCATCCTCTTTTACTGAAATGTTGGTAACATTAGCTTCGCTCAGGAACGAAGTCTTATCTTCCGTAGCGGCAAAATGATCTTGGGCGCGTTTGGCAATCGTTCCTAAGGTTTCGTTAGCCTTACCTGCTTGGGCGGTTATCGTTTGGTAGTTTGTGCCCGTAGCGGCATTGTCTACCTCTCCGTTCCATCCCCATTTCGAAAGCGATTTGAGGAAACAACCGTCCTTATATTTTGTCATATAACCGAAGTCGAACGGAGCCTCGTTGTTCGTGAAGATATTCGGTGCTGATTTTGCCGTAGCTGCACGTCCCGATGAAATGTTCGCGGTATTATATACGAATCCGTTCGTTGTACCCTCCAGCTTTACGCAACGGGGAAAACCCCAGTTGGCTGTATAAAGATAGACCGTTTTAGCAGAGGTGGGAATATACATTTTTCCTTCGAACTTGCCGTTCTCATCTGTATAGGCGGAATAGATAGGCTCGATTCCCGTCTTTTTTATATTGGAGTCATCCACTGGATTTTCATCGTACACTTCGATAAAAGCTTTGAATCCCGGCGTGTTGTAATTTACGCTCAGGGTCTTGTCGCTTCGCGTTGCATACCCGAATTCATACGTTCCGCCCGGCAATAATGATTTGTTGTATTCCGAGTCATAGATGTCTTTTTCCACACAACCTGTTTGGGTTCCTATCAACCCTATTAAACAAATCGTCGTGAAGATTTTTAATAAGTTTTTCTGCGTCATAGCACAATTTGATTAGATCGATATTGACGTAAATATCTGAACGCAAATGTAATATCGTTTTTCTGTTACCTGTTTCGAAATAAGACAAATAAAAAAAGAATTATTTTCATTATAAGTGTCAGATTATCAGTGTTGTAATATTTTTACATTACATTATAAGGCTTATGTATGCTTTTTGTATGTGCAATTTCCTGATATTTTAACACTTTCGTTATATATGGGATTGTATTTGTAAAAAAAAACAAAACGCCTAAATCGCTAAAAATTAGCAAAATAAGGTGTATTCCTCATCGATTCATGGAAATAACAAATCCATATGGACGGATAACTCCTTTAATTGTAAAAAATAAAAAAACGAAACCTCTGAATTTGATTATATTTTCACATAACAGGTAGCCCGGAATACGCAGAATCAAGCATTGAAATAAAGAAAAAAAAGATACCGGAGAGTAGGAATTTAGAAATACATGATGGTTTTGTGTTCCCTTTTTATTTTGTAGAAATGAAAAACAAGAACACAAAATATCTCCTCTTTTTTATCTCTGTACGCTTCTCTAAATCCAGGGAAACGTAAATCTGAAGAAATAAGTTTTATCTCGGAGCCTTATTATACAAATAAACAGCGATAAGCGTATAAATAATATTCGGAAGCCACACCGCCATAACCGGGCTCATCATCCCCGAAATGGCGAAGGTCGATGATACCGTCATAAAAAGAATATAGGAAAAACTCAGTAAGAGCCCGATACCGATATTAAAGCCCATACCCCCCTTTACCTTTCGCGAAGAAAGCGAAACACCGATGGTCGTAAGGATAAATGACGCCATCGCCATCGAAAAACGCTTGGCATACTCCAGTTCGAAGATGGTGATATTGCCGATCCCCCGGTCTTTTTGCCGTTTGATATATTTCCGAAGTTCGGGATTTGTCATGCGCTCCCCGTCGCTCTTCGATATAAGGAAGTCCGAAGGCATGATATGGATCGTTGTATCCTTTATGCTGCCGCTGGAAATCTCCTCTTTCATGCCGTTGAAGTCACGGATCATATAGTTATGCAGAATCCAGTGGTAAGCCGAATCATATTCGATACGCTGTGCCGTAAGGCGTGATTTCAGATGCTTCTCTTCGAACTTCTCCATAGAAAAGCGGTAACCCCGTTTCATATCGGAATCGTAGCGGTCGAAATAAACCACCACCCCCGGCTCCACCTCCGCCTGCACGTTGCTGGCGTAAGTAACCTTCTTGTTATTGATATAAGTATGCTGGAAATTGAGACGTTTGATATTGGCCGGAGGTATCACGTAACCGTTCAGGTAAAAAGTCGAGGCAGAAATCAGCAAAGCCGAGATCATATACGGAACCATCAGGCGTCTGAAACTCATCCCGCTCGAAAGGATCGCGATAATCTCCGAGTTATCCGCCATTTTCGAAGTAAAAAAGATTACCGCGATAAAAGTGAACAACGGGCTGAACAGGTTGACGAAATAAGGGATAAAATTCAGATAATAATCGAAAATAATGGCATTCAGCGGAACTTGCGGGTCAAGGAAACGGTCGATCTTTTCGTTAATGTCGAATACCACCGATATGGCAATGATAAGGGCGATAGCGAAAACGTAAGTCCCTATGAATTTCTTAATAATATACCAGTCGATTTTTTTCAGCATAATCCCGGTTTATATACGCGTGGAAACCCTTTTAATGATACTGCCCTTCCATTGGGTAAAATCTCCCTCTATGATATGCTTCCGGGCTTCCCCTAC
Organism: Bacteroidales bacterium; assembly: GCA_029007825.1. Taxonomy (GTDB): domain Bacteria; phylum Bacteroidota; class Bacteroidia; order Bacteroidales; family JAQXIO01; genus JAQXIO01. The sequence continues at coordinate 123,807 of JAQXIO010000053.1, read as the reverse complement.
TAACCATAGGTAAAAAGCCAGGTTATGGATCGAAGCGATTTGCAGGGCCAGAATCTCGTCCGCAATAAACAGGTGCCGCAGGTATGCCTTGGAATACAGGCGGTCTACGAACGAAGCCCCGTCTGCCTCTATCGGGGAAAAATCGTCTGCCCACTTCTTATTGCGCATATTCAATACCCCCTCTTTCGTGAAAATCTGTCCGTTCCGTCCGTTCCGTGTAGGCATAATGCAATCGAACATATCCACACCCCTTTCGATTGCCTCGAGTAGATTAGCGGGCGTACCGACACCCATCAGGTAACGCGGACGATCCTTCGGGAGAATCTCGTTCACCACTTCGATCATCTCGTACATTTTCTCAGTAGGTTCGCCTACGGCCAACCCCCCGATAGCATTTCCGTCGGCGCCTTTTGACGCAACATTTTCGGCAGCACGCTTTCTCAGGTCAGGATAAACGCATCCCTGTACGATAGGGAATAAGCTCTGGTTATAGCCGTATTTAGGATCGGTCGAGTTGAAGCGGGCAAAACAACGATCCAGCCAGCGCTCCGTAAGGTCGAGCGATTTTTTCGCATAGGCATAATCAGCATCACCCGGCGTGCACTCGTCTAAAGCCATGATAATATCCGCACCGATCGAACGTTCGATATCCATAACCTTCTCCGGCGTGAATAAATGCTTGGAACCATCGATATGTGAACGGAAATGTGCACCCTCCTCTGTCAGCTTCCGGTTCTCCGATAATGAAAAGACCTGGAAACCGCCGCTGTCGGTAAGAATCGGGCCGTTCCATGAATTGAATTTGTGTAGTCCGCCTGCCTTTTCCAGAATCTCCGTACCCGGCCGCAGATAAAGATGATAAGTATTTCCCAGTATAATCTGAGCCTTCACATCCTCTTTTAGTTCCGTCATATGCACGGCCTTCACCGTAGCCTGCGTTCCCACAGGCATAAAAATAGGAGTCTCTATGGTTCCGTGATCCGTATGTAATAAGCCGGCTCTCGCCGACGATAATGGGTCGTTTGCCGATAGTTCGAACTTCATTCCTTATTTTTTCGTGCAAAAATAGTGCAAGCCGGAAGCAGAAGCAAGTTTATCTGGTTATACTGGCACACCGCCTATTTTCGCTTATTTGTATGCAAAGATAATGCAAGCCGGGCGCAGAAACAAATTTATTTGTTATGCCGGCACACCGCCCGTTTTTGCTCATCGGGGGAAAGGTAAAAACGGTAGTATTTAAAGAGTGTCCGGATTTTAAATGCTACCGTTTAAAATTATTTTGATAGCTGTTTATTATTTAGGCGGAACAATAACCACCGTTCCGCCTAAAAGAATGACAAGTGAGAAAATTCGGGATAAACCGAAAATTTAAAACAGCATTTTAAAAACCGAAATCATCCACTTCGACCTCTTTGTGCTCTTCCACTACTGGCACTTTTGCCGTACCCTGTACCTCTTTCGCTATCACGTTGATCGCACGCACCGGACGGGCCGGACAAATATACTCGCAGCCTCCGCAACCGATACACAACTCTTGTTCCATTTTCGGAATAGTAAGCGTTCCCTCATAAGGAACCATATGCACGGCTTGTGTCGGACAATGCTCTGAACAGGCACCGCAATCCGTACCCTCCGTGTAAACGATGCAAAGCTCCTTGATAAATTCAGCGATACCCACCTGCACGAGCTTCTTCTCTTCTTTCGTTAAAGGCTCGATCGCATGGTTCGGGCACACCTCCGAACAAATCGTACACTCGTAATTACAGAAACCATGTTCATAAGTAATATGCGGTTTCAGCAGGTAACCCGCACCGAACTGGAACGTAGCCGGTTTAATGACATGATTCGGGCACTTAGCCACGCACAGGTGGCAGGCCGTACAGTTTTTATCGAAATGTTTGCGGCTGATTGCCCCCGGAGGAAGAATCGGCTTCGAATGATCGATTAACTCCTTCTCCTTGTCGGCACCTTTTACCGAAAGCAACGGTAACGTACCCGCAATGGTTGCGCTCGTTGCGATAAAAGCCCTTCTCGAATTGGCTTTTTCGGGAGCTTTTTTCTCCACTTTACCCACACTTTTTTTCTTTGAAAAAGGATTTACGAAACGATATTGCATTCCACCCTTGCTGCAAGCCGAGATACAATTGAAGCAATCTACGCAGCGCGAAGCATCGATACTCTTCTCTTTGCTGTCGATACACTGTGCCTTACAACCCTTTTCGCACAGGCCGCATTGGTTACACGCCTCTTTATCGAAAGAAAGCCGGAAAATAGAATAGCGCGAAACTAAGCTTAGTATAGCTCCCGTCGGGCAAAGCGTATTGCAGAAAATCCGGCCCCTCATATGAACCGCAATACCGATGGCGATAAATACCGCGGCAGAAAACAAAACGGACGAAAGCACCGCATACACACGCTGATGGTAAAGTGAATAATTATTGAACTTCAACAGGATAAACTCCGCCAGATTGTTCAGCCCCACGTAAACGGGAGCGAAAATATTCGTTGCGATACGCCCGAAATTGCTGTAAGGATCTAATAATAATAACGGACGCGTTGTGCCCGCGAAAAACAGTATAACGATAGCCGCCAGCAAAATATAACGTAATTTATTCTGTGGTTTGGCATAACGGTAACGTGTCTTCCGTTTTTTCTTTTTCATACGGAAAGTCGTAATCCGTTCCAGTATGTCTTGTAAAATACCGAACGGACAGATAACCGAGCAGTAAATCCGTCCGAATAAGAACGTAAGCAGAAGCAAAACGATAACGATTCCGCCCATCCCTGCCAGTATAGCCGGAATAAGCTGCATGTGAGCCAGCCATGAAAAATGATCGGATTTTCCCGTAAAGTCGATAAAAAGGAAAGTGATGGCGGCAAAAACGAATAATGCGAGGAGTACTCGCATTATCTTTAAAATATTGATTCTCTTTTTCATTAAATGCGGATTCGCTTAATGTTCAATTTATCTAAATCTTGGGTACCTAATTTCATCTTGGCGCCTGTGCCGATATGGCTAACGGCATCCATATCCATTTTCTGTACCTGGTTGAAGAATTTTACCGCTGCGGCATCTACCGCTACGATATCCGGCGAAACGATCAACGTCTTCAGTTCCGAAACATCGGCGGCACTTTTGCCCTGCGGGCCGTTCTGACGCATAACACGGTAAGCATCTACGATATTCAGTACAGGCTTTTTAGACCATGTGCAAGCGTCTGCGATACACTGCTGTAAATCGTTTTGGTGGAAATACCCTCTGTCCCAGACGATACCCATATAATTCTTCATCGCAATCGTCATCTTGGCACCTCCGTGGTTTTTTAGCACCGGAACATTGAACCACACATCCGCATCTATTAATGCCTTGTGGATTTTAGCTTCTTTCATTTTAACGGCATTAGGCAGCTTCACTTCGCTGTAATACACTTCGTCGTTGCCCGGAACAATCGTTCCGCCTGCATCTTTTACTGCTTTTTCGATACCGCTGTTCGTATAACACTGTTTCCATTCGTTACACGTATGGTCGAATACAGTTACCTTTTTAGCACCGGCAGCAAAACACTGTTTTACTAATTCCGCTACCAGTTTGGGATTCGTGTTTGCTGCGAGTTCAGGTGTTTTGTCCCAGCCGATGTTTGGCTTGATGACGACACTTTGTCCCTTTTTTACATATTTGCCGATGCCGCCCAATGACTCTAAAGCCTTTTGCAGCATCACATCAGGCTCTCCGCCCATTACAGCGACTAAGTCGGGAGCTTCTTCTACTAATACTTCATTCTTGGAAAGAGCAGCATCCAATTTGCTGAAACTAAGGGTAGAGGCAGCCACGCCGGCCATCACTCCGCTCTTTAAAAAATCTCTGCGTTTCATAGTTTTGGGTGTGTTATTGAATAATCCACGGAAAACAAAAACAGCTTTCATTGTAAAGCGCATAGTCGGCATTTCCGTTTACCGCAAATGTTTTTACTGATTTAGCTTCCGATAAAAGTGTCTTGGCGTATTCTAATGTAGCTCCGGTTTTGACACGGTCCTCAACCAACAAAACGCGTTTGTCTCTTACATCGAAATCGACAGGAGATAACAAACGCGGTTTATCGTAAATCGGTTGTTGATTGGTGTCGCGAAGATTAATTCGTAATAGTTGCAGTTCAAGGCCTAAACGCTGGTTTAAAATGGCGGCAGGAATAATGCCGCCGTTGGCAATGGCAACAATTAAATCGAAATCCTCGTTGAACCGGATATTGCGGAATTTCTCCGCTACCTCTTCAAACGATTTTGTGACCATATTAGATCTTTGCGATACTTCTTAATACGGCATATCCGCCTGCTACCTGCAAAAGCATACCCGGCAAACCGAGACGGAAGTCCTGTGCGGCAACGAAGAAATCTTTTACGATGGCCCATTCGAAACCTAAGCCGATAACCTGATAAGCAACTACGGCCAATGCGATTCCGATAAGGGAAATCTTTTTAAAATGGTTTGCAGCCAAAGCGGCGAATGTTGCCAGTAATGTCGATTTGATTAACAGGATAGGAAGTACTGCTAATGTAGGCATGCCGAAAAGAAGGCTGTTCACTAAAGGCGACAATACAGCCGTGAGCAAACCCACTTTCAAACCGTATTTATAGGCGGCTATTAATGTGAAAAAGTAAATAGGCAAAAGCATCTGGCCTCCGAAAGGCACTAAGTGGCACAGCTGAGGAAGTACGATGTTTCCAAGTACAAAAAGAGCTGCAAAAAGATACGTTTTGTACTGAGCAAAACTCAGTGAATAAAGTTTAACAGTTGTAGTCATGGATTCCAAAGTTTAATTTATTGTTTGCGCAAATATAAAGATATTTGTTGGTATGTGTTGAAATATATCTTAAACAATTTGTTAAATAATCTGTAAAATCTCATTAATAGATTTTAAATCTGCATACCCGGTATAAAAGAAATTATTTTTTTTGTGTTAAAAAACGAATAGGAAAAAAAATATCGGGCTTCTTTTTCCATGCCACTCCTCTTTTTCGGGAGTTCCCGTTGTCATTACTGTAGATAGTACAGAAACCTTTTGCTATCGGAAAAGTGGAAATACGCGGAATTTTTTATCTTTGTTCCCGATTATATTGTAAAACTAAGCACAATCGTAACAAACCATGAAAAAAACGTTGTTTCTATTTTTTACTTTTTGTTTTGTCGCCCGCCTGTTTGCCGCCGACCCCTTTGCCTCGGAACGTTCCCGCTGGATGGCGGTAGGAGAGAAGCTTAAACCTGAATTGAACAGCCGCGAAATAAATCCTGTAAGAACGGTGACACCCGTAAAAGACGCTACTGCTTTTCAGGGATGGAGAATGACGGAAAAAGAACGGATTGCATCTCCCGCTTTAGATAAGAAACTCGTTACCGGCGATTCGCAGATTTATGATTTCGGCGAGCACATCGTCGGCTATGTGACACTCTCTTTGTCTACTAAAGATAAAGATGCCATAGACGGCCCTGTACAGATCGAACTGGTACTTGATGAAGTGCCGGCAGGCGTAATCGTCCCCCCTTCCGAATATAAAGGCTCTTTAAGCCGCGGATGGTTGCAGAATGAGCGTATAACGGTCGATCAGGTGCCTTTTACCATTACCTTGCCCCGTCGTTATGCATTCCGCTATGTTCGTGTAAATGTGATACAAGGTTCTGGCGGATTCGATCTTCGTTTGGATAAGTTGCAAGCCTCCGCCGTTTCATCGGCAGGGAAAGACCTTGGACAGCCTTGCGCGAATACCCCGATGCAAGCGAAGATAGACAGCATATCGCTGATTACCCTGCGCGACTGTATGCAGACCATCCTCGAAGACGGACCTAAGCGCGACCGCCGTCTCTGGATCGGCGACCTCCGCCTCGAAGCCCTCTCCAACTATGTATCCTTTAAAAATGCCGATATAATTAAACGCTCCCTCTATCTGCTCGCATCTGTAGCTCGCGAAGACGGACTCTTGGCTGCTACGATTTTCGAGCGTCCCGAAGTGATGCGTCAGGAAAATAACTGTTGTATGGACTATGCGCTGCTTTATAACGTAGCGCTCTACGAATATTTGCAGCACTACGGAGATACCGTTACTGCACGCGATCTGTTGCCGGTAGCTCTTCGCCAGACCGAAATAGCCTCGAAGTACATCGAAGACGGAATCTTCACTCCTGAAAATAAAGATGGATGGTGGCGTTTCTTTGACTGGAACGAACAATTGGATAAAACGCTGGCCATGCAGGGATGTGTAGCCTATAGCTTTGAAAGAACGGCACAGCTGGCAAAGGCATTGGGCAAAGAAAAAGAAGCCCGTGAATTGATGGCACAGTGTAAAGAGTTGCGCCGTGCTGCACAGAAAAACTACTACGATAAAAAGAAAGGATTTTATATCAATCCCGCAACCGGACAGCCCTCTTACGCCTCTCAGGTATGGATGGTATTGGGCGGTGTTGTAAAAGGAAAAGAAGCCAACCGTTTGTTGCAACGCATGGCAGAAGACCCCGGCATGATAAAACCTCGCAGCCCATATCTCTATCATTACTATCTTGAAGCGCTTTATCAGTGTGGTGAGAATGACAAGGTAAGAGAAGTGATAACCGATTATTGGGGAGAAATGATCGATAAAGGGGCAGACACATTTTGGGAAGTATGGGACCCTACCGACGAAAAGCTCTCTCCTTATGGCGATCATATTATAAACAGCTATTGCCACGCATGGAGTTGCACCCCCGTCTACTTCCTTCGTATGATGGAATAAAAAGAGGTAAAATCCCCGTTATCACCCGGTACATTCAAATATGGAATTTCTGTTCCGGGTAGGTATTACCGGAAAAATAATAAAATGTACTTTTGAAGAAACTGCCGCGGAAGAATTTCTTTCGCGGCAGCTCATAATATATAAATCTGGAAATATGTTTGTTATGCACAAAACAATATGGACACTGCTTCTCATCTGTACGTATACAGCCTGCCTGTTTGCAGAGCCTCCCGTTTTGAACGGAGCTTTCGTCCCCGCGTCGCAGAAATGGTTCGTTAAAGAAGATAAAATACTCTCGACCGGTCAGCTCCCTTGGAAAAAAGGAATACTCATCTCGTGCGGGAATAACGAGGAAATCCTGTTGCAGGAAAATAAAACGCCGCTTCTGGCCGGTCGCATATCCTTCATTCATACGATGGAACCCGGTAAACAAATAGATTATTGGCGTGCGGCGACAGGTTTGGCATTGCGGAAACTGGCGCCTCCCCCTGCCTTGCCCGTTGTTATGACATACGAAATAACCTATGCCGACGGACAGACCCTTTCCGTTCCGGTACGCTACGGCGAAGGCATAGAAGAGTGGTATAGGCTGCACGATATAGCGCCGATGCTGTGGGCCGATGTCGCATGGAGTTGTGAGCTGGATGCCGTGACCGGTGAGAAAGCCGCACTGTACCGTATGCAATGGCCCAATCCCCGGCCCGAGGAGCCGATTGTCCGTATTGCTGCAAAAGGAAATGGAGATTATGGTACACTTCTGTTGCTCGATATTCAGTTTGATACGACGTCGGTTAACGGAAAGAATCTGTATGTTGCGCCAGCCCCTCAGGGCAATGATTCCAATGCCGGGACATTCGATGCACCCCTGCGTTCCGTACAGGAAGCCGTGCAACGCGCAAAGCCGGGCGACTGTGTCTATCTGCGTGGCGGCTATTATGCGTTGAACGCTCCGGTAGAACTGTTCTATACCGGAGAAAAAGGAAAATGGCTCACCGTTTCGGCCTATCCGGGCGAAGACCCTGTGTTAGATGGTCGTGGGATGGCATATGCCCGTTATGAAAATGTATCGGATTGGAAAGGCGGTCCTTTCCATTGGGATATGGGACTCTTCTCCGTGTTGGGCGATCCCTCTTATTTCCGCATACAGGGGCTTCATATACACAACGCCCGCCGTGCCGGAATCAGTGTGTACGGCAAGATCACTACCGGAGCCGACGGAAAAAGAGTATGGGGGCCGGCACAATGCGTCGAAGCCCTGTTCAATACGACGTTCCGCTGCTATACCATGGGCATTATTATTCACGGAATCGACAGCGTCAAAGTAATCGGCAATCAGATTGTTCGTCCGCATTCTCAGACAATAACTAATATAAGTGAGACCAGTGAAAAATTTGCTGTTACCGAATTGGCGCAGGAAGCCATCGATCTCTCGGAAAACCGCTGCTTCGAAATTGCTTATAACGTAGTAGCCGGAGGAGGAAAAGAAGCCATCGACTGTATCAACATAGAAGACGGAGATATACACCATAATTACATCGATGGTTGTCTGAACGGTATTTACATCGACAGCTGGTCTAAACCGATACAGCGTCTTGACATCCATCACAACTATATAGTAAATGCCTACAACGGCATACCCCTCTCTACTGAAGGAAGCGGCAGCCTGTTCGATATAAACATCCATCACAATATCGTAACCGAATCCAAATCGGTCGGTATCTCCATTGCCGAAGCAACTTATAAGTCCAAACCGGCCGAAGTAATGCGTCACCGCATTCGCCACAATACCGTATATAAATCGGGAGGCCATGCTCGGAAAATAGGGTGGTCGTCGTATGGGATAGAACTGAATGGATTTTTGAATAATACCGGTTTCCGGCAGATTGATGTCTGTGATAATATTGTATCCGGAGGCCCGTCCCGCTCTGTTTATACCGTATTCCCCGATCTTAAGGAACGGAAAATACGGATATTCAATAATTTGTTCGATAGCACCGAAAACCGTATGGCAGCGAAAAATTATACGGTAGACAAAGTCGGTTATACCGATGCCGAAAGAGGCGATTTTACCCTGTTACCCTCTTCTCCCGCCATCGGGAAAGCAACCGGAAAAGGCGATATCGGAGCGCTTCCGTTCGGCAGCAAATGGAATGTAGGACGCGATTGGTCGGGAAAAATAACGACATTCTATCATGGAGAAGTAGAGTGGGAGAGTATCGATATTCCGCGTTCCCTCTACAACCTCTATCGTAATCACCTGCAACGGCCCAGCTGGTTTCAGAAAGCACGTTATGGCGTCGATCTCCAGAATCTTCCTTCCGGAATGCAAAGCTTTGCAGGAACTACCTGGTACATAGAAGACGAAGAACAGACCGGGCTACCCTCTGCCGTTGCCCTGAAAAGCTGGGGCGTCGAAATAGAGCAGGAGAAAATCGAAGGAATTCCCGTAAACCGTAAAGTCGGAAAATTATCCTTCCTCCATACATACCGTATGGCCGAAGATGTGATTACAGGGAAACCGTTCAATCCGCAACCCATAGAAAAAGGAACACCCCTTTTCGCCTATATAGTGCACTACGAAGACGGAACACAGGCTGAAATCCCTGTCCGCTGGCAAACGGACATAGACAACTGGTATAGGAAAGCAAATAGTGTCTCCGGCGCGCTTGTCGCATGGGAGATAAAAGTAGCTTCACGTAAGGAACCTGCCGATAAAGTCTGTCTCTATGCCTGTACATGGGATAATCCCTTCCCGGAAAAGATAATCCGGTCGGTTGATATGGTAAACAAGCTGCCCCAGGCGGTCGGCACCCCTGCACTTTTTGCAATATCGGCAGGTAACAAGATAAAAAAATAACATATGATTTATTCCCGGAGAGATGAAGCTAAAACCATAAATATTGTTTAAATTCGTCTCTTCGGAATAAAACGAAAAATCAGATACAAACAAACCATACTACTTTAGAGCTTGTGTAAAATTTTATCCGGGATGCAAAAATTATCTGATTACAGCCGGAACAGGCAGTTAAAACATTTTTCTATAAAATTTAAACAGACTCTTGTAAAATAAATCGGCAACCGCAGGTGGAAAACTTTTTAGACCAGTTGAATAAGCAGCAGCGAGAAGCCGTCCTTTATAACGAAGGGGCGGCATTGGTAATAGCCGGGGCAGGTTCCGGAAAAACCCGTGTGCTTACGTATAAAATCGTGCACCTCCTTACATTAGGTTACTCGCCCTATTCCATTCTTGCCCTCACCTTTACCAATAAAGCCGCGCAAGAGATGAAAAACCGAATTGGAAGCATGGTAGGCGAAGACCTCGCCAGAAGGTTGTGGATGGGAACCTTTCACTCCATCTTCTCGCGTATATTGCGTAGTGAAGCCGAAAAAATCGGTTTCACCTCCAACTTCACCATATACGACGCCGCAGACTCCAAAAGCCTTATAAAATCCATTATAAAAGAAAAACGACTCGACGATAAGCTCTATCGCCCCGGTTTTGTGCAAGCACGAATATCCAAAGCGAAAAACGCCCTGATAACTCCGGTAAGTTATGCTGCCTCCAAAGAACTTGTTGAAGGCGACCAGATGGCGAAGACACCGTTGATACGCAATATCTACGAAATCTATTTCGACCGCTGCCGCAATGCCGGAGCAATGGACTTCGACGACCTGCTCCTCTATACCTACATCCTCTTTCGCGATCACTCCGATGTGCTTGAAAAATACCGGAACCATTTTCGTTATATTCTCGTCGATGAATACCAGGATACCAATTACGCACAGCACCAGATCGTAACGCAGCTCGCCCAACAACACCAGCAACTCTTTGTCGTAGGTGACGACGCACAAAGCATCTACTCCTTTCGGGGAGCCAATATAGACAACATCCTCTCTTTTAAGAAACACTACTCTACGAGCAAAACTTTTAAGCTGGAGCAGAATTACCGCTCCACCCAATACATCGTCGAAGCCGCCAACTCGTTGATACGCAACAACACCCACCGCATAGACAAGCGCATATTCTCGCAAAACGGAAAAGGAGATAAAATTGTCGTGCAAAACGCCTATTCCGACTTTGAAGAAGGCTACATCGTCGCATCCAAAATTTTTGAGATGCGGCAGCTCGACCATTGCCCCTACCGTGATTTTGTGATACTCTACCGCACCAATGCACAATCCCGTATCTTCGAAGAAGCGTTGCGTAAAAGAAATATCCCTTACCGCGTGTACGGAGGCTTTTCCTTCTACCAGCGCAAAGAGATAAAAGATATGATCGCCTATTTTCGGCTGTTGGTAAACCCCCATGACGAAGAGGCATTCAAACGCATTGTAAATTATCCCGCAAGAGGTATCGGAGCCACCACCGTCAATAAAATCATCGAGTGTGCGGTTATGCACGGGGTCAGTCTTTGGGCTATTCTCCTTAATCCCGTCGGTTTTGCTCTTCCCGTCAATGCGGGTACCGAAGCGAAACTGGCAAAATTTCGCGACCTGCTCCTCTCTTTTATGGAACGAGCGGTAAACCTCTCCGCCTATGATGTAGCCGTAATGGTTGCTAAAGAATCCGGAATAGTAGCCGAATTCTCTTCCGACAAAAGCGTCGAAGGCGTGAGCAAGATGGAAAACCTGCAGGAGTTGCTGAACGGAATCCACGAATTTTGTGAAATGCGGAAAGAAGAAGGAAACGATGCCACGCTGGTCGATTTCCTCTCCGAAGTGTCCCTGCTTACCGATATGGACGACGATAAAGACGCCGATGCTGACCGTGTGACCATGATGACCGTACACGCCGCAAAAGGTCTGGAATTCCCCAACGTATTCGTTGTCGGAATGGAAGAAGAACTGTTTCCCTCCTCTATGTGCTGCAACTCTCTGGCAGGAATCGAAGAAGAACGCCGCCTCTTTTACGTTGCCCTTACGCGTGCTGAAAAATATTGTATGATAACCTACGCCCGCAGCCGTTTCCGGAACGGGCAATCCTATGTCTGTACCCCGAGCCGCTTTCTGCGTGAACTCGATGCCGCATCACTGCAACGTATGGATGGAGTAGGAGCGTTCCAGATGCCCCAGGCACAGCCGCATTCGTTCATAAAACCGGTGACGGAGACGAAAACCGAGCCCTTTGCACATACGCCGAAATGGAAAAAAGTGAGCGAAGTGGTAAATCAATCGTCTCAAGATGTTACCTTTACGCCTTTAGCTGTTGGAAATAAAATTTTGCATGACCGTTTTGGCGAAGGCGACGTTACCGCTATCGATGGCGAAGGAAACAACACCAAAGCCACCGTCGTTTTCAAAAGCGTGGGGCAAAAACAGCTGTTGCTCAAATTTGCAAAATATAAAATTATATCCTGAAAAGAATGATAGATTTCTCGCAAATACCCTCTCCCTGCTACGTTATGGACGAAACGTTGTTAAGGAAGAATCTGGAACTGATCCGGTCGGTGAAAGAGCGCTCCGGAGCAGATATAATACTGGCCTTTAAAGCCTTTGCACTCTGGAAAGCCTTTCCCATCGTGCGCGAATACATTCCCCGCTCCACGGCGAGTTCCGTTGCCGAGGCACAGCTCGCCTATGAAGAAATGGGAAGCAAGGCACACACCTTCTCTCCCGCCTATACCGAAAAAGACTTTCCCCTCTTTCTCAGATACAGCAGCCATATAACCTTCAACTCCCTTTCACAATTTGAACGCTTCTATCCGCAGGCCGCGAAAGCCGGCATATCGTGCGGAATCCGTATCAATCCCGAATATTCGGAGGTGGAGACCGATCTTTATAACCCTTGTGCACCGGGTTCGCGTCTCGGGGTAGTCAGCACCTTGTTAGGCGATACATTGCCCCCCGGAATAGAAGGGCTGCATTTTCATACGCTTTGCGAATCGACCTCATACGATCTGGAGAAAACGCTCGCAAAAGTCGAAGAACGTTTCGGAAAGTTCCTTACCCGGATCAAATGGCTCAACATGGGCGGAGGACACCTCATAACGGCAAAGAAATACGATCCGGAACACCTCATAACCTTACTGAAAAATTTTAAAGCGAAATACCCCAACCTCGAACTTATACTCGAACCCGGAAGTGCCTTCGCCTGGCAGACAGGCGTGCTGCGTTCGAAAGTAGTCGACATCGTGGAAAATAAAGGAATAAAAACAGCGATACTGGATGTCTCGTTTGCATGCCATATGCCCGATTGCCTCGAAATGCCCTATAAGCCGGCAATACGGGGAGCCGTAGAGCCGGACTCCCGGAAACCGGTTTACCGCATGGGGGGAAACAGCTGTCTTAGCGGCGATTTTATGGGAGACTGGGCATTCGATAAGCCGCTTGAAATAGGAGACGACATCATATTCGAAGATATGATGCACTATACTACGGTAAAAACAACCATGTTTAACGGCATATCCCATCCCTCTTTGGCACTGTGGACAAAAGAAAATAAACTGCTTATGTACAGGGAATTTTCATACAAAGACTATAAGGATAGGATGAGTTGATAAATAGATAAATCGAAATAAATGAAATTGAAATTTGATACACTGAAAAACGCATCGGGCAAATGGTCGTCATTCCCCCGGCTGTTCTGTTTGCAGCACTATGTTTCGGTGGTGAAGATAAAAGTGGGAATAAGATACTCCGACGGCAGGATTGCAGCAGTCCTTTCGTCCGGCAACCAGCTATTCCACACGGTAGCATTCCGGTGCTGCCTCTCCGGTAATTTTATTTCGGAAAAGAAAATTAAAAACAACAATAAAATATTTTGCTGATGAGAAAACAATTTATCCTCTTGGCTATGTTAGCCGGCGTATTGAGCCTGCCGGCGAAGAACCGCTGGGAAGACCCCTCGGTCGTAAACAGCGGGGTAGAAGCGCCGCGGGCTGCCGCTTACCCCTTTACCTCCCTTCGCGATATGGAAGAAGGAAACAAATGGAATACCCCCTACGTGCAATCCCTCAACGGAAAATGGCATTTCCGCTTTGCCCCGAAAGTATCGGAACGTGTTCCCGGCTTTTACGAACTCGAATATAAAGACGGGCAATGGGCGCAGATAGAGGTCCCCTCAAATTGGGAAATGCAGGGATTCGGGACGCCCGTTTATACCAATATTAACTACATATTTCCGAAAAATCCGCCCTTTGTCGATAACGACGATCTGCCCGTCGGTGCTTACCGCCGCTGGTTTACGGTTCCCGAAGCGTGGGATGGGCGCGAGATAATTCTTCATTTTGAGTCCATAGCCGGAGCAGCTACCGTTTGGATAAACGGAAAAGAAATCGGCTATACGAAAGCCTCTAAGACAAGTGCTGAATTCGATATAACACCTTATCTGAAAAAAGGTAGAAACCTTCTGGCGGTAGAAGTATTCAAATGGAGCGACGCCTCCTACATCGAAGACCAGGACTTCTGGCGGCTGGCAGGGATCGAGCGTGATGTTTATCTCATTGCACGTCCGAAAGTCTCCATCGAAGATTTTTTTGCCGTAGGCGACTTGGACGCGGCATACCGTAACGGAATTTTATCGGTCGATTATGCCGTGCGGAATTTCGGGACGGAAGCAGCTAAGAATTATTCCTTGCAGGTTACTCTCTATGATAAGGAAATGAAGCGCGTTGCCGGAAAAACGGTAAAACTGCCCGCTATTGCTGCAGGCAATACCCAAAAAGGATCGTTGACCGAAAAAGTTTCTTCCCCCGCGCAATGGAGTGCTGAGTACCCGAACCTCTATACCTTGGCATTACTCCTCCGTGACGGCGATGGGGAAGAAGTGGAACTGACCGGCTGTAAGACAGGTTTCCGGAAAGTAGAGATAAAGAACGGAACACTCTATGTGAACGGCTCTAAAGTCTATATTCGCGGAACCAACCTGCACGAACACCATCCCGTAAAAGGGCATGCCGTCGATCAGGAAACCAGGCTGCAGGACATTAAACTTATGAAACGCAACAACATAAACGCCGTGCGCATGAGCCATTATCCGCAAAGTGTGGAAATGTACAAGCTGTGCGACCGTTACGGTTTATATGTGATAGACGAAGCCAACATCGAAACCCACGGCCTCGACGGTTTCGATAAAAACCGCCACCCCTCGCACCATCCCGAATGGCAAGGTCAGTTGCTCGACCGTACCCGGCGCATGGTCGAACGCGACAAAAACCACCCATCCATTATCGGATGGTCATGCGGAAATGAGTCCGATTTCGGCCCCAATTACGAAGTAACTTATCGATGGATGAAAGAGCGCGATAAAAGTCGAACCGTACAGTTCGAACGCGCCGGAACAAACTCCTTTACCGACATCGTTGCGCCCATGTATGCTTCCATCGATGCGATCGTACAATACAGCGAAAGCGCTGAAAACAACCGTCCGTTGATCTTATGCGAATACGCACATGCAATGGGAAATAGTACAGGAAATTTCCAGGAATACTGGGACGCCATCTATAACTCCCGCCTTTTACAAGGTGGATTCATTTGGGACTGGGTAGATCAGGGCATTCTTGCAAAAGACGAACAAGGACGCAGCTACTATGCTTATGGCGGCGACCTGGGAGGACACCGCTGGACGCACGATGAAAATTTCTGTGCTAACGGTCTTGTCAGTGCCGACAGAACACCCCATCCCGGACTCAACGAAGTGCGCAAAACCTACCAACCCATCTATTTCCTTCCGGTAAACCTCGAAAAAGGACAGATAAAACTGGTAAACCATTCTCAATTTACCAACTTAGACGCTTACGACTATCGCTGGACCATCACCCGCAACGGAGAACCCTATGCCGAAGGAACGTTCAAACCCACCGGAAAACCGCATACGACGACTGACATACGGTTGGAGCTTCCGCAACTGCAACAGCAACCCGGCGTAGAGTACTTTTTGAATCTGCAGGCATTGGCCCGCGAAGCGTCCTCCATGATACCCGCCGGTTATGTGATAGCCGCCGAACAGATGCAACTGCCCGCAAGCAACTTCTTTGCTGCGGAGAAAAAGAGAACCGGAACGCTCGTTACGACACGTAAAGATGATAAGATATTTTTTGAAAGCGGAGCTGTAAAAGGTACAATCGATATGAAAACAGGCATGTTAACCGAGTACGCTGCTAATGGTAAAACATTGCTTGCTGAAATGCCCCAGCCCAATTTTTGGAGAGCGTTTACAGATAATGACCATGGCGAACAATACCACGTCAGGGCGAACGCATGGCGTGCAGCCGGCGATAATCGTAAGTTGCAGTCCATCGGTATTCTGCAGGATAACGCTGACGGATTGACCGTAAAAGCCGTTTACCGTCTGGACGATGTCGACTCCGACTATTCGTTGCTCTATCAGGTAGCCCCCGATGGCTCGGTAGCCATAACCTCCGACATCAAAATAGGAAAAAATGCACTCCGTGACCTGCCGAGGTTCGGACTCAAAATGCGTCTCCCGCTTGCATTCGACTCCGTCTCCTATTACGGACGCGGACCATGGGATAATTATGCCGACCGTTGCCGTTCTGCCTTTGTCGGGAATTACAGCGCAGCTGTAAACGATCTCACGTTTGACTACATCCGCCCGCAGGAAAACGGATACCGTACCGGAGTGCGCACCTTAATGCTCACCGATAAGGACAGTGACGGAATACGCATCGAAGCAGAAGGACAACCCTTCTGCTTTAGTGCACGTCATAACCTCGATGAAGATATGGATCCGGGATTGACGAAAAAGCAGCAGCACCCGATCGATGTCGATCCGCGCTCTTTTGTTGCCCTGAATATCGATCTGGCACAGAGGGGAGTAGGCGGTGACAACTCGTGGGGAGCACAGCCGATGGAAAAATATCGTTTGATGGGTAATGAATATAGTTATACGTTCCGGATAACACCTGTACTGAAATAAGAATCCGGTAATTTTTATGAAATAATACACACATGAAAACAATTAAAACATTTTGTATGGCAGTAGCCGCGCTCATGGGAAGTGCGGCATTGCATGCACAACTCACGTTGCCGGCTGTTTTTTCCGATAATATGGTATTACAGCAGAATAGTAAAACACCTGTTTGGGGCTGGGGAAGAGCTTCTGAAAAGATAAAAGTTATAGGAAGCTGGGCGCCTGCTGATACTGCTTTTGCAACGGTAGCTTCCGATGGTTCGTGGAAAACGTCCATCCAGACCGCTCCGGCGGGAGGCCCTTATACATTGACGGTAATAGGAGATGAAACAAAGCAATATCGCGATGTAATGTTGGGTGAAGTATGGCTTTGTAGCGGACAGTCCAATATGGAATGGACGGCAAATCAGAATCTGGTAAATAAAGATGCCGAGATAGCCGCGGCCAACTATCCCGGTATCCGGATTTTTCATATACCCCGCAAAGGTGCTAAAACGCCCCAGAATGATTGTGATGCACAATGGACGAAATGTACACCAGAAACCATGCGGAGCACGAGTGCGATAGCTTATTTCTTTGCCCGGAAATTGCAACAGGAAATGAATGTGCCTGTAGGCATAATTGTTTCTGCCTGGGGAGGAACGCCCATCGAAGTGTGGATAAAAAGAGAATTGCTTGAGGCCGACCCCATTCTCAACGCAGATTGTCCTTTAAAAGAATACCCATGGTGGCCTACCGAACAGGGAGTATTGTATAACCAGATGATAAATCCGGTAATACCCTATACGATAGCGGGAGCGTTATGGTATCAGGGCGAAGCCAACCATGAACGCTATAATACGTATGGCCTTGCGATGAGAACCATGATAGAAGGATGGCGCAGCGACTTCGGGAAAAACTTCCCCTTCTATTTCGTCCAAATAGCACCGTTTACCTACAACGCACAGGGAAACACACCGGCACTCCTTCGTGAACAGCAGGAATTTGTCACCAAGCTGGTACCCAATACCGGTATGGTGGTTGTTTCCGACCTTGTGGCCGATGTGAAAGATATTCACCCCATCGACAAGCAAAACGTCGGTTTGCGCTTGGCCAACCTTGCGCTCGCTGAAACGTACGGTCTCCCGTTGAAAGACTATAAAAGTCCCACTTTCAATTCGATAACAGTAGAAAAAGGCAAAGCCGTAATTTCGTTTAACGACGCCCAAAGCGGACTAATGTGTCCCGATAAGAAAATCGAAGGACTTAAAATTGCAGGGGAAGACGGAAAATACGTCGATGCCGAAGGCACCATAAAAGGAGATAAACTCATCGTGTCGTCACCCGAAGTAAAGAACCCCGTTGTCGTTACATTCTGTTTTGACGATGCAACCGAAGGAAACCTTTTCTCGAAGGCAGGTTTGCCTGTCGCCCCCTTCCGCAGCGATAGAGTAGTTACCTTCTTCCCTGTAAGAGAGAAATAAACAGAAGCATAGAATATAGTGAAAGCCGTTACTTTAAAGAAGGAACGGCTTTCTTTTTTTCTTTGCAGATGAGTTTGCAACGAGATCGTACGACCTTTTTACTAACTCTTTGATGGTGCGATCCGGCACATCCCTGTCGAAGTAGATACTGATCCAATGTTTCTTATTCATGTGATAACCCGGTTTTACACCGTCATACCTCTCTTGCAGTTTTTCCGATTCTTCCGGGTTGCATTTTACATTACAAAAATCGAATACGTCGATATTTACAAAACAAAACCATTTATCTCCGACGTAAAAAACAAGTAAATTACTGTCATATTCGGTTGTTGCTTTTTCGAACGGAAATTTTTCGTAAACCCCGCTGAACGATAGACAATATTCTCTGAAATCTTCAATATTCATAGCTCACCTGTTATGCTCCGACTCATCGTTTATCTCGACCCTGTACAATCTTATCTATTATTCCACGGTATCACTTCTCCGTTTGAAGTTTTTATTAATTTATCTCCTGTATAAATAGCAAAGCACTGTTCGGGTTTTGCCCTTGACAATTTTGCCCATTTATTGATGCCTTTGAAGTAATCGGAAGAATAGGTTGCACCCGATTTTATTTCGTAAGCATTTTGCTTGCTTCCGGTTGTTTGAAGCAAATCAACTTCATTCCCTGTGCTGTCACGCCAAAATGTAAAATCGGGCTCTTCACCTTTGTTAAGCGACTCCTTTACAAATTCATTAATAACTAAGTTCTCGAATAAGCCTCCTCTTAAAAAATGAGTTGATACTTGTTCGGCGGTTTTTATATCCAATAGAGAACAAGCTAATCCGGTATCGTAAAAATAAAGTTTAGGACTTTTGACTAATCGTTTAGCGTAGTTATTATGGTCAGGTTTCAAAAGATATACGATATAACTTGCTTCCAGTAGCGACATCCAGGCTGTTGCTGTTGAGACCGAAATGCCGCATTCGTTTGCTAATGACGAAAAGTTAAGTAGTTGTCCGATACGCCCTGCACAAAGTTTTATGAAACGAATGAATTTACTCAGATCACCAATGCTTTTCATCTGGCGGACATCTCGCTCCACATAAGTTTGAATGTAGAACGGATAATAATCGGTCGGAACGATATTTTTATCGTAAAGACGAGGATACCCTCCTTTGAATATCTCTTTATCGATGGTATTTGGTAATATATTTCCAATTCGCATTTCATGATGGGAAAATGGTAATAAACTTAAGATAGCTGTTCTTCCGGCAAGGGATTGATTGATGCTCTCCATCAATAAAAAATTATGCGAACCTGCCAATAAATACATTCCTTCTTTATTCTCTTTATCGACATGAGTCTGGATATATGAAAATAGTTCTGGCACTCGTTGTGCTTCATCGATTATTGTTTTATCGGAATAGGTGGCTAAAAAGCCTCGGGGATCGTCAATTGCAAACAATCTTATATCGGGATCTTCGAGCGATACATATTGATAATTTGGAAATGATGTTCTAAGTAAAGTGGATTTCCCCGATTGTCTGGGGCCCGTCAGGGTTACAATCGGATACTTGGTGGTCATTTCTAATAATTTGTTTTTTAATGCTCTTTCAATCATAGTAAATCTATTTTTGCAAATTTACGATTAAAAAGTGAATTTGCAAAAAAATAGGTTTGCTTAAAATAATGAAGATTATGCTCGTTGATAGGGCACTTGTATTTTATACAAGCATCGTTTACCTGTAATGACTCGTACAATGCCGGAACATTTTTTATTTTCGGTTTATTGAAAGATACATATATTGTTGCTGTGGAAAAAGATTGAAGAGATAAGGAATCGGAATTTTTACTTATATCGGACACTATAGAGAAATAACCGAACCTAAACTTCATTATATTTGTTTCTTAATGGAAAAAAGCAACTCCGGAATTTATTTTTTTGGAAAAGGAGATACCCGGAAGATTTTTGAGTAAGTGCACGGATTAAAATACTCTTTTATGGAACCAATCAGTAATATACCCTCCCGGCATGGAAAAAAACGGATAGTCATCATCGGCGGAGGATTCGCCGGGATCATACTGGCAAGGAAACTGAACGAACGTAAGTTTCAGGTAGTTCTCGTTGACAGGTTTAATTTTCACCAATTTCAGCCCCTTTTTTATCAGGTTGCTACGGCAGGCCTGGCACCGAGTGCCATCTCCTTTCCCTTGCGCAAAGTCTTTCATAAGAAAAAAGATCTTCACTACCGCATGTGTGAAGCTACCCGGATTGTGCCCGAAAAGAATATATTGGAAACAACCATAGGGGAAGTTTCTTACGATTATCTTGTGATCGCATCCGGTTGTACTACCAATTTCTACGGAAACGAACAGTTAAGGGAAAACACTTATCCCCTCAAATCTACAGCCGAGGCGCTCAGTATGCGGAACCATATCCTGCTCAGTCTCGAAAATGCAATCAGTGCCCCCAACGAACGTGAACGGCGTAAATATATGAACTTCGTGATTGTCGGAGGCGGGGCGACCGGTGTGGAACTCTCGGGAGCTCTATCCGAAATGCGGCGTTATGCTTTTCCGAAAGATTATCCCGAACTCGATTTCGGTAAAATGAAGATCTATCTGGTCGAAGCGGCATCCGGACTGCTCACAGCCTTCCCCCCCGATCTCTCCGCAAGTGTCGAAAAGCATTTGAAGAAAATGGATGTGGAGCTCTTGCTTAATGCAGCCGTTACCGCTTATGAAGGGGATAAACTGACCTTGTCGACCGGGCAGACGATAGAAACTTCTACGGTAATCTGGGTTGCGGGGGTGACAGGCAATAAAATAGAAGGATTGAAAGAAGACGATTGGTTCAAAGGACGTATCAAAGTTGACGGTTTCAATAAAGTCGACGGCTATGATAATATTTTTGCAATCGGCGATATCGCTTTGATGATGAACGAAGAATATCCGAAAGGACATCCGCAGGTAGCCCAGGTCGCCATACAACAGGCCACGCATCTGGTGAAAAACTTAAAAGCTGCTTCTGAAGGAAAACCCTTTCAACCCTTCATCTATAAAAATAAAGGCTCTATGGCTACGGTTGGCCGTAATGCAGCTGTGGTAGAACTGGGATTTTTACACCTGAAGGGCTTCCCCGCCTGGTTCTTATGGTGTTTTGTCCATCTGGTAACGATTATGGGCATGGAAAATAAGCTCAACATCTTTATCCATTGGATGTGGAGCTATTTTACGAACGATCAGGCATTGAGAATCCTCGTAAAACCCCTCTGTCGTAAAGACGGCGGTTATGATATTACTTCTGGCTCTCCCTGTAATAATCGAGACACCAGATAAAGACGCCGGCACTCCATCCAAGAAATTCGTTTGATGGATACTCCGTATTGTCGATACCACCGTTTACGACGTCGTATTTTTCATAAAGAAAACCCGGCTGACGCTCTTTGCTCTCTCCGTTTACCATATAATGCTTGGGAATCGGATTGAGGAAATTCCGTGTAACGACATCTAAATATTTGATGCAGATACGTTGAGCCTGCTTCTCATAGCCGTAATTACGCAAAGCCTGGATAGTCAGTAAATAGACCGGAGGCCATCCCACCGGAAAGTCCCACATATATTGTTTGGACTTTTTAGCCTGTTCGCATACAGTAACGCCGTTCGGATATTCGAAAAGCGGCAGTTGGTTGATCATTAGCTCGGCCTGCTCCTCTGAGGCGATTCCTGCTAGGAGCGGATACATACATACGATACTGGCGACAGGCGAGAACTTTTTGTTTACGAAATCGTAGTCCATATATAACCCTCTCTGTTCGTTCCAGCAATATTGGTTAATCAGCTCTTTGCGTTTCTCGGCTTTCGCTTCCCAGTCCGGTTCGCCTTTGAGTCCGAGTATTTTTACAATATCTTTAAATATAAGCTCATACCGGTAAAGATTACAGTTCAGGTCTAAGGCGATATAGTCAGGACATCGGTTTTCGAAACGGGGATTAAAGTCCATCGTCTCAGCCTCTGCTGCAAAATTTCCGGCGATAGCGCATTTCTCTCCTGTTGTAAGCGAATCGGGGTGATCTTTCAGCAACCCCCTCTGATGTACGGCATCGTAGAGAGTTAATAACTCGTCGGTGCTCGCATGGTGGTAAAAACGCTGCAAACCTTCCACGGAAGTGTTGTGATCCTCGATCGCAGTAGCAGAAGTGTCGGTCCAGAAATGATACTCTTTCTTTAAAGTTTCGTAAGCGTTCTGTAGCCACTTCTGGTCGCCCGTCTTTCGGTAAACATCCCATACCATCAGGGCAAGGTAAGGCGTTTGGGAACGGTTCATTCCCCATGTCATATTAGCATTGGGTACGAAGCCGAGTTGCTCTACCTCCCACAATAAATTGTCTGTTGCATTTTTTGCATAAATACTCAAAGAGTCGATTCGCAATAAACCTTTGTTAGTAAAATAGTTATCCCAGTAAAACAATACCGGGTTTCCGGCAGATATCGACATAAAAGCTTTTGGTGGGGCCAGTGCGATATAAGTTGCTTCGGCGCTTTGGATACTATCTATTTTTGATGTGTGCCAGTTGTCACGGATAAAGGTTTCGACCTGTGGCCACTGCTCTTTGTAAACGGGAAGATAAGCAGTTTTCTCTGTACACCCTGTCAGCAAAAGCAAAAGAAATGAAGTATAAACGATAATAAAAGTGTTTTTCATTTTGTTTTGGTTGGAAAATAATTACAATTTTTTTAGCGCCTCCACGCCCGGATGTTTTGGTAAAGCATTTTTATCCATACGTAAACGAGCAGCGGCATGACAGCGATAATCCCTTTGTTATAATGAAATGCACCGGTAAAATCGAAATGCAATACCGAAAAAACAGCGCGTGTCATTCCGCACCCGTAACATTCGGTGCCGGATATATTTTTGAAAAGGCAAAGCGAATGCCCGTTTTCGAAAATATATCTCGAAGGAACGATGAATAGAATTAAGGGAATAAGCAGTAATCCCAGAATTTTTACGGCTTTAAAAATACTATCTTTTGACCAGCGGATTCCCGTTACCATCTTTAAAGCTTCCCGTAATAATCATAATCAGGTCGATCAATGTCCAGATACCGCACCCCCCCAGTGTGAGTAGCTGGATAATAGCCGTCCCCGTCTTTTTTACATAAAAGCGGTGGGCGCCGAGGCCGCCTACGAAAATGCATAGCAGCAAGGTCGTAAGCCAGTCGTAAGTTTCCTCTGGAGCCAAAAGCGAAACGCCGCATTTAAGGCAAATAACCTGCTCCGGTGTAGTCTTAGCTTTACAGTTCGGACAAAAATTCTTCTCCTTGTAGGGTGGCTGTCCGCAGGAGACGCATACGACAGCTTTTTCGGCTATTTCGTGCCCGCAATTTCTGCAATACATAGATGTTTGTTTATATAAATTAGCAACTGCAACAAAGTTATGGATTTTGATAAATAATGCAACAGATTATGTGAATAAATTTTAATATTTTTCATTGAAAAGGTGAAGGAAATCAGCATTTTATCTCGATGCACTCTTTTAAAGAAGTGCTGTAACGGGGCGATCGGAGCGAACTTTTGGGTTTCCATTGCGGATCGGTTCCCTGTGATACCAAACGTAAGCAATCCCGACCGAAAATATGGTTTACCAAGTCTATTTTTTTCATGAGACGGTGATGCTTTTCGAAGTCCGTGTGATGGAACAAGTCTTCCTGGCGTATCGTTGCCGGAGAAATACCTGAAAGGATAACACCGGCTCTTTTATATAGGTACTCCTTACGGTAAATACTGCGGAGTGCTTCCGATGCATACCGGACAATCTCCATAGTACTGTTGTTCGGTACCGGCATTTCGACACTCTTCTGGATAAAATACTGGGGCAACTCTTCCCTGAAGCGATTGGTCGTAAGGAACAACGTCAGCGACTCTGCATAACTGTTCTCATTGCGCAATTTTGAAGCACACAAACTGGCAAACTCCGTAACCGCCTCCGAGAGACTCTCGTAAGAAGTAATCATTTCTCCGAAGCTCCTCGATATACAAACCTGCTTCCGCATGCCGGAGGAAATATCGGCTTCCGCACAGGCATTTCCCCGCAACTCTTCCCACAGCCGTTCTCCCGCTACGGTATAGTGTTTTCGCACCCATTTGCGGGAGCGTTGCGTAAAGTCGTACGCATTTTCGATCCCGTCGCTCTTCAATCGTTTTACATTGCGTCTGCCCACTCCCCATACCTCGCCGATATCCGTCAGGCGCAACGCCTTTTCACGCTTCTCCTCGTTATCGATCATGCAAACCGATTGATAGGCCGGATAGCTCTTGGCGAAGTGATTGGCCAATTTGGCCAAAGTCTTGGTCGGGGCGATGCCCATGCTTACCGGAATGCCCGTATTGCGTGTGACCTGCCGGACGATGGAGCGGCCTTGTTCCTCTAACGCTTTACCGTCTGCACCGTCCAGAGGCAGAAAAGCTTCGTCGATCGAATATACCTCGATTTCCGGTACGAACGAAGCAAGCGAATTCATCACCCGCGCTGACATATCTCCGTAAAGCACATAGTTGGAAGAAAAAAGAGTAACCTTTTCGCGTCTCAGCAAATCTTTGTATTTGAATACAGGCACACCCATCGGAATACCGAGAGCCTTCGCCTCGTTGCTTCGGGCAATGATACAACCGTCGTTATTGCTCAATACAACGACAGGACGGCCGTTCAGGGAGGGATTGAATACCCTTTCGCAGCTGACAAAGAAATTGTTACAATCCACCAATGCGATCACGGTTTCTCTCCTTTTGATTTTAATATTTCTCTTTTTCCCTCCGTAAACCGGTGCCGGCGGTTACGGTGGCTTTTAATTGTATAGGTCACGATACCCCAGATCATAAAGTGATTTTCCTCCGTAACTTTGATGGGAGGAAAAGCCTCGTTTGCCGGAATCAGCCAGATACATCCTTCTTCTGTGCGGATATGTTTTAATGTAAACTCACCGTCCACAAAACACACGGCTAAGTCGCCGTCCTGGGGCGGTAACGACTTATCGATAACCAGCAGGTCTCCCTCTTCGATACCGGCATCCTTCATCGAATAACCTTTTACCCGTCCGTAAAAAGTGCTCGACGGATGGGCTATCAGTTCACGGTTAAGATCGATAGAGAGTTCCATGTAACTCTCTGCCGGACTCGGAAATCCTGCCGCGATACCCTCTTCTGCTAAAGGCAGTTGTAAGGGATTTTCCTGATCCGGAGCATATATTTCTATATCGTTCATTTTTGTGTAGTGATGGTGCAAGCCGGAACAGAAACAACTTTATTCGGTTATGCCGGGATGCACCCTTTTTTTGCTCATCTTTATACAAAGATAGGAAACCCCTTCCTCTTTTTTCTATCCCGATTGACCGTTCGGAGCCATTTTAAGACTAAAAAGTTTTTTTTATCTTAAAACCCTATTTTGAAATTTATTTAATAATAGCCTAATAAATGTATTTATATTTCTACCTTCTTGCTAAATTGGCTATTTTGGTTCGCATCCCTTCTGAGAGATACTGCTTTTTTGACACTAAACCCTGAATTGAAATCTCTTTTCATATAAGAAATCCGGAAAATAAACTGATTATTTATGTAGACATGAATTATAAGAGTTAAAATAGAAAATAAACATTTATCTTTGAATCGTAAAGCAACTAACCATGAAAAAAAACTTCTTATATACGGCGTGTATATGTGCTACACTCCTTTTATCTAATTGTTCAGTAGCCGATAGGCAGGGAAGAGACGGTAGCCGGGATTTGGAACAGATCGTCCGGCGGGGAAATGTCGTTTACGATATGGACGAACTGCAGACAGGGCATCCCCATATACCCCTCCTTGTTTCCAATGGGATCGTCGGAGGCTGTTTCGATCATATGGGATTTCAGAGCCGTCCCAATACAGGAACGCCCGAAGGCCGTACCGTTTTCGGGTACATCGGGAACTACGAGCGGAATGCATCGTCCCGCCAGATACAATTTCCTCTGGCGGTTATCAGTGCCGGATTTGCCGACGGCTCTTCGGTGCTGAATCTGATGGATAGCAAAAACTACCGGCAGGAACTGGATATTTATACCGGTATACTTACAACCGAATACGACCTTTTCGGAGAAACGAAAATTCAGGCTTTGGCACATCAGGCATACCCCAATCTCTTTGTAATGCAGATAGACAGGAAAGCCGCATCCCCGGAGAAAGAATTGGTGCTTAAAATCAATTGTGAAACCTCAGCCTGTCAAAATCGCGATTTCCTGTGGCCCGTGCAACCCGAAAAAGTCAGCGTACGCACCGAAGGAAACAAAGCATACATCACATCGACGACCAATATTGCAACGACCGAATGGATTGTCGACGGCGATAACCCGGTTACCTTTAAGGAAAATATATTGTATATCCCCCTGCATAAGGAAAACAATACGGTAAAGATAGCGGTAAAACGGCCCGATACGCCCGCACCTGCCGAATTGTTCGACAAGTCGTTCGCTGAACTGAAAAAGAGCCATGAAGCAGTATGGGCAGATGCCTGGCGGAAATCGTGGGTCGATCTGCCAGATGACAGGGCGCAGAAGATATGGACACGCATGAAATACTATGCCGTTTCCCATTTTCCGGTTATCGAAGAAAAACCCCTTATTCCTACCGGTTTGAACGGAAATATATGGGGATTTACCTTTCCGCAGGATGTCTATTACGTAGCAGAGAATATGCCGCGTCTCGGTTTCACCGACAGAAGTGCGAAAGCCTTGGACTATTGGTTGCACATCCTTCCGGAAGTGCAGAAATATACAAAGCGTATTATGGGTGTGGACGGAGCGTTTTATCCGTGGACACCCCCTTATACCGATTGGGATAGTTATGAAAAAGACAGCGTCGTGGGTGCCGATTCCTACGAGTTGCACAACCCGGCTTATGTTCTGGCGATAGCATGGCATCACTACCAGCGATCCGGCAATAAGGAGGACTTGCAGCGTTATTTTCCCATTATCGAAGAAGTGAGTCGCTTCTATGTCGACATCAGTGAACCCAATGCAAAAGGAACATACGATGTCTACCACGATAATTCGCGGGGACAAGACGAAGCTTCTACGACCGACGGAAAGCTCCGGAACCTCCTCTGTGCCTCTTACAGTGCGGAATATGCCTTGCGTACCTATCTTGAAGCCGCGGCTCTGCTGAATGCCGGAGATGCAGCTTTGCTTTCCCGGGCAAAGGAAATTTATGCAAAAGGATATGACCGCGAACCACTTCTCCGTCCCGAAGGATGGTACGCTACCTATTTGGGCGATACCCGTCCGGCAGGAATGCAGAAACACCCGGTGCAGTTGAATCCGATAGCCTATCTTCCCATGCCCGAGCATGTGTATGAAGGAGCCCCCGCCGTAAAAGCATGGCAACACCGCTACCAACTTACCGATGAAGCGAATAAACCCATCACATTGGGATGGACCATCGGCGAGTTTGCCCTCGCCTCTTGTCGTATGCGCGATGCTGCAGCGGTAGAAAAAGACCTCTCCGCCATTCAGTTATGCCGGGGAGCCGATCCGCGCTGGATACAATTTTACGAATCCAGCTTCTGGGAAGGGTGGCACCTCAGCAAATCTTATTATTTCCCCATGATGGCATTGTATCTGCAAATGTACACCGATGCCCTCGTGCAGGATTGGAGAGGATATGTCGATCTCTTTCCCTGTCTCCTGGAAGGGTGGGGGAAAGACAAGTTCTCGTTTCATGGTATTCACGTGAAAGATGGAGCTATTATCGATGGTCGTTGGGATAACGGGAAATTTGAGGTCACGATTTTACCCGGAGCCTCGGCAGCGATAGAGTTGATGGTTACGCCCGAAACAGGCACGATTCGAGCCGAAGGGCAGAAAGAAGGTCCGGCAACCTTCAAGTCGGGAGAGAAAGTGACGCTGGCATTTAAAGACGCTAAGCCGATACGCCTTTCGAATTGATACCGGACAATATCGAGACGGAACGTTTGATCCTTCGGCCGTTGCGGCAGGGCGATTTTGAAGAACTCTGTACCATGTTGCAGGATTCCGAAGTAATGTATGCGTGGGAGAAAACGTTTACCCCTTCCGAAGTGAGGCAATGGATCGGACGCATGCAGCGCTATTACGGAATTTACGGTTACGCCTATCTCTTGGCAATGGAAAAAAGCTCTGGAAAAATAGTCGGACAGATAGGCCTGCTTCCTGAACTCATAGCCGGAAAAGAACATGTCGGTATAGGCTATATGCTGAAAAAAGAAGCATGGGGAAACGGTTATGCGACCGAAGGAGCAGCAGCGTGTATTCGTTATGCCTTTGAAAGAGACATTCCCGAAATCATAGCAGAGATACGTCCTGAGAATAAATCCTCCCTGCATGTCGCGGAACGTTTGGGAATGAAACCCGCCGGAGAATTCGTAAAAAACGTTGACGGAAAAAAGATGCTGCACATGGTTTATACCCTTGCTAACCCCGGATGTCGATCGGGTGAAACTCAGTTATTATAATTTATTTCGATATTTCATCGATCGGAACATGCCTCAAAACTGCGAACGTGAAGTGATTTCAAAATCCCGATAGGTTCGCACCGGCACATACTCAATAAGTTAAGCGATTTTCAGGCAAATTAAAGTGCCGAAAAAGAAGAAAATAAGTATATTCGCGAAATATAGCTTTTAAAGATTTAAAAATAAGACCTTTAAACTATATGCAGTCACACCCTGCAAGGGTGTGTGAATTGAAACATAATTGCAAGTTTAAATAGTTATCGGGTTTAAGTCACACCCTGCAAGGGTGTGTGAATTGAAACCAAATTCCTCTTATGCGGATATGCTCGATTATTGGGTCACACCCTCTATAAGGGTGTGGCTTTTACTTCTTCACCGATGGGCGGCTCTTGCTCTGGAAATAGCGGCAAACCGATGTCAGACCGCACTCTTCGCATTTAGGTCTGCGTGCCGTACAGATATATCGGCCGTGCAGAATAAGCCAGTGGTGTGCTTTCGGCAGAAGTTCGGCAGGAATATTCTTGACCAGTTCCAGTTCCGTAGCGAGAGGTGTCTTTGTCTGTGTCAGACCGATCCGGTTCGATACGCGGAATACATGCGTATCTACGGCCATAGCCGGTTTTTCGAATACGACCGCAGAGATAACGTTTGCCGTCTTTCGTCCTACCCCCGGCAGCTCCATTAACTTCTCCCTTTCGTTAGGCACCTCTCCGCCAAAACGCTCTATCAGCATTTTCGCCATTCCTACGAGATGTTTCGCCTTATTATTCGGATAAGATACACTTTTGATATATTCGAATATCACTTCCGGAGAACTTGCCGCCATAACCTCAGCAGTTGGAAAATCACGGAAAAGCGGAGGCGTAATAATATTTATGCGCTTATCGGTACATTGCGCCGAAAGTATTACGGCAACTAACAGTTGAAATGGCGAGTCATAATGCAGTTCGGTTTCGGCAATGGGACGTGTGGCTTCGAACCATTCGATTACTTTCTGGTAACGCTCCTTTTTAGTCATACGGTTAACCTTTTTACTATAAGAAGGTAAATAATAAAATACCGTGCAAATATACCGAAAATTAATAGACAAAACCTATTCCGGCAATTAAATCGCTGTACCCCGTCTGCCGTCTTTTATACTGATAACGGTAAATCTGTGCTTTGATACGAACCTTTGCCGAAAACCGTGTAATTTATGGTGTGCCGCGCTTTTTATAAAAATCTTTATTACCGTGGCATTGCCCGATATTGTGCTGTGAATCTTGCTTGAGGCTCTGTTTATTGGCGGTTGTTTTTGCTCTTCCCGTTTTGACCTTACAGTTGAAATTCTTGTAGCTAAATCCGTTTTCATAGTCGCCGATAAGGAATCCTGAGTTTTAGATGGTAGATAAAAATCCCCCTTTCGTCTTTGAAATATCCTTGCTCGTCTATTTTACTTTTATATGGAAAAGAACCGTCCCACATTTGTATTGCCTGATACAAAACGAAAATATATAAAACAGAAATAGCATTTTATTCATATTATGTATGTGTCAGATTAATAACAATTCGGTATAACGGTGTTTTTCGTTTTGGTGTAAAATTGGGTCTGGCAGCGCAGCAATCGTTCGGTTGTTGCGCTGTTTTGTTTTTTACGGAATTGCCGGTAGCAGAGAATAGACCTATTTCCTCTCTTTTATAAATTGCCCGTAAACCGCAAATCTCTGTTGGCATACATATTCGGTCACAACCGCAAAACGCTCTATGCGCTCGATAAACCCCCGCACCTCTTTTATTATAGCGTCCCTCTATATAAGCTCTTTTCAACAGGCTAAAAAGAAGCCGTTCCATTTCGTCTGTTATCGGGAAAATCGTTGCAAGCTCCGGAGCATACTTCTTGGTCTTTCTTTTCAGAATCGTAAGGTCGTACTCTTTTTTGCCAAGGTAAATGCCAGTAGGATGGCATTGTATAGGTTTTCGGCTGCCTGGTGCAGATTAAAAGCTGCTATTTTATAATGACGTTTATTTTTGAACCTTCATTGAAATGGAATTTTGTACCTGCTAAAAACATAAGGGCATCGCTCTTTTTTCGTCGTAATAATCGACCGCCATCTCTTTTATCTCGTAATAATTGAGCTTGCGGCTCCGCGCCAGCTTATATTTTCCGGAATTGTAGAGCATAACGCTCTCCTTTTTAATATCGGTATAAAAGTATCACCCTTCCGACAAGTACCGGTTGAAAGTATCGACTTCTAATGCAACCAGTTCCGTAGCTGTATGGTTTCCTTTTATATTCAGGCACGCGTTGGCCGCTTTATGGATTTTATTTTTAATACCGTCTTTAATCTCCGTATCTAAAAGAATAAGCAAATCGAAGTCGCTGCGGAATACCGTATATACTCCAAAATCTTTACGCTCGTCGTACTCCACGTAATTCCCCCTCGTATAGCTCCCGAAAAGGATAATCATCTGTATATTGGGAACCTTTTCTAATATAAGATCCGTAATCTTTTTTAAAATCTCCCTCTTTTCCGGTTTGAGTGATCTGGGCAAGGCTTTTTTCATACGAGGAAGAATATTTGTCCGGTAAGGTTAAAGAAAATTCCCTATAAAATAAATAATCGTAAAAGTAACATCCAGCAAAGAGCGCACCTCTTTAAAAATCTAACGCACATATTTAAAAGCGGAAGTAATCAGATAGCCTGCATAAGCCAGTGTCAACCCTCCGATATTCGACCCCACTATATAAAGCAAGGCATTTTTTACCTCTCCCGCCTTAAATAATAAAAGGCTCTCTAATGAAAAACTGGAAAAAGTGGTGAATCCGCCCAGAACCCCGACAATAAGGAAAAGCCGGGCTCCGTGGTTGCTCTCGAACGACTCTAAAATCCCCCACAACAAACCGATCAAAAACGACCCCGTAAGGTTTACGCAAAAGGTTCCCCACGGAAAAGCCGTACTGCATACGCTGCGTTGTACGGCAAAGGTGGTCAGATAACGACAAAGGGCGCCGATCGCACCCCCTGTCATAACATATAAATAAGTTTGCCACATAACCTTAGTGAGCCGATTCGAACTCCTTCAGGAACCGCAGGTCATTCTCCGAAAACATCCGGAGGTCTTTAACCTGATACTTCAGGTTCGTAATTCGTTCGATACCCATACCCAAAGCATAGCCCGAATAAATTTTACTGTCGATGCCGCAACTGTCCAGCACATTCGGATCAACCATGCCGCAACCTAAAATCTCTACCCAGCCGGTATATTTACAGAACGGACAACCCTTTCCCCCGCACAAGTTGCACGAAATATCCATTTCTGCCGAAGGCTCTGTAAACGGGAAATAAGAGGGGCGAAGGCGGATTTTCGTCTCCGCGCCGAACATCTCTTTCGCAAAGAATAAAAGAGCCTGTTTCAGGTCGGCAAACGAAACATCCTTGTCAACGTATAAAGCCTCTACCTGATGGAAAAAACAGTGTGCGCGGTACGATATGGCCTCGTTGCGGTAAACACGTCCCGGACAGATAATACGGATAGGAGGTTCGCTCTTTTCCATTACGCGCGTTTGTACCGACGAAGTGTGCGTGCGCAGCAACACATCCGGTTGATGGCTGATAAAGAAAGTATCCTGCATATCGCGCGCCGGATGATCCTCCGCGAAGTTCAGTGCCGAAAATACATGCCAGTCGTCTTCGATCTCAGGACCCTCTGCTATGCTGAAGCCGAGGCGTCCGAAAATAGAGCAGATTTCCTCACGTACAACCGACAACGGATGGCGCGAACCTAAACGGACAGGATAAGCCGTGCGTGTCAGGTCCAGTTCGTTATTCGAAGAAGACTTGTTTTCAAAAGCCTCCTTTATCTCGTTGATTTTGGTTTGTGCCTGCTCCTTCAGTTCGTTCAGGCGTTTACCCATCTCACGTTTTTCTTCGGCGGCAACGTTACGGAAATCGTTGAAAAGAGCTGTAACTTCTCCCTTCTTGCTTAAATACTTGATACGGAGAGCTTCTAACTCTTCCATATTGGAAGCTTTCATGTCTCCGATCTCTTTCAGCAGTGCGTTTATCTTTTGAATCATACCCGTCTCTCTCTTATATTCTGAATTAAGTTGCAAATTTAATGCTTTCTCTCAACAAGTAGAACGATTCGCCCTAAAATCTTGAAATCTTTGAACTTGTTTCTATCTTTGTCCGCCGAACAGATTATGTATTCAAAAGAAGAATTAAAGGAATTAAAACGGACTTTCTGGACAGGCTTCGACGACTATTGCAGCCTGCTTCCGGAGTTTCGCGGCAAACGATGCCGATGGATACTCTACGATACGAAAGTGAAAGGCGTCGAGCTGAAATTCGATGCCACGCGCGAGGGCGCTTTTGTGATTCTCGAGATCAACCACCGCAACGAAGCGGAACGTCTGGAAATGTACGAAAGGGTAGAGTGGTACAAAGAACAATTGGAACAGGGATTTTCCGGGGCGCTGGTATGGGATCCCTTCTTTGTGCGTGAATCGGGGCAGCAGGTTGCCCGTGTCTATTGCTTCCGGGGCGGGCTCGATATCCATCGCCGCGAACATTGGCCAGGCTTCTATGAATACCTTGCCGCGAATATGCTGAAATTACAGGAAAATTTTCTCCGCATACGCGAATACATCCGTTTTGAATAGGGAATATTAACCCGTTACCCGGATACGGCTTCTCCCGTTGCTGGCCTTCTCTACACGTATCTGTGTAGTAATACGCTCCGCCATCTCCGCCACGTGCGATATAACCCCGATCTTCCTTCCCTGCATGCGGAGATTCTCCAAAGCCTCCATCGCAATACGCAGCGTCTCCCCGTCCAGCGAACCGAAACCCTCGTCGATAAACAGCGACTCTACCCGCATCCGGTTCGATGAAAGCGATGATAGCCCTAACGCCAGGGCCAGCGATACTAAGAACGATTCACCGCCCGATAACGAGTGCACCGTGCGGCTCTCATCGCACATATCATGGTCGATAACCTGTAAAGCCAGAGTCTCCGGAATACGTTCCAGCCGGTAGCGCGGCGCCAGCTCTTTCAGATGCCGGTTAGCATCGGCAAGCAGAATCTCGAGCGTATAGCCCTGTGCGATCAGGCGGAATTTCTTTCCATCGCTCGAACCCGCCAGCTCGTTTAATTTACCCCACGATTCGAACAAAGCCTTCTTCGCCTTTTTCTCTTCCGACAAAGCCTGCAACCGTTCGCCCTTTTCCGTATTTGAATGAAGCCGCATTCGTATCTGGCTGATTGCTTCGGTTAGCTCTTTTTGCCGTATCGTAAGCTGCTCTATCTGTTTCGGCAAAGCTTCGTAATCCCCCTCTTCCTGCAATTGCAGTCGCAGTTTTGTGAGTTCATCGTCCCTCTCTTCCTGACTCCGCGATAACTGCTTCTCCTCTCCGCAAATACGCTCGTATGCAACCGAAATCTTCTCATTCTCCTCCTGCTCGCGCCGGATATCCTTTTGCAACATGTCGCGTTCCTGTTTGAACTGCACCTCTTTTTCGTCCGGATCGGAAGTCCCGAATAAAGCGCTCCGCCGTTCCTGCAAAGACGAAAGTTCCCGGACTATCTCCCCCTTTTTCTGCTGTAAGCTGTTTTGTCGCAGCAAACACTCCTGCAATGTCTGGTCGCAGAATACCAGTTCCGCATGCAGCCGCTCATCCCCCTTTTCCAATTCGGGAATAAGAGCGTTGTATTCGTGCCACTCTTTCGTAAAGCGGTTCAACCGGTCGAGGAAAAGAGCCGGATCCTCTTCCCAGCCTTTCTGCCATTCGCCGTTTCCGAAAAGAGCATCCACCTTTGTTTTGTCTGTAGCGATAGCCGACTCCTTCTCCTCGGCTCTCCGGGCATACTCCCTCTGCCTCTGTTCGGTCAGCGAAAGCTCCTGCTGGTCTTGTACGATCTCTTTTTCCGTTTTCAGGCAAAGCTCTTTTAGCTCCTCTGCAACCCTTTGTTGCTGTTCCGCTTTTTGTGTCAGCGACAAATAATAAGACCTTATATCGTTCAGTGACCGGATTTGCCCGTTATACGTCTCGATCTCTTCGCTTAACCAGGCCGCCCCTCTCTCTTTCATCGATAAACGGAAAGTTTCGTCGGTCGCGTTAAGCCACAACTCTTCGTTCTCCTTTACCGCTTTCTCTGCCTTTTCGGCTTCCTCTTTCAGTTCATCCATGCGCTTGCGCAACAAAACCTCCGATTGCAACGACTGGTTATATTGGCCGAGCAGAAACTCATAGCGTTTCTGGCTCTCCTTTAATCCCTCTTTCGCAGATGCCAACAATTGATGTACGGCCCCTCTCTCCCCGTGGGCATAAGGATGTTCGGTCGCCCCGCACAAAGGGCAGGCGACTCCGTCCTGTAAAGTCGGTCGCAGGGACTCTATTTTTTCGGAAGCGGCGACGAGATAATTCTGGTAAAGGGCCTCTTGTCCCTCCTTATACAATTTTGCCTGTTCGGTTTCTTGTTTTTTTTGTTTGGTTTCCGGTAATAAAACATCGTATTTGTTTTCTGCTTCCTGTAAAGCGGTGGAAATTTTCCGGAACTCTTCCATTGTCCGTTCCGATTCTGTCCGGATTTTTTGCAGCGCTGTAACCCTTTCGAGCTTTTTTTCCCATTGCTGCAGTTGGGAACTTACCGATTGGAAGTCGATCTTTTCCCGCTCTTCGGTAAGTTTACGCAGTGCTTGAGTTGCCTCGTCCGCTTTTCCCTTTTGCTCTTCGAATACAGCTTTTTTCTGTTCCGTTAGCCGTGTCAGCTCTTTGACTTTTAACACACACTCCTTGTGTAGCTCGTTTAAGGAGGCATGCTCTCTCCGGTTATCGCCGATCTGCCCCAGTAGGTTATTCAGCAATTCGCCCTGTTCCGCTACATGCGCCCGGCTTTGATGCGCTGCGATCCAGGCGGCAGTATCTTCCTTCTGTTTTTTGTTTGAAGCCAACTGCACGGAAACCTCGTTCTTTCTGGATTCGGCATCCCGCTGTTTTCGTCCGGTCGAAAGCTCCTCTTCATTTAGCTCGGCAAGCTTCTTAGCCTTTTCTCCTGTTAAAAGGTCGATTGAACGCACCTCTTTCAGCAGACCGTTCAAACGTTCCTGTTCGAAGATATATGCCTCTTCTCGCTCTTTCAGCGTTTGCAGCTTCTTTTTTCTCTCTTCGTATTGCGATTTTAAAGAAACCGCCTCTTCTCTAAGCCGTTGCAACCTTTCATTTTGCGCTCGGAACTCTTTTTCGCTTTTTTCTAAGTTAAGCCATCGCTCCTGCAACAGGCTGAGATGCTTTTCCTGCTCTCTGAGTACAGATAAAACCCGCTCCTGTTCTTCAACCTCTTTCTGCAGCGAAGCCACCTCCTCTTCACTCAGCAACTCGATACCTTTCGTCAGCAGGTTTACCTGATCGAGAGCGCTCTTTGCCGCGGCATATTTTTCATAGATTTTTTTTGATAGAAGAGAAAAATATTCTGTGCCCGTAAGTTTCTCCAACAATTCCGCCTTTTCGTTCTGTTCGGCTTTCAGGAAGGTCGAAAACTCGTTTTGAGCCAGTAATACGGTGCGCGTAAACTGTTCGAAAGTGAGTCCCGTACGCTGCACGATGCAGGCCATAAGCTCACTCTTTTTACCCGGCACCGGATTCCCGGTCGAAAGATCGGTAAGCTGCATTTCGTAATCCTGTAATACCCCGTTTTCACGGTCGCGTGCACGGCGCACAGACCAACGCGAACGGTAACTGTGCCCGTCCGCAGCTATGAAATCCACTTCCGCATAACCCGAAGCCGTACCCCTTCGCAACAGGTTGCGCGCATCGCTCTGAGCTAAGGCCTTCCCCATATCCTGCACCGCGATTTTTTGTTCGCGTGCCTGTTGGCTTCTGGGTGTTTGGGCGAATAGCGCGAGACATACGACGTCTAAAAGCGTCGATTTGCCGGAACCCGTAGGCCCGTTGATCGAAAATATGCCGGCCGAACGGAGAGGCTCGGTGGTGAAATCGATGGAAAACTCTCCCTCTAACGACGCGATATTCTTTCCTCGTATAGCTAAAATCTTCATACAGCGTCGGGATTTGAAAGGTGAATATCCTGTACGACCTCTTGTAAAAGCTCCGTAAGCTCTTTCGGAAGCTCTTCCCCGTAGCGGCTTCTGAACGCACGTTGCAGTAGATCGTTCGGATCGATAGACTGCAACTCCTGAAAAGTAAGCGTAGGAGCATCGGAAACCGCTTCCCGGTTCGGATAATAAGGAACGGGAGGAGTGAGGCGCACCGCTTTGTTCGTCACGGCCTCTTCTATGCGGTGGCGGAGAGACGGTTCCGGCTCCGTCAGGGCAACGGGAACTTCAAGATAGGGAAGCAGCGTATCATCCTCCTTTCTATCCGGCAGTTGCGACAAAGCTTCGATAACGGCCTCTAAAGGCTGTGGAGTAGGGGGGACGCGGAGAAGCGGGGCGGGAGGCGTCAGTTCGATATCCCGGAATTCGGAGATACTCTTCCCCTCGAACGCAAGGAAATAGAGACGGTGGCGGTAATTCCGTTCGGCGAACGACATCGGCAGGGGAGAACCCGAATAACGTACTTTACCCGCTTTGTCCGCCCGTTGCGCTTTATGCAGGTGCCCGAGCGCAGTGTAAGAGATACGCTCGTCGAAAATCTCTGCACCGATAGCGTCCAATCCACCCATAACGATACGTTCGCTGCGGTCGTTTACCGATAAATCCGCACCGGAGACATGCAAATGTCCCATAGCGATAAGAGCTTCCTCCCCCTTCCGTTCTCTCTCCGCTAAATCGGTCAGGCAACGGTACATGCGTGCTACGCCCTCAGCATAGGTGCTGTTCCCGTCCGTTCCGGGCGGGTAATCTCCTTGCCGCAGGAAAGGAACGGCAAGGCAGGTAGCCGCCCGTCTCCCTTTCCGGTCATACAGGGGGATAAGGTGTTTTCTTAAATCTATATCGTGGTTGCCGTTTCGTTCCACGGTGCCGACGATATGCACCTTCAGTTCTTCTAAAAGAGGACGTGGCGCTTCGAGACGTGCGGCCGAATCGTGGTTGCCGGCTATGATGACGATTTGCAGGTGAGGCATACGCGACGTCGCCTCCCGGAGAAATTCGTAATAAATAGTTTGTGCGGCGGCTGAAGGATTGGCCGTATCGAAGACATCCCCTGCCACCAGAAGGACATCCGCATCGTTATAAATTAGCTGGTCGGTCAGATTTTCCAGAAAGATACGTTGCTCCTCGCTCCGGTCGTAGTCGAAAAACGTCTGCCCCAGATGCCAGTCGGCCGTATGGATGATGCGGAGTGCCATTTTTTATTTCCTGTAACGCTGGGTCAGCTCGCCGAAAGCATCGATACGCCGGTCACGGAAAAACGGCCACATCCTACGGACCTCTTCCGTTCGTTTGAAATCGATCTCGGTTACAGTGTGAGCAGCTTCGTTGTTAGGTAAAACAGTCAGTAACTCACCCTGCGGGCCGGCAATAAAGCTGTTGCCCCAGAACTGGATGCCGTTGGTGGCACCGGACGGATCGGCTTCATAGCCCGTGCGGTTGACGGATACCACATGCAGACCGTTCGCTACTGCATGGGCGCGTTGGGCGATAACCCAGGCATCTGTTTGCCGGGTTTGTTCATCCTTTGTGTCGGTCGATTCCCATCCGATCGCAGTAGGATAAATAAGCAATTCGGCTCCGGCAAGTGCCATCATCCGGGCGGCTTCCGGATACCACTGGTCCCAGCATACTAAGACGCCTAATCGTCCCACCGATGTTTGGATAGGCTCGAAACCTAAATCGCCCGGAGTAAAATAAAACTTCTCGTAATAAGCCGGATCGTCCGGTATATGCATTTTACGGTATTTCCCCGCTATTGAACCGTCGCGTTCGAGCACCACCGCCGTGTTATGGTAGAGCCCGGCTGCACGCTTTTCGAAAAGCGAAAGAACCAGTACGATATTCAGTTCTCTGGCTAAGGAACCGTAAATCTCGGTCGATTCGCCCGGAATACTCTCCGCCAGGTCAAAGTTCGCCGGATCTTCCGTCTGGCAGAAATAAGGCGTATTGTGTAACTCCTGTAAAACCACTAATTCGGCACCCTCCGAGGCGCACGAACGAATATGTTCCGATAACCGCCGGATATTCTCTTTCCGGTCGGTTCCGATGGCTTCCTGTATGATTCCTATTTTCATAATGTGTAAATTATCTCGGGTAAATAAAACCTTTCGGATACTGCATGGTAACACAATGCAGTGATCCGTGTTGCTTGATTAGAGGCAGGCAGTTGACGCCTGTTACGCTACGGCCGGGAAAAGCTTTTTGTAACTGCTGCAAAGCAATGTCGTCTTTAGGCGAATTGTACGTCGGCATCAGCACCGCCCCGTTTAAAATCAGGAAATTGGCGTAAGTTGCCGGCAATCGTTCCCCGTCGCACTCCACACGGTCGGCCATCGGCAGGGCGATAAGCCGGTATGGTTTGCCGTCACGTGTACGGAATGTCTGTAACTCTTTTTCCATCTCTTTCAATTCCGGGTAATGCTCGTCCCCTTCATCGGTACATCGCACATATGCAATGGTCTCCCGGTCGCATAAGCGCGCTAAAGTGTCTATATGGCTGTCGGTGTCGTCCCCTCTGAGATAACCGTGGCTCAACCACAAAAAACGGTCGAAGCCCAACAAACGGCCCAACTCTTTTTCGATCTCCTCTTTTGTCAAAAAATCGTTCCGGTTCGGAGATAGCAAGCACTCGGCGGTTGTGAGCAAAGTGCCTTCGCCGTCTGTCTCGATGCTGCCCCCCTCTAATACGAAATGCAGGCAGTTTTTATAACATACCTCCGGAGAGAAAATAGCTTCTTCGAACATCCGCCGCGTAATCAGGTTATCTTTGTCCGCTGCGAATTTCATACCCCAGCCGTTAAATGTAAAATCGCACAATACAGGTTTTCCGTCTTCGAAAACGGATATACCCCCGTGGTCGCGTGCCCAGGTATCGTTGCTTGGTAGTTCGATGAAATGGACTTTGTCCGGATCGTATTTTCCCATCCGTAAACGGACGGCAGCTGCATCCCTGCAAACGATAATAAGCGGTTGGTAACGCATGATCGCAAGAGCAAGTTCGGTATAACATTGCTCCACTTCGTCGAGCATGGGAGCCCAGTCGCTCTCTTCGTGTGGCCAGGTAAGCTGAATCGCGTCTTGTTCTGCCCACTCGGGTGGTAGTTGGATGATACTCTTTTTCATTATGCTTGCAAACTTACGAAAAAATGATGGTTCGCAGAACGGCTGCCGCAGGAAGATACATCGCTTTCTTTTGGGCATATGGAAAATTGCCTATGGTACCGGGGTCATGTATATCCGTCGGTTTTATGTTGGGTATTGTTTGTGTAAAAGACGTTTTATGTGGTATCCCTCGGCGGAAAAAGCGGGAGAATTATAATAAATAATTAATTTTGCTGTCAGGAACCGGTAGAAGTGAAGAATATACACGACGATGAAAATTGAGGGATTAAAGGGACATTTGTCTATGATCGGGGCCAATATGATGTGGGGACTGATGTCCCCCGTGGCGAAAATGGTGCTGATAAGCAGTGCCGTAACGCCGCTCGTTTTAACCGACCTGCGCATCTGGGGCGCTACCCTTCTCTTCTGGATCGCATCGTTGTTTACAAAACAAGAGCATGTAACACATTCCGATTTGACAAAGCTCTTTTTTGCATCCCTGCTCGGCATCATTTTTAATCAGGGATCGTTCCTGTTCGGGGTAGGCCTGACTTCGCCTATCGATGCCTCTATAATAACTACGAGCACGCCCATTATAACAATGGTAATTGCCGCATTTTATCTGAAAGAACCGGTGACCGGGAAAAAGGTGCTCGGTATCTTTCTGGGTGCCTCGGGAGCATTGTTGCTGGTTATGAGCGGGCAGCACATGGCGAACGGGAATAGCAGCAATATATGGGGCGACCTGCTTTGTTTGCTCGCACAATTGAGCTTCTCTTTATACATTGTATTGTTTAAAGGGCTGATAAGCCGTTATTCCCCTGTTACATTGATGAAATGGATGTTTACTTATGCCTCTATTTGCATTATCCCGTTTTCGTATAACGAATTTATTGCAATTGATTGGACGGCGGTAGATACTGATATACTGCTCGGAATAGCACTGGTCGTATTCGGTGGAACTTTTATCAGCTATCTGCTTGTCCCGATAGGTCAGCGCATACTCCGTCCCACCGTAGCCACCATGTATAACTATGTGCAGCCGGTAGTCGCCAGTATTATGGCGATATACTGGGGACTGGACACCTTCGATCTTTTAAAGGTATTGGCGGTAATCCTTGTTTTCTGGGGCGTTTTTATGGTTACGCAAAGCCGTAGCCGCGCACAAATGGAAGCTTACCGGAAAGAAAAGGAAAATACCGGAAAATAGAAGTATTTTCTTCTCCTCGGATTCCGGTAATCATTCAGGACTTATTTTATTGTAAACAGATATAAGACCTCAACAGGTAATGAAAAAGATGATATTGTCTGCTTATATCGGTAGCATATTATGGTTTAAATAGGAACAGAAATATTGCGTTTCTGCTATTATAATCTGCATAAAACGGTTATCTTTGAAACAGGATTAAATGCCCAGCTTATGGTTGGTTAACGGAAGTCGGACGGCTTTACCGGAACTTCCCGGTATTTTGCAGTATGAATATCCGGGCAATAAAGAAGTAACCTTCATGAAAAGCATTGTTTTTAGTTATATTTGGAAATACGAATAACACCGGAACAAATAAAATGGAACAGATAGGAAAAAGAAATCATGCGCTCGATCTCTTGAGGGTATTGGCATGCTATATGGTGATTCAGGTACATGCAGGCGAGTATTACTATATTGGGGCCGATGGCGCCGTAATAAATGGAAGTGCAGCCTATTGGGTGGATATATACAATTCGTTGTTCCGTTCTGCGGTTCCTCTGTTTGTCATGTTATCCGGCTTCTTCCTGCTGCCGGTAAAGGAAAGTCTGGGAATCTTTTTTAAGAAGCGTTTTACCCGTGTCGTGATTCCTTTTGTCGTATGGTGCGTACTCTATGCCTTCTATCATATGGTAATGGGACAGGTAACGCTTTCGGGCGCTTTGATGAATATTCTGAAAATTCCGGTTAATTTCGGCGTGGATGTAGGACATTTATGGTACGTCTATATGCTGATCGGCCTCTATCTGGTGGCACCGGTTATATCGCCGTGGTTGAATTCGGTATCCCGTAGAAATCTGGAATTTTATCTCTGTTTGTGGGCTTTCACCTTGTTTTTGCCCTATATCCATCGGATCTTTCCTGCTG
This sequence comes from Bacteroidales bacterium, assembly GCA_029007825.1. Taxonomy (GTDB): domain Bacteria; phylum Bacteroidota; class Bacteroidia; order Bacteroidales; family JAQXIO01; genus JAQXIO01. The sequence goes on along the minus strand of JAQXIO010000053.1, from coordinate 81,902 downwards.
TTCTGGGTGAATGTTTCTGGAACCCTACCCCCTTGTTGTATTATTTCTCCGGACTGCTGGGCTACATGGTGCTGGCATTTTATATAAAACGCTATTGGATGGAAAAGAAAGCATGGAATCTCCCGGTAGCACTGCTGCTCATAATAGTCGGATATGCCGCAACCGCAGGAGGTTTTGCTTATCGTCTCGGCTTTGCCCCCTTCGTATGGGATTTGGAATTGACATGGGGATATGGAACGATCAATGTAGCGATGATGAGCCTCGGCCTGTTTCTGATTGTCAAGAATATCCGTTTCAAAAATCTGCAGTCGCCCTTCCTTCGCCTGATTACGAGCATGTCCGAGCTCAGCTACGGAATATACCTGCTCCACATTATGATATTGAATCTCTTTTTTGCTGCTTTCGACCCGTGGATCGAAACGCCAGCTATTAAAATTCCGCTTATTTCCATATTGACTTTTATAGTCTCTTATCTGGTAATAAAATTGCTCTCCTATTTGCCTAAAAGCAAATATATTGTAGGTTGATAGTTGTTTTTATATGAAAGAAACGGTTAAGAAGACAGAGTTTCGGGAAATCGATTGGTTGAAACTCTTTTGCCTTTTAGGGGTAATTGTAGCCCATATGTCGCTGATTTATATCCAACCGGGTGAAAATCCTTATTGGAAGCTCTATTCACCCGAACACTCCGCTTTTTTTCGTGGTTTATCTTTTGTATTCGTTACATTTCTCATCCCCGGATTTGTATTTGCTTCCGGTTTCCTGTTTGCCTTTAAACAGGAAACGGCACAGAGAAAACCGGTAAGTGAAATACGGAACAGGGCAAAACGCCTTTTAAAACCCTATTATCTTTGGAGCATTTTATATCTGTGGCCTACCTATCTGTTATTTGATTTTCCGGCACACAACAGACAAGGTGAAGCATGGACCGATTTGCTGAGGGTGGTAACAGGAACTTTTACCGACCATTTGTGGTTTCTCTGGATGCTCTTTTGGGTTTCGCTCGCTTTTATACTTCTGCGTAAAATAATTACCCAGCTCCCCTGGTGGTTGGGCGTTGCGCTTTTTGCTGTCATAGGGTACCTCTCCGTAACAAGCGCGGATTTTCAGAAATGGCAATGGTTCTGCTTTGCCGAATCGCCCTATTTTCTTCTCTTTTTTTACGTCGGGATGCTCTTTTATCGCATTCGTTTATCCGTAGAAAAACTTCTCTTGGGCGAATACCGCCTCTCTCTTTTCATCGGAACCTTTCTGCTGACACTGGCGGCACAGTACGCCGGATTTCTGTTGCCAGCAAATACATTCCTATCCTACGCAATATCACTGGTTACGGTCTTTTTCTTTTACTATATATTCCTTTGGATAGACAGAGAAAATAAGAAGCTCTTTTCATCTTCTGCACTCCGCTTTCTTACGAAAGAAAGCTTTTATATCTATCTGTTGCATATGCCCTTGCTGCAATTGTTTTTAAAGCTCACGGAATGTGGCGCAGGTATCCCTCCGGTAGTTACCGTATTGCTCGGAACGCTGTTTGTGACCGGAAGCTGTATTTGCCTGATTCTTCTGGGGCGGTGGATAAATGCGGTCATAAGAAAATTTAATGCCCGCAAAGCCGGATAAACAGCCTTTTATTTTAAAACGGATGAAACAACTCTGTATCGCTATCGTAATACATGGGCAGTACCTTTGTAGTACGAAAAATAAAGCATATGGCGTATCGTCCCTTTTTTCAGACCATTGTTCTCTCCGACATCCATATCGGGTCTGAATATTCCAAGTTCAAAGAAGTAATAACATTTCTGAAATCGGTAAATTGTGCGACATTGATTCTTAACGGAGATATTATCGACGGATGGAAGTTGAAAAAAAACGGGGTGAAATGGAAAAAAAGTTATACCAACTTTTTGAAAATCCTGATGAAAATCATGTATAAAAACGGTACCCGCATTGTGTATGTGCGCGGTAACCATGACGACTTTCTCGATCAGGTACTCCCTTTTCAGTTCGCCCAGATATCCATTGTGAAAGACTATATATACGAAAGTTGCGGAAAACGTTATTTCGTGTTGCACGGAGATGTGTTCGATTCCGTTACTACCCACATGCGGTGGCTCGCGAAACTGGGAGACATCGGATACTCTATTTTGCTGTGGATCAATAAGTATTACAACAGATACAGGCAGAAAAAAGGGAAACCTTACTATTCGTTGGCACAATCGGTGAAACAAAAGGTAAAATCGGCGGTCTCATATATTTCCGATTTTGAGAAAGAATTAGTAGCTTTGGCACGGGAACTCCGTTTTGACGGCATTATTTGCGGCCATATACACCATCCCGCCAACACATTTTACGGTAAAGTACACTATCTGAACTCCGGAGATTGGGTGGAAACACTCTCTGCATTGGTAGAGAAAGTGGATGGAACATGGGAAATTCTCTATTATGAGGACTTTTGCAAAAAATATGAAACGGACAAATCGGAAGAATTTCTGCTAATGGAAAAAGGATGAAGGTACTTTTTGTTATTCAGGGAGAAGGAAGAGGCCACTTCACGCAGGCGATCGCATTAAAGTATATGCTCGAAGCGAACGGACATGAAGTAGTACGTGTTTTGGTCGGTAAAAGTCCTACACGTCAGCTCCCCAATTTTTTTTCGGAAAAAGTAACGGTACCTACGCGCGTTTTCAGTAGTCCCAATTTCCTCCCCAGCGCACACAATAAGAAAGTGAATGTCTTGCGCACTATCTCATACAACATCTCGAATTTGGGACATTATATGAAAAGCTTGCGGATCGTCCGGAGGGAAATCGATAAATCCGGTGCCGACATCGTAATCAACTTCTACGAACTCATAACAGGACTCGTATATACGCTTTATAAGCCGAAGGTGAAAATGATAGCGATTGCCCATCAGTACATCTTTTTACATTCGAAATTCAAATTTCCTGGAAGTAAAGCCGCCGAATTCCGGACACTCAATTTCTTTTCGTTGCTCACGTCGCGGAACGCCGTAAAACGGTTGGCACTCTCTTTTTATACTCTTCCGCCCGATCCGAAATGGCGTATAGAAGTAGTGCCCCCTCTTTTACGGAAAGAGGTGCTGGAACTGGAATCCGTAGAAGGCGATTACCTGCATGGCTATATGCTCAACAGCGGTTTCTCCGAAGAAATTATCGAATGGCATAACGAACACCCCGATATCCCCATCCATTTCTTCTGGGATAAGAAAGACGTTCCCGACACGTTGAAAATCGATGACAATCTCTCGTTTCATAGGCTGAACGACAGGCTCTTTATCGAATACATGGCAGGATGCAGGGGATATGCCACCACGGCAGGATTCGAGTCGGTATGTGAAGCCCTCTACCTGCAGAAACCCGTGATGATGGTGCCCACGCACATAGAGCAGGAATGCAATGCCTTTGACGCGAAAAATGTAAAAGCCGGATTCTCTTCGAGAAAATTTAACCTCTCCGCCTTACTCGATTATATCCCCTCGTATCAGCCCAACGAAACGTTTCGTAAATGGGTGGGAGAGGCCGATAAAAAAATATTAGCTGCATTAAATCTGAACTAAAATAAAATAGTATGCCAACGAACGAACAACAAAACAATATCCAGATAGAACTGAACGATGAAGTAGCGCAGGGAACCTATTCCAACCTTGCCATTATTGCACACTCCTCGTCCGAGTTCGTATTGGATTTCGTGCGGATCATGCCCGGAATACCGAAAGCCCGGGTACAAAGTCGTATCATCCTTACTCCCGAACATGCAAAGCGTCTCCTGATGGCATTGAATGAAAACATCGTAAAATACGAAAATCAGTTCGGAGAAATTACTTTGCCGGCAGACCAGATACCCGTTATTCCTTTCGGTAAGCCCGGTGAAGCGTAAAATTAAAACCTTCCTGTGGTTGCAATAACCGGAGAAAAATAAGGTTTGATAAATATACGTTTGTATTTGCCGGACAGAAAAGAACTCCGGAAGATACGGCAACAAAAAATTAGGATTTATGATAACCGATAAATGCAATAACGTTTTGGTATTGGCACCGCACACCGATGACGGAGAACTCGGGTTGGGAGGTACCATCAACTATCTTATAGAACAGGGGAAAAATGTGGTATATGCCGCTTTCTCTACGGCGGAACAGTCCGTTCCGGCCGGTTTTCCGAAAGATATTCTCAAAACGGAAGTAAAGCGCGCTACGGAAAAGCTCGGAGTAAAACCCGAAAACCTGCTGATCTATAATTACGAAGTCCGTAAACTGGGATATGCGCGTCAGGAAATACTCGAAGAACTAATCCGCATAAAAAACACAGTACACTTCGATCTTGTCTTTATTCCCAGTCTGCACGATATTCATCAGGACCACACCACGATAGCGCAGGAAGGTGTCCGCGCTTTTAAGAATACCACACTGCTTGGATATGAACTTATTTGGAACAATCTGACATTCAATACGCAATGCTTCGTGAAGCTCGAGGAAAAATACATCGATGCCAAAGTAGAAGCGCTGAAAGAATACGAATCGCAGGGACGTCGCGACTACCTTTCGAAAGAATTTATATACGCCTTGGCAAAGGCGCGCGGCGTACAGGCCGGATGTGCATACGCCGAAGCATTTGAAGTCATACGCCTGTTTCTCTGATTCTCTATGAAAGACATTATAGCCTATATCGTCCGTTTTCTGATTGGCGGGAACGCTACGGATGAAATATGCTCATATGTCGGTTATACGGACGATAAGGAAAAGTTCGGTGACTATAAACTGGTTATCCTTCCTTCTCCTTTTTTCCGTCCGGATATATATGGAACAGAAGCCTCACTGCCGGTTTTACCCCTGTCTGAGATAGAAAATGTACCCTTGCTTTTCGGTACGCCCGAAATGGAATATATCGGCGATACGCTGGTCGTGCATGCCGATATAATAGCAGGCACCTATTTCCTTGTTTCCCGTTACGAAGAGACGGTGAAGAGGGATGTGCGCGATACGCATGGTCGTTTTTACGGAAAAGAATCTCTCCCTTATCGCGGCGGCTTTATCGATCGTCCCGTAGTGGACGAATACGGCCGTTTGCTCAGGCAATGGTTGAGGCGGCAAAACATAGATATTCCGGAACCTCCGCAAACATTGAAAAAAATATACCTGACACACGACGTAGACGCTCCCTTTTATTGCCGCACTTTTCGTAGTATCGTCCGGGAACTCGTAGCCCGTAGAAATATATTCAGGACGTTGAACTACTATTTCGGCGCTTTGGAGAATGATCCTAATTATACCTTTCCGTGGTTGCTCGGGAAAGATAACCAAGTACGGCAAATGTGGGGAAAAGAGCGGTGCGAAATCCTGCTCTTTTTCAAATCCTCCGGTAAAACCGCCCAAGACAAGCCGCATTACAAAATCGGTTCGGACGATATGAAAGCGCTTTTTGCCCTTTGCAGGAAGATGGAAGCCTCCATCGGTCTGCACAGCAGTTATGAGGCCGGGTTGAACCCCGGGTTGATAGCAGAAGAACGGACACAGCTCGGACAGGCATCGGGAATGCCGGTAGATCGCAACCGTCACCATTATCTCGGTTCCCGTGAGCCCGAAGATATGGCCGCTTTGGTACAGGCCGGTATAACGGACGATTTCACGATGGGATATGCCGACGTTGCAGGATTCCGTCTGGGCACATCGCAGCCGGTACGCTGGATAAATCCTGTAAGTCAGACGCTAACCGCATTGACGCTTCATCCGCTTACCGTAATGGAATGTACGTTAGACGATTCCCGCTATATGAATATGGAATATGAAGAAGCATTGGACTATTGCCGCCGGTTAATAGACCGTTCGGAAAAGGTCAATGGCGAAATAGCGTTGCTCTGGCACAACGACACGGTTGTTGAAACACATCTGTCTCCCGGATATGCACCGTGGCAGCGGAAGCTCTACGGAGAACTGTTGAATGATTTGAAAAACAAAGGAAAATAACCCACCCCGATGGATACGAAGAAAATATTGATACTCTGCGATCTATTCCCCCCCGCCTTCGGGCCGAGGATGGGGTATCTGTGTAAGTATCTGAAAGCCCTCGGATGGACACCCACTGTTGTAACCGAAGCCTCTTCAGATAATACGTTTGCCTTCCTTTCCGGAAATTGTGCGGTTACTGCCGTCTCCTTTTATAGGGCGAAAGGACGCATAGCGAAACGGATCGAATGGTTTATCTTCTTTCTGCTGAATCTGTTTTTCAATTATAAAGACCGTCTCTTTTATCGCAAAGCCCGCGAAGTGGCGGAGAAAGAAAAATTCAATCTTATCCTGTGCAGTACATACAGAACATTTCCGCTTGGTGCGGCGATGCGGCTGGCACGGAGATACAATTTGCCTCTGGTAGCTGATCTTCGCGATATAATAGAACAGTATGCAGGAAACGAATATATATCGTCCTCTTTTAAAACCCTCCCTTTTTTGGATAGATGGATCACCGCATTCTTTAAATGGAAAAGCCTCACACGGAGAAATAAAGTGCTGCGTTTTGCTGGTTGTGTCACCACCGTTTCGCCGTGGCACGTCGAAGTACTGAAAAAATACAACCCCGATGTAGAGCTGATTTATAACGGATACGATCCGGATATTTTTTATCCCGAACAAATAAAGACGGAACAATTTGTCATTACCTACACCGGACGCCTTCTCAGTCTTGCGATGCGTGACCCCTCCCTTCTTTTTGAAGCCGTGGCACAGTTGTCCTGTGAAGGGAAAATTTCTCCGGGTGACTTCAGGATAAAGTGGTATATCGATAACGACTCTGAAAAAATTCTTCTTCCGCTTGTCCGGCAATACGGAATTATGGAATATATGGACTATCCCGGTTATATACCGGCGTCCGAAATACCCGCTTTGCTGAATCGTAGCTCCGTGCTGTTGCAATTGACGAACAAGGCAACCGGAACAGGCCCCAAAGGACTTATGACAACGAAGTTTTTCGAAGCGCTTGCAGTCGAAAAACCGGTTCTCTGTGTACGGAGCGACGAACAATGTCTGGAACAGGCGATCCGTGAGACGGGAGCGGGCTTATCGGCCAGAACTGTAGAAGAAGTGAAAGTTTTTCTTTTGGAGAAATATGCCGAATGGAAACAAAAAGGTTACACGACAGTTCCCGTAAAGAAAGATATAATCCGGAAATATTCACGTGTGGAACAAGCACGCCAGTTTACAGCGATTTTTGAAGAACTTACTGTTCCGGAAAAAAGAGAATAAGGGATATAGCTTCGGAAGGGTGGGGATAAGAAACGGTATCTGTATCGAAAAGATAAAAAGTTCCTTTTTCTTATGCGGTTTGAAACAAATCTTTAGCTTGTTCTTATATGGGATTGAATAATTGGGGAAACATTTATTAGAAGAGCAACATTCGGTATATATTAGGCTTTATATAATCGGACAAGAGATAAAACAGAACAGATGAAATACGGGGTCAGTAAGGAAACATTGTTGTTCACGGCCGGTATTGTATGGATAGTAGCCGGAAGCAATATTCTCAGGATCGGAATTGTAACCTGGCAGGATAACAGCCAGTTCTGGTTATTTAAAATTGGGGAAGCCATCGTCGTGTTTTTGCTCTTCTTCTGTTTTATATTCAGGAAACTGCTGTTAAAGCATACACAACGCATCGGAAAAAAGAATGAGAAAAACTGTCCCTTCTCTTTTTTCGATATCAAAGGATGGATCGTAATGGTCGTAATGGTCACTTTTGGCATTGTTGCACGCAGGTTCGGGTGGTTCCCCGTACCGTTTATCGCTGTATTCTATACAGGACTCTCTTCCGCCCTTATCTTAACCGGATTTTTATTTCTGTACCGCGGATGGAAAGAATTACGCAAAAAAAACGTATAAAATACTTTGTTATAGATATAAATAATCGATCACATTCTTTTATCGCAGGGCAGCTCCCTTTTATCCGTTTCCCTGCATCGGAACTATTTGGATATATAAGCATTTCGATAAAAAAATCGAAAGACAGGCAACGTTTTCGAAAACACTAAAAAAAGAAACCCGCCCGGTTTTGCAGGCAGGTTCTTTTCCGTAATATTTTATTTATAAATCTTCTTCTTAGGTTAAAATCACAGCGACTCCAGTATTCTTTTCAGAACAACCTGAGCCGATATTTCACGGTTGGCAGCTTCGGGAATAACGATCGATTGCGGACTCTCGATAACATCGTCCGTAACGATCATATTGCGCCGTACCGGAAGACAATGCATAAAGAACGCATTATTGGTCAGTCCCATCTTTTCACTGTCGACCGTCCACGCACGATCGGTCGATAAAACCTTTCCGTAATTCGGATCAGCATAGGCAGACCAGTTTTTGGCATATATAAAATCCGCCCCCTCGAAAGCCTTGCGTTGATCGTATTCCACCTTAGCCTTCCCTACGAACTGGGGAGCCAGCTCGTAACCCTTCGGATGGGTAATGACAAAATCATAATCCGTTGCATTCATCCACTCCGCAAACGAATTGGGAACAGCCTGAGGCAACGATTTCGGATGAGGAGCCCACGAAAGCACCACCTTCGGACGCTCGCAGCGTTTATACTCCTCGATCGTAATCAGGTCGGCGAAACTTTGCAGAGGATGTCTTGTCGCTGCTTCCATACTGAATACCGGGCGTCCCGAATACTTGATAAACTGGTTGATGATCGTTTCGTTATAATCCTCCTCCTTATTCTCGAAGCGAGCAAAAGCACGTACACCGATCACATCGCAGTAACAACCCATTACCGGGATAGCCTCCAGCAAATGTTCAGGCTTGTCTCCGTCCATAATCACGCCCCGCTCCGTTTCTAATTTCCATGCACCCTGGTTCACGTCCAGCACGATCGTATTCATCCCTAAGTTCATGGCAGCCTTTTGCGTGCTGAGGCGCGTACGCAGGCTTGAATTGAAAAAGATCATCAGTAAAGTCCTGTTCCTGCCTAAATGCTGGTAAGCAAAACGGTTAGCCTTTACCTCCAAAGCCTCTTTTACAGCACCCTTCAAGTCTCCTATATCCTGTACGTTTGTGAAATTTCTCATTATTTTGATCTTGTTTGTCCGTTACCCTTGATAATCCATTTATAAGTAGTCAGCTCCTCCAGCGCCATCGGGCCGCGGGCATGCAGTTTTTGCGTACTGATGCCGATCTCCGCACCCAACCCGAATTGAGCCCCGTCCGTAAAGGCCGTAGAAACATTGGTATACACGCAGGCCGCATCCACCATCTTTTCGAATAACGTAATCTTTTCCGCATCCTCGCTTACGATCGATTCGCTGTGCATGGAAGAATAAGTATTGATATGTTTAATCGCATCCTCGAACGAATCGACCGTTTTGATAGACATCTTATACGACAAAAATTCGGTGCCGAAACTTTCGTTCGTTGCATGCTCCAGTAAGTTGGCCGGATAATGCCCCTCCAAAGCCTTATAAGCCCTTTCATCTGCATAGATGATTACATTCTCCTCTTTCAGCCGGTCACATATTGCAGGCAGGTCTTTCAAGCGTGAAGCATGAATGATGAGACAATCGAGAGCATTGCACACGCTTACGCGGCGCGTTTTCGCGTTGAATACAATGGCAGCACCCTTTTCCACGTCGCCCGTAGCATCGAAATACGTATGGCAAATGCCCGCACCCGTTTCGATAACCGGAATTTTGGCATTATCCCGCACATAATTGATCAGGCTACTGCTGCCGCGTGGAATAATCAGGTTTACGTAACCTACGGCATTCAGCAACTCGGCGGTAGCTTCGCGGCTCGCCGGAAGAAGTACGCACACATTCGGGTCTATATCGAATCTTTTTAAGACCTTGCGGATAACTGAAACGATTGCGGTATTCGAATCGTGAGCATCCGACCCTCCTTTCAGAATACAAGCATTACCCGATTTCAGGCAGAGAGAAAATACATCGAAACTGACATTCGGGCGTGCCTCGTATATAATACCGATAACCCCGAAAGGAACACTTATTTTGGTAATCGTCATCCCATTGGGATGTCTCGTTTCGGATAAAATACGGCCGGTCGGTGACGGTAAAGATGCAACGTTACGCATATCGCTGGCGATACCTTTGATACGTTCTTCGGTAAGCATTAACCGGTCGTATTTCGGATCGTTCGGATCCATACGGCTGAGATCTTTCCGGTTTGCTTCCAGAATAGAAGGAATTTCTTTTTCCGCCTCGTCTGCTACGGCCAGAAGAACCTGGTTGATTGTGGCGGCATCGAGTAAATTGAGTGTACGGCTTGCAGCCTGCACCGATTTAAAAACAGTTTCCATAATTCTGATGGTTGATTTACCGATATTCCGTCTGAATATCTTAAATACAAAGGTAGGAAATCTAATTTATTTCCCGATAACCGAACCTATATAAAAGTAAAATGCCGGAATAAGTTGTCAGAATACAAATTCACATTGTTATTACATACTTGCGCTATGTTGTAAAACATATTTGAATAAAAATAGCTAAATCGTTTTAGCTATTACATTTGCATGATTGCCGGAAACAGGATAGAAAATACATGCAAAACACGAATCGGATACTGCGTTTAGATGTTTTCTGATAGTAGGTTTTGTATTCCGGCCGTTGGTGAATCCTGATATATAAAGAATAACTCTGAAAATATAAATACTATGAAAAAGTACTTCTCGTTGCTGCTGATGGCAGCAGTATCTTTTGCGCTTTCGGCACAGAAATATCCCTTTAACGGTTTGGATATGAACATGGGAACCCTGTCCCGTCTTTCCGATGCGAAGACACGCTCCATAAGTCCAGAAAACTATAAAGGCGAAAAAGGAAAAGGGGGAATGGCAGACCCCAAGGCCGACGCTGGGAAAAACAATGTAGCCAACGCTTCGCATGCCGCACAGGATTTGGGAAAAGGTTGGAAAGTAAATCCTTTTATCCATATAGCTTCGGGAGAAACGGTAACGATAGCCGAAATAGAAGGCCCCGGAGCCATTCAGCAAATATGGATGACACCCACCGGAAACTGGCGTTTTTCGATTTTGCGTATCTATTGGGACGATGAAAAAGAACCCTCCGTCGAATGTCCCGTCGGTGATTTCTTTTGCAGCGCCTATAATGAATACGCCCAACTCTCTTCGCTTGCCGTATGCGTAAATCCCGGAAGCGCTTTTAACTGCTACTGGAAAATGCCTTTCCGTAAAAAATGTAAGATTACGATGGAAAACATAAATAAAAAGGAAGGCATGCGCCTCTACTACCAGATCAATTATACCCTTACCGATGTGCCCGAAGACGAAGCCTATTTCCATGCACAATTTCGCCGTTCCAATCCGACGCAGGGATCACAGCATACATTGGTCGACGGAATTAAGGGAAAGGGACAATACGTCGGTACCTATCTCGCATGGCGCGTAAACGATAACGGATGGTGGGGAGAAGGAGAAATTAAATTCTATATGGATGGCGATAAAGAATATCCCACCATTTGCGGTACCGGAACAGAAGACTATTTTTGTGGTTCGTACAATTTTGAAAACCAGAAAACACACCAGTATCAGGAATTTACGACACCTTATTCCGGTATGCATCAGGTGATTCGACCGAACGGCCTCTATCGTTCCGTACAGGCTTTCGGCCTCTATCGCTGGCATATTCTGGACCCTATCCGTTTTGACAAAGACCTGAAAGTAACCATTCAGGATTTGGGCTGGAGATACGACGGACGCTATCTCGATCAGAAATCCGATATATCTTCGACCGTATTCTGGTATCAGGCCGAACCGCATGCGAAGTTCCCCGCATTACCTGAAAGAGATGAACTGGAAATACCCTGATAACTGAAAATAATAGAATTCCGGAACAGAACCTTTATTTCTATAATCATGCAACCTATATTAAAGACAATTGCAGCCGTGGTTGGGATGGCATTTATGCTGTCGTCCTGCTGCGATAAAGCTGCACAAAATACGGAAAAGCACCGTTACAATGCTTCTTACGAAGGTGAATATCTTGACCGCATTGCATTTCCGGTAGGAGGAATCGGAGCCGGAATGTTTTGCTGGGAAGGAACAGGCGCAATCTCCAATATGTCGGTCAGGCACAAGCCCGACGTCTTTTTTGAACCGGCTATGTATGCGGCCATACACATAAAAGGAGTGGAAAACGGAACGAAAGTTCTGGAAGGACCTGTTCCCGGCTGGAAAAAATTCGGAATGAAGCATTCAGCCATCGGTGGCTCCGGATCGTGGGGATTGCCGCGCTTTGATAAGGCCGTGTTCACCGCCCGCTTTCCGTTTGCCACGATTGCTCTCTCCGATAAGGATATACCTTTCGAAGTGGAAATGACGGCATGGAGTCCTTTTATTCCGGGCGACAACGACAATGCCAGCCTTCCGGTCGGAGCCATAGAATATACCTTTTACAACCCGACGGACAGAGATATAGAAGCCGTGTTCTCTTACAATTCTGAAAACTTCATGAAAAACGATAAAAGTGCGAAAAATTCGATAGGAAAGATAGAGAACGGATTTGTACTTTCTCAGGGAGGCACGCAGCAAAAAAAACATTTGCAGGGCGATTTTGCCGTTTTTACCGCTGACGAGCCGGCGCAGGTAGATTATTGTTGGTTCAGAGGAGCTTGGTTCGATCCTATAACCATGTTATGGAACGATATTCAGAATGGAGAGATAAGACAAAATGAACCGATTGACAGCGACGCACCCGGAGCCTCTCTTTTTGTGCCTTTTAAGTTGAAGGCAGGAGAGAAGAAAAACGTACGTCTCTGTATGGCATGGTACGTTCCTTTCTCGGATGTTCAGCATGGAGAAGATGCCGAAACCGAAATAGATAAAGGCACGGCGGCGGCGTGCGATGCCGATATGCCGGAAACATACGAGCCGTGGTATAGCCGTCGTTTTGGAAATGTGCAGGACGTTGCCGCATATTGGTTGCAGAATTACGATGGATTGAAAGCGAAATCGCAGCTCTTCACCGATGCCTTCTTTAGCAGTTCGCTGCCCCCCGAAGTGCTGGAAGCCGTGAGTGCCAATCTTTCGATACTTAAATCCCCTACAGTAATGCGGCAGTACGATGGCCGTATGTGGAACTATGAAGGCACCGGCGATACGTGGGGTTCCTGTCATGGGTCATGCACGCATGTTTGGAACTATGCACAGGCCGTACCGCATCTCTTTCCCGCATTGGAACGCTCTTTAAGGGAAACCGAATTTTATGTGGATCAGAATAAACTGGGACATCAGATGTTCCGTGCCGGAATGCCCATTCGTCCCATTAAGCACAATTTCTATGCAGCGGCCGACGGCCAGTTGGGAGGCATCGTAAAAGTTTACAGAGATTGGCGCATCAGTGGCGACAATGAATGGCTGAAAGATATTTATCCGAAGGTGAAAGAAAGCATGGACTATTGCATTGCTGCATGGGACCCGAGAAGAGTAGGAGCGCTCGAAGAACCGCACCACAATACGTACGATATTGAGTTTTGGGGGCCGGACGGAATGTGTACCAGCTTTTATACCGCAGCGTTGCAAAGTATCGTGTTATTGGGAAAAGCTGTAAACGACGACGTCTCTGCATACGAAGCGCTTTTGACGAAAAGCAAAGACTATATGGAAAACAAGCTGTATGACGGTGAATATTTTATACAGGATATCAGATGGAAAGACCTGGATGCCGTTGACCCTGTAAAAGCGACGGAAAATTCGATAGGAGGGGGCTATTCGCCCGAAGCCGTGGTTCTGCTTGAAAAGGAAGGGCCCAAATACCAGTATGGGAAAGGATGCCTTTCCGATGGTGTATTAGGTTGCTATATGGCATTTACTGCCGGAATGGATGAGCCGTTAGACAGGCAGAAAGTACGTAGCCATCTGAACGCGGTGCATAAATATAATTTCAGGAAAGACCTGAGCGACCATTCGAACCCGCAGCGGCCAACGTTTGCTCTTGGCAATGAAGGAGGACTGTTGCTGTGTACTTGGCCGAAAGGCGGAAAGCTGCAACTACCCTTTGTTTACAGCAATGAAGTATGGACAGGAATCGAATATCAGGTAGCCGCCCATCTTATGTATGAAGGAGAAGTGGAAAAAGGGCTGGAAATTGTGCGTGCCTGCCGTGACCGCTACGACGGAAAAGTACGGAATCCGTTTAACGAATACGAATGCGGTGCATGGTATGCAAGGGCACTTGCCAGTTACAGCATGCTGCAAGCGCTTACCGGAGTGCGTTATGACGCTGTGGATAAAACGCTTTACGTCGATTCGAAAATAGGGAAGAACTTTAAATCGTTTCTCTCTACCGATACCGGTTTCGGTACGGTCGAGTTGAATAACGGAAAAGTTCTGCTGACCGTGTATTATGGAAATATCGCTCCTCAATCCTGCAAAATAGCGGGTGAAGATGGAGCGTTGGAAATAAGGAATCTTTGATTCTGGTTTAAGTTTGGGTTTGAAAACTGCCGTTGTGTGAACAGCGGCAGTTTTTATTTTCCATAGAAGAAACTCGTTTATACCCGCCAACAGACGGGAATGTATCGGTCGGTTACGGAGATATTATTTGTAAAGTCAATGATCGTTTTATCTGTTACCGGATCGATGAAATAACCGTTTATTGGAATAATGAAACCATTTTATCGAAAGCCGTTTTTTTACGGTGATGAAAAGTGATAAACTTTCGGAGACAAACGGTAAAACGCCTGTTACCGCAAAAGTGAAAGCAGAGAGATAAGCTTTCCTGTCTCATTTTATTTGGGTAAATACTTTAGAACGAACTTTCTATGATCCGGTGAATCTGGAACAGCCGGACAAAAAATTAAATATTTTTCCGGATAAAGAACGGACAGAAGAAAACGGATATATCCGTTTTCTTCTGTCCGTTTATGATATTGTCGTGAATGTTTTTATTCTTCGGTTTTCTTCTCTTCCGTTTCTTCCGTTTTTTCTACAAAGTCGTCGAGACCGGCATTGATAAGAAGATTATACCAGGTAATCAATTTCTTTATGTCGCTCGGATAAACACGGTCGCGGTCGAAATTAGGAAGCACCGAGCCTAAATAATCCCTCAGTTCGTCTGCCGAAGCGTTAGACGGAATTGAAGCGTTTTTTCCGTTTTCTTTGTTTTTGATAGCATCCATTACGGTCGAAAGGGGCACCTCTTCATCCGTAGTGTAAATAGCGATATCACCGAGTGAAACCACTTTATCTCTTGAATGAACCGGAATACGTTTGTGATCGGAGATAGATTCTACGAAAATAATATTTTTGGCTTGTGATATGAGCTTGAAAAGACCTGGCTTACCGGATATGGATAAAATAGTTTTAAGCATATTTTGTAATGTTAAATTAGTGTTTGCAAAAATACGAAGACTCTATTAAAAAACTAACAACAGAAGAGAAAAATCTAATGTTTTAATTGATTTAAAATAAATACGATTTGAGGGATAAGAGGATTGAGATCATCGTTGAGTATCGTAAAGTCGGCTTTCTCCGCCTTCTCTTCCTCTGTCCGCTGGGCGGAAATACGTTGTTCCACGTCGTTTCGGCTGCAGGAATCCCGTTCTATTACTCTTTTTATACGGACCTCATGGGGAGCGGAAACGTAAATTATTGCATCCAGCTCTTTCTGAAAATCGGCTTCATACAGAATTGCGGACTCTAAAAAAAGAATGGAAGACTCCGGAAACTGCTTTGTCCATCTCTGGAAATCGGAGCGGACTTCGGGATGCACCAACGAATTGATTTTTTTCAGAAGGTTTTTATTGTGAAAAATAGCTTGGGCAATAAAAGGGCGGTTCAACTGTCTGCCGTTAAAAGCCTCTGCGCCTAAACAGGATATTAAACCGCGCCGGATAGCTGGCGATTCGCACATCAGTCGCTTGGCCTCGGTATCGGCGATATATACGGGATACCCGAGAGTCTTCAATATTTGGGCTACGACGGATTTTCCGGCACCGATGCCACCTGTGATACCGACTTTTATCATATAATTCTATCTTAATTCTTCCAGAATAAAATCGACACGGGAAACGGAGAGTTGGGCAAAATCCACGAAGTCCGGCTTTCTGGTTATTTTAGCTATAACCCAGCCATTTTTATTGTTGATGAGATCGTTGTAAAATACCTCAACTTTAAAATCGGAGGCATTTACGGATATGAATTTTGAGATAGGTAGCCGGCAGGTAACTTCCACCTTAGGCGGGAAAAGTTTTAAGCTCAGCCCTTTAGGCAGAATATCGCACGAAATGGGAACCTCTAATCTCTTTTCTACGGCCTCTTCTATATTAGCCGAGATTTCTACCGTTGTGCTTTTTGTAGAAATATCCTCTGGCAAATCTAATCGTACCGTTTTGTTTATTTTTTTTGTTAGCTTGTTGAGGCTGATATTTTCGGTCGCGATATAAGAAAGAGTATCCAGTATGGAATTGGGAGCATACACCTCTACCGTCTGGGGATCTATTTCGATCTGTCCGTCTAATAGGTAGCCTGCGGCCGGATTGATATTTCCGGCAAAGCGTACCGGCACCGATTTTTTATCCAGTTTACCGTAATGCAGCGAAATAGAGTCCGGCATGATTTTTATCAGCCGTGTGGTATTAATCAGCTGTTTTGAAATGATAGATTCTAATTTGGCCTTGTTGAAGCTTATGGTACCGTCATTTTTTTTATTGGTTAAATTCAGTTCGATAGGAGCGAACTTATTGCCGAAGATATAATTCAGTAAAACGGCACCTTTATCCTGCACGGTAATTTGCAGTTTTTTCGTCGGCTGGTCTATAAGGGCATAGCCCTCCGGCATATCTTTGTAGTTGATGGTAATAGGAGTAGTGATTTCGAACTCCTGCTGTAATGTCTGTAAAATCCAGAACCCGAAAGCGATACAGACAAAAAACAAAAAGATCATAACCTCTCTGAAACTTTTACTTCTCAGAAAGGTCTGGATCTTTTTTTTAGGATTTAAATTCGATATATGGTTATTCGGCTTAGCCACCGTTATTTTTGCAATGAATCTTCTGTCGATGCGAATACCGAAGCCTTGTCTACTTTAATACGTACATTTTCTGCGATCTCGACAAGTAATGTACTGTCGTTGATCTCTTTGATTTTTCCGTAGATACCACCTGCAGTAACTACTTTATCGCCTACTTTCAGGGCTTCGCGGAATTTTTTGATCTCTTTCTGACGCTTTTGTTGCGGACGGATCATGAAGAAATAAAAGATAGCGAAAATTGCTACCATCATAAGTATGGATGACCATTGCTGATCCATTCCTGCTGCTGCTTGTAAAATCATAAGATAAACAGTTTATAATTGTTTGTAATACATTGTTATACGATAAAAATACTACACGCCTTACGCAGTAACAAATTTATGTGATTATGCCGGGGCGTATCCTGTTTTCATTCATCTTCTGCAAATATAATGAAAGTCGAGTGCAGAAAGTCAAACTTGTTTGAACTTTTTGCTGAGACGCATCCTATCTTCGCGTGACAGCACAAATATAGTCAAAGTCGAGCTCAATCGTGAGAACTTGTTCTTAAAGATTGCCGAGACACCTTTTATATTCTACAAATATAGAAATAAGTTATTTCTTCAACAACTTATTTTCGGCTTTCAGATTTTTTACCATTGCATCTAATATACCGTTAATAAAAGTACCGCTTTTCGGCGTACTGTAAACTTTAGCAATTTCGATATACTCGTTCATTGTTACATTGATAGGAATAGTCGGGAAATTGAGAATCTCCGCGATTGCCGTCCGGAGAATAACCATATCCATATCCGCGATACGTTCCATATCCCAGTTCTTGAGATATTTGTTTATTTCCTCGTTATATTTGTCTTCATTTAATAAGGTAAACCTTAAAAGCTGTATGGCAAAATCCTTGTCCTCTTCACTTTTGAACATCGGAAGCAATTCCTGATCGTCGCCCTTTTCGGCTTCAAAGCGCCGGATGCTTTTCAGTATGAACGTTTCGATAATATCGAGGTCGTCGTTCCAGTAGATACACATATTTTCAAGTTCCTCGATAAACGTTTCGTCCTGACATATGACATTCTTTAGGACTTTACGCCAAAACTCTTTATCGGCCTCATAACTGTTATCGTCCGACTCTATGTATTCCTTGTAAGTGTCGGAATGTAAAATTGCGGAACGCAGGTACTTGATCGTTTCCCGGTTATTATCCCATGAGATAGTATTCTCTTGGGTATAAGCTAAAAAAGTTTTATTTTGTGATAGTTGGGCAATGAATTGATTCTGGGCCAATTTAAGGTTGGGGTTTAACTCCTCCTCGGTAGGCAGATATTTGTTTTTTGCCATATCCAGGCGCTGTTTTTGCCATTCCGTTATATCCACCATAAGTTTGAGAAGATAAAAGTATAAATCATACGCCTTCTTAAGACTGGTTAACAACTCATTTTCGATGGCAGCGAGATCCTTGCTGTGGTTTTGGTTGCATGCAAATAGGATTTGCAAAACTTTGATTCGGATAAGAACTCTGTTAATCATTGCTGTGAAAGAACTTCTTTAGTTATTTAGCTTATTTTCGCTTATTCGCTGCAAAGATAAAAAGAATAATCCCTGCAAAAAAGAAACTGGTGCGAAATATGTTTTTTATATAAGAATTCGGCTCTCCCTGCTCATCGCAGTCGGGTATTCCTGTAATCTAAAGGAGCGCATTTTCTGATTTTCCGGAATGTACGGGAAAAATGAGACGGACTGTTGAACCCGACGTTGTAGGCTATTTCTGAAATACTCTTGTCGGTAGTTGCCAGCAGGTGGCATGCCGTATCGATGCGGTAAGTATTGAGGTAAGTCGAAAAAGAAATACCTTTCATTCGTTTGAAAAATACACAAAAAGATGAACGGTTCATATGAACCAGTGACGCAACATCGTTAATCGGAATATCCCGGTTGTAATGAAGCGGGATATAAGCGTCGATTTGTTGTATCTTTTCGTCCGCTTTCTTTAGTGGCTGGTTGTGTCCTGTCGGAATCAGGTTATCGGACGAGGCAAGCAAATGCACGATTCGCATCACCTGTCCGAAATGCTCCCGTTCGTCCGCTGAAATCATTTCGGACAGCACTCGTTTTATCGTGTTCAATGTATTTCCATGAAGACGGAAAGCGGTTTCCTGATGATTATTCAGGTAATTGAGCCGTCCGAGTTCCGGTATCGATGCAAGCTTATCGAATAAATCCTTGCGTAGCGACAGGCAGATATCCTCGACATAACCTTCTTTCGTACGGTCATGATTATCGAAAATCCATCCGTGCCGCATATTGGGTGGGAGAAGGAAAATCTCACCTCTCGAAAAAGGTCGGGTTTCGTCCCCCATAAGAGCGGTTCCGCTGCCTTTGACAATATAAGCCAGTTCCCAGTCCGCTTGAGAGTGGATGGGAAACTCATCCTCAGGCATCATTAGGTCATGCCGGAATACATACGAATGACATGTGTCGGTTATGTGATAATATTTCGAATTTATAATACTATCGTTTATGTTTGCATAAAATGCAAATATAGATCAAAATAATCAGACGATAGGTAACCGCGAATAAAGAATCCTGTCTTATTTTTGTAGCCGTAAAATTGGATTCACCTTATGGCAAATAGTGGAAAAGTATATATGGCGGAAAAGCCGCGTTACGAAATTCTGGACGGACTGCGTGGTGTTGCCGCGATGATTGTGGTAGCCTTTCATCTGTTGGAAACCTATTCGAAAGGCCCCGCCTATCAGATTTTGAATCATGGATATCTGGCCGTCGATTTTTTCTTTGTTCTTTCAGGCTTTGTAATAGGTTACGCTTACGATGACCGTTGGGGCAGAATGACGACATGGGATTTTTTTAAGCGGCGTCTCGTGCGGTTGCAGCCGATGGTAATTATGGGGTGTGCTATCGGGGCACTTTTGTTTTATTTTGGTGCTGGTGAAGTATTTCCCTTTATCGCTCAGACACCGTGGTGGAAGATGCTATTGATATTCCTACTCGGATGTTTTATGATTCCCGCGCTTCCTCGGTGGGATATACGCGGGTGGCAGGAAACCAATCCGCTCAATGGCCCCAACTGGTCGCTCACATGGGAATACATTGCCAATATCCTCTACGCCCTTCTCGTTCGTAGGTTTTCTAAAGTAGTATTGACGGTATTCGTCCTTTGTTCAGCAATTCTGACTATAGATCTGACTATGAATTTTGATTTGTTCGGACTGCTTGCCGATCGGCAAATAACAGCAAACACCGTAATCGGTGGCTGGAGCCTCACACCCGAACAATGCTATGTCGGTCTATCCCGCCTGCTTTATCCTTTCTTTAGCGGATTGCTGCTATTCCGGATTGGTAAATTGATAAAGGTAAAAAACGGATTCTTCTGGTGTTCTTTGTTGATTACCCTCATCCTGATAATGCCGCGTATAGGAGGCGAAACCGGTGCGTGGCAGAATGGTTTGTATGAAGCCATTTGCATCCTTTTCGCCTTTCCGTTGATTGTCGCTATGGGAGCAGGCGTAATGTGAAGGGCAGGCATAGTGTGAAAGTTTGTAGTTTCCTTGGTGAAATATCCTATCCCCTCTACATTACGCACTATCCCCTTATCTACATGCAGGCAACCTGGGCTGCACAACATCCCGATATTCCCCAAAGCACGCATATCTGTGTTTCCGTATCCATATTTATTTTATGTGTTGCATTGGCTTATGCCTCCTTGAAGCTGTACGACCTCCCTGTTCGTGAATGGTTGAAAAAACATATTCTCGGCATAAAAAAGTAATTGCCGGAATTAATAGATCAAGATTGGTTCGGCAGAATTGCCGGTGGTGGAAATTTATATGACACCTGAGTATTTAGAGAAAATGCTCGGGTGCCCGTAAGGTCTTTATATACTGTTTTTTATTTGATCCGGTCTGGTTTTCAGTACCTCAGGAGAAATGATGTGAAAGGCTAAAACTCCTTTCCGTCGAATCGTTATGTCCTGCGATATTCTGTTTTTTGACAGAAAGTTTATTTTTAATAAATTAGAAAATCGCTTTGTTATGTAAATATAAATTAATATGTTTGATAGTCAGATAGAGAACGCCTAAACTATTATTATTGAAAAATATGGACCAGACACCTAATAACCCCGAAGTAGATAAACGCGAAAAAGAAATATTGTTTTCCCGTAGCGTCAAGGCTGGTAAGCGGATATATTACCTTGATGTTAAGAAAACGATGAAAGATGAAACCTACCTCTCAATTACGGAAAGCAAAAAGGTAATTCAGGGAGAAGCCGGCGAACAGAAAATTTCGTTTGAGAAACACAAAATATTCCTTTATAAAGAAGACTTGGAAAAGTTTATGTCGGCACTCGATGAAGTAGTGGAATTTATCAAATAAGAATAAATCTGTATATTTTGTTGTAAATATCTGATAATAAGAAAGTAAAAGACGCTTTTGCGTATTTCGGGTAAAAAACGGAAAACACATTTGCGAATATTGCAGATAATATAAAAAAATGCTACCTTTGCCCTGCTTTTAACATTTTCCGTGTGATGGGAAATAATGGAGCATTGAGAGATCCATAATTTTGAGTAACACAATTTTATTGTAAAAAAATGAAGACATTTAATTTGTCAGGAGCCTTAAGAACCGAAACAGGAAAAAAGGCAGCTAAACAATTTCGTAAAGAAGGCTTGATTCCGGCCGTTTTGTATGGTGGTGAAAACGTTGTACATTTCAGTGTAAAACAAGACGATATTCGTAAACTGGTTTTCTCGCCCGATATTCATGTCGTAGATCTTGCTATTGATGGTAAAAATGTAAAAGCAGTGCTGAAAGAAGTTCAGTTCCATCCGGTAAGCGATAAAGTTTTGCACATCGACTTCCTTGAAGTATTTGATAACAAGCCTATCCAGATGGCAGTTCCTGTGGTATTGGAAGGATTGGCAGAAGGTGTGAAAGCCGGTGGTAAATTGACGCTTGAAAAGAGAAAATTGAGAGTAAAAGCCGTATATTCTGTAATCCCTGAACAACTGAAAGTTGATGTAACGAACTTGGGTATCGGAAAATCATTGCAGGTAGGTCAGCTCTCTTTCGAAAATCTGGAAGTAACAGAAGCTAAAAATGCAGTTGTTTGTTCTGTGAAACTGACACGTGCCGCAAGAGGTGCCGCTGCTAAAGCTGAGTAAGAAGTAGAAAAATGAAATATTTGATTGCTGGTTTAGGCAATATCGGTGCAGAATACCGGTACAGCCGCCACAATATAGGATTTATGGTATTGGACGCTTTAGCAGAAGCGTCCAATGCTGTTTTTAGCGATAACCGTTACGGCGCAACCTGCGAGGTGCGGCTGAAGAATAAAATTATGGTGCTTCTGAAGCCATCTACCTATATGAACTTGAGCGGTAACGCCGTTCGCTATTGGTTGCAGAAAGAAAATATTCCGCTTGAGAACCTTTTGGTCGTTGTCGATGATTTAGCCTTACCGTTCGGAACCTTGCGTATAAAACCAAAAGGAAGCTGTGCCGGACATAACGGGCTGGGAAATATAGAAGAGCTCTTGGCTACGCAGTCTTATGCCCGGTTGAAATTCGGAATCGGGAATAACTATCCCAAAGGAATGCAAGTCGAGTACGTCTTGGGTAGCTTTTTCCCGGAAGAACAACGGGAACTGCCGCTTCGGATAGAACGCGCATGCGACATCATCCGCAGTTTTTGTCTCGCCGGAATTCAAAATACGATGAACCAATATAACAATCGTTGAGTATGGAAGAAGTACGGATCGATAAATGGATGTGGGCAACCCGTATTTTTAAGACCCGCACGATAGCAGTTGAAGCCTGTAAAAAGGGCCGTATATCCGTTAAAGGAGTTACCATAAAGCCATCACGCATGATTAAAGTCGGAGAAGTGATAGAAGTACGCAAGCCGCCCGTAACCTATTCGTTTCGCGTATTAGGGCTGATCGATAAAAGGGTAGGAGCGAAGCTTGTTCCTCAATTTCTGGAAAATGTAACTCCCACGGAACAGTATGAAATTTTGGAGCTCAGCAAAATATCCGGTTTTGTGAATCGGGCGAAAGGACTGGGACGTCCTACGAAAAAAGACCGGCGCAACCTTGAGTCGTTTACCGAACCCACCTATATCGATGACGGCTTCGATTTTGATTTCGATTTTGACGATCCCGATTCATAAGCAAGACGGAGAATCCTGATTTTTCAGTCGCATGATATCGGAATATAAAATCTGTTTCTCTTTGAGGGAAATGGATGAAGTTCTGCAACCGGTAACGGCTCGATAATCCCTTTTACTGTAGAGAATAGACAATTTGCTTCCGGCAGTTATGCCAAAGCATTGAACCATCGTAGCAGTATCTGTTTCCCTTTTTTGCTGGGAATCTTCCTGATTGGAAAGTTATTGGTTGGTAAGCACAACCTCTTTGGCAATACTGATAATTACCTCGCATGCCTTTTCCATAGACGGAATAGGAACAAACTCGTATTTTCCGTGGAAATTCAGGCCGCCGGCAAAAATATTAGGGCACGGAAGGCCTTTGAACGAAAGGATAGCTCCATCCGTACCGCCGCGGATAGGTTTGATAACAGGAGTAATTCCGCAGTTCAGCATAGCCCTTTTTGCAATTTCGATAATATGGAAAACAGGAGCGATCTTCTCTTTCATATTGAAATACTGGTCGCGGATCGATAAAGTCGTGCTTCCCGGATATTCCCTGTTTATCTTAGAGGCACACTCCTCTATATATTTTTTGCGTAACTCGAATGTATCTGTGTCGTGATCCCTTATAATATAATGCAAGGTCGCCTTTTCTACATCCCCCGACATAGAAATCAGATGATAGAAACCTTCGTACCCTTCGGTATTTTCAGGCCGTTCGTTCTGAGGAAGCAGATGCGCGAAAGCCATGGCCAGATGTTGGGCATTGATCATTTTACTTTTGGCGGTTCCCGGATGTACATTCCTGCCTTTAAAAGTAATGATCGCCTCCCCAGCATTGAAATTTTCGAATTCCAGTTCGCCCGTCTCCCCGCCGTCCATCGTATAAGCCCAGTCGCAGTCGAAACGCTTTACATTGAAACGCGAGGCACCTTTACCGATCTCCTCGTCCGGAGTGAAAGCGATGCCGATACGTCCGTGCTCGATTTCAGGATGTCCTATAAGATATTCGGCAGCCGTCATGATTTCGGCAATACCGGCCTTGTCGTCTGCACCTAAAAGAGTAGTTCCGTCGGTAACGATCAGATCCTGACCGGTATATTTTTTTAGTTCCGGAAAATCCTCGGGCGACAGGATAATATCCTCTTGCTCGTTCAGGAGAATCGGCTTTCCATCATAGTTCTTTACAATGGAAGGAGACACCCCTTTTCCGCTGAAATCAGGAGAAGTATCCATATGGGCTATAAAACCCACCGAAGGCAATCTCTTTTTTGAGTTGCTCGGAATCTCTCCCGTCAGATAACCGTTCTCATCTAAGTTAACCGATGATATGCCGATTTTTTCCATCTCTTTTTTCAACAACCGTGCAAATTCGGTTTGTGTCGCTGTTGACGGGAAATGAAGCGACGATGCATCCGATTGGGTATCGATGGACACATACTTGAGAAAACGTTCGGTAAGAGAATCTTTTATCATTTATTTAAAACAACCTGTTCCGTCATAGCAATGGGTGCAGAGTTGTTCTTTCGGTAGTCCGATCGCTGCAACCATATCCTCCAGCGTGTTAAATTGGAGAGACGTGATATTTAACTTTTTACGGATGCTCTCGACCATATTCTTATACTGCTCACTATTCGTCTTTCCGTACAGTTCGAGATCCTTCTCGTCATTACCGCCCTCTAATTCGGCGATGGTACGGCGGGCGATAAGCTCGAGAACCGATTTTGACGCTGAGAAATTTAAGAACGGGCAAGAATATAAAATCGGAGGACAACCGATACGCATATGAACCTCTTTTGCGCCATACCGGTAAAGAATATTCACATTATCCCGCAATTGAGTTCCCCTTACGATAGAGTCGTCACAGAAAATAACGCGCTGACCCTCTAAAAGTTTTTTATTCGGAATCAGTTTCATTTTTGCCACAAGGTCGCGAGTTGCCTGATTCGACGGAGTAAAACTGCGGGGCCATGTAGGAGTATATTTGACAATTGCCCGTTTGTAAGGAATCCTCATACCCTGCGAATACCCTAAAGCCTGACCGATTCCCGAGTCGGGAATACCCGATACGAAATCAGCCTTCGTATTATCTTTCATCGCCATAGCCAGACCGCTGTTATAGCGTACCGTATCGACGTTGATCCCTTCGTATTCCGATACGGGATACCCGAAATAAATCCATAAGAAAGAACACACCTGCATTCTTTTGTTCGGTTTCCGTAATTGGACAAGCTCGTCTGCTGTCAGCAATACGACCTCTCCCGGTCCGACGTTGTAAGATGGCTCATAACCTAAGTTCGGAAAACTGCATGGTTCGCTTGATACCGCATGGGCACCCTCTTTTTTCCCGATGACAACGGGAGTCCTTCCGAATTTGTCGCGGGCGGCGATAATACCCTTTTCTGTCAACAGAAGCATCGAGCATGAACCATTAATGGCATTGAAAACATTTTCAATGCCATTAACAAAATCTTTTCCCTCCGAAATCAGCAAAGCGATTAACTCGGTTTGATTTACTTTACCCGAACTGAGCTCCGTAAAATGGCGTCCGCGTTCGAGTAATCCCTCCTCTATTTCACGTATATTGTTTACTCTTGCAACCGTTACGATAGCGAATCTTCCGAGGTGGCAGTTCATAACGATAGGTTGAGGATCTGTGTCGCTGATAACTCCGATACCTGATTTTCCTGCAAATTTTGTTAAGTCCGATTCGAATTTAGTACGGAAATAGGAATTTTCCAGGTTGTGTATGGAACGTTTCAGCTCATTGTCTTTGAGCGTTACCATACCGCCCCTTTTTGTTCCTAAATGTGAGTTATAATCTGTTCCGTAAAACAAATCTGTTGTACACTCTTGATTGGATATTGTTCCGAAAAAGCCACCCATTGTTGTCGTGCTGATTTATGATTGGTTTATTGTCTCTAATTGTCATACAAATGTAGCAATTATTCTACAATATGTAATGTTGGCTGGCAAAACTCATATCCGAATATTTTTAGGAAATAAATGTCGGATAAAGGAATACCCTCAGTCAGAAGCTGTTTCTTGGGTAAGAAAAATATATTTTATTTTTTCATATAAGGAATTAATAAAAAGAGAATAGACCTGTTTGCAATTTTGGAAAAAACTACTACCTTTGTGCCCGGGTAAGTCCTATACGGTCAGCTCCCTTCGAATCCCCCAGGGTTTGATCGCAGCAAGGGTAGTTGGTTGTAGCGACGCGATATAGTAAGCTTACCCACTTGCCTCTTTAGCTCAGTTGGCCAGAGCACGTGATTTGTAATCTCGGGGTCGTTGGTTCGAATCCGACAAGAGGCTCAAAAGCGAGACGATCGATTCGATCGTCTCGCTTTTTTTATTCTAAACGGGAAAACCCTCATTCTATGTGTAGGAAATAAAACAGGATAGACCAGTAATCGTTTTACGGGCGGATGAAAAACAAGCTGTTGTCCTTCTCTGCGAATAAAATAGCCGTGTTGACAAGTGCCAGATGAGAATAAGCCTGCGGAAAATTCCCTAACTGCTCTTTCGTTTCGAAATCGATATCCTCGCTGAAAAGACCTAAATGATTGGAATATTTCAGCGTCTCGTCGAACAGGCAGCGCGCCTCCTCCTTCTCTCCGATAACGAAAAGTGCACGGATCAGCCAGAAAGTACAGATCGTAAAAGCCGAAGAAGGCATCCCGAAATCGTCTTCGTTATTATACCGGTACATCAGGCCCTTGTGAAAAAGAGCCTTTTTAACGGCTTTTACCGTTTTGTGGTACCGCACGTCATCCGCTGCGATAAAACCATAAGGCTCCATAAGCAACAAAGAAGAATCCAACGCAAGATTATCATAAGCCTGTGAAAAGCTTTGTATCCCCTCTTTCCAACCATGTTCCATTACGTCTGCCCGTATTTTATCGGCCTCCTTCTGCCATTTCTCGCTGTAATTATACTTGTTCAGTAGGGAAGCGATACGCATCCCCCTGTCTAAAGCGACCCAGCACATCACTTTCGAAGACACGAAATGATGGCTCTCCCCACGGATCTCCCAGATACCCTTGTCCGGTTTTTTCCAATCCTCGGTAACAGTCGAAAGAATGCTCTTTACCATTTCCCACATATCCTCGATCTCGTTGAGCGTGCCGGGCATTAGACGGTAATATTGATAAATCAAATCCATCAGATAGCCGAAAGAATCGTTTTGCCGTTGATGGTAAGCGTCGTTTCCCACCCTTACCGGCTTCGAATTTTTATAGCCGGATAAATGTTCCATGATAACCTCGGTCAATTGTCGTTCGCCGCGTATACCATACATAATCTGGTACGATTCATGTTTGGAAACGAAAGTAGATTGTATAAACCTCATAAAACGTTCCGCAGCCTTTTCATGACCGATTTTAAACAGCGTTTCGATAGACATCGATGCATCCCTGAGCCAGCAGAAACGGTAATCCCAATTGCGAATATCGCCGATCGATTCCGGTAGACTCGTCGTCAGTGCAGCCAACACCGCCCCGTTATAATACGACATAAGTTTCAAAACCAATAAACTGCGTTCGATCACCTCGTTATATAAAGAATACTTTTTTGTACGGTTCGTCCAGTTCAGCCAGTAAACGAGCGTACGGCAATACTCGAGCTTTTCACGCTCTATATCGATCGGAATTACTTTCTCGTTATAAGACAGCAAAAAAAACTCGTCTTTTTTTAGTAACACCTCTTTTTGTTCATGAATCGATTGTAATGGCAGTGAAGAGTAGAGATATTGTCTGTCCTTGTTATCCGACGAACAGTAAGTTTCGATATATTGCGGCGTAATGTTGTAAATAGCCTTTCCCCGTGCATAATTGGGAGCCGGACGGTAGTTGACTTTAAAACGTGGATGCCCTTTCACAAGGCGTATGTAACGGTAAATCTCCGCAGGAATATAATGTTCGTGATCTTTTGAACGGTAGCGAGGCATAAAATCCAGTACGACAAACTCGTTTTCCCCCGAAGAAAATTGCGTAGACAAGATATTCGTATGAGGAACATACGATTGTGTGATACGGTAATCGTTTGACACTTCAAAACCGAAGCATCCGCCTTTTTCGCGGTCCAGTAGGTTTGCGAAGATCGAAGGCGAATCGAAATCCGGGAAACACAGCCACTCAATCGTTCCCTTTTCCGAGATAAGGGCTGCAGTCCGGCAATTTCCGATAACACCGTAATTCAGATTATTCATGACAATTCCTATTCCTTTATAAAGTTTGTAAACAATTTCTTTAAAAAGCCGAGCGTACCCTTCAACCCTCCCCGGGTATTGTCGGTATGCTCCCGCAGATCCCTCTCCGTAATCTTTTTGAGGAAAGATAATACCTCACTTTGGAACGGCAAATTATAGCGGGCCGATTCTGAAACATTACCGATTTTTATTGTTATGGCCTCTTCTGGTAAAGCCCTGAACATATCTTCGTCCGTCGTGTCGTCGCCCATAGCTAAGATAAAATCATAATACCTGTTTTCCGTCAGTCGCTTCACCTCCGAACCCTTGTTGTAATCGGCCGGTTTGATCTCCACAACTTTGTTGCCTTGTAAAATCTGGAGATTCTGGCGCATGCAGATAGAAATAAGAGCATCGACCAATTGTTTTGCCCGCAAGGGCCCCAGCCATGCGTCGCTCTGCCGGTAATGCCACGCCAGAGCAGAATCCTTGACTTCGAGATGAGAACGAGGCGTTTTCTGTACGAACAGTTGCAGAATAGAAAGCAACCCCTGTCCCCAATCGGCGTTATGAACCCTCTTGTGCCATACGCCGTTCTCCTTGTAAAACGCACCGTGTTCGGCAACCAACGATACGGGAAGAGCACCCAGCCATTTCTCTAACGTTGTGTGGTCGCGCCCGCTGTTGATAACCACATGATTGGCCGGATCCTGTGATAATTGTCGTAAAAATGAAATAAGTTCCGTTGTCGGTCGTGCATCCTCCGGTCGTGCCTGAAGAACAGCCAGCGTCCCGTCGTAATCCAGAAGAATCAACCGTTGTCCGGCTTGCTGGTATTGCAATTGGATGTGCTCTGTGAGGGCGGGTGTCAGAAGTTTCCGGCGAAGCTCCTCGTTTTTCCGGCATGTATCTTTCAGCCCGTTTATGAAATCCGAAGCCCATTTGTTGACCGTTTGTACCGAGATAACCGCTTGCATGGCCGATAAACGACTCTTCTGCTCTTGTTCCGGCATCTCTAATGCCTGGCAAATTGCCCGCTCGATCTGTTCCGTATCGTTCGGATTGATAAGCAGCGCATCCGTCATCTCCACAGCGGCACCCGCCATCTCGCTCAAAATTAAAACTCCCGCATTGCCGCATTTGGTTGCAACATACTCTTTGGCAACCAGGTTCATCCCGTCGCGTAAAGGCGTTACCAAAGCAATATCGGCGACATAATACATAGCAGTAAGCTCCTCGAAAGAAAAACCATGGTAAAAATAACAGACAGGCGTCCAGTTGATCGTCGAATATTTTCCGTTTATAGACCCGATCACCTCGTCTATTTTCGTTTTCAGCTTCGTATAATTCTCCACATGGTCGCGAGAAGGTACGATAATCATTGCCAGCGTCACCTTCCCGTGATACTCCGGACGATGTTCCAGAAAAGAAGCGAAACCCTCTAAACGGTGCAATATACCCTTGCTGTAATTCAGCCGGTCGACCGATAATATCAGTTTGTGCTCCCCGAAGAGATTACGCGTCCGTTCGATAGCCTGCTGCACTTCTGCCTTTTGCGATGCCTTGTGGTAAAGCCCGTAATTGATACCCATAGGTAAAGCATCCACCCGTACAACCCGGTTGCCCCATTGAACCTCGTCTAATTTGAAATCGATATGAAGCACTCGTTGCACGCTGCTGATAAAATGCCGCATATAGTCATGCGTGTGAAACGCAATGAAATCGGCACCTAAAAGACCTTTCAGTATTTCAGCACGTTCCGGGAGAATACGGAAAAGTTCGTATGAGGGAAAAGGAATATGATGGAAATAACCGATGCTTAAATCCGGAAATGCTTTTCGGAGCAAATCCGGAAGCAGCATAAGCTGGTAATCCTGTACCCATACGATATCACCGGGAGCTACCAGTCGGCAAATCGTTTCGTAAAACAATTGGTTGACCTGTCGGTACGATTGCCAGAAATCGTTTTTGAATAAAGTGTATGCAAAAAAATAATGGCACAAAGGCCAGATCGTGCTGTTGCTGTAACCTTCGTAGTATTTCTTGATGTGTGTTTCCGATAAAAATACAGGATGGAAATTGAGCACTTTCAGCTTAGCCTCTATCTCTTTTTTATCCGTTTCCTTATCCGGGCATAACCCCGGCCATCCTATCCAGTGCTTTTCATAAGGAATCTGAAGAGAATCCAGACCTGTTGCTAAGCCCCCTTCGCTTCGTGAAAATACGAAGCTCCCGTTTTGCTTGCTAACCTTGACCGGTAATCGGTTCGATATAATATACAGTTTCATATAATCACCTTGACAAACGATATGCCAGAGTGATTTTTTACTTTTTATTTGCTTTATAATCAGTTGTATATGAAAATGTAATGAAAAATGGAGTTTTCCAAAATGGAAATATATTTTTCATTTTGGAAAAACTTAGGCATATTATATGTAGGAGACAATTTATCTGAAATCCCGAGCCCGGTTGAAAAATATTGTAACGGTTTGTTTTAACGCTGCTGTGTTTAAGTCTTGTATCTTTAAAAACCCGCTTTTTTAAGAAACGATGTTTTGTAAAATATCACTATCTTTGTTAGGAATATAGAAAAAAGATGGAAGATAAAAGCAGATTGATGAAAGCCGCCGCTCGTATGGGGCTTTTTATGGGACTTTTCTGGGCGCTCAAATATATATTGGTCATTGTTGGAGGAAAGAATCAGGTTTTGAGCATGTTATATATTGCGTTGACCGTTGTGGTACCTTTTATAGCTTATCGGTGCACTTTGCTCTATCGTAATCTGCTCGGAGGCGACAAATTCTCTTTTTTCCACGCATGGCAGTTCGGTCTGTTGCTTTACGCCTTTTCGGCCCTGATTGTTGCTCCGCTCCATTTTTACTATTATAAAAATGTAGTGACGCCGCAGGAACTGTCCGATATTGTGAATCAGGCAATTTCCGTCTTGTCCGAAATGAAAACCGATCAGAAAGTATTGGAACAGGCAAAATCGATGGGAGTCCCGACACCCATTCAGATGACGCTTCAGGGAATAGCGAATAATATTACAATAGGTGCCGTCGTTTCGATACCCATTGCATTTTTGACGAAACGGCAGGTAAAACAAAATAACAACTAAGTAGATGGATTTATCGATAGTAATTCCTTTGTATAACGAAGAGGAATCCATTCCTGAATTGTACGATTGGTTGAAACGAGTGCTCGAACAACACGGCTACACTTATGAAATTCTTTTTATCGATGACGGTAGCACCGATAATTCATGGAAAGAAATAGAAAAGCTGTCGCAACAGTCGCCCTATGTGAAGGCAATACGATTCCGGCGCAATTACGGGAAATCACCCGGTCTGCACTGCGGTTTTGCAAAAGCACAGGGCGATGTCGTTATCACGATGGATGCCGATCTGCAGGATAGCCCCGACGAAATACCGGAACTCTACCGGATGATAACCGAAGAAGGTTACGATCTGGTTTCGGGTTGGAAACAGAAACGTTACGACCCCATCTCTAAAACGTTGCCGACGAAACTGTATAATGCCACGGCACGCATGGTATCGGGCATCTGCTTGCACGATTTTAATTGCGGACTGAAAGTCTATCGCCGCGAAGTAGTGAAAAACATCGAAGTCTATAACGACATGCACCGCTATATACCCTATCTGGCTAAAATTGCCGGGTTCAACCGTATCGGAGAAAAAGTCGTACACCATCAGGCAAGGAAATACGGAAAAACGAAATTCGGATTAGACCGCTTCTTCAACGGTTATCTCGATCTTATGACCTTATGGTTCTTATCTAAATTTGGGAAAAAGCCGATGCACATTTTCGGCCTTCTCGGAAGCCTCATGTTCCTTTTTGGTTTGATAGCCGTCCTGATCGTAGGCATCAGCAAATTGTATTTTATGCACAACGGTATGGAATACAGGCTGGTTACCGATTCTCCCTACTTCTATCTCTCGATAGCATCCATGATAATAGGAACACAACTTTTTCTGGCCGGTTTCATCGGTGAATTGATAACACGTAATTCTGTAGAAAGGAACAATTATAAAATAGCAGAAGAAATATGACATTTCTTGAATTGACACGAAAAAGATATTCCGTACGGAGCTTCTCGGAAAAAGCCGTTGAACCTGAGAAACTGGATTATCTGTTAGAGTGTGCCCGCATGGCACCCTCTGCCGTTAATTATCAACCCTGGTGTTGCATTGTAGTGAAAGATAAAGAAGCCTGCGGTAAATTACATACATGTTATACACGTGAATGGTTTAATGCAGCACCCCTCTATCTGATTATTTGCGGAGATCATCAGGCCGCATGGAAACGCGGAAGCGACGGAAAAGACCACAGCGATGTCGACGTAGCTATTTTTACCGAACATATAGCCTTGGCAGCAGCCGAACAAGGGTTGGGATGTTGTTGGGTATGCAATTTCGATGTTCTGAAATGCCGCGAACTGTTTTCGATTCCTGAAAATTGGGAGCCGGTTGTCATTTTGCCGCTGGGATATCCTTCGGAGTCGGCTGCAAAAATGCCGCCTGTTAAGAAACGGAAGGAGATGTTTGAGCTGGTAAAGTGGAATAGCTTCAAATAGATGTACTGTATTGAAATAGTACTGATTGCCGTAGGGCTTTCGGTTGATAGTTTTGTGGTCTCTGTTACCGGAGGTGCGGTAATGAAAGAGCAGTATCGGCGCATTATATGGAAAATGGCTGCGATATTCGCATTATGTCAGGGCGTTATGACTGCTTTGGGCTATTTCTTGGGAGTCGGTATGAGCGGGCTCATTCAAAGTTATGACCATTGGATTGCTTTTGTGCTGTTGTTTTACCTCGGTTCCAAAATGATCTATGAACGTTTGAAAAATAAGGGTGGCGACAACTGTATATTCGATCCGCTGCGTCCCCGTGTGTTATGGGGGCTCGGCATTGCTACCAGCATTGATGCCGCCGCTGTAGGTATATCGCTGGCGATGTTGAATACGCCTATCCTCTCTGCATTCCTGGTTGTATCCGCCGCGACGTTCCTCTTCTCTTTTTTCGGTGTCTTTTTAGGCGGCCGTTTCGGGAAAAAAGTGAATTCTAAAGCGATAGAGATAATTGGAGGACTCGTATTGATTTCTATCGGAATAAAAATATTGGTTGAGCATCTATATACATTAACGTGAAAATTATGAATAAGAACATAATAGAGCGTATCGGCGCTCTCTTGATGATCCTCGCATTTTTGCCCGCTTGTGCGGAAAAAGGAGAATACTACGAAGATAGTGGTACCATTTTTAAGACAATCTACCATATCAAATATAAGTCCCCCCACTCTTTAAGCAAGGAAATACAGGAAGAACTGTTGCGTTTTGACGCCTCGATGAATCCCTTTAATAAAGAATCCATCATTGCCAAAGTAAATAATAATCAACCTGTCGAAGTCGATGAATGTTTTACGACAGTGTTCGATAAAGCGATGGAAGTGTCCGCAAATACGAATGGAGTTTTTGATATTACCTGTGCACCGCTAATCAACCTGTGGGGCTTCGGCTTTGCGAATTCCGATCAGGTAACACAGACAAAAATAGATAGTATTAAAGAATTTGTAGGTTATCGCAAAATACGGCTAAACGGTAAAAAAATAGAAAAAGACGATCCCCGTGTGATGTTGAACTGCTCTGCGATAGCCAAAGGATATGCCAGCGATGTGATCGGCAACCTCCTTGAACGTCATGGCATTGAAAACTATATGGTCGAAATCGGAGGAGAAGTCAAAATGAAAGGACACAACCCGAAAGGCGAATGTTGGCGCATAGGAGTAAATAAGCCCATTGACGACCAGAGCGGCTCGATAAATGAGATCGAAGAAGTTCTTGCTGTTTGTGACGGAGCCGTTGCCACCTCCGGAAATTACCGGAACTTCTATGTAAAAAACGGAAAAAAATATGCACACACCATCGACCCCCGCACAGGTTATCCGTCCGAACAATCCCTCCTCAGTGTTACGATTGTTGCGGCGAACTGCATGACCGCCGATGCCTATGCTACGGCATTTATGGCATTAGGACTCGATGAAGCGAAAAAAGTAGCGGAGAAACTGAATGGAGAAGTCGAATACCTTATGATTTATGCCGCACCCGATGGACATCATGAAATTATAAAATCACTGGGCATCGAAAAATACATATTCAAGCCCTGACGGAAATCTCTTTTCAATAATTGTTAGGATTTTTATCGCCGCTGTTTTGAAAAAAACGAGAATATTTTTGTGTTTTTATAAGAAGCAAAACGGACTATGTAACGGATAAAGCCGGAAAGAAACGCAAAACAATATAATTATTTTGTGGAAAATTCTGACAGTTGTAGAAAAGATACCTTCTTGTTATAGCGCGAAATGCTGTAACTCCATATAAAGGCGTTGAATCGGAAGCCCCATGACATTGAAATAAGAACCCTTGATCGACTCTACCCCGATGTAGCCGATCCACTCCTGCACACCGTACGAACCCGCTTTATCGTAAGGCTTGTAATGATCTAAGTAATATTCGATCTCTTCCTCTTCGAGCGGAGCGAACCGTACCTCCGATAATGCCGCGAAGCTCCGTTCCTTGTTTTTTGTGCTGAGAGTTACACCTGTTATAACCTGATGGGTTTTACCCGAAAGAGATTGCAGCATTCTTTTGGCATCCTCCCTGTCGGTTGGTTTTCCGAAAACCTTCTCTTCGTGCCACACGATAGTATCGGCAGTGATAAGCAGCGAATTATCCTTCATCATCGGTCGGTAAGCCTCGCTCTTCTTTTTGCTGATATGGAGAGGAATCTCTTCGGCCTGTAAATAAGAAGGAAACGATTCGTCCACATCCGGCAGGCTGACCACCGAATAAGGAATATTAAGGCCGTCTAATAACTCTTTGCGTCGTGGGGAATTGGACGCCAGTATAATTTGGTAGCGTTGGGCTACTTCCTGAATATTCATGATAAAACCGTTTTTTATAAATTACCAGCCGAAAGCGTCGTCCATAAACCAGTTGCCGTGTATCTTCATAACCTGTTCGATGATTTCACGTGCCACGCCCTCGCCGCCCTTGATAGGCGATATATATTTGGCTACCGACTTGATCTCCGGAGCCGCATCAGCAGGAGCGATAGGTAAGCCGGCGCGCTGCATCACCTCATAGTCCGGAATATCGTCGCCAACATACACGACCTCTTCGTCCTTAAGGTGCATCTTTTGCATGAAATCTTCGTAATCGATTGTCTTTATAGCCGATTTCATATAGATATGCTGAATACCTAAACGTTCGAAACGCATACGCACCGCATCCGTATACGCACCGGTAATGATTGCTACTATATAACCCTTTTTTATCGCCAGTTGCAATGCATAACCATCTTTTATATTAACCGTGCGGAGAGGCTCTCCCGTTTCCGACATACCAATAACGTTTTTCGATAAAACACCGTCCACGTCGAAAATAAAAGCCTTTATACGTTTCAGATCGTAAGGAATACTGCTCATTTTGTATGCGTTTTATGTATATGATTGCTGATAAGCTCGTAAACAGACTGAAGCTCCGGATCGTTCAGCAACTCTAAATGTTTTGCGATTACATTTGTATCGAAGCGCACCGCCGGTCCTGTTTGGGCGTCATACGGATGCATCTCGTGAATCTTCGCCTCTGTCTCTTCGGTCAGAGGCAACAGTACCGTACCGTCTATGCCGTGCTCTTCTAATAACTTGAAAGCAATGGTATAAAGATGATTCGTGAAATTGCAGGCAAATACGGCTGATAAATGAAGATACCTTCTTTTTTCAGATGACATCGGAACGACACGGCTCGACAACAGCGAGCCCAGTTGAATCAAAGCCGAAGCATCCGTTTCACTGTTTGCCTCTGTAAAAATTGCCACTTTTGAAAAATCGAAAACCCGAGACTTGCTGAACGATTGAAGCGGATAGAAAACACCGTAACGTGGAGTATATCCGTTGAATACCTCGATATCCACACTTCCAGCCGTGTGAACCCATAGCCCCCCTGTATATCGGACTTTGGATATAACTTCTGGAAGAACGTTATCTTTCAGTGAAAAGACATAAAGATCCGCATCCTCATTCAATTGGGACAGATCGGTAGTGTAAGGAACATGCAGAATATCGGCGAGCATCTGGGCAGATTGTCCGGTTCTCGAATAAACCTGTATGATTTCACATCCCCGTTTTTGTAATTCGATGCCCAACCGTGTGGCAAGGTTGCCCGCGCCGATTAATACGATCTTTTTGAGAGAGCACTCATTCATCTTTACAGGAATTTCGGGCCTTTTATTTTTCTCCTTCTTGTGTCTCCGGCGTTTTGTAGCTTCCCAGATGAATCTTTTCCCATTGCAGGTGCGATTCGTCGAAAGGTTTGCGCTCCTGATCTTTATGACCGATTGCGATAATAGATAAAACCTGCATATAATAAGGAATATTCAATACCTCCTTCACATACTCGTCCGAACTCACTTCGTTAGCCGTAAAGCGGTTGCGCACCTGTACCCAGCACGAACCGAGACCTAACTCTTCGGCCTGTAATTGCAGGTAAATAGAGGCAATGGAAGCGTCTTCGATCCAGACATCGCTGTCGAGCGGGTTGGCAATCACAACGACGGCAAGAGCACAGTCGGCAATAAAACCACTACTCTGTTTTTTGCATAATGAAAGCTTCTGGAGAGTATCCTTGTCTTCGATTACGACAAACTGCCACGGATTCGCACGTTTGGATGCCGGAGACATTAATGCGGCTTTTAATAAACTTTCTACCTCTTCCGGAGTAAGTAACTGGTCGGTAAATTTGCGTGTGCTACGGCGCTTTTTTATTAATTCGGCAAAACTATTCATCGCTTTTTTTATTATTATTTCCAAAAATAGTGCAAACCGGGAACAGAAACAAGTTTACTTGGTTATGCTGAGGTATAGCCTGTTTTCGCGTATTTGTTTGCAGATATAGAGAAAACCGCAAGGCAAAATCGAAGCAAACTTTGCATTTTGTCCGGGCACACCCTATATTTTGCAAAGATAGTGAAAGTCGAACGCAGAAAGTCAAACTTTGTTTGAACTTTTTGCTGAGACACGTCCTATCTTCGCGTAACAACGCAAATATAGCGAAAGTCGGGCGCAATCGTGAAAATTTGTTCTTAAAGATTGCCGGGATACATCCTATATTATTCAAATATAATGAAAGTAAGCAAAAAAACAGCTACGCTTACAGTTTTCCCGAAAGCATTCTGTATTTTGCATACGACAGTGAACATTGAGAGATAAAGTAAAAGAAATTTTATTTTACCGGTTTTATCTGAAACACCTCTTGGATTCTGCAGAAATAGGGGGAATTTTGAACGAAAAGAAACTTTTCTTCCCCGAATATATACGCTCTTCGCGATTTTCACGTTTCTACAACTAAAGTGGCTAACGAATGTCGCAACCGATAAAATATATCTTACTCATATATATACTCTTTTCTCAGGCCGCACTATATGCGCAATCGCGTTATAAAGTGTCGGGTATTGTCGTGGACCCTGACGGAAACCCCATTGAATTGGCAGGTATACAGGTTGCCGGAACCTTAAACGGTACGATGACAGATGCCAAGGGAGCCTATACGCTGTACGTAACACCCAAGGATTCCCTTCGTATATTATATTCATGCCTCGGTTACAACAAAGCGGAAAGGATAATCCCCCAGCTCTCGGGCGATATGCGGTTGAATGTCAGGATGACACACGCATCCCATGCGCTCGGCGAAGTAACCGTCTCCGAATTTAAGAAACAGACGAATACCATGACCACGCTCGATGTCGGACGAACGAAGCTCTTGCCCGATGCCTCCGGAGGAAGCATCGAATCGTTGATTGTAACGTTTGCGGGAGTATCCTCCAATAATGAGTTAAGTTCCCAGTATTCCGTGCGGGGAGGAAACTACGATGAAAACCTGATTTATGTAAACGGAGTCGAAATTTATCGCCCCCTTTTGATTCGTTCCGGACAACAGGAAGGGTTGAGTTTCATCAATCCCGATATGACAGAAGAGGTAAATTTCTCATCCGGGGGCTTTGAAGCGCGCTACGGTGATAAAATGTCGTCAGTGCTCGATATTACCTACAAAAAACCCGAACGCCTGGAAGGTTCCGTATCCGGTAGCCTTATGGGCGCCTCGGCCTACGTCGGGAGTGCGACGAAAAATTTCACGCAGGTTACCGGAATACGTTATAAGACCGGTCGTTCACTGTTGGGAACACTCGATACGAAAGGAGAGTACTATCCGAACTTTCTGGATGCCCAAACCTATATGACCTATGCGATAACGCCCCGTTGGGAGCTCAGTTTCATGGGAAACATAACCATCAATAAATACAAGTTTATCCCCCATGACCGGACGACATCCTTCGGAACGAGTGAAATGGCACGCGATTTTACGGTCTATTTTGACGGACAGGAAAGGGATAAATTTGACACCTATTTCGGAGCCCTCTTTCTGAAACATAAAATTAATGCGAAAAGCGACATCGGTTTGCAGATATCCGGATTCAGTTCCAACGAAGAAGAAACCTACGACATACAGGGAGAATATTGGCTGAAAGAAGCACTGGTAGATAATTCGCAGGCATCGGAAGCGGAAGTTGTGGGCGTCGGCGGCTACCATGAACATGCCCGTAACCGCCTGAAATCATCGGTCGCGAATATAGGCGTCTACGGCTCTGTACGTCCCCGTAAGCATAACATCCAGTGGGGAGCCTCCGTACAGTTTGAAAAAATACACGACCGCATAAAAGAATGGGAAATGCGCGACTCGGCAGGCTACTCGTTACCCCATACCGGAGAGAATGTAGAAATGATTTACAGCCTTCAGGCAAGAAGTGAACTCTCCACCGTTCGCCCCTCCGCATATCTTCAGGATACCTATAAATTCCGTATAAAAGGCGGTATGTTTACGCTCAACGCAGGTCTGAGAGCCTCTTACTGGAATTTCAATAAAGAACTGATCGTAAGCCCCCGTGCATCGCTCGGTTTTGTACCTAACGGACTCTCAGCATTGACGCTTCGCTTTGCGACCGGATTGTACTATCAGGCACCCTTCTATAAAGAATTGCTCGATACAGTAGCCGTCGGACACGGTCTCTTTGAAGCAAAGCTGAACGATAAGATAAAATCGCAGCAATCCATCCAGTTCATAGCCGGAGGAGATTATGTGTTTAAAGTAGGAGACCGGAACTTTAAATTCTCGGCAGAAGCATATTATAAGATATTGAATAGGATAAACCCCTATACCGTCAATAACGTCAAAATCCGTTACTACGGCGAAAACTGTGCGTCCGGCTATGCAACCGGACTCGATATGAAACTGTTCGGAGAGTTTGTTCCCGGCACCGATTCATGGCTCTCTTTTTCATTGATGAAAACGCAGCAGAATATAAACGGAGTCAAAGTACCGTTGCCCTCCGACCAGCGTTATACCGTTTCGCTCTATTTCCAGGACTATTTCCCCGGTTTTAAGAAAGTACTCCTGAATTTAAAAGGAGTCGTATCGGACGGACTTCCGACGGCAGCACCCCGTAAAGGCTATGAAAATGGTTATTTCCGCACGCCTGCATATAAACGTGTCGATATCGGCATATCTTACCATTTGGCATCCGGCGTAGATCGCGTGATGGATTGGTCATTCCTGCGTTATTTTAAGAATATATGGTTCGGAATAGACTGCTTCAACCTTCTGAACATTAATAACGTGAACTCCTATATCTGGATATCCGATGTCTCTAACTACCAGTATGCCGTTCCCAATTACCTTACCGGGCGGCAGTTTAATTTCCGCCTCATCCTCGACTTCTGACCTTCGGCGGAAGAAATGATTCTTAGCATTTTATAACTTTACATTGCCCTTAAAAATGCCTATCTTCGTGCAAAAACTCAGAGCCTGTTTAATTTAGCTCGCAACAGGGCGAAAAACGATATAAAAATAAACAGCAAGTCGTTTATTGATTAAAATTTTTTTGTGGAAAATTTAAACAAGCTCTCATTTTGTTAACGAGAACACTTTTAAGATGAAACAATCGTCGCCACTCACCTTAGGCACCGAAGACATAAAAAAACTGCTGTTCCGCTATGCGCTGCCCGCTATTGTCGCAATGACCGCTGCCTCCCTCTACAATATGATGGACAGTATATTCATAGGCCAGGGGGTAGGAGCTTTGGCTATTTCCGGATTGGCGGTAACATTACCGTTGATGAACGTTGCCGCAGCATTCGGATCGTTGGTAGGGGTAGGAGCTGCAGCGCTGGTCTCTTTGCGTTTGGGACAGAAAGATATGGACGGAGCAAATCATATTTTGGGAAATGTGATTATGCTCAATATCATCATCGGTATAGGCATGACGCTGATAGCCCTTCCTTTTCTGGACGATATGCTGCTCTTTTTCGGAGCCAGTGAAAACACGCTCCCTTATGCACGTGATTATATGAAGGTAATCCTGTACGGAAACATTATAACACATCTCTACCTCGGTCTGAATAATGTTCTTCGCGCTTCCGGTTACCCCAATAAAGCGATGGTTGCCATGCTCGCTTCCGTTGTGATAAACTGTGGTCTGAATGCCCTCTTTATTTTTGTGTTTGAATGGGGCATTGCCGGGGCTGCATGGGCTACGATTGTGGCGCAGGTAATGGCGCTGATGATAGAACTCTTCCATTTTCTGGATAAGCGGAGATTACTTCATTTCCAGAAAGGAATATTGAAATTGCAGCGTAAAGTGGTAAACGATATTCTCTCCATAGGGATGTCTCCGTTTCTAATGAACCTATGCTCCTGCCTCGTTATAATCATCATTAATAAAAGCCTGAACGAACATGGAGGAGATATGGCAGTGGGAGCCTATGGAATTGTCAATCGCATCGGATTTCTCTTTTTTATGATTGTGATGGGCTTGAATCAGGGAATGCAGCCGATAGCAGGATACAACTTCGGAGCGAAGCGCTATGACCGGGTTATGAAAGTTTTGAAATATACGATCTTCTGTGCTACGGTGCTCACCACGAGTGGCTTCCTGTTGAGCCAGATATTCCCGTTTCAGGTAGCGACGATGTTTACAAGGGAAGAAGATTTGATAAACCTGTCCGCAGAAGGACTTCGTATCGTGTTTTGTCTCTTCCCGATCGTCGGGTTTCAGATGGTGACGGCCAACTTTTTTCAGTCGATCGGAATGCCTAAGAAAGCCATCTTCCTCTCTTTGTCCAGACAATTGCTTTTCCTGATCCCGTTCCTGATCATATTTCCCCGCCATTGGGGTACCACAGGAGTGTGGATGAGTATGCCCGCAGCAGACCTCGTTTCCTCTCTGGTAACAGCTGCGGTATTGTTCGATCAAATGCGGCGGTTCAGGAAAATGCATAAACATAACCTGAGTAATAATGCCGGTGAACCTCTGGACAATAAAGAGAATGCAGGTTGAAAAAATAAAGATAAATTGGTCGGTTAAAACCCGATAACAGAATAAAAACAGAAAAACGAACCAGTAATATACTATGAAATCAGAAAAACACTATGTAATTACGGTTGGCCGGGAATACGGTAGTGGAGGCCGGGAAATCGGTAAACGGATAGCCGCTGATTTGGGTATTGCCTTTTACGATAAGGAATTGTTGTATCTGGCAGCGAAAGAGAGCGGCCTCTCGCCGGAATTGTTTGATTCCGCCGATGAACAGGCAACGAATAAGCTGGCTTATGCCCTTTCTTCCGGTTTTTCTTTTTGCGGAACGCCTTTTAGCAGTTGCTTTTCGAACGATACGCTTTTTAATATTCAATCCGAAGCAATGCGTAATCTGGTAGAAAAAGAGTCTTGCGTCATTGTTGGGAGATGTGCCGATTTTGTCCTCCGGGAAAATCCGCGCTGCATAAATGTTTTCGTGCACGCCCCCGAAAAGGTTCGCATAGAAAGAGTTATGCTGAGAGAATCACTGTGTAGGCAAGAAGCTCTTGAACTCATAACGAAAACAGATAAAAACAGAGCGAACTATTATAACTACTATTCACATAAAGAGTGGGGAAAATCGGCCTCCTATCACTTTTCCCTCGACTCTTCGCTTTTTGGCATAGAAAAGACGGCGGAAATTATTGAACAACTTGTTACGGAAAAGCTTGGTTTCTGATTTTTGCTCTTTATGAATAAGCTTGTTTTTTTAACAAAAAACAGCATTCTGAAGTTCGTTATATACCAGACTTTATTCGTTCAAATCTTTTTTCGTGTGGAAAAAGAATATAACTTTGTAAGTTCATGAAAAACAGTATCTCATTGTAGAAACTCAAACAACATTTATAAATTTATAAGTATGGAAATCAGTCACATTGAGCATCTCGGTATCGCTGTAAAAAGTATCGAGGCCGCTCTCCCTTATTACGAAAATGTATTGGGATTGAAGTGTTACAACATTGAAGAAGTTGCCGATCAGAAAGTGAAAACAGCATTCTTTAAAGTAGGACAGACGAAAATTGAACTACTTGAACCGACAAGCGAAGACAGCACCATTGCGAAGTTCATTGAGAAAAGAGGAGAAGGAATACACCACATCGCTTTTTCGGTAAATGGTGTACAGGTAGCGTTAGACGAAGTTGCTGCAAAAGGCGTTCAGTTGATCGACAAAGCCCCGCGAAAAGGTGCGGAAGGTCTCAACATCGCTTTCTTGCATCCGAAATCAACATGCAGCGTGTTGACCGAACTTTGCGAACAACCAGCTAAATAAAAATCCAATCAATTTCATAATAAAATGAGTAACCAACTTGAAAAAGTAAAAGAGCTTATTGAGCTTCGCGCTCAGGCTCGTTTAGGTGGTGGCGAAAAAGCTATTCAGAAACAGCACGACAAGGGTAAATATACGGCTCGTGAACGTATTGCCCAGTTGTTAGACGAAGGAAGTTTTGAAGAATTTGATATGTTTGTGAAGCACAGATGTACCAATTTCGGTCAGGACAAAAAATCCTATTTGGGCGATGGTGTTGTTACCGGATATGGTACGATTGATGGCCGTTTGGTATATGTGTTTGCTCAGGACTTTACCGTTTTCGGCGGATCGTTGTCTGAAACGATGGCCTTGAAAATTTGTAAAGTAATGGATCAGGCTATGAAAATGGGAGCCCCTGTTATTGGAATCAATGACTCGGGTGGTGCTCGTATTCAGGAAGGAATCAATGCCTTGGCAGGTTATGCCGAAATATTCCAGCGGAATATCATGGCATCCGGCGTGATTCCCCAGATATCCGGAATCTTCGGCCCTTGTGCCGGTGGTGCGGTTTACTCTCCTGCTCTGACCGACTTTACCATAATGACAAAAGGAACCTCCTATATGTTCCTTACAGGCCCTAAAGTGGTAAAAACAGTTACGGGTGAAGACGTAAGTCAGGAAGATTTGGGAGGTGCAAGCGTACATGCTTCGAAATCGGGTGTTACCCATTTTGCTGCGGAAACCGGAGAAGAAGGTTTGGCCATTATTCGTAAGCTGATAAGCTATATACCGCAGAATAACTTGGAAGAAGCGCCGATGGTCGATTGCAACGACCCTGCAGACCGTCTGGAAGACTCTTTGAATGAAATCATACCCGATAGCCCCAACAAACCATACGACATGTATGAAGTGATAGGAGCCATCATAGACAACGGAGAATTCCTCGAAATACAGAAAGACTACGCACAGAACATCATTATAGGATTTGCACGCTTCAACGGACAATCCGTAGGTCTGGTGGCAAACCAGCCTAAATATCTGGCAGGCGTACTGGATAGCAACGCATCACGCAAAGCCGCACGCTTTGTCCGTTTCTGCGATGCATTCAATATTCCGTTGGTAACATTGGTAGATGTACCGGGATTCCTTCCGGGAACAGGCCAGGAATACAATGGCGTGATACTTCACGGAGCTAAGTTGCTTTACGCTTATGGTGAAGCAACCGTGCCTAAAGTAACCGTAACGCTTCGTAAATCGTATGGCGGTTCGCATATCGTAATGAGCTGTAAACAACTTCGCGGCGATATGAACTACGCTTGGCCTACAGCTGAAATTGCCGTAATGGGTGGAGCCGGAGCAGTAGAGGTGCTTTATGCGAAAGAAGCGAAAGAAGCCGAAGACCCCGCTAAATTTATGGCAGAAAAAGAAGCAGAATATACGAAACTGTTTGCCAATCCTTATAATGCTGCGAAATACGGTTATATCGACGATGTAATCGAACCCAGAAATACCCGTTTCCGTATTATTCGGGCATTACAGCAGCTGCAAACGAAGAAACTGGTAAATCCTGCTAAAAAACACGGTAATATTCCACTTTAACGGCAGAACAGGAAGTAAGGCGGGCTC
Source organism: Bacteroidales bacterium (assembly GCA_029007825.1). Taxonomy (GTDB): domain Bacteria; phylum Bacteroidota; class Bacteroidia; order Bacteroidales; family JAQXIO01; genus JAQXIO01. The sequence goes on along the minus strand of JAQXIO010000053.1, from coordinate 37,192 downwards.
GTCCCGCTTACACTTCTCATTTTTGCCTATAACTATTTAAAACAGACAGTTATGATGAAAAGAAAAATAGGAATATATATCGTGATGTTAGTTGTTTCATCACTGGCCGTTACCTATGGACAAGGAGCTAAGTCTTTGAAAATAAATGAGGTATTGGTTACGAATGAAACGAACTATCTTGATGATTATGGTGTGCACAGTTCGTGGATTGAAATATTCAATCCGACTTTCGGTAGTGTCAATTTAAGAAGTTGCTACCTCACTACCGACCCCAATAACCCGACCATGTATCCGATCCCGAAAAGTGATGTACTTACGTTGATTAAGCCTCGTCAGCATGCACTTTTTTGGGCAGACGGAAATCCGAATCGGGGAACGTTTCATGTGAATTTTACGCTCGATCCCAATAAACCGAATTGGATAGGGCTCTACGATGCGAACGGAAGAACACTGATCGACTCAGTTACGGTTCCTGCCGGAATTCCAGCCGACCATTCTTATGCACGTGTGGATGATGGAGCAGGTGAGTGGGTGATAAAAGGAGGGGGAGATCCCAGCAATTATGTTACCCCAAGTACCAACAACCGTACGGTAGATAAAAATACCAAGATCGAAGGCTTTAAAAAATACGATGCCTTTGGTATCGGAATGGCGATTATAGCCATGGGAGTGGTATTCTCCGCTTTATTGTTATTGTTCATTGCTTTCAAACTGGTAGGAAGTATTGCCGTTCACCTGAATAAACGTAATGCAATGAAAGCGCATGGAATTACGGACAAGCAGGAAGCAAAAGCTAAATCCATCGGACATGAAGAAGGGGAAGTTTTTGCTGCCATAGCAATGGCCATGCACGAATATCAGCAGGATGTTCACGATGTTGAAGCTACCATCCTTACCATAAATAAGGTAAAGAGAAATTATTCTCCTTGGAGTTCTAAGATTTATACATTGCGTGATACACCCAACAGACGTTAATTTCAAACATTAAACAAATCATTCAGATGAAACAGTATAAATATAAAATCAATGGAAATCTTTACAACGTTACGGTTAACGATGTAGAAGAAGATAGCAATGTTGCGCACGTTGAGGTAAACGGTACCCCTTACAGCGTTGAATTGTTGGACAAAACAATTAAAAAGCCTGTACAGATTATAGCCCCGCGTCCTGCTGCCGCTCCGAAGACAAATACCGGTGCACCGGTCGTTTCTCGTCCGGTAGCTGCGTCGTCCGGCCAGGCTGCAGTTAAATCGCCCCTGCCCGGCGTCATTTTGGATTTCAAGGTAAAAGAAGGTGATGTTGTAAAGAAAGGTCAGGTAGTAGTGATATTGGAAGCAATGAAAATGGAAAACAACATCAATGCCGATCGTGACGGTAAAGTAGTTGCTATTAAGGTTAATAAAGGAGATTCAGTTCTTGAAGGTACGGATCTTATCATAATTGAATAATATTATGGGCGAATTCACATCATTTCTGTACGATAATCTGATTGAATTTTTGAAATATACCAGCTTCGCGAATGCAACGCCGGGACATTTCATAATGATATTGGTCGGGTTATTCTTTATCTATCTGGCAATTAAGAAGAATTTTGAGCCTATGCTTCTTGTGCCGATAGGATTCGGTATGTTGATAGGTAATATCCCCTTTAAGGTAGATGCCGGGCTCGAAGTCGGTATTTACGAAGAAGGATCGGTTCTGAATATATTGTATCAGGGTGTAGCTACCGGATGGTATCCCCCTCTGGTATTTTTGGGAATCGGAGCTATGACCGATTTCTCTGCCCTTATATCCAATCCGAAATTAATGTTGGTGGGTGCAGCGGCGCAGTTCGGTATTTTCGGTGCATACATGGTTGCATTGGCGCTTGGCTTTGAGCCGAATCAAGCTGGAGCAATCGGTATTATCGGTGGTGCAGATGGGCCTACGGCCATCTTCTTATCTTCTAAGTTAGCCCCGAACCTCATGGGAGCCATTGCCGTATCGGCATATTCATACATGGCGCTCGTGCCCGTAATACAGCCTCCTATTATGCGTTTGCTCACTACGAAGAAAGAACGTCTTATTCGGATGAAGCCGGCAAGAGCCGTTTCCCATACCGAAAAGATAATGTTCCCTATTATAGGATTGCTGTTGACTTGTTTCCTTGTGCCTTCGGGACTTCCTCTTTTGGGGATGTTATTCTTCGGAAACCTTCTGAAAGAAAGTGGTGTTACCCCGCGTCTTGCTAAAACGGCCAGCGGTCCGTTGATCGACTCCATCACGATACTTTTGGGTGTAACCGTAGGTGCATCTACGCAAGCCTCTGAATTTTTAACGCTCAACTCCGTATTCATCTTTGCGTTAGGCTTTATGGCCTTTATTATTGCAACGGCATCCGGTGTGTTGTTCGTTAAAATATTTAATCTTGTATTGAGTAAAAGCAATAAGATCAATCCGCTTATCGGAAATGCCGGTGTTTCTGCCGTGCCCATGTCCGCACGTATCTCTCAGAATGTAGGGTTGGAATACGATTCGACCAACTATCTGTTGATGCATGCAATGGGACCGAACGTTGCCGGAGTAATCGGTTCTGCTGTTGCAGCCGGTGTACTGTTAGGATTCTTGATGTAATAAAGAATACATTCTATAATAGAAAAAGGAACTGTCATCGACTGACAGTTCCTTTTTCTATTTAGGAGGTCGGTAGTTGAAATATATAAAAAGAAAACCTTTAATTGATTTGATGAACTACAGGCAAAAGTTAAATTGATATTGGTTTGTTTTTTGAAAATGTGCAGGTTGAACGAATGTACCGGAGACTCTTTTGTAGACAATTGCAGCATTTATGTTTGAGAGAATAAATGTATCTCGCTTTATAAAATCTTTGCAGGTATTGTCCGGAGTCGAAAGTCAGAAGAGTAATGATCTTATAGTTGCAAATAACCACGGTGAAAAAAGATATATATCGCAAAACATAGGAAAATTATATTCATAAAAAGAGAAATGATTGAAACCACCGATGACGAACTGAAGAATATTTGTCAGATAACAAACTTGAAAAAAAGAGTTTAAGGCATATATATTTTTACCGGAAGAGCATCCGTTAAGACGATGTTTAGTCCAAAGAGCAATACTTTATTTCATTCTGAAAACCATTCCCTCAGTTCGTTACCTACTCTCAAACTCCAATGTGCCGAAAAAGTCGGGGCGGTGAAAATCAGGCTTTTCGATCGGTATCGGTTTCCAGGAGAGGAAATGCGGGGTTTGTAGTTCGTCACCGCATTTATAGAAGTTGCCTCTTAAGGTTTTGCCATCCAGTGAAGTGATGTGATGCTTGAAGAACGTTGAGTAAGGAATGATAAGAGCTACCTCCCACGAAGTCTCCCTGAGTCGTTCGTCAAGAGGCTTGCATCCCAAGCTTGACCATCGTTGCACTTTATCCATAACTACCTGCGAAGCACGTTCCCGATGGGCACGGCTGGAACCTGCACCAAGAAGAATAGTCCCGATGCAGTTGCATTCAATGTTATAGTAAACGCCATCACTGGCAGGGATAAAGAAGAACTCCACACAGGCATCAGTCCACACAGGATCGTTATCCTTGCTGTACTTGCCGCGTACACTGGCCTCTTTCACCTTGTAATGCAATAAAATAGCATCATCGGTATACGCTATACGGAACTCAGCTTTAGGCTTATAAGGGTATGTTTCTGACCAATTGGCATTGTCAATAGGTTGAAAGTCTATTTTTGCTTCATCCAGCAATTTCGGTAATGCATTCACCTGAACATTGGCAATACTGATTTTTCTTACTTTCATATCCCCTTTTTTATATTGATGATTACAGCAGCTCGTGGCTCCGGCCAAAACTGCTATGCAAAATAGTTTGTAGATAATGTGCATAATGCGCAAATGTAAGCACTTTCTTTCAATAAAGAGAGATTCGTAAACCTCATTTCAAACTTAATCGGAGCGCTTACAGTATATGTGCTTTTATCGGAAATGTCAGCCATTGAGTGAGAAGTTTGAATAAATAGCGCAATACTTCTCCATATTAAAATTATATCGGACTCAGGTTGGTAATATTTCGGAATATCTTGCAGCTATCCTTCTTCATATTAGATAATTATAAATGATATTTTTTCTGAAAAATCAGTATCTTGTATAAATTCTGAAACCGGAAGTGATAGAATATAGCTATCTTTGTTGTTACATCTTCGATAAAATATTCCCCGTTAAGTAATAATGCCGCTTCATGTCAGAAAATATAGCGAAATATAAAAGATACCTCTGCGCATTGTCTATGATTGTGCTGATGGTCGCTGTTGCCGAATGGATAGGAGAAAAAGAAATTGTTTTTCCTGAAATGGCAGCTTTGGCTATTGGTATGTGGATAGTTGATAAAAAAGTTTGGACGATCGACCGGAAAAGCATGGTAATCCTGATGTCCATTGCTGCAGTAATCGGAATCTGTATAGTCCGTTATTCGCCGTTACCATTGGCGTTTAACCTCCTTCTGGCTTTTATGGCGGCAGCAATGCTTCTTCTTTTTACGGCTACCACCTTGATACCCCTTATTTCAGCCTGTATGCTCCCTGTCTTATTGGGAACACAAAGCTGGGTTTATCCGGTTGCAGTATTTGTCATGTCCCTGATGATTGCAGGTGGTCAGATCGTGATGGAGAAGGCAGGGTTGCGAAAGAAAATCGATAGCATTCCTCTGCAGATCGACCGCCGGAAAGAGCTGCAAAAATGGTTTTCCCTACTGTTTTTTCTCTCACTGATAGCTACACTCTCCGTTTATGCCTCCAGTCCCTATTTCGTTTTACCTCCGTTGGTGGTGACCTTTGTGGAATTCGCTGGTTCTAAAGCCGGCTTTCGGAACCGCCCGCTCGACGTATTCTTACTATTGGTGGGAGCGGCGACTTTTGGAACGCTGTTCCAGTTGGTAGGACACATATATTTCGGATTACCGCAAAGTGTGGTTATATTTTTTCTTGTAATCGCTCTTTTTGTCGTTTTTGAAATTACTGGCAAATTCTTTGCACCGGCCGGAGCCGTCGCATTGGTACCTGTAATTATTCCGGCTTCTGCCCTTTTGTGGTTTCCTTTTCAGGTAGCAGTAGGAGCAGCCCTGTTCATTACGATAGCGATGCTCTTCTTTCAGAAATGTTTCATATGGTCCCGGGCGCATCTCGTTTATTGCTTTGTGCCGGCCTTTGTCAGGAATATCCGTAAATCTCGGAATTAATAAAATTGGCATATAGAGAAAAATAAACGAGATGGAATGATTATTTATCCGTATGAAACAATTATTTTTACATACCATACTATATGGTATGTTTTGGGTATGAAAAAAATAGATAGAGAACAATGGTTTATAACCGGTATGAAAATTCTGGAAAACGATGGATTTTCTAAGATCACGATCGATAATTTGTGCGACTCGTTAAATATAACCAAAGGAGCATTCTACCACCATTTTAAAAATATAGATGGCTATATTGAAATACTGATGCAATATTGGCTCGAACAAAATACCAGTAGCTTTATTCGTGAAGCAGAGAAGCAGGAAAACGCAGAATTGAAAATGCAGCACTTGGCAGATAAGGCAGCTTCAGCCTCCAATAAAAGCGAAGAAGTCATACGCGGATGGAGTTATGCAAACGACATAGTGCGCAGCTATGTCGGACAAGCCGATAAAATACGGTTGGATTATTTGGAAACCCTCAATATAGACACCGGGCTCGATAATACCCAGGCGCGGAAAATGGCAATCCTGCAATATGCATTACTGATAGGAATGCAGCAGTTATGCTCCGACCTCTCCCCGGTAGAATTTAAGGACTTGCAAGATATTGTTCTCGATAAATTCAAAAAACAGAAATAATGGAAACACACGATACATATAAAGGCACCCTTATAGCAGACTACCTTCCCGCCGATTATATTGACTCTTTTTCAAAGGAAATACAAGGAAAAACGATCACGCCGGACGAATTTCTCGATAGTGCCTTTAAGCAACTTCCCGCTTGGATAAACACTCTGATGAAATTGCGGAATGCGCTGGTCAGGCCATTGGGGCTGGATACACAAACACGTTTTACCGATAAAATATGCGGGAAAAACGCCAGCGAAATTATTTTTGGTATGTCCGACAAACACTTAACATTCTATGTCTCGTTATGGTGCGGAGCAGAAAAGAACGGCAGGCAGAAACTAAAGATTACTACTTTAGTAAACTACAATAATCGTTTAGGCCGTTTCTATTTTTTCATCATCAGGCCCTTTCATAAAATCATAGTCTGTTCGATTCTGAAAAGGGTAGGGAAGCTAAGTGATAAAACGATGAGAACAGTTTCCGTATAGGATGGATATTGCAAAACGTCCGGACTATCAGCCCGGACATTTTGCAATGAAATCTGTTTCTCTTTCCTTAAAAAAGCGGATGCGCTACCTTCTCTTCGAGAAGAGCTATTTTTAGCACTTCATCCACCCATGTTACATAATGGAACGTAAGCCCCTTGATATAAATATCCTTGATATCTTCTATATCTTTTCGGTTCTCTTCGCAAAGGATAATCTCCTTTATCCCCGCACGTTTGGCAGCCAGTATCTTTTCTTTGATGCCGCCTACCGGAAGCACCCTTCCGCGCAGGGTTATTTCTCCTGTCATGGCAAGGCCCTTCTTCACTTTTCGCTGGGTAAAAGTCGAAGCAAGTGATGTCAGCATCGTGATACCGGCAGAAGGGCCGTCTTTCGGTATAGCCCCTTCCGGCACATGGATATGTACGTTCCACTCTTCGAACAAATTCTCGTTAATACCTAATTTTGAAGCATGAGCCTTGATATATTCGAGAGCAAGTACCGCCGATTCCTTCATTACGTCGCCGAGATTTCCCGTAAGGGTAAGCTTCGCCCCCTTTCCTTTGCTGATACTCGATTCGACAAACAGGATTTCTCCGCCTACCGAAGTCCAGGCCAGACCCGTAACAACGCCCGCATGATCGTTTCCCTGATAACGGTCTGAAGTATATTCAGGCTTACCGAGGTAAAGGATAACATCGGCAACATCGAAACTCTTTTTAACCTCTTCGCCCATAGCGATCTTTTTCGCCATCTTCCGCATAATCTTGGCAATCTTCTTGTCCAGTTCCCGCACACCCGATTCCCGGGTATAAGACTCGATGATTTTCCGTATGGCATCTTTCTTGAAAGTAATCTTCTCTCCGATACCATGGTTCTCCATCTGTTTCGGGATAAGGTGCCGCAAAGCGATTTCGATCTTCTCTTCGATAATATAGCCGCTCACCTCGATCAATTCCATACGGTCCAGCAAAGGCTGCGAGATTGTATTGATATTGTTCGCCGTAGCGATAAAAAGTACCTTTGAAAGATCGTAATCCAGATCGAGGTAATTATCGTGGAACGCACTGTTCTGTTCCGGATCGAGAACCTCTAACAAGGCTGCGGCAGGATCACCCTTATAATCGTTGCCGATCTTGTCGATCTCGTCGAGTATAAAGACAGGATTCGAAGAGCCCGCTTTCTGTATATTCTGGATGATACGTCCCGGCATGGCGCCGATATAAGTCCGTCGGTGTCCGCGTATTTCTGCCTCATCGTGCAACCCGCCTAAAGAAACGCGTACGTATTTTCGTTTCAAAGCGTCCGCCACCGATTTTCCCAAAGAAGTCTTTCCGACCCCCGGAGGGCCGTAAAGGCAGATAATAGGCGATTTGAAATCACCTTTCAGTTTCAGTACAGCCAAATGCTCCAGAATCCGCTCTTTTACTTTTTCCAATCCGTAATGATCGCGGTTGAGTACACGCTCGGCCTGTTTCAGGTTAAAATTATCACGCGTATATTCGTTCCACGGCAGGTTAAGCAACGTTTGCAGATAACCCACCTGCATCGAATAATCCGGCATTTGCGGCGATATACGTTCTAATTTGCGCAACTCTTTCTCGAAAGCCTCCGCCACCGCAGGACTCCATTTTTTCTGGGCAGCCTTGGCGCGCATCTCGGCAAGTTCCTGTTCGCTGTTCGTTCCGCCCAACTCCTGCTGGATGGTTTTAAGCTGTTGCTGCAGGTAATACTCCTTTTGCTGACGGTCTATATCCTCTTTTGTCCGTGATTGGATCGATTGCTTTAATTCCAGAAGTTGCACCTCCCGGTTCAGCAAAACCAGTAATTTATAAGCCCTCTCCTTTATATCGTCGATTTGCAGTAACTCCTGCTTCTCCTGTGCCATAACCGGAATATTGGTACAGGCAAAGTTGATCATATAAAGAAGATTCTTGTTGTTCTTTATGCTTAAAAGAATTTCGCCGGGAGGATTTCCCGAACTTTTGAGCAGCCGGATCGTCAGTTCCTTTATCGTAGCGAAAAGAGCCTGCATTTCCGTATCCTCTTTCGGAATTGCCGGGTCGTTGATAGGTGTTATATCTCCTTTTAAATAAGGCTCCTCCTCCAGAAGAGCATTCAGAATAAAGCGTTTCTTTCCCTGTATTATAATCGTAGTAGTATGGTCTGGAAGCTCCAGGACTCGGATAACCTCTGCGACTACTCCGACCCTGTATAAATCGGAAAATCCCGGGTCTTCTACTTCCATGTCTTTTTGACAGACTACGCCAATAAGGCCGCCTTTTTTCTTTTGCAGCTCTTTAATCAGCCGCATCGATTTTGTGCGCCCTACCGAAATAGGCATCGTTACGGCAGGAAAAAGCACCATGTTGCGGGTAGGAAGTATAGGCAGTTTATTGCTCAGGTTCTCCATCCCCTCCTGGAAATCTTCGTCTTTGTCACAATCGGTTAATATAGGAACTATAGAGATCTGCTGATCGTCCAGATCATCATAAATATCATCAAGGTATAAACTCATACTGATAGAATGTAATGTTGAATAGCAAGAAATATATAACAATTTCCATGCCAAAGGTAACAATATTGGAGAAGTAATACTTAAATTTGCTTTACAATTGCATTTATCCGATGTCAAATCCCTATTTCAGGTTTAAACAATTTACCATATACCATGATCGTTGCGCCATGAAGGTCGGAACCGACGGAGTCCTTCTTGGAGCGTGGGCAAATGTCGGTAGATATGATACGATATTGGATGTGGGAACCGGAAGCGGCTTGATAGCGCTGATGCTTGCGCAAAGGGGAGGAGAATGCATCGATGCTGTGGAAATCGACCGGGATGCGGCGGAACAGGCTGCTGAAAATGTGCACCGGTCGCCCTTTGCCGGTAAAGTTCATATCCGGCATATCTCTTTTGCTGAGTATAGTAACCGTACCTCTGTGCGTTACGATCTGATTGTTTCGAATCCCCCTTATTTTATAGATGCGTTCCGTCCTGAAGATAAACCACGTTTAATGGCAAGGCATACCGACGAACTCTCGTATGAAGAACTGGTAACCGGAGTCTGCACGTTATTGAACGGCGAAGGCCGTTTTGCCTTGATTTTGCCCTATGACCATTTCGGACGTTTTTCACAACTGGCCGGAAGTGCCGGATTAAACCTTGTCCGTAAAACGCTTGTCTGCCCTACGCCGGATTCGCAGCCGCGCCGCATATTGATGGAATGGTGCAGGTTACAGGAAGATTGCCGGGACGATACGCTCACCATTGAAACGGCGCGTCATTGCTATACCGACGACTTCAATACACTTACAAAAGAATTCTATTTAGATAGATAAATACAATTTTGCACAAAACAAACACATCTGAGAAAAAAGAGGAATGAAAATACATCGTTAATAAGAAAAATGATTAAATTTGCAGCCGTCCTAAAATCAAAGTGAAAAATAACAACCTAAAAAAGATGAAGTTACTGCAGGAAAAACTTTCAAAATACGATGTTCCGCAAAAAGCGAAAGCAGCAGGAATATATCCTTATTTTCGGGTGATAGAAAGTGATCAGGATACAGAAGTGATTATAAACGGAAAAAAAGTTCTGATGTTCGGGTCAAACGCCTATTTAGGATTGACGAATCATCCTAAAATTAAGGAAGCAGCCATTCAGGCAATAAAAAAATATGGAACCGGTTGTGCCGGCTCTCGCTTTTTAAACGGTACGTTGGATCTGCACATCGAACTGGAAAAAAGGTTGGCAGAGTTCGTGGGAAAAGAAGATGCAATCGTTTACTCTACCGGTTTTCAGGTTAATCTCGGTGTCGTTTCCTGTGTCACCGGACGTGAAGACTATATTTTATGGGATGAACTCGATCATGCTTCGATTATTGAAGGTCATCGCCTCTCTTTTTCACAGAAAATGAAATTCAAGCACAACGATATGGCTTCGCTCGAAGCCCAGTTGGCAAAGTGCGATCCCGATAAAGTCAAATTTATTGTAGTAGACGGTGTGTTCAGTATGGAAGGCGATGTAGCGAATCTTCCTGAAATTGTCCGTCTGGCGAAAAAATACAATGCGAATATAATGGTCGACGAAGCGCACGGATTAGGCGTGTTCGGTTGTCAGGGACGTGGTGTCTGTGACCATTTCGGTGTTGCGAAGGATGTCGATCTGATAATGGGAACCTTTAGTAAATCGTTGGCATCCATCGGTGGCTTTATTGCTTCCGACGAATCGGTAATTAATTTCCTCCGTCATAATTCACGGTCATACATTTTCAGTGCGAGCAATACACCTGCCGCTACCGCTGCTGCATTGGCAGCATTGGATATTATGATTTCCGAACCGGAACGTATGGAAAACCTGTGGAAACTGACGAATTATGCCATAGAAGGATTTAAAAATATGGGATGTGAGGTAGGACATACATCAAGCCCTATAATACCTCTGTTTGTCCGTGATAATGATAAAACGTTTATGCTGACCAGAGACCTTTTCAACGAAGGCATCTTTGTCAATCCTGTTATCGCTCCGGCAGTGGCGCCGCAAGATACGTTGATCCGTTTCTCTTTGATGGCTACCCATACGAAAGCACAGCTCGATTATGCTTTCGAGAAAATAGAAAAATGCTTTAAGAATCTGAATATCATTTGATTCCTAAAAAAACGGAATTATTTGTTTACAAAATAAAGGGAAGGGATACGGTTCTTAAAGAAATCGTATCCCTTTTGTTATATACAGTTATTAATCAAACTCCGGTATCATGAAAAAATTAATCTTGTTTTTTAGTCTCTTTCTGGCGGTATCCCTGTTTGCTGCAGAGAGTGATGTTATTACGCTGACCTCTCCCGACGGACGCATAGAAGTAAAAACATTCTCTTCGGGCAAAATGTATTTTTCCGTTCAATACGACGGAACCTACCTTATCAAACAGTCGCCCATCTCTATGACGTTAGCCGACGGTCTTGTGCTGGGTGCTGCCAAACCGGTTTCACACCGGGCGAATTCCGTCGATCAGGAATTGAAACCATTGTGGGGAAGCCGTAGTGTGATAGCAGATCGCTACAATGAACTGGTCTATGATTTCAAAGACAATTACAGTTTGCAATTCCGTGTTTATAATGACGGTGTTGCATATCGTTGGGTTACACGTATGAAAGGAGATATAATCGTGCAGGACGAGCAGGTCGAACTGCACATGAACAGCTATATCAAAGGCTGGTTCAATGAATCGAGAACATACGAAACACTCTATCGGTACGCAGCGGTACCCGATAAATATAAGGAACACGATATATTTTTACCCTTCTTAATGACCACCGGAACAAATGCCAAAATAGGAATTACCGAATCCGACGTATATGATTATCCGGCACTCCATTTGCGTAAAAGTAACGATTACGAAGACCATTTAGTCAGCTCGTTTGAACGTTATCCGGTAAAAGAAAAGCAAGGCGGTTTCAATAACTACATTATGGATGTGGTAGAACGTGCCGGTTACATAGCAAAAGTAAGTGGAAAAAGAGAATTCCCTTGGCGCGTTTTTGTCATCTCCGATAAAGATACGAAATTCGCTGATTGTGATTTGGTTTATCAGTTGGCAAGGCCACAAGCCGATATGGACTTTTCATGGGTTAAGCCCGGTAAAGTCGTTTGGGAATGGTGGATGGACTATGTGATAGAAGGTGTTGACTTTGAAACCGGAATCAACACACCTACCTATTTGAAGCAAATCGATTTTGCGGCACAGCAGGGAGCACCCTATATTATAGTGGACTGGAAATGGACAGACCGTGATAACCTTTTGGTTATAAATCCCGATGTCGATATAAAGAAAATCATCGACTACGGAAAAGAAAAAGGAGTGGGAGTGATTCTCTGGTGTCCCTCTTTTACGCTGTATCGTCAGGTAAAAGAAGCACTTCCGGTATTTGCGGAATGGGGCGCCGCAGGTGTTAAGGTCGATTTCTTCGATCGCGACGACCAGAAAGCAAACCAGATGTATGAAGTCATAGCACGTGAAGCGGCTGAAAATAAGATACTCGTTGATTTTCACGGATGTACCAAACCTACCGGACTGCACCGGAAATATCCGAATATTGTGAACTATGAAGCCATATACGGGAATGAAGTGAATAAATTTTCAGATCCTGCCACGGCATCGCATACGGCTATGATTCCCTTTATTCGTGGGTTGGCAGGGCCTTTCGATTTTACCCCCGGCGGTTTCCGGAATGTTCATCTCGGCGAGATGAAAGCACGCAATACCCTGCCTTTTGTCGTTGGGACACGTTGTCACGAAATGGCATATTATGTTATTTACAACGAACCGTTGAAAATGCTCGCAGATGCGACTACGACCTACGCAAAAGAAATGGAATGTTTCCGTATGATAAATGAAATTCCCACCGTATGGGATGAAACGAAGGTTCTGGATGGCGCCATCGGAGAATACATTGTCTCTGCCCGTAGAAAAGGAGATACATGGTATATAGGAGCAATCACGAATGAATCCCCGCGCAGCTATACGTTGGATTGCAGTTTCCTGCCTGCCGGAAAATATCAGGCCGTAATATTTAAGGACGGAACGAATGCCTCGAAAGTAGCGACAGATTATCTGGTAACCACACAGAATGTGGATGCGTCGTCGAAATTAGATATTAAAATGGTCGGAGAAGGAGGTTTTGTAATAAAAATACAGCCGGTTAAATAAGAATAAATCGGTAAGAACTGTTTAAAAAGAAGGGGGAGTACTTGAAAAGAAGTCTCCCCCTTTTTTTGATTTCCCGAAATAATGTATGAAATTTGTATTCTTATCCCTAAACGATCGATATGCCGCAACAGCCTTTAGCAGAACGTATGCGTCCGAAAGATTTGGACGATTACATAGGTCAGAGTCATTTGGTGGGGAAAAATGCGATTCTTCGGCGTATGGTAGAGTCCGGAAGAGTTCCTTCTTTCATCCTCTGGGGACCTCCCGGAGTAGGAAAAACGACATTGGCACAGATTGTCGCTAACCGTTTGAAAGTCCCTTTTTTTACTCTGAGTGCCATTAACGCAGGAGTAAAAGATGTCCGCGACGTAATAGAACGTGCATCGTCCGACCGCTTTTTCAATACGGCATCCCCGATACTGTTTATCGATGAAATTCACAGGTTCAGCAAATCACAGCAGGATTCCCTTTTGAGTGCGGTAGAAACAGGCGTAATTACATTGATCGGCGCTACTACCGAAAACCCCTCTTTTGAGGTGATCCGTCCGCTACTTTCCCGGTGTCAGGTATATACCCTCAAATCATTGGGAAAAGAAGACCTCTTGCAGCTTTTGGACAGGGCGATTCATACGGATGTCCTGTTGAAGCAAAGGAAAATTGTAGTCGAAGAAAATGAAGCGATCCTCCGTTTCTCGGGTGGTGACGCACGTAAATTGCTGAATATCCTTGAGCTCCTTACGAACTCCGACGAGAGCGAAGAACTCGTGATTACGAACGATAAGGTAACGGAACGTCTCCAGGAAAACCCCGCTGCATACGATAAGGGCGGTGAAATGCACTACGACATCATTTCCGCTTTTATCAAATCCGTCAGAGGCAGTGATCCCGATGCCGCCATCTACTGGCTGGCACGCATGATCGCAGGGGGAGAAGATCCCGCTTTTATAGCTCGTCGTCTGGTTATATTGGCATCCGAAGACATAGGCTTGGCAAACCCCAACGCCCTGCTTCTGGCAAATGCCTGTTTCGACGCGTTGAAAAAAATCGGCTGGCCCGAAGGCCGCATCATATTGGCGGAAACCACGATATATCTGGCGTCCAGCCCCAAAAGCAATTCGGCCTATCTCGCCATCGATGAAGCCATAGCCTTGGTGAAAGAGACGGGAAATCTACCAGTACCCCTGCACTTACGGAATGCACCCACCTCATTGATGAAAGAAATGGGCTATGGCAAAGAATACAAATATGCACACGACTATGAAAATCACTTCATAGAACAGCAGTACCTTCCTAAAGAATTAAAATCGAAAAGTATCTGGAAACCGCAGGAATCTCCCGCAGAAGTCAAATTGATAGCTTATTTGCAAAAGTTGTGGAAAAATAGATACAGATTTTAAAGAAAAAGTATGGTAACGACAGAAAAAAGTATTACTTTCGCAACGTCAAATAATTACAATTTTTTTTCGTAATTTCCAATTAATATTTATTGATATGAAGAAGCACAATTTTTATGCAGGTCCTTCTATTCTAAGCGAATACACCATTAAGAATACAGCTGCGGCTGTAGAAAACTTTGCAGGTACAGGCTTATCTATTTTAGAAGTCTCGCATAGAAGCAAGGAATTTGTTGCTGTTGTGGATGAAGCTCGTGCATTGGTAAAGGAACTTTTGGATATTCCTGCCGGTTATGAGGTAGTGTTTTTAGGTGGAGGTGCAAGTATGCAGTTCTGTATGGTACCTTATAACCTTTTACAGAATAAAGCAGCTTATCTGGATACGGGAACTTGGGCTTCGAACGCTATAAAAGAAGCGAAAATCTTCGGCGAAGTAGATGTTGTGGCTACTTCCAAAGATGCAAACTATACTTTTATTCCTAAAGATTACGTAGTACCCTCCGATGCCGATTATTTCCATTTCACATCGAATAATACGATTTTCGGAACGGAAATGCGTTATGACCCGGATGTAAACGTACCCTTGGTTTCCGATATGTCATCCGATATCTTCTCTCGTCCGGTTGATGTTTCTAAATATGCCGTAATCTATGCCGGAGCGCAGAAAAATCTTGCTCCTGCC
The DNA here is from genome assembly GCA_029007825.1 of Bacteroidales bacterium. Classification (GTDB taxonomy): domain Bacteria; phylum Bacteroidota; class Bacteroidia; order Bacteroidales; family JAQXIO01; genus JAQXIO01. The sequence continues at coordinate 22,060 of JAQXIO010000053.1, read as the reverse complement.
GGAGTAACGATCGCGATTGTTCGTGAAGACGCTTTGGGTAAAGTGACACGTCCCATACCGACCATGTTGAATTACCAGACACACATTAAGAAAGAATCGATGTTCAATACCCCCCCCGTACTTCCTATATTCAGTGCTTTGCAGACATTGAAATTCTATAAAGAACTGGGTGGCGTGAAAGTATTGGAAAAGAAAAATATAGAAAAAGCAGCGATCCTTTATGATGAAATAGACAGAAACAAACTGTTCATCGGAACGGCAGCATTGGAAGACCGCTCTATTATGAACGTATGTTTCGTTATGAACGAAGAATATAAAGAGCTCGAAGCTGAATTTGCAGCCTTTGCAGCATCTAAAGGCATGGTAGGTATCAAAGGTCACCGCTCTGTAGGTGGTTTCCGTGCGTCTATCTACAATGCAATGCCTAAATCAAGTGTAGAAGCATTGGTTGAGGTTATGAAAGAATTCGAAAGACAACACTGATATTAATTCGTCAAAAGCGTGACAATGCACTCTCGTAGTGTTGATTGTCACGTTTTTGTTTTTATACTTTTAAACTATGGCTAAAGTATTAATTGCAACAGAAAAACCTTTTGCTCCCGTTGCAGTGAAAGGTATTAAGGAAATTCTGGAAGATGCTGGTTTTGAGGTAGCACTCTTGGAAAAGTATACCCAGAAATCGGATTTGTTGAATGCGATTGCAGATGTAGATGCTGTAATTATTCGCAGTGATATCATTGATGCCGAAGTCCTTTCGGCTGCTAAAAATCTGAAAATCGTTGTGCGTGCCGGAGCAGGTTATGATAACGTAGACCTCGAAGCTGCAACGAAAAAAGGAGTATGCGTAATGAATACGCCCGGTCAGAACGCCAATGCCGTAGCTGAGTTGGTATTTGGACTGTTGGTATATTGTGTAAGAAATATGTATAACGGAACTTCCGGTACCGAACTGATGGGAAAAACGTTAGGTATTCATGCCTATGGAAACGTAGGTCGCAATGTTGCACGTATAGCGAAAGGATTCGGTATGGACGTGTACGCCTTCGATCCTTTCTGCCCTGCCGAAGTAATCGAAAAAGATGGAGTGAAAGTGCTGAACTCAGCCGAAGAATTATATACTACATGTAAAATAGTATCGTTGCATATTCCTGCAACACCCGAAACAAAACAATCCATAAATTATGCCCTGCTCTCTAAAATGCCGAAAGGCGGTATCCTCGTAAATACCGCTCGTAAAGAGGTAATAAATGAAGAAGAGCTCGAAAAACTGATGGCAGACCGTGAAGACTTCCGTTATATGGCGGATATCAAACCCGGAAATGCGGATGTTTTGGCAGAAAAATATCCTTTGCGTTTCTTTGCCACACCGAAGAAAATGGGAGCGCAAACCTCAGAAGCCAATGTAAATGCAGGGTTGGCAGCAGCACGTCAGATTGTAGATTTTATCAAAAACGGTAACGAACGCTTCCGCGTAAATAAATAATCGTATGGCTCGAGTAAAACCGTTTAAAGGAGTTCGCCCTCCTAAGGAATTGATAGAGGACGTAGCCTCCCGTCCGTATGACGTCCTGAATTCGGACGAAGCGCGGCAGGAAGCTGGGAGCAATGAAAAATCCCTTTATCATATAATTAAACCCGAAATCGATTTTCCGGTTGGCACCGATGAACATGATCCCGCCGTTTACGATAAAGCAGTCGAAAACTTTAAGAAATTTCAGGAAAAAGGCTGGTTGATACAAGACGACAAAGAGAAATATTACGTATATGCCCAGACAATGAATGGGCGTACACAATACGGATTGGTCGTTTGTGCGAACGTTGAAGACTATCTGTCCGGCGTTATAAAGAAGCACGAATTGACGCGCCGTGATAAAGAAGAAGACCGGATGAAACATGTTCGCATCAATGATGCCAATATAGAACCGGTATTTTTCGCATATCCTGAAAATAAAGAGCTGTCCGCCATCGTATCTGCTGTTGTAAAAAATAAGCCCGAGTACGACTTTGTTGCACCGGACGGTTTCGGCCACCATTTCTGGACGATTGACAACGATGTTACGATTGCCCGGATAACGGAATTATTCGCACAGATACCCTATTTATATATTGCAGACGGACACCACCGTACAGCCGCTGCTGCACTGGTGGGCGCTGAAAAGGCAAAGCAGAATCCGAATCATAAGGGCGATGAAGAATACAATTACTTTTTAGCTGTATGCTTCCCCGATTCACATCTTAAAATCATCGATTATAATAGGGTGGTAAAAGACCTGAATGGATTGACCGATGAGGAATTCCTGAAAAAGCTGGAAAAGAATTTCATAGTGGAGAAAAAGGGCGCGGATATATATGCACCTGCTCATTTACATAATTTTTCCCTCTATTTATCCGGCAACTGGTACTCCCTGACGGCGAAGGAAGGTACATACGACGATAACGATCCGATCGGCGTATTGGATGTAACCATATCGTCGAACCTGATTTTGGATGAAATTCTGGGTATTAAAGATTTGCGTTCCGATAAACGGATCGATTTTGTAGGCGGAATCCGTGGATTAGGTGAATTGAAACGGCGTGTGGATAATGGCGAAATGCGTGTGGCGCTTGCCCTCTATCCGGTTTCTATGAAACAGCTCATAGACATTGCCGACAGTGGTAACATTATGCCCCCGAAAACAACATGGTTCGAACCGAAACTACGTTCGGGACTGGTGATCCATAAGCTCACCTGATGGTAGTAACAGAACCCGCATGATAGTACAGGCTCCGTAAAGATAGATTTTCGTATCTTTACGGAGCTTTTTTATTTTACACGGCACGATGAACGATATTTACCGGACAATAAAGGAAACAGCCACGGCAACGGTTACGGAGAAAAGAAGTAAATTCATAGCCTTTGCCCATCCGGTATCTGATGTGGAAGAAGTAAAAGAGATCGTAGCTCGATACCGCAAGGAATATTATGATGCACGCCATGTCTGTTGGGCTTATATGCTCGGGCATGAAAGAAAAGAATTTAGAGCTAATGATGACGGAGAGCCCTCGGGCACAGCCGGAAAACCTATTCTGGGACAAATAAATTCAAATGAGCTTACAAATATCCTTATCGTTGTAATTCGTTATTTTGGTGGAATAAAACTCGGGACGAGTGGGCTGATTATGGCTTATAAAGCCGCGGCGGCAGAAGTTTTGACTGCCGCCGAAATTATCGAACGTACGGTAGATGAGACGATAAGGATAAAATTTGAATACCCCTTTCTAAATGGCGTGATGAAAGTTGTCAAGGATATGACACCCGAAATTCTACGGCAATCTTTCGGTATGGACTGTGAAATGGTGCTGCGGATACGTAAAAGTGAAATGCCCGGGTTGCGGGGCAGACTGGAAAACGTCGATACGCTTCAGATTTATTGATACTTGGTAAAGTTTGTTTTTCCCTCTTTTGTTTTTTCAACAATGTGCAAGGTTGCATTGTTTCTAATTAAATGATTTTCTAAAATGAAAAAGGTACTGCTGTTTTCGTTTTTTCTTATGAGTGGCCTTGTCGTTTCCCAGTTTTTGCCCGTACTGGCCGGGGCGCATTTTCCTGTAGTCAAAACAGTATCCAATATTTTACTGTTTGTAACCCTCTCCTTTATCATGATAAATGTAGGGCGCGAGTTCGAGGTAGATAAAAACCGTTGGCGTTCGTACGCTACCGATTATTTTATAGCTATGGCCACAGCCGCATTACCTTGGTTGTTTGTTGCGCTCTACTATATATTTGTGCTGCTACCGTCCGAATACTGGGCAGACTGGACAGCATGGAAAGAAAATCTTTTGTTGAGCCGGTTTGCAGCTCCTACGTCCGCCGGTATTCTTTTTACGATGCTTGCTGCAGCAGGTCTTAAATCGAGTTGGCTTTATAAAAAAGTACAGGTACTTGCCATTTTTGACGATTTGGATACGATTCTTTTGATGATTCCCCTTCAAATTATGATGATGGGACTGAAATGGCAATTGTTTGTTATTCTTTTTATTGTATTTATCCTGCTTGTGCTTGGATGGAAAAAAATGGGTGCATATAATATGCCGCAGAATTGGAGAGCCATATTGCTTTATTCGGTCGGTGTGTTTGCAGTCTGCCAATCCATCTATTTAGTGACCGAAATGCTTTACGGACACGATGGAAGCATACACATTGAGGTATTGCTTCCCGCCTTTGTCCTGGGTATGATTATGAAGCATAAACACATTGAATCGAAAATAGAATATAAGGTAGCGACCGCAATATCATTTATTTTTATGTTCCTTGTCGGATTGAGTATGCCCCGCTTTATAGGGGTAAATTTTGACGAATTGATGGACTCCGCCACTACGCTTACCGCTGCACAGCCCATGATGGGGTGGGGGATGATTGCAGTACACGTCATTATCGTTTCCTTCCTGTCGAACCTCGGGAAATTATTTCCGGTATTCTTTTACCGCGAACGGCGTAAACGTGAGCGGTTGGCACTTTCCATTGGGATGTTTACCAGAGGAGAAGTAGGAGCCGGTGTCATTTTTATAGCCCTCGGATATAGTCTGGGAGGACCCGCATTGGCAATTTCTGTGCTTACTTTAGTGCTAAATCTGATTCTTACTGGTATATTTGTCGTGTGGGTGAAGAAACTGACAATCAGTGCATACAAAGCTGACGCACATCAAATGCCCGGAATTGAGAACAAAGATATTTTTTAAGAATGCTTTATCGTACCACGACATTTCAAAGATTTATACAGAATCATACAAACGGAAGCATATTGCTTTTTCTGGCAGCGGTCATTGCGATGATTATAGCAAACTCGCCTTTGCAGGAGTGGTATAATGGCTTTCTTCAGCGTCCCGTAATTTTTCAGATCAACAGGTTTCACCCCTTTGAGCATGACGGGCATCACCTTACGTTACTCGATTTTGTAAACGATGCGTTAATGGCAGTTTTCTTTTTTACCATCGGATTGGAGATAAAAAAAGAGATACTTGTCGGCGAACTCTCCTCGTTTCGTAAAGCCTCGTTGCCGGTTATTGCAGCTTGCGGAGGAATGATAATCCCGGTTTTGTGTTACCTCCTTGTCTGCCCCGATGGGGCCGAATCGAAAGGAATGGCTATTCCGATGGCTACCGATATAGCTTTCGCGTTGGGAGTCCTTTCGTTACTGGGAAAGAGAGTTCCGATAGGAATGAAAGTTTTCCTGACTGCGTTGGCAGTAGCCGACGATATCGGGGGAATCCTGGTAATCGCCTTCTTTTACAGTACCGATATATCCCTCTGGTCGCTTGTTATTGCATTCTTCTTGCTCTTCGTTTTGTTCATAGGCGGAAAAAAAGGTATTACCAGCAAAATATTCTATTACATAGTAGGCTTCTTCGTATGGCTGATGTTTCTCGATTCGGGAGTACATCCTACCATTTCGGGAGTGCTGGCCGCCCTTACCATCCCGGCGAGGCCTAAAATAGAATTGCAATCGTTTATCAGGACAATGCGGAACTATGCAGACGTCTTGTCCCGCTCTACCGTACAGGAAACGGAAAGTGCCGTTATTATGAGTAAATCGCAGATTCAGATATTAAAGAATATAGAATCGCATGCAGACCAGGCCATAAGCCCGCTTCAGGATATGGTTGACGATCTGGAACCCATTGTTAATTTTATCATTTTGCCCTTGTTCGCCTTTGTAAATGCAGGGGTATCCCTTGCCGCATTTACACCCGATGCATTGACAGGAATACCGTTGGCAGTATTCTTAGGACTGGTGCTCGGAAAGACGCTCGGAATATTCGGATTCTCCTATTTCTTTATCTGGAGAAAATGGATAGACATGCCGAAAGGAATGAATGTAAAATCTTTGTTTGCCGTTTCGATGCTGGGCGGTATTGGGTTTACAGTTGCGTTGTTCATTGCAGCCCTTTCGTTCGCTTCGGTTGACGGAACGGCCGGCCTTATGCTCGATCAGGCCAAAATCGGCGTGTTTGCTGGTTCATTGACAGCTGGACTGTTAGGCTATTTTACACTTAAAATTGTATTGCCCGCAAATAAAAAAAATGTATCTTAGCAACATACTTTTCTTAAAACTTGTCTAAATTTAGTTCGCAGCTGTTTTGAGAAATATTTTCGAGGATATTTTCGTGTTTTTATTAAGGAACATAGCGGGCTACGTAACGGAAAAAACACGAAAAAAGACCGGAAAGAAGCGCAAAATAGGGCAGAAAAATAATATAAAATTATTTTTGTGTGAAATTTAGGCCGGCTCTTAAAGTATGAAAAATAGGCTAATCTGACAATGAACATCAATATTTATGAAACGACGCGATTTTTTGAAAAATAGTGCCCTGCTTGGTGCAGCAGCGGGCACGTCCGGAGTAGCTGCAATGACATCAGTCTCTTCATGTAGCACGATAAATTCAAGCACCACCTCTAAATATATCGAATATAAGGGAAAAGAAGCGGAAGGCACCCTTCTCGAAGTTTTTGAAAATGAATATCTCCGCTATGAATTGAATGATAATGCCTCTGCCCGAGTGATAGATAAGCGGAACGGTAACTTTGCATGGGACTTTCGTCCTGTAGCCCTTCAGGAATTAGGTGAGATAGAAGAAGGACACGTTTGGTTGCGTAACGAACGGACAATGTGTGAAGAATATCCCGGTCATTTCGTGTTGGAAAAATGCCGCGATGGAATCAAAGCTTCCCTTATAGGACGCGAAAACCGTTATTGGGGCAGTTTTGTCTTTCAGGTAAAGTTGGATAATCAATGGTTGAATTTTACGATAAAACGTATAGATGATTCCATACCCAGCCTATCCTTTCCTTCATCCATAGAATGTGACGAATTGGTTTTGCCGAAGGGCATCGGACAGATTCTTCCCGCAAAAGGCAATGCAACCATCTTTTCAAGATACATCTACACCTTCTTCACTCATCTGAATATGCGCTGGATTGGTGGACAAAAAGACGGACACGCTTGGATTGCCATCTTTGATGAAGGTTTTGAAGATGCAGCGGCTCTTATGGCAAACGGGGCCATTGCTCCGGTATATATGCGTTCTTTAAATCAGTGGAGACATGGCTATACGATGAAATATACCTTTGTAAAGGGCGATTATGTAGCATTGGCAAAAACATATAGGCAGTGGTTTACCGATCAGGGATGGTTTAATCCGCTGACCGAAAAGATAAAGCGCACTCCCCGTTTGAACGGTTTTTTAGGCGGACGCGGCTTCTGGATTAGTATGGCGCACCCCGGATATTCGGATAAATATAAAAAAGAATTTTTCTTAAGCGATGAGATGACGAAAAGGCGTCCGGATGATGTGATGGTACATCGTACCTACAGTGAACTGGAAACACTGATAGGACAATTGAAGGATGCAGGCTTAAAGCGAGGATATATAAAAATCGCAGGTTGGATAAACCGCGGATACGATGCATCGCACCCGGATGTATGGCCACCCGAACCTAAATTGGGTGATGTTTCCGAATTGAAGAAGATACTGGAGCAGAAAGACGGCATTGTTACCGGATTGCATGACAATAATATGGATATGTACGAAACCGTTTCCTCTTTCCCGAATGGCATTAATCGTTTAAAAGACGGTTCGTTAATGATCGGTGGAGGATGGGCCGGCGGGCAGGCGTACATTATGCATATGAAGCATGGTTTTGAATACGGCAAACGGAACTGGGAAAAAATAAAGACACTCGACCCCACCGTAATGTTTGTCGATACCACCACGGCAATGCAGCTTTACCAGTCGTACGAGAATCCGGCGTTGACAAAAGCCGATGACCTGGAAGCAAAGCAGGAAATGATAAAGTTCTATAAAGACGAAGGAACGATATTTGGTAGCGAGGAAATTGCGGATTTTGCTATTCCCGGCATTGATTTCTATGAAAACAGGCATCAGCGCATACAAGGGCAGACCATCCCCCTTTGGCCGTTGGTTTTCCATGATGCAGCCTTTTGTATGACCTACGGAAGTTCAGAAATGAACGGAGATCATCCCCGTTGGTTGGAAATGATGCAATGGGGCTATATGATGCATTATACCATAACAGATGAGTTCGATTTCGACCTCTTCAAAAAGACATTCCACGTCGACGATTGGCATGCACAGATCGGTATGGCCGAAATGACAGACCATAAATTCCTGAATAAAGAGAAAACGCTGGAAATGTCGTCTTTTGGAAATGGAAAATCTATAATATGCAATTACGGGCAGAAACCGGAACTCTATAACGGGAAAACAATACAACCTGCCGGATACCTGATAATAGGCTGATTAAAGGATAAAATAAACTGCAAGCCGAGTGTAGAATCAGGCTTGTCTGAATTATGTAGAAGAGTCGCGTTTATAGCAAGTAATTTATAGATTAAAACAAAAGCGCCTGCCGTTCCCTTTTCAAAGGTTTACGGCAGGCACTCTTGTTTTGAATCGTTTTATTATTTTGAAAGATTTATTTTTCTCAGTGAAGTAGTGGTTTCCCCATTATATCGGGCAATAGCCTTTAATATGAATTCACCTTCCCTTTCCGGAAAATCGAAGTAAATACGTGACGTATTTTGTCCTATTGCATCGAGTGAAAAAGGTTCCGACTGTGAATAAAGAACGTTCCCATCGGAATCTTCCAATTGAAGGGTTAAACTTCCCTTTACCGGAGAATTGAGGTCGTTGACCATCATGACATCCACCTTTTCATTAGCCCCCGGAGTCGCTTTATGCCAGTAATTAAGATAAACCCCTACAGGCTTGAAAGCCTCCTTATAATATTTCTCGAAACAAGGGATCAAATCCAACGTCTCATAATCCTGAATAATGTCAGACGTAAGCCCGTCAGAGTCGGTGCAAGTCAGCAAAGTGAATTGCAATATACCGGCATAATTTCGGTGAGCACGGAAATATTCGGTCTCGGCACCGAACATATACGCACTCGTTTCCAATACCTTTTCAGGATCGCCGTCCGGTACTAAATTTTTATAAGCAGCCTTTGTCAGCTCCGTCGGCACACCGTTACGGTGCACCCACAACCAACCGTATTCGTTTAGGATAACCGCATTCGGGGTAGGGTGCGGCGAATTTGTTGTTTTTTGTCCTACACCCTGTTCGTAAGGGAACGGGTAAGGAACGGCATAATTGTTATAGTTATGGTCCTCTACCGGATCATTGAGCTGGTCCGGCAGGTTATAGCCGTTATCCCATGCCCGGTTCGATAAATCGCAACCACGCACATTTCGTATAATGGAAGTAAGAGGTTTATCCTTCGGTTCATACGTCTCGTTGTTGATATCCCACCACGCCACGCTCGGATGATTCCATGAGTCCCGCATCCAGTCTTTTATATGGCTCTCTAAAAGCTCCTTAGACCAATACGGTTTGTAATTCCAGATAAAATATTCGTTTTGAATTAAAAGACCGTATTCGTCGGCAATATCGAACCACATCTGAGGCACCGGTCCTATACAAAACCGGAAACTGTTCCACTGGAACTTCTTTGCTGTCTCCCCGATAAGTTTCCTTACCCACGCCTCGTTCCAGGGCTTGTCGCCGCAACGCGAATCATCGAAGAAACGATGCAACGTAATATTCGATCCGCGTAGGTAAATCAACGAATCGTTCAGGTAAGCACGCTTCGTACGTCCGTCGAAACGGAATTCACGCATACCGAAGCGCGTAGTAACAAGATCGCCGTTTGTCGATGTCGTTACCGTATAAAGAAACGGATTTTCGGGAGACCATAGCTGCGCATCGGGCAGATGAATACGGCTTGTCTCGACAATACTTTTACCCCCTTCCACATAGATATCGCTTTTGTGTGAGGCAACCTCTTTCTGCGATTTCCACTCCTTTACGGAGTGAGTAAGCGGGGATTTTAAAGCCTCCTTCTTTTTATTGATAATAACACTTTGAACCACCACTTCCGACTTATGAATATCCGGCGCTATTTGTATCGATTCGATATAAGGAGACTGTGCCTGTATAATGCTTACATCGTCGTAAAGCCCGGCTTGCCATCTGATTTTTTCAAAATCGGTTCCGAAGCAAACCTCCTCCGGTAAAGTGTTGGGATGTGCCCCTACCTTTATAACGATACTGTTTTTCCCTTTTTTTACAAAGTCTGAAATATCGAAGATGGTGGCAGAAAAGCAACCGAGATAATCGCCGGCCTTTTTTCCGTTGATCCAAGCCTCGATACCGAACTGACCCTTGTTGATACGCAACAGGCAAATCTCACTTAGGGAAGAAAGCGTGAAATCCTTTTTGTACCAGTAATAATTCCGGGGCTGGTAATTGATTCCCCGTAGCACCGTATCTATACCGGGAGTTTTTCCTTGTTTATCTACGACGAAAGAGTTCTCCAAATATTGTTTCGATTTATAGTTGTCCGCATCCCGGAATGAAGGTTCCGCTGTAATTACCAGTCCCGGAACCGTTATTGAATGCGTATAACGTTTAGGCTGTTTATCGGAAACACTTTCCTCTATTTGCCATTTTCCGTTTAAAGAGATGACATTTCTTTGGGCATACGAACTCAGGCTGCAAAAACACCATAAAATAAAAAAACATTTTTGTAGAAGTCTCATGGTAAAATAAATTGTAAAGGCACTTGATAAAAATAAAAAGGCAATTAATAATATACAAATATAGAGGAAACTGAGAGGCAAAAACAAAGCTTGCTTTGTTTTTCTCCAAGGTGTACCCTGTATTCTGCAAATATACGAAGAACCGTCGTAAATGGGTAAATGATAGGCAAATATTAGAATAAAACGGATTTATCCCGGTGACCGAAAGAATAAATCCGAAAAAATAGCCTCCCGGTAAATAACCGGGAGGCTTGTCTGAATATTGAAATTGGCAAAAGAGTGTATTACTGATTTACGAAATACGTCAGACCGACACCTAAATTGAAGTTCTGGATAGGTTTGATCTTTTCATGATTGTAGGTAAATGAATTCGTATATACATTATACCGTGCGGAAATATTCATGCCGACAGGACAGTTCTTTCCGAAAGGAATAAAGAGGCCGACTTCGGGAGAGAACATAAAAGACCATTGGTCTGAAGACGATTCCGTATCTTGTATAATAACACGTTCGTGCATGTAATTCGCACCGATTCCGATACCGGCATACGGATGGATAGGGCTATCCTGCAGGAAGTGGTAATATCCGCCTATTGTCATAGGTATGGAATTGGCATAATTGTAAGAAGACGCTGTTATGGCACTTCCCGGGTTAGGATAGAAAGTCTGACGCGGTAAGGTTTTATAATAGCGGTTGAATCCTAAGTTAAGGCCGATTGCAACATTGTCATTAAGAAAATAATGAGCGCTGAAATGTCCGCCACGCATACTGGCCTTTGATATGAAACCCTTCATGGAACCTACGGGAAAGCCCATGTCCCATGCAGCAGTGTAATACTGTTTGTTTTGAGCGTTCAGTGAACTCAAAGATAATATGGCGATGAAGAAAAGAAATATCTTTTTCATAGTTAAATTATTTGTTGTTTATTTCGTTTATTGAAAAGCCTTTGTTTGTTTGAAACATTCGTTGATAGCGTTCTTCATGTCCGCTTCCGAGTTTGTATTCAAAAGTAAACTCTTTATTTGAGCCGTCCAGATTACCGGATCCATTTCGACAACGCTGCCGTCAGGTAATTTCTTTTCAACAGTATTTTTCGTATCGATCATTTCAAAGGCAACGGTACCCGTTACATATGCGCCGATAACGGTTGGGTAAGGATAAGGATAATACCAGGGGTAAGCCGGATAGAAAGGATAATCGTAATACCAGTAGTAAGAATCCCAGTATCCGTTATACCACCATCCCGGATATCCGTAAATTACGTTCTGGTTGGAGAATCCTACCTGAGTAATGAAAAGATCCGGATTTGTAGCATCCATCGAATAACCCAGAGCTTCCATGTTTTCACTGATAAGCTGGGCGTTGAATGTACTGAATTTATCTTTTTTGGTTTCGACGCTCTGTACCTTGTTATCTTTTACATAACGGATCGAGTCCGTAACATAAAATGTCCTGTACTTCTTAAAGTCGATTTTTGTATCATATTGTGTATATGATACTAGTTGCTCGTAAACAATGTCCTGCTCATCTGGATAGTCGGCGCAAGCCGTTGAAATCACTGCGAGTGTAATCACCGTAGCAAACAGATAAAAATGTTTCTTCATAAGATTAAAAAATTAGAATATGTTTTTTACTCAATCGCGATTAGGCATATTGCCTTCATTTTGATTTAATAACAAACAGAAGCAAAAAAAGGTTTTTGAAGAAGGGCTGCATTATAGTTGCCGTCAGGAAAAGAGCTTTTTGAAATTTTCTTTGAAAGGAGGGTAAACGATACCCTTTTCCGTAATGAATGCAGTGATGAGTGAAAAGTCGGTGACATCAAAAGCCGGATTATAGACTTTGATATGAGGAGGAGCCATTCGTTCGTTGTACCACATTTCTGTAACCTCATCCGGATTCCGTTCCTCTATGACAATCTCTTTTCCCGTACAACAATTCAGGTCGATAGTTGAAGACGGAGCGCAGACATAAAAAGGAATATGGTAATATTTTGCAAGAATAGCAACACCAGATGTCCCGATTTTATTTGCCGTGTCACCGTTGGCCGCCACGCGGTCGCAACCTACCAGAACGGCATTGATCCGTCCTTTTGCCATAAGCGAAGCAGCCATATTATCACATAATAAAGTAACGTCGGCTCCTGCCTTTTGCAATTCAAAAGCCGTAAGGCGTGCCCCCTGCAGTAACGGACGTGTTTCGTCGGCGTAAAGATGGAATTGCATCCCTTGTTCCATTCCCGTATAAACGGGAGCTAAAGCCGTTCCGAAGCAGGATGTGGCAAGATGACCCGCATTACAGTGTGTAAGGATTCCCCAATTCGGTTTCAGCAATTTAACCCCGTGCTGTCCGATCGAACGGCACATAACGGTATCTTCTTCTTTTATGGAATCGGCCTCGTTTTTAAGGCATATGATAATTTCGGTTACAGGCAGATGGCGGTGTTGCATCAAACAGGCACGCATTCGGTTTAAAGCCCATGAAAGATTCACGGCGGTTGGGCGTGCACTGTCTAAATAGCGCCTTTTTTCTTCGAATAAGGCTGAAAACTCTTCGAATGAATAATGAGCGTAAGGCCTGACCGATAAATAGAGGGAATAAGCTGCAGCTACGCCGATAGCCGGGGCCCCGCGCACTTTTAACCGGGCGATAGCCTCGTACATCTCTTCCGTTTCAGATAGGCGGAGATATACCGTCTTTGACGGAAGTTGTGTCTGGTCGAGGATCGATAAAGTATGATCTTCTTCATTCAGTCGGACAGTCGGGAGACTCAGTAGATTTTCAACACTCATTCGGACAAGCTAAAAATATTGAGCCATAAAAATAGCATTTTTTCTTTATGGAAACTCAATGTTTTAATTAAGAAAGAAGGGGAAAGATAGAAGCATAATTTATAAAGATAAAATAATACACTTTTTTGTGCGAAAAAACAAATTCATTTTCACTTGCGGAAGATACTCCGTCGGAGGCTTTTTTTTATCTTTGTTTCCGAACCTGTTGCAAATACCATTGAAAAATAACGAGGATATGAAAAGTTTCATCAACGATGATTTTCTTTTACAAAGCGAAACGGCGAAAAAATTATATCATGAACATGCCGAGAAACAGCCGATAATCGATTATCATTGTCACCTTAGCCCTAAAATGATAGCAGAAAATTACCGCTTTTCCGATCTGACCGAGATTTGGTTGGGAGGAGACCATTACAAATGGAGGGCAATGCGTGCCAACGGAATTCCCGAAGAATACATAACAGGAAATAAACCCTCTTTCGATAAATTCATGAAATGGGCTGAAACAATGCCGTATGCTTTGCGTAATCCTTTATATCATTGGACACATCTCGAACTTAAAAGAATATTCGGGATAGATACGCTTTTAAACCCCGCTACCGCACGTGAGATATACGATCGCTGTACGGAAATGCTTCGAACCGACGAATTCAGGGCCCAATCCATAATGGAGCGTATGAAAGTAGAAGTCGTATGTACCACCGACGATCCGGCAGATACGCTGGAATACCACCGGCAGATTGCAGACGGCAGCTTCTCGTGTAAAGTGTTGCCCACATGGCGTCCCGATAAAGCTATGGCCGTTGAAAATCCCGGAGCATACAATGACTATCTGTTGCAGTTAGGGAGAAGTGCCGATATCGAAATTCGTAAGTTCGACCACCTGCTGGAAGCGCTTTATAAAAGACATGACTTTTTTGCCTCGGTCGGATGTAAGGTTTCCGATCATGGACTGGATACGTTTTATGCGGAAGATTTTACGGCGAAACAAATGACAGCTCTTTTCGAAAAGGTGCGCGCCGGACACTCCCTGAATGGAGAAGAAACAGCCCTTTTCAAATCGGGAATGCTTTATGAATTTGCCCGTATGGACAATGAAAAAGGCTGGGTACAACAATTTCATGTCGGAGCCATTCGGAACAACAATACGAAGATGTTTAAAGCGTTAGGCCCCGACACCGGATACGATGCCATAGCCGACGTTTCGCTGGCAGTTTCGATGAATAAATTCTTCGATCGGCTGAATACGGAAGGAATCCTGACGAAAACCATCCTCTACAACTTGAATCCGAGAGACAATGAACTCATGGTAACCAATGCCTATAATTTTAACGACGGCAGCGTTTCCGGAAAAATGCAGTTTGGCTCCGGATGGTGGTTTCTCGATCAGAGAATCGGAATGGAGAACCAGCTGAACGCACTCTCCATGTTAGGACTGTTAAGCCGCTTTGTCGGAATGCTGACCGATTCGAGAAGCTTCATATCCTATCCGCGCCACGAGTATTTCCGGCGTATTTTATGCAATCTCATAGGGAAAGATGTCGAGCAGGGCGAAATGCCTGAGCAGGAACTTCCCTTTATCGGGCAGATGATAGAAAATATAAGTTATTACAATGCCAAAAATTATTTTGGACTGTAACAGAAAATAAAACCCTTTTATCCCGGAACATGAAAAATACACTTTTACGATATGCCGTATGCATATTCTCTTTGTTCTTTCTGTTGTCCTGTAATGGAAAAATACACGATAAAAGAGTGCTCAAATTGGCGCACGGGTTGCCGAAAACACACTCGGTGCATCAGGGAATGCTCTTTATGAAAGAACGCCTTAATACGCTCTCGGGTGGAAAAATGGATATGGAAATTTATGACAGCGGACAATTAGGAGGCGAAAATCAAACACTGGAATTACTTCAGATAGGTAGCCTTGATATGGCGAAAGTCTCCTCCGGAGCCCTCGAAGGCTTTGTTGATGAATTTAAAGTATTCGGATTACCCTACCTCTTCGTTTCGAAAGAGCACTATTTCGAAGTACTCGATGGTCCGGTCGGAAAAGCCTTCCTTGAGACAACTGTGCCTTATTGGATCAAAGGATTAGGGTATTACGATTCGGGCGCAAGAAGCTTCTATACCGTAAATAGGGCCATTCGGACACCCGAAGATCTCAAAGGATTGAAAATCCGCGTAATGCGAAGTCCGATAGCCGTAGAAATGATGCGCACGTTTGACGGATCCGCCACTCCTGTTGATTTCGGCGAACTCTATACCGCTTTGCAAAGTGGAGTAGTGGATGGAGCTGAAAATAACACCCCCTCCGTAACGACAGCCTTTCATCATGAAATCTGTAAATATTATTCCGTAAATGAACATACCATGCTCCCCGACCTCGTCGTAATAAGCCTGCATACTTGGGATAAACTCTCCGGCCAGGAAAGAAAATGGCTGACACAGGCAATGGACGAATCGGTTGTATATCAGCGGAAATTGTGGGAAGAGCAGGAAAAGAACTCTATGGCTGAAATGCAGGAAAAAGGAATGGAAATCTTTTATCCTGAGAAACAACCTTTTATTTTGGCAGCACGTCCTCTTTTGGATAAGTATAGAGAGAATGAGAAATACCGTCCCTGGATAGATGCCGTTCTGGCTGTGGGCGATTCGTTAACTATTAATTCGGAGAAAAAATGATTCGGAAATTTATAGACAACCTTTTACAGCGCGCCTTAGTGTTCCTGATGGTTGCCCTGGTAATCGATGTTTTATGGCAGGTAGCCAGCCGTTATATCCTCGCCTCCCCCAGCTCCTTTACCGATGAGCTGGCCGGTCATTTGCTGATATGGGTAGGGCTATTGGGTGCAGCGTATGTAAGCGGGCAAAACGAACATCTGGCAATCGACATCCTGCTCCAGAAAGTGAAACAGCAGAGAAAACGGCGCATGGAAGTAGCAATACAGATCATAACGTTTCTTTTTGCCCTCTTTGTTATGGTTGTGGGCGGGATATGGCTTGTATATACCCGTTTTCAGTTATCGGTAACTTCGGCAACATTGGAAATTAATCTGGGATATGTTTATCTCGTTTTACCTCTTAGCGGAGTATTGATAAGTTTTTATGCCGTTGACAATACTATGAAAATTTTAAAGCAGGAGGAAGAATAAGATGGAAATGATAGGTGTTTTTGTGTTGATAGTGAGTTTTTTCCTCCTTTTGGCTTTAGGAGTTCCGATCGCTTTCAGTATTGGCGTGTCGGGCGTTTTGACAATGCTGGTGTCCATCGATGCACTGCCTGCCTTTACTACCTTTGCCATGCGCATGGCATCCGGACTCGATAGTTTTGCGCTGTTGGCGATTCCTTTTTTTGTATTGGCAGGTAATATTATGAACCGGGGAGGAATAGCTTTGCGGCTGATAAATTTTGCTCGGGTACTGGTCGGGCCTTTTCCGGGAGGATTGGCTTTTGTAAATGTAATGGCAAATATGTTTTTCGGCGCTATATCCGGTTCGGCTGCTGCCGCCGCTTCTGCAATCGGCAGCATTATGACCCCGGAAATGCAGAAAGCCGGATACGATAAGAATTTTAGTGCCGCCGTAAATATAACTTCCGCTACGACAGGCTTGATAATACCGCCCAGTAATGTGCTGATTGTCTATTCTCTGGCAAGTGGAGGCGTCTCGATATCGGCTCTTTTTATGGCAGGTTATCTGCCGGGCATATTGACGGGCGTTGCCATAATGGTGGCAGCAGGAATAATCGCTTACCGTAAAGGTTATCCCGTGGGCGAACGTGTTGCTTTTTCCGAGGCGGTAAAGAGGTTCTTGGAAGCAATTCCCAGCCTGATGTTATTGGTGATTATTATCGGAGGAATATTGGCCGGTTATTTTACGGCAACCGAAGCCTCTGCTGTAGCCGTGGTATATGCCTTGTTATTGGCATTTATCTATAAGGAAATTTCATGGAAAGAAATGCCACAGATACTGTTGTCTTCGGTGAAAACAACCTGTATTGTCTTGCTTCTGGTCGCAACCTGTACCGGTCTCTCCTGGATCATGTCGTACGAAAATATACCGCAGACGGTCAGCACGGCACTTTTGAGTGTCAGCGATAATCCGTTTGTAATTTTGCTTTTGATCAATGTAATATTGTTAATTGTCGGTTTCTTTATGGATATAACCCCGGCCGTATTGATTTTTACCCCCATCTTCCTGCCCATTGCCGTAGGGCAGTTGGGCATGGACCCGGTACATTTCGGTATCATGATGGTATTGAATCTTTGTGTCGGGCTTTGTACGCCGCCCGTTGGTTCGGTGCTCTTTATCGGCTGCAGTGTTGCGGGGGTGAAAATAGACAAAGTGATAAAGCCGCTTTTACCCATGTTTATCGCTATGCTGATAGTACTCTTTATGGTTGCATACATTCCCGGAATAAGCCTCTTTATACCGCGTTTGTTTGGCCTATAAACAGGGAGAAAGTATAACGATATAAAAGAATCTGTGTCGGATAGTTTTCCGGATAAAAACGGTAAAATTAATTTCGGAAAGTAAAAATATAAAGAGGGGTATTGACAAATACCCCTCTTTATATTTACCACTTCATAAGTTTTTTAAGAAATTCAGATAACTCGTCTGCCATCAGTTCATGCTGTTTTTTCGAAGGATGATAATCGGCTCCATAACCCAGTGAGCCATCCATAAGGGTAAGGTCGAAGAAATAAATTTCATTATCGGAAACCTTTTTTGCTTCGTTCCCTACCGATTTCATTGCTCTTTTGCTGTCGTTCAGTCTTTTTCCCGATAGCATAGGCGAAGACACGAATACGATTTTTGCTTTGGGATAATATCCCCTTACCATTTTATAAAGCCGGCTATAACCCTTGCATAAAAGCTCGTAATCATAATCTCCCGTCGAAACATCGTTCGTTCCCAGGTTGATACACACTACATCCGGGATATATTGGGTGAAATCCCATTTCTGATTTTCCTTCTCTATATTAATACGCTCATAAACATTCGGCATACAATTGAGATTTCCTGTCAACGGACCGTCGTAATTCCTGTAAACCCCTATACCTGAACGGGCTGTTGCTATATACTGGGCATTCAGTTTGCGGGCAGTAAGGAAAGCATAGGAATAGAAAAAGTTGGAATTGGCATCTGAGAATTTTTCGTTTTCCGAAGCTGCTTCGACGCCGAAACCGCAGGTAATCGAATTTCCAATGAATTCGATTTTCCGTTCCGGCAAAACCGCTTTTTTCCGTAGTTTCTTTTTTTCATCGATTAAAAAACCCCTGAACTCCGGTTCCATATATAACCCTTCGTTACAATAGGTAATAACAGCCTTATGTACGCCTTTCGGTAAAGATTGGGCGATAATATAGATTGAATCCGGTTTCATCGTGTTTACCTTGACAGGTTCGTTTTCATCGATCTCTACCATAAAATAACCGCTCTCGGGTTTGACGATTATGGCAAGGGTAGAGCCTTCGAATAAGGCTTGTATCTGTGAACCCGGAAATGCAAAAGAAACACGTTCGGGAGTTGAAAAGTCGAAGCGTCCCATATAGCTGATTTTGGGATCGGAAGGAGAAATAAACGTTTGGGAATTCATTGAAAAAGGAAGAGATAAAAACATGGATAAGAACCACAAATACCGTTTCATAATATTATAAAATGTATAATTCAGACCTTTTAAAGATAAGAAAATATTTCTTCTGCAAATATAGCGAAAGTCCAGGGCAATTGTTAGAACCCGTTCTCAAAGATTGCCCAGATGCATCCTGTATTCTGCAAAAATAATGAATTCACGGCAAGACACTTCCCTTTTGGGAATAAAAGAAATGCTTTTCAGATAAACACGTTGGAATATCGGTTTTACTCTTTCTCTTTCCTTGTATTTATTATGATAATAGTTACAAGGAAACTTAACGAACATTTATTATATTTGTCCGTCTTTATAACAAACACATATACTAACTGAATAATATCATGAGAAAAACAATCTTGCTGTTTTTGGCAATGTTTGCGTTGTTTACGCAGGCACAACAAACGAAACGGATTTATTTAATCGGAAACAGTGTAACCGATGCTGTTAATTTCGATGGCTTTAAAGCACTGGCAGAAAGTGCGGGGAACGAACATATCTGGGCGCGTCATGTGATCCTTGGGTCTCCCTTGAACCTTCTTTGGCAGAATTTTGACGGTGGTCCGAATAAAGATCAGGGCTATGCAACGGCCCCCTTCGGATATCCGAAGGAAGCGTTTGCAGCATACGCATGGGATGCGGTTACCTTGCAACCGTTCGATAGGTCGATAGAGGGTGACGAAGGAGATAAGCGGATGATCAAGAATTACATCAACGAACTGGTGAAAAAGAGTCCGGAAGCGAAAGTTTGTATCTATTCTCGTTGGCCCCGCAAGAACAATATCGAAAATCAATCCGATATTCCTCCTGCTCAGGACTATAACGACCTTTGGGATGGAACCTATAATAAAAATGGAAAAAGCGGTTTGGAAAATGAACGCCGTAAATATTTCCACGATCTTACCGATGCGGTAGTTGCTGATAACTATGGTGTAAATGTTGTTATGATTCCCGTCGGGGAAGTATTTTATGAATTGAATAAACGGATGATGCAGGGACAATTTCCCGGTTGTGACAATATATGGAAAGTGTATAGTGACGGTATTCACCTGAATACATTGGGCAATTACATCGTATCTACGACGTTTTTTACTACCATATATGAGCAGGATCCTGTTGGCCTTTCTGTTCCCGGAAATTTTGCGGGTGTAACAGCCGCGCAGGCACAGATCGTGCAGGAAGTAGCGAAACAAGTGGTGTTGGCAGAAAAGAAATACACGAAAATCGAATATTTCGGAGCTGCTCCGGTTAAATCTGTGAAATTGACGATGGCTGCACTGGAACTGAATGTAGGTAAAAAAGCAGTTTTGATTCCGGTGATTGCCCCGGCAAATGCAGCGAATAAGAAAGTAACATGGGGAAGTAACTCCGCTAATGTTTCGGTCGATGAGAATGGAGTTGTTACGGCTAAAGCAGAAGGAACGGCAGAAATAACCGTAACGACCGAAGACGGAGCCTTTACGGATAAATGTTTGGTTACGGTGGTGAATACAGGTACACCTGTAAATGCTTTAAGTATAAGTAGCAAGGAAGAATCAGTCTATAAAGGTGAAACGAAGCAACTTTCTGTAACGATTGATCCCGCAGGAGCTACGAATAAGAATGTAATATGGACGTCGAGTGATGAAAACATTGCAACCGTTTCGCAGGCCGGTTTGGTTACGGCGGTAAAAAAAGGTACGACTTCCATTGTCGCCCTTTCTGAAAACGGAGCACTGGCCGATACTTGTGAGGTAAAAGTTATTGTACACAATAATCCGCCTAATGTCGATTTGAGGGTAAATGCTACGGCAGGCTATGCACCGTTTAAAGTCTATTTCGATGGCTCCAAATCGACTGATCCCGATCCTGATGATTTTGTTTTGGGATATAACTGGAAAATAGAAGAATTAGGTATAGAGGAAAAAAGTAACGGTTTCGAATATACCTTCACACAACCGGGAACATATACTGTTACGTTAAGCACGGTCGATTCCAACGGTGCAACCAGTCTCACTACCGAATCGGTTACAATAACGGTTCTTGATATTCCTGCGGTTGATCCGGACGAACCGGCTCTGTGCTACGATGGATTTGATTATGTAGCAGGACCTCTCCACTCTTTAAATGGTGGCCGCGGATGGAATGGCGCATGGAACGTTCAAAACGGAAATATGGAAATGGCCGGGTTTGAAGTGCGTGATGCCCTCCCCTTGAAATATAAAAATCTGAAATCGGCAGGAAACTATATGATCGGTGGACGCGCCTATTTGCAGACAGCACGTGGATTGAATACCTCTTCGACCGGTGAATTCAAAGACTATATTAATGAAGGAAAGATCGGTAAAAACGGAACCACCCTTTGGTTGAGTACACTGATCAGGAAAGAAAAGAATAACAATGATGGAGTACAGTTGAGTCTCTTCAACGGACATCCCGGAGGCGCTGCGGCTGGAAAGGTACATTTCGGTTATTTCGGAACCTCGGGCGATCGCAAATGGGAAATGAAAGTAGACGAAACGGTTTACTCCTCAGAGAAACCGTTGGTTATAGGTGAAACGGCGTTGATTATTGCAAAAATTGAATTTGGAACTACCAATAAAATCAGTTTGTATGTTAATCCCGCCGGATTTGACGGAAATGAACCGGCAGAAGCCGATGTAGAGGCAACGACCTCTTCCGATATAGCCTTCTCAACGGTAGGATTAACCCCTACCAGTGGTCCCGACGGTGCATGTTTTGACGAAATACGTTTCGGAAAGACCTATGCCGATGTGACACCATATAAAATATTACAGAAATATACGCTGACGGTACAGGATGGAACTGTACAGGGGGGCAACTCGCAAATAGAAGAAGAATCTGTTGTGACAATTGTTGCCAACCTTGATGGAAACGGGAAACGCTTTACAGGCTGGACATCTGAAGATAATATAGAGTTTGCCGATCCTGCTGCTGCAACGACGACATTCACAATGCCGGCAGCCAATGTAACGGTAAAGGCAAACTATATAGACGTTTATAATGTGTCCGTTGAAAGTGGGACTGCAGATAAA
>JAQXIO010000052.1 GCA_029007825.1 Bacteroidales bacterium | reverse complement strand
ACATGGACCTTACTTGGTGTCTCGGTTCTGGACCAGGACACGTGGGAACTGCCAGCCAGTTCCAGATTCTTAAAGACCTTGGTTATAAAATTGTGACCAGGGCTGACAATCCTGTTTCTGCCGGCTATGAAGGAGCTTCAGGAACAAGTCAAATTATCAGCATTACGGGTGGTATTGCTTTCAGCGATGTTAACACATTGATTTATCGTGATATCTGGCTCTCTTTTGGATGCAAAGATGCAACAGGAGATCAGTTTACGATAGAGTACAGCTCAGATGCGGGCACGAATTGGACGAAGCTAAATCCTTCAGCTGAACAAATTGATGTACAGGCTGGTAGTGATGGCTGGAACTTGATTACTTTCAAAAAATCAATGCCTGCTGTAAAAAGTTTAGCTGTACGTATTACGACAACAGCTACTCCTAAAATTGATGATATCAAAATTTCTGCTGAAAAAGATGCAGGTTTTGACTTGAGAGCAACAATCTCAGCATCAAACGAGATTTACAATGCTGCAGTTGAAGGTAAAGAAAACGGTATGTTCTTGGCCGGATCTAAAGCAACATTCAAGTCTGCTATCGATGCTGCTCAGGCTGTAGCCGATAAAGAAGGCTATACTAATGCAGAAGCTACGGAAGCCAATACGACATTGACTGCTGCTAAAACTGCATTTGAGGCAAAACAGATAAAAGCAGGTCAGAATGCACCGAAAATTGCACAAGCTGCAGATCAGTCTGAGTCTTCCAGTGTGCAAGAAGTTAAAGTAAATTTAAGCGGTATCGGAAGTTCTACCGGTGGTGGAAATCTTGCTGTAAGTGCTACTTCTAAAAATGGAGTGGCAGCTCCTACCGTAACTTATACGAGTGGGGCTACTGCCGTATTGACTTATAAAGGTACAGGTACTGCTTTCGGTGAAGATCGTATTATCGTAAAAGTATCTCAGGCTAATCAGCCCGAAGGATGCATAACGAAAGATATTGAAATGAGCTTTGCTGTTAATATTTATGATGCATCGGTGAATCGTCCTCCTGTAATTGATGACGTAGCTACGCAGTATATTTATAACGATAAAGGAACTCAGAATGTAAAATTAACAGGTGTAGATGCTAAGAATCCGGATCAGGTAGTAACGATTACTGCTGCCAGCGATCAGCCTGACGTATTGGCTAATCCTACGGTAACATCTGTTAACGCTGCTGGCGAAGCTACACTGTCATATACTCCGATTGCCGGAAAATCAGGTAAAGTGAAAATTACTTTGACGGTAAAAGATGACGCTAACGGTACGAACAAAGGAGAAGATACTACAATCAAGGAATTTTATATCGTTGTTTACGATGTGAATAATCCTCCTGCTATGTTTGAAGCTCCTACCGATGTAAATATCGTGATGTATTCAGGTAACTACAATGTCATCTTGTCTAATATGGCTCAGCTTGACCAGATCAAAACAGGTTATAAAGTTGAAGTATTGGAAGGTGCCGATTTGATTAGCGAACCTACTATTGAATATACATCAGGACAGCATTTTGCAATTCTTCATGTAGCTGAAAAAGGTGTTGCTGGAACAGTTAAGTTGCGTGTATTCTTGGATGATTATCCTCAGGATGTAACGTTGCATATTAAGCCGTTCAGTAATCCGGGTATCGCTATGGAATTCTATGATATCGTATTCTGGCAACAAACTAATCCGATTCAGACGAATGCTTCTGCTGTTTACAGTGAGGTAATTTCTCCTGCTCACGTGCCCGGTGAAAGCGATAAGAGTTTCTGGGGTGAGAATTACGAAAAATGGCAGGAAATATTCCCGAAAATTACAATTGCGGGAAATTGCGACGTTTGTAACCCCGATCCGATCATCGATATGGCGACATCTGCTCTTAAAGGATTCTTCGTTCCTCAGGAATCTGGTAACTATGTATTCCAGTTTATTGCAAATGAAGCTGCCGGTGGTGTATTCCTCGATACAACTTGTACTTCATGGAAAGCGGCTAAACCTATTGCTACCGTAACGAACAGTGGTTCTGTCGGATCGAATATCAATGGCGGTAAACAATCTGAACCTTATTATCTCGAAGCTGGAAAAGTTTATCCGATGTACGTAGAAAGATGGTTTATCCATCGTCTGGAATACGGTTTGAAAGTTACAGGTCCTGGTCTTAGCGGAGACTATCTGCCCGCTGAATTTATGGCGCCTTTATATGATGTTGTAAAACCGGAAGCACCTCAGAATGTAAAAATACAGACTGTAATGGATAAATCGCTCCGCATCGTATGGGACGAAGTTTCCAGCGGAACGAAAGTTGCGAAAGTAACAGGATATAACGTATATGTAAACGGTGTTAAGAATAATACTGATGTTGTTACAGGAGTTTCTTATATGGCTGAAGGTTTGACGCCAGCTACTGTATACGATGTATTTGTAACGGCTATTGATGAATTAGGAAATGAGTCGTTAATCAGCAATGTTGAATCAGCAACGACATATGGAAGTACAACCCAAAAACCGATGGCTCCGACAGGCATTCAAAAAGTGAAGGCTACAGGTGAAACGTTGAAGGTTAAATGGGCTACTCCGGTTGCTCCCGGTTCAAAAGTTGTGGCATACGACGTATATGTTGACGGAGAATTGTATAATACAGACGAAAAAATATTTGCCGATACTGTATTTATCAGAGACTTGCAGCCTGAAACTGCTTACAAGATTCAGGTAGTGGCTTACAATGCCTCTATGGTTGCTTCTGATAAGAGTGGTGAAGTAAATATGTCTACAGGTTCATTCGATCCGTTCGATGATGCTGGTCTTGAATTTGGTGAGTATCGTGCCCGTTTGACAGTTGAAAAGAAGAATATCTCCTGGAACTGGGGTATGGGTATTAATGGTGATTTCAAGAGTGGTAATCTCTTTAAAGATCAAAACTTTAAGAAAGCAATAGATAATCTTTATCCCGGAACAATCCGTTGGGGGGCTTTGGATGCCAATGTTTATGCCTTTGAAAAAGCCACAGGCCCAGATGCATCGAAGGCTCCATTATCTATGGGGGCAAGTGTGAAAACGGCTACTCATGCCGATAACATGAATTATGCAAACAGTATAAACGCTTATTATTCATTGTGTATCGGAACGAAAGATGGCAGTGGCGGATTGAACGGAGGTGACGGTTCGAATTATACCGTTGACTACATGAGCGATCCGAAAACATTCCTGAACCTGATTGAATATTTAGCAGGCCCGATGAACTCTCCTTACGGACGTATCCGTGCACTTGAAGGTTATGCTGAACCGCTTTTGACAAAAGAAAAGAGTAAAGGTCTGGTTCTTGAATTCGGTAATGAAGTATGGGGAGGCGACGCTCACAATGCTCCTATCGGAAAGAACTATATAACTTATGGAGAATGGTGTCGTAAGATGGCTGATACGATAAAAACATCACCATATTGGAATGACATCAAAGATATAGTATATATGGTTTACAGTGCGCGTAACCCGCATCCGAGCGATAGTTACGGCTTGAACGAGCAGGTAATCAAAGGAAGCAAGGGTGAAGTAAATACTTTGGGTACTGCCGGATATCTTGGCGGTAACCTGGATTACAATCCTGAAGTTTCTTACGGTGAAAATATCGCACAATACTATCGTCTCCGTCAGGAACATATGAAACGTAATCTGGAAGGTTTGCAGGTTGGTATGAAAAACCAGATAGTTGAAGGTGGTGTACCTCTATATACGTATTTCTATGAATCACAGGTTTCAACTTCCAGTTATTTTGGTAATTTAGGACAGGCAGTTGTATTGAATGACTATTTAACTGCAAGTATGAAATACGGCTCGATCGTGCCTACGATTTTTACTTATGGTAGTGGTGAATGGCGTATAAGCCTTGATGATGGAACTCCGTTGGCTCATTATGCTATGGCAGCTTTAATTAATAAGTATTGCAAAGGTCACGTTGTTAGTAGTACAGTCGGTACGAACAATACGTTAATGGTCGAAAATAGCAAGGGTACACTTGTTCCTCTTCTTGATCATGATCCGGTTGGCGCCTCTGTTTATAATAATGGTAAACAATGGACAATCGTACTCTTCAGCCGTGATTTCCAACATGATTATTCTGTACAATTGGCTTTACCTGCCGGTATTAATCCGAAAGCTGGTTCTGTTACCCGCTATAGAGTTACTGGTGACGATCCTTCCAGCCGTGAAACATTCAAATCGGATACTCTCGAAAACCAGACTATTACAGATGGTATGATTGTAAAAGTGCCGAAATATAGCATGGTAATGTACACATTTGAAGGTGACGATCCTCAGTTCGAAGCTCTGCCATTAGGTTACTTTGACCGTGTGAAGGGTGAAAAGATTGAGCTGGAAGGTGATTTGTTTATTGATAGAAATAAAGGCAATACGAAGATCACACCTATTGTAACTCCTGATAATACATTTATGCCAAATGTTAAATGGGAAATATTGAATGCTGAACAGGTTAAAACACATGCCACAATTACTGTAAATAGCTCGAATGTGCTTACAGTACGTGCTGCTGGTACTTGTAACGGCATTGTTATGCTGAAAGGTTATTTAGCTGATAATCCTTCGGTTTCAGTAATGGCTCAGGTAGAAGTTTCCAATCAGACAAATGCAGGAGATTGCTATATGCAACCGTGGTTAGATGGTGTTGAAGATGGAGAAACAGATGCTGTTAAAGCTTCGGTTTACCCGAATCCGGCTTCAGATATTATCTATGTTAAGACAAATGTTACGGATGGAGATGCTGTTGTAAATATTTATAACGCAAGCGGTGTTCGTGTAATGTCTGAAACAACGACTTCTGAAGAACTGCAAATGAATGTTGCCGGCTTGGCTTCTGGTTACTACTATGTAACAGTTGTAAAAGATGGTAAGTCTGAAACAGTTCCATTTATGAAGAAGTAATTCTGAAAAATAAACTTTAAATAAGAGGGAGATTTCAAGTGAAATCTCCCTCTTTGTTTTGAAAAAATGAAGAGCTCTTATTGTGCAAAGCAGATTATGTTTTTGGTTATCTGGTGTAAAGTAACCGGATTTTTCGTATTTTTGAGAAATGATTTTGAGTGAAATAGAGAAAGCGCGATATAGTCGGCATCTTCTTTTGCAAGAGGTTGGCGAACGTGGAGTTCTGAATCTTCGTCGTGCGAAGGTACTGGTGATCGGTACGGGAGGATTAGGATCTCCTGTGCTTAGTTACCTCGCTGCTGCTGGTATCGGAAAAATCGGAATTGTAGATGGAGATGTAGTAGATATATCTAATTTGCAACGGCAGATTTTGCATTATACCGATAATATTGGAACGGAAAAAGTAGTTTCGGCGGCACAAAAGATACAACGGCTAAATCCTGAAGTAGAACTAGAAACTTATAATTGTTTTCTCACGGAGAAAAACGGAGAAGAGATAATTGCTTCATACGATTATATATTGGAATGTACGGATAACTACAATTCGAAATTTCTGGTCAATGATCTTTGTGTCCGTTTGCAGAAACCGTTTACGCATGGAAGCGTATTGCGCTTCGAAGGACAATGTATGACTTACGTTCCGGGAAGCGCTTGTTATCGTTGTCTGTATCCGACTTCTCCCGACGATGGTGCGGTGCGTAGTGCTGCAGAGGTAGGAGTGCTTGGCTCTGTTGCCGGTACGATCGGTACGATTCAGGCTACGGAGGCAATCAAATATCTTTCGGGAATAAATAGTTTGCTGACGGATCGGATATTGCTTTTTGACGGATTGACAATGACCTTCCGTACACTTCGGATAACGAAAGACCCCGGTTGTCCGCTTTCACATATTAAATAATTGATAAGAGATACCGCTTATGGACAGAATGGATATACTTAAGCTGATTAAAGGTAGTGTAGAGTCGTTGAATAAAGAAGCATCGGTTAATTTCCCATATATTCAGCATTATGATAAACCATTGCCTTCACCGATAAAAATTGCGGAAATAATAAAACTATTGCGCTCTATAGTTTTTCCCGGTTATTTTGGAGATACGCATGTTCGTTGCGATACGCTGGATTATTATACCGGCGTGTGTCTCGAGCGTTTATTCGATTTGCTTGCTGACGAAATTCATAACGGCCTCTGTTTTGACGGGCACGTTGACGGATGTGATATGGATAAAAGTCTTAGTAATACGTTGGCAGCGAAATTTATCGAAGCGATCCCGGAAATCAAATATCTTTTGTCTACCGATGTGAAAGCTATTTTTGACGGCGATCCCGCAGCGAAAAGTTATGGAGAAGTGATTATCTGCTATCCTTCCATACGGGCATTGCTGAATCACCGTATTGCTCATACGCTTTTTAAATTAGGCGTTCCCATCATTCCGCGTGTAATCTCGGAAATGGCACACTCTGAAACTGGAATAGATATTCATCCCGGAGCAAGGATAGGAGAGTACTTTGCAATTGATCACGGAACCGGGGTAGTTATAGGTAAAACATCGATAATCGGTAATCATGTTAAAATCTATCAGGGTGTAACGTTGGGAGCTAAAAGCTTTGCTACTGATGAAGAAGGAGCGTTGATAGATATTCCCCGGCATCCGATTTTGGAGGACAATGTGATTATTTACAGCAATACTTCCGTATTGGGACGTATTACTATCGGTGCCAACTCTATAATAGGTGGTAACGTATGGTTGACTCAGAGTGTTCCGCCGAATTCAAGGATATTACAGCAACCTTCGACACAGGAAAAGACAATTTGTGATAGAATTTAAGTTAAAAATGTAAATTCGATTTGTGTTTAACGTTTTTAGGCACAAAAAAGTTTCAAAATGTGTTGTAGAATATGTTTTTATGTGCTTGCATAATAAAATTTAATTTGTTACTTTGCATTGATGTCAGATGATTAGTAGCAAACCAATCTAAATTGACTATACCATTATTAATCGTTTTATCATGAAGAACACTAGACGTGAATTTATAAAAACATCGGCATCATTGACTGGCCTTGGCATAGTGGCTGCCAATGATTTGTTGGCAGCCACCGCCAGGCGGGAAAAGAAAAATGTAGCAGCATCTGATCAGATCAGGGTCGGACTTATTGGTTGTAAAAATCAGGGGTATACTGATTTGACCAGTATGATGAGAAATGATCCTTCGGTCATTTGTGTTGCTATGGCAGATGTCGATCAGAATATTTTGAATGGAAGAATCTCCGATCTTCAGAAGGAATTTCCTAATAACGGAAAAGTCGAGGCTTATTCAGATTATCATAAAATTTTAGACGATAAGAATATTGATACGGTAATTATCGGTACTCCCGATCATTGGCACTGTTTACAGTTTGTGGAAGCTTGTCAGGCAGGAAAAAATATTCTGGTAGAAAAACCGATCGCTAATTACATAGCTGAAGCTGAATTAATGGTTGCTGCAGCAAAACGTTATAATAACATTGTTTGCGTAAATCAACATCAACGAAGCGGCGAAGAATGGATAAAGGCTATGGAAATTATCCGTTCCGGTGTTTTAGGCCAGATAACCCGTGTAAATTTATGGGCTAATTTTGCTTATGGAACCGGAGCTCCTATCGTACCGGACTCTCCTGTTCCTGCAGGTGTTGATTTTGAGACTTGGTTAGGGCCGGCAAAGAAACGTACGTTTAATAAGAATCGTTTTCATGGAAGTTGGCGTATGTTTTGGGACTATGGTGGCGGACTGATGACCGACTGGGGAGTTCATTTGCTCGATATGGGTATGTGGGCTATGGATGCCAAAGGTATAATGCCGAATCAGGTTTATTCAAATGGCGGACGCTATGCATTTCTGGATTGTGCTGCGGAAACGGCAGGTACACAAACTGCTATTTTCCAGTTCGATGACTGGCAAATGGTGTGGGAGCAGAATGCAGGTATTCAGGAAAGTCCGTATAAACGTCTTTATGGAACAGCCTTTATCGGAACAAACGGAACTTTGGTTTGTGACCGTGACGGATATGAAGTGTTCCCTGAATGGAGTAATGAAAAGAATGGTCCTAAGATGGAGCCGATTGCCAAGTTTGAAGGTGATAAAAGATCACAGGACAGACATACGGCAGCATTTATCAAATGTATAAAGAATAATGATCGCAATACTCCATGTACGATTGAGATGGGACGCGATGCCGCAATGTTGGCTCATATGGGGAATGTATCTTATCGTTTAGGAGGTGTCCCTTTAGTATATGACTCTGTGACACAGCGTTTTGTGGATAACGATAAAGCTAACAATATGCTCTATCCGAAGTATAGGGCGCCTTATCAGTTCCCGAAAATTTAAATAAGAAATATGAAGTAGTAAATAGTTTTTTCATAACGAAAAGTCGTGCCGATGTGATTTCGTCACGGCTTTGCTTTTTTATATAGTTATAACAGTATCGGACATTTTTTGTTCAAGAGATGTTCTTTTTTATAAAATGGTTGTATTATATAGAATGCTGGGGCATAGATACTTTTACTATATTTGTTGTTGGTAAAGAGATAGCAATATGAGAAATAAGCTTTTAGTAATTATGAGCTTTATTATGCTCATAGGATTTATAACGATAGGCTTTTTTGCTTTTCCGGTAGGTATTCCATTATGTGCTGTCATAGGCCTCTATTATGGTATTAAGAATAAGGATAAATTGTTTGTTCGCTGTTCAGCTATAGCTTTGGTAGCGGGGATTGTATTTTTGGTTTATACTGGCTGTCTGATACAGTCAATGTAAGTTTTTCTTATAAAATTGTAGGTGATATGCTTCGAAGGCGAGTGGTATTTGTTTGAATGTTATCAGTAGGAAAAATAAAATAGACGATATTATCTTTTTGATAGTAATATATTTTGTCAAATGATAATTATCTGATTACGACAGATTAAAAATAAAGGATAGTGATACAAGTAACCACATAGATTGACAGTTATCTATTAAAAATAAAAACGCTTTAGTTTTTTACTAAAGCGTTTCTTGTATAATGAAGGCTCAAGCTCCTTGTAATGCCAACTCCCAGTCTTTCCAAACAACATCGAAGCCCGAATCTTCTACGGCTTTCAATACTTCGTCGGGTGAACGGTCATCATTGACGGTAAATTGTTCGAGAGCGGAAGGGTAAGTTGCATAACCGCCCGGATCGGTTTTCGAACCGGCACTTAATGACGTAATACCTAAGGCTGTCATATTATCTCTGAAGTTTTTGCTTTCGCGTGTCGATAAAGTTAGTTCCAGATCATGATCGAAAATACGAAATGCAAAAATCAGTTGAGCCAGTTCCCTGTCTTTCATTACGACATTCGGTTGGAATAAATTACCTGCATGCGGACGCATACGGGGAAATGAAACGGAATATTTGGTTTTCCAGTAATGCTTCTGTAAATAACGCAGATGCATAGCCACGAATGTCGTATCTACGCGCCAGTCTTCCAGACCGATTAATATGCCCAGACCCATTTTGTGAATTCCGGCACGTCCCATACGGTCAAACGTATCTACACGCCAGTCATAAAAATGTTTGCGTCCTTTCGGATGATAGGAAGGATAAGTCTCTTTCCTGTAAGTCTCCTGATAGCAGGAAACACTGTTTAATCCTGCGGCAATCAAACGCGCATATTCTTCTTCTTTAAGAGGCTGTACCTCGATGGAAATGGAAGAAAAATAGGGTTTTACGAGACGAATTGCATTTTCAATGTAATCAACCCCAGCTTCCCGTGGAGACTCCCCAGTTACCAACAGAATATGTTCGAAAGGACCGATTGCTTTTATTGCTTTTACTTCGTTTAGAATCTCTTCGTCCGACAGGATAATACGCTTAATATCGTTATTATGGTTGAATCCGCAATAAACGCAATGATTGATACAGGCATTGGTCAGATAAAGCGGGATGTAAAACTGTATCGTATTCCCGAAGCGGTAACGCGTATATTGCCTGCTTAAACGGGCCATAGGTTCCAGATAAGCACTGGCAGCAGGCGACACCAATGCCATAAAATCCTCTACCGTATGTGTCTCTTTCGATAAGGCACATTCAACATCAACACTGCTCATGGATGCAATACGATCCGAAATCTCTTTCCATGAATAGTTATCAATTAAATCCTTGAATGCCATTTTATTCTTCTTTTGTTTTTATATGGGCACAATCTTTCAGCTCCTTGGTTAATTTCATAGCGCAGAAGTTCGGACCGCACATGGTGCAGAATCCCTCTTCTGTATTCGATGTCTCCTTATAATACTCTAAAGCCCTGTCCGGATCCAGAGACAGATTGAACTGATCTTTCCATCTGAATTCGAAACGAGCTTTGCTCAGTGCATTGTCACGGATTTGCGAACCTGGATGTCCCTTGGCTATATCTGCTGCATGAGCCGCTATTTTATAGGCGATTACGCCGTTTCGTACATCTTCTTTGTTGGGTAAGCCGAGATGCTCTTTCGGGGTAACATAGCATATCATAGCCGTACCGTAAGAGGCAATCTGGGCAGCACCTATAGCTGAAGTTATATGGTCATAACCCGGAGCAATATCGGTAACTAAAGGTCCGAGTGTATAAAAAGGAGCATGATGGCAACTGTAAATCTGCTCCGTCATGTTCGCCTTAATCTTATTCATCGGAACATGTCCGGGTCCTTCTATAATAACCTGAACAAATTGATCCCAAGCTTTTTGTGTAAGTTTTCCGAGAACATTCAATTCGGCAAACTGGGCAACATCGTTCGCGTCATAAATAGAGCCCGGACGTAATCCGTCTCCTAAAGACACGGCAACATCATAAGCGGCCAGTATTTCGCAGATTTCATCAAAATGACTGTACAGGAAATTTTCCTGCTTATGAATCTGCATCCATTTAGCCATAATCGAACCACCTCTTGAAACAATACCCGTAAGACGGTTTGATGCAAGATCGATATGTGCACGGAGTATGCCGGCATGAATGGTAAAATAATCGACGCCCTGTTCGGCCTGTTCTATAAGAGTATCACGGTAGATATCCCACGATAGAGCCTCTATTTTTCCGTTTACTTTTTCGAGAGCCTGATAAATAGGAACAGTCCCCATAGGTACCGGACAATTCCGGATTATCCATTCACGTGTTTCGTGAATGTTTTTACCGGTAGAAAGATCCATCAACGTATCTCCGCCCCACTTGCAGCTCCATATTGCTTTTTCAACTTCCTCTTCGATGCTGGAAGAAAGAGCTGAGTTCCCTATATTTGTATTGATCTTAACCAGAAACTTTTGTCCGATAATCATCGGCTCGGCTTCGGGATGATTTATGTTTGCCGGAATAACGGCTCGTCCTGCGGCAACCTCTTTACGCACAAAGTTCGGTGTAATGTACGATTTCAATCCCATAGATTCGATTAGTTGGTTTTCGCGGATAGCGACGTATTCCATTTCCGGCGTAATAATACGCTTTTTTGCATAGTGCATCTGTGTGATTCTACGTCCCTCCTTTGCCCGGTAAGGTTTGTGCTTGATAGGAAAACGGATATCGTTAAAAGAAGGATCGCTCATTCTTCTCCGACCATATTCGGAGGTGAAATTGGTAAGCTGCTCTATATCCTTGCGGCGGATTCCCCATTCAAAACGCATGCGGGGAAGGCCTTTCCTCAGATCTGTTTCGATATTCGGATCGGAGTAGGGGCCACTGGTGTCATATACCACGACAGGCTTATTCTCTTTTCTTTTTTCTTCACCGTCAACAATAGATATGGTATCCGTTAGGATAATTTTACGCATACCCACTTTGATATTGTTTAAAACGCCGTCGACATAAATTTTTTCCGACGAGGGATATTCGATTCGTGTCTTTATCATATTAAATAAATTTTGTTACATTAAAAAAGATGTGAGAGGACTCGATGCTTCTGCATATTGTTTTTTTCCGGCAAGGCCAGCTTCGAATGCCATTCTGCCAGCTTTAACCGCCTCTTTGAATGCTTCGGCCATGGCAACCGGGTTTCCGGCTATGGCAATCGCTGTATTGACTAATACCGCATCTGCACCCATTTCCATTGCTTCTGCAGCATGGGACGGTGCACCGATTCCCGCATCGACTACCACCGGAATGTTGCTTTGTTCAATGATGATCTCCAGCAAATCGCGGGTACGCAGCCCTTTATTGGTACCTATCGGAGCACCGAGAGGCATTACTGAGGCAGCACCGGCTTCTTCCAGTCGTTTACATAAAACAGGGTCGGCTTGGATATATGGCATGACGATAAAACCTAATTTGGCCAGTTCTTCCGTTGCCTTCAAGGTCTCGATAGGGTCGGGAAAAAGATACTTAGGGTCTGGGTGTATTTCAAGTTTCAGCCAGTTTGTCTGGAATGCCTCCCGTGAAAGCTGAGCTGCAAAAACAGCCTCTTTGGCATTCCGCACTCCTGACGTATTGGGTAATAAACGTACATGTGGAGAGGTGATATGTTGCAGCATATCGTCTTGTTTATTTTTTATATCGATCCGTTTCATTGCAACGGTTACCAGTTCGGATCCGGAAGCTACGATAGCTTCCCCCATCACTTCATTGGAACTGAATTTTCCGGTACCGACGAAAAGTCGGGAATTGAATTCGGTTCCAGCTATAATTAATTTATTCATATTACAGAAAGATTTATACTATTCATTATCTCTTTTGTTTCTTTAATCGGATCGTTAGCTGAAAGTATAGCCGACGACATGGCTATACCGGCTATGCCGCATGTCATCAATTCCGGTATATCTTCTTTAGTGATACCACCTATCGCCACGATAGGCAGCTGGATTCCGGTTTCCGAACATCGCATTAAAATATCTTTATATCCTTCCATCCCTAATATAGGGCTTAGATTACTTTTTGTCGTTGTGAAACGAAATGGCCCCAGGCCGATATAATTGACTCCTTTTTCGTGTAGACGAACAATATCTTCAAAAGTATTGGCTGTACCTCCTATAATAAAAGAATTGCCTAATATTGTTCTGGCCTCTGCCGGATCCATATCGTTTTTTCCCAAATGGACACCGTTTATAGCGGTGCGCCGTGCGATCTCTACGCAATCGTCTACAATCAGCGTTGCCCCATGCTGCAAACAGAGAGGCTTGAGTATTTGGATATTTTGTTCCAGCTCTTTATGCGTTGCATCTTTCATGCGAAGCTGAATCCATTTACAGCCACCCTTCAGTGCGAGTAGAGCTCCCTCTACATAATTATAGCGTTCATTAGCATGTGTTATGAACTGAAGATGCTTCATA
This sequence comes from Bacteroidales bacterium, assembly GCA_029007825.1. Classification (GTDB taxonomy): domain Bacteria; phylum Bacteroidota; class Bacteroidia; order Bacteroidales; family JAQXIO01; genus JAQXIO01. Next base: position 75,031 of record JAQXIO010000052.1, on the reverse strand, counting down.
AATTGCTTTTTAATAGATTATAACGGTATATCAATAAATCCATATTTTTATCATTTTCGAAATTACCCCACAGAGCACCTATAACGGCAACGCCACCAAATCCAAAGTCTCGCACAATTGATAAATTTTCGGCAGTCACCCCACCGAGAGCATATACTTTGGAAGAAATAATGCCTTCTTTACATGCTGTTTTTAACTCTTTGGAACCGAAGGCCGATTTATATCCGTTCTTAGATATACTGTCGAATATAGGACTTAAAAAATAATAGCTGAAACCATTATATTGTTCAATCTCCTTGAGAGAGTGACAGGAACGGCTGCACACTCCTTTCCAGTTTTCCGGAACGGATGTAGAACGGCTGTTCAGATGAATACCTCCGATTTTGAAATGTTTGGCGAGCTCAAAATGATCATGCAAAACGATACGGCGGTGGTATTGTTCCGGAATGGACGAAATGCATTGTTTCAGAGCATCAGCCGAAACGAAAGGTTTCCGCAGGTGTAACCGTTCCAATCCGGTTTCAAAAAGAACTTTGATACCTTCTTTTTCGTGATCGAATAGACGTTCGTTTGTAATGGCTATTAATTTCATCCTCCCGATACTGCTTGGATAACGATTAATGAAGTCCCTTCCGTTAATGCTTGTTTTTCCCATAATGAACGGGATAATACCGTGTCGTCGAGGGCAACCGCTATTCCGTTTTGGCCGTAACCAAGTTTTTTTAGAAGAGCTGTTACTGTAATTCCTTCGGACACATCATAATGTTTGTCATTTACAAGTATTTTCATCCTTCTTCCGATAATTTTAATTTTTTAGGAGCGAAAAAATGATTTACACTCCCGTTTCCTTTTCCCGTTTCTACTTGGGCACCGGCCTCTAATGCACGATGAAGATATCTCTTTGCATTTAGTATTGCCGTCTGGAGTGGGTAGCCGTAGGCTAAATATACGGTTATCGCTGCTGATAAAGTGCAACCGGTTCCATGATTATTTCGTGTTTGAACATAAGGCATAGCAAACCTCCTGATCTCTTTCCCTTTTCTCGAAACCAGAAAATCGACCGATTCTTTGTTACATAGATCACCGCCTTTTAATAATACCGCTTGAATGTCTGTATTCTGTATAAACCACTTGGCTGCTTTTAGCATACTCTCCTCATCCGTAACTTTAATGCCACTTAATACCTCGGTTTCCTTGATGTTTGGGGTGATAAGTGTTGCTTTGGGAAAAAGTTTATCCGCAAGAAACTCAATAGCAGAGGGATCGATTAGATTTGAACCGGATGTCGATACCATAACAGGATCAATAACCATATACTGAGGGCTGTAACATTCTATGGCATGAATGACTTCTTCTACGATTTCACGGTTATGCAGCATACCGGTTTTTAAGGCAATCGGTTTTAAATCGCTGAAAACCGCATCCAGTTGGGCTCTTACGATATTACGTTCTATGGGTTGTATAGCGGTTACGCCTAATGTGTTCTGAGCCGTAATCGCAGTAATACACGAGGTTCCGTATGCCCCCAATGCAGAAAATGTTTTTAAATCGGCTTGAATTCCGGCTCCTCCGCCACTGTCGGAGCCCGCAATGGTCAGTACCGTAGTATAATGCTTATTTTCCGATTGCATTAAATTGTTTATAAAATTAAAGGGAGATAGAGTAGAAGGGGAAGAAACACATAATAACTGAAAATTCCTACGCCGGCATTATCCGTTTCAGGTAATAGGGTATAATCTCAGCCCGAATAGTATGGCACCCCTTTTCTTTATCTCAATACGCAAAGATAGAAATAAAACGTACGCTTTAATAAGAAAAGAGTGATATTTAACACTTTTGTTGTGTTTTAACAGATATAAGTGAGTTTTTATATTGCTGAAATATTGATCTAACCATAAATGATAGCGTTATAAGAGTTTATTTTATCTAAACAGATATCTTTACATTTCTCTCGCAGTAAAAGAATCTGTTCATTTAAATATTCGAACTCTGTCTTTTTTACCTTAAAGCTTGAGTTATACCGTGCCTCGATATAAGACCTGCATAAAAGAGAAAAGCATCTTTTCCCGAAAGGGGTATCTATGGCAAAGACAGAATACAGCTGATCTGAGTAGTCAAGGGTCATTTCCCTTAAACGCTGTAAGTCGTGAAGTTTCGGTTTGTCGTTTGTGAACACGAGATTAATGGCCTGAAAACAATGTTCGGCAACCTGATGAAGCATAAAGCTGCCTAATTTGTAATCTCTTTCGTCGTAAGCGTATTGGGCAAATTTATAGAATCTTACGGCGCAGTTATAATTCTCGTGAAAATCATTTTCTGCCCACCTTTTTATTTCTTGAAAATTGATTTTTCGTCGTCTCGATAGTTTGAAATTGCAGCTGTCATAAAGTTTTATTCCCTCTTCTTTTATTTTAGAAATAAATAACCGTCTTGTCTCCAGCTTTTTATTGATCGTATTGATATGGCTGATTGTAAATTGGAAGCGTGTATGCTTGCAGCCGAACAAATCGTCGAAACACTTTTTTGCTTTATCGATAAGGGTCAGGGTGGCGCCGACATTGTTTGTAGATATAATAACCAGTATATCGCAATGGTTTTGTTCATATCCGGAAAGGTCGAATACAAATTTTCCGTCTGTTTTTTTATAATGGCTTTGTGCGTAATAACCATGGAGAATAAGCATTTCACAACGGATGTGATTCAGAAGGAGTCTCAGCATTTGCAGAATTTCTTTCCTTTTTTGTTGCGGCATACGAGGTAAAGTTCTTTTCATAAAGCGGTTAGGTTTATATGTATATAGTTGCATATTTGTTAAATAATCGGCTAATCGTTATTAATTTGCGCACATTTAATCTATCTTTGCATAGAGAAGATCACAAATATAATACGCTTTTCGCGTATTATTCGCAAATTAAGTATTAAAAATATGCTATATGAGTATTAATTTTTCTAAAAAAGAAATTCTGGAACGGATAAAACGTTTTTATAAACTTAAGAGTAACGCAGATTTAGCAAGGTTTCTGGAAGTAGCGCCGACAACGATATCGTCATGGATATCCCGTGATTCGGTAGATTATGAACGAATATTCTCAAAATGCGAAGGTGTAGACCTTCTTTGGTTGCTTACCGGTGAAACGACCATGGAAAAAGAAGAGAGCGAAGGTAGGGAGAACGGGACGTATGGCAAAGAAAATGCTTCGACGAATGCTAAAGACGGCGTATTTGTTTATAATGATGTCAAGAAAAAAGGGTCGTTGCAGGTGTTGAAGGCAGAGAATGAAAAATTGTATTCCGATAATGTGGCTTTAAAAGATAAAATTATTGCTTTGCAGGACAAAATTGTTGTGGAAATAGGAGAGTATGTCCGCATACGTGATAAATATTCGGAAGAGTTAAAGAAAAAAGACAGCGAAATTCTTTCACTTAAAGAAAGAATAAAAGAGATGGAAGGCGAACTGGATACTTTACGGAGCAGATTTTCCGGGAAATAATTATCATTTGGACTGGGAGATTCCGGTCCATTATTTTAATAAGGTACATAATTGAATCATCGAATATATTTATCATGAAAAGCGTTTTGAGTTTAGTTATTTCCGTTTTTTTATTTAATACGATGCTTTTGCAGGCAAAAGAGATTAATGCCAGTTCTTTTGGTTTAAAAGAAGGTGAAGACGGAACTTTTGCGTTAGTACAGGCAGTGCAGTTTTGTAAAGAGAATAAAATAGACAAACTGATCATACCGAAGGGTACTTATCATTTATCACCCGGTAAAGCCTACGGTCATTTTTGTGCAGTATCGAATAACGATAACGGGATGAAGCGTACAGCTTTTCCCGTTATAGGAATGAATGGATTTGAGATAGAGGGAAACGGTTCTCTTTTTATTTGTCATGGACAAATAGTCCCCTTTATTATAGAAGAATCATCACGCATTACTGTAAAGAATTTGTCGGTAGACTGGACCGGGAATTTTCATGGAGAAGGGGTAATACTCTCTGCCGATGAACGGGAGAAAACATTCGATGTCGCATTTCCGGAAGGCGGATATACAATCGAAAACGGAGAATTGCTTATCCGTTCCGAAGGAGGAGAATGGGGAATCGGGCCGAATCTGTTTTTCGATCCTGTTACGAAAGGTACCGTATATGATGTAAGTGCTTATAAGTTGGATCCGTGGAATCCGAAAGTAAATTTGAAATACCAGGCAAAAGAGTTGGCTCCCGGTAAAGTACGTATATATAATCAGGTGAGTAAACTTCCGGAAAAAGGATGGGTTTGGGTATTGAAACCTCGCGATGGCGATAAAGATCGTCTGACCCCGGTCATTCGTATTTTTAAATCGAAAGATGTTTATTTTGATCAGTGCAATATCTATCATGCCGGAGCGATGGCATTGATAGCCGAACGCTCGGAAACAATTTCTATGAGCCATTTTAATGTAATGTTATCGCCTGATCGTCCCAGATATGTATCTTCTACTGCAGATGCGACCCATTTTGTCAATTGCAAGGGAACGATAACTTTTACCGATTGTCTTTTTGAAAATATGTTGGATGATGCTACGAATGTGCATGGTATTTATACGACAATCGAAGAACTGGTCGATGACAACAGTGTACTGGTAAAATTAGGTCATATCGAGCAGTATGGTTTTTGTTTTGCCGAAAAGGGAGATACATTGCAGTTGATAGACCGGCAAACCTTACAACCTTATGAAAAGCCTTTATGTGTTAAAGATGTGTCGGTTTTAAACGAAGAACGATTAATAATAACATTTACACAACCGGTTAAAGCTATTCTGAAAAGTAAAAGTGCATTGGAAAACATAACATGGAACTCAGCAGTAGATATGAAACGGTGCACCGTACGGAATAACCGGGCTCGTAGCATCTTATTGTCTACCCCCCGGAACGTGCTGGTTGAAGATTGTAGCTTTTCATCTATGATGGCAGGGATTGCTATTGCAGGAGATGCCAATTTCTGGTATGAATCGGGAGCTGTGAACAGTATTATCATTCGTCGTAATAAATTTGTAAATTGTTGCACCAGTGGTCAGAATCAGGCAGCCATTGTAGTTGAACCGAATATATTGGATAAAGAAAAAAGTGTTTGCTTTCATCGTAATATAACGATCGAAGATAATATAATAGAGACGTTTGATATTCCGTTTGTTAATGCTGTCTCTGTTGAGAATCTGGTTATCCGTGGAAACCGGATTTTCAGGAATGACCTGCATAAGCCATTTTTCCCTGATGCCCCGATTATTAAACTCGATTATTGTAGAAATGTAACAATAGAAGATAATCATTATACAGGAAAGCCGAAAGCATTTGTTCAAAGTAATATTCCTGTAGTAAAATATAAAAAGAACAAAGGTTTTCAGTCTTCCGTTATAGAGGAAAATAAATAAATTATATTTGTGATGAATCTCACATTAAGTTCTCAGATCAATTTAAATCGTATTCCCGAGCGCTATTATAAGCCCAAAGATGCATTCGAAGAATCTGCGATAAGCCGTTATGAACGTCTTAAAACAGATATATATGAAAGCCATACGGTCGCTTCGGCATCTGTTGCCCGTCAGCTCGTAGGGGAAATAAAAAAATCTCAGGAAGAAAACCGGCATTTTCTATTGGTGGCTGCAGGTGGCCGTAGCCTGCAACCGCTTTGGGCTGCGTTGAGAAAGGAGTATAAAGACGGGAATGTCAGTTTCCGTAATGTCGTATTCTTTTTGGCATATGAATTTTTTCCTATACAAAATGGAATCGGACATAACCTCCGTATGCTGAAAGATCAGTTTTTGGATCATATAGATATTCCTGAAAAACAAATATTTTCTCCCGATGGTACGATTGAAAAGAGAGACATAAATACATTCTGTCATCAATATGAAGAGCTTATAGCTTCTTATGGCGGAATCGATTTCCTGCTGTTGGGAGTGGGATATGATGGAATCATAGCGTTGAATGAACCCGGCTCTACCGTCGCGTCACCGACACGTCTGACAATGTTGAGCAACGAAAGTCGTGAAGAAGCGAGTAAGCAATTCGGGTCCATAGAACATGTACCCTACAGCGCTATTACATTAGGTATAGGAACCTTGATGCAGGCAAAGCAGGTTACTCTGTTGGCTTGGGGGGAAGAAAAAGCAAATATTATAAAGGAAATAGTCGAAGGCCGGATGTCCGAGCTTTATCCTGCATCTTATATGCAGATGCATCGCCGGGCCCGTTTGGTTATTGATCTGACAGCAGCTTTACATCTCACCCGAATCAATACGCCTTGGCTGGTGACATCCTGTGAATGGGATAATAAGTTGATTCGCCGGGCTGTTGTTAAACTGAGTTTGCAAAGGCAACTCCCCATTCTGAAACTGACCAATAAAGAGTATAACGAAGGAGGATTAGGAGAACTTCTTGCTCTATATGGTTCCGCATACGATGTGAATATACGGGTTTTTAATGATTTGCAGCATACGATAACCGGATGGCCGGGAGGTAAACCGAACGCCGATGACACATATCGGCCGGAACGCTCGGTTCCCTATCCGAAAAAAGTTTTGATATTCAGTCCGCATCCCGATGACGATGTGATTTCCATGGGAGGATGTTTCCATCGGCTTATTCAACAGGGACATGATGTTCATATTGCTTATCAGACATCGGGAAACATAGCGGTTGCAGATGAAGAGGTCGTACGTTATCTGACCTTTTTAAAAGGACTCAAAGATTCTCATGTGCATTTGGTACAGAATATAGGAGAACATCCGGAGAAATTATTGCAGGCACTGAAAGAACGGAATTCGGGAGATGAAGAACTTCCTGAGATATTGGCGCTTAAGGCTCTGATACGCAGGGTAGAAGCAACTGCTGCATGTACCTATATAGGAGTAAAGTCCGAAAATATTCACTTTTTGAATCTTCCGTTTTATGAAACGGGTAAAATTGAGAAGAAACCTTTGGGTGAGGCAGACGTGTTGATAGTAAAAGATTTGATTCAGCACATCCAGCCGCACCAGATATATCTGGCGGGAGACCTGATGGATCCGCATGGAACGCATAAAGTCTGTCTTGATGCTGCTTTGGCTGCTATAGATGATTTGAAGCAGGAAGCCTGGATGGACGATTGCCGGATATGGATGTATCGGGGAGCTTGGGCAGAATGGGATATTGACCATATCGAGATGGCTGTGCCGTTGAGTCCGGAAGAATTAAGGCAGAAAAGAAATGCGATTTTACGTCATCAGTCACAAATGGAAAGTGCTCCTTTTCTGGGAGGTGACGAAAGACTTTTCTGGCAGCGTTCGGAAGATCGGAACCGGGCTACTGCCGGGCTTTATAACCGGTTGGGTTTAGCCTCTTATGAAGCGATAGAGGCTTTTGTCGAATACCGGATTAATCGTTGATAATATGAGTATTCTGATAAAGAATGTCCTTGCAGAAGGAAAAAGAAAAGATATTTATATTGTTGGAAATCAGATTGAAGCGGTAGGTTCACAATTGGATGTGAATGCCGATAAAATCATTGATGGATCGGGTAAAGCTGCTATACCGGGATTAATAAACGGACATACGCATGCTGCGATGACCCTTTTCCGCGGATATGCCGATGATATGCCTTTGCATAGCTGGCTCAGTGAGAAAATCTGGCCGAATGAAGCAAAGCTTACGGATGATGACCTGTACTGGGGAACCAAGTTAGCCTGTCTGGAAATGATCAAGACCGGAACAACGGCCTTTTTCGATATGTATTACCATTATCGTGTCAGTGCTAAGGCCGTAGAAGAAATGGGAATAAGAGCTATTTTTTCGGAAGTTTGTTTTGATCATTTTGATTTTGAAGAGCGTGAGCGGGCAAAAAAAAGGATAGAACACATCTATGACCATCATACCGGCTTAAGTAATCGGATTGGGTTAGCAATAGGGCCACATGCCATATATACCGTGTCTGGAGAACTTTTGCAATGGGCACATATGAAAGCGCAGGAATATGGAATTCCTTTGCATCTGCATCTTGCAGAAACCCGTAAAGAGGTCGCTGATTCTGTAGAGCAGTTTGGTTTAACGCCGGTACGTTATCTTCGTAAGCTCGGAATATTATCGCCTTCTCTGGTAGCTGCTCACGTTCTGTGGATAGATGACGAAGAGGTACAAATGCTGGCCGATTACGGTGTTAAGGTCGTGCATAACCCGAATTCCAATATGAAACTGGCCTCCGGATATAAATTTAAGGCCGAAGAGATGTTACAGGCAGGCATTCAGGTCGGTCTCGGTACAGACGGATGCAGTTCGTCTAATAATCTCGATATGATAGAGACAATGAAAACGGCGTCTTTGCTGGCTAAGGCCTGGCGGTTCGATCCTACCGCTTTGCCTGCTCCCGTTGCATTTGATATGGCGACAAAGAACGGAGCTGCTATTTTCGGATTGAATGCAGGGCATATTGCACCGGGGTTTCTGGCAGATATTGCTCTTATAGATTTGCATATACCTGCATTTACCCCCAATTTTAATTTTATTTCCAATCTTGTATATGCGGCAAACGGTAGTTGTGTCGATACACTTATTTGTGATGGAAAAATTGTTATGGAAGAACGGAAAGTTCCAGGTGAAGAGGAAATCATGCGAAAAGCGGCTTCTGCAGCTTACGATTTAATGCAACGGAAATAAAAAGATTTCCGGAATTATAAAAAGAGAGGAAAATACAGCTATGAATGAATGGATTGCAAGATATAAAGAGGCAGCAGCCTATATAACAGCCCATGCCGGACAATATAGTCATCCCGAGATTGGAATCATATTGGGCAGCGGATTGAGTAAACTGGCAGACGATATTGAAGAACCTGTGATCATACCGTATAAGGATATTCCTTATTTTAAAGCTTCGACTGCGGCGGGTCATAAAGGAAATATGATTATAGGCCGTTTGGGAGGGAAAATTGTATTGGCAATGCAAGGACGCTTCCATTATTATGAAGGTTATACGATGCAAGAAGTGACCTTTCCTGTACGAGTAATGTATTTTCTTGGTATAAAGATTTTGTTTGTATCCAATGCGGCAGGAGGTATAAATCCTGCGTATAAGGTCGGGGACATGATGATAATAACAGATCATATAAATTTTTTACCGAATCCGCTTATCGGACCCAATATAGAAGAACTGGGGCCTCGTTTTCCGGATATGACACGGGCTTATGATCGTGAGTTGATAGCCTTGATGGAAGAACAAGCACGAAAAGAAGGTGTAACTTTGCATAAAGGAGTATATGTAGGCCTGACAGGACCTTCATTTGAGACGCCGGCCGAATATACATTTTTTGGTAATCGGGGAGGAGATGTGGTAGGTATGTCTACTGTGCCGGAAGTGATTGTCGCCAGACATTGCGGAATCCGTGTGTTCGGAATGTCGGTAGTAACGAATGAAGCACATCATTTTGCCGATGATTTTAAAAATGATGGAGCCGATGTTATTGAAGCGGCAAACCGGACAGCAGAGGTTATGAGTCGTCTTTTTGCCCGAACAATTGAGAATATAAAATTATAACGACTATCTTTAGTCTTCGACAGTAATACCCAGGAATCGCACCAGTTCGATAGCTTGTATGGAACTGACAGTGACACCTCTTAATTCTTCGCCGGATAATATAATACCTGAAATATCATTGCTTGTCAGGTCGATACCCTTTAATGCCGTATGGAAAAATTCTGAAGCCGTTAATCTGCAGTTATTGAAAATAAGATTTTGTATCCGGCAATCGTTAATAGCGCTTTCCGTGAGATCGCATGATATAAAGTGAACGTTTTTCATTTTTGATTGAGACAAATTGAGATAACGTCCGTTTAACTCGTGAAAAAGTACTTTGCTTAATGAACTGTCGGAAAGACTTGTACCCATCATCTTACAATCTTTCAGATATACGTTGCTGAACGAACTGCCGCTGAAATCGCTATTGGAGAGATCACAATTTTCGAAGCGTACCGTATGAAAGCGGAATCTTTTCATTTTGCAGTTTTTCAGGGAACAATTTTTGAAAATACAATCGTTGAGAACGACTTCTCTCTTTTCAGAGTCGGAGAGGAATTCGTTTTCAAAAAGAGTGTTGCTGATTGTTTCAGGTGTAAAATCAGGATTTTGGAGGAAAATATTCTTTTCAAAGATAGTTGGTTCTGGTATTTTGAGTTCTTTATTGGTGCTCATATAAATAGAATGAGAGATAGAGAATTTACGGTTTTATATAAAAACGAATATAGAAAATAGAATCGATGTCCCCGGAACCTTTTATCTTATTTTTTATTAAGAAGCCGGAATATAAAATGACTCTGAGAACAATTCATTTCGGGAATCTGTTTTTCTTAATGAGGGCATGTCATTGTTATATAAATGAAGGGAATCGGAACGGAATGATTTGCTGTCAATTTGTCAGAATATTTTGTTTTGGCAAATGTTTTGAAGAATATAAAGTAAATAAAATGAATAATTACAAAGAAAAATAGAGGAGATAATGAACTATGAATTTTAATAATTTTACGGTTAAATCACAAGAAGCGGTTCAACAGGCTATCCAGATAGCTACCTCTAAAGGCCAGCAGGTTATTGAGCCTGCCCACTTATTGAAAGGGGTAATATCGGTAGGAGAAAATACCGTACAATACTTGTTTGGTAAAACAGGTGTTTCAGAGTCTGCTATTAATGCGGTTTTAGATAAACAGATCGATTCATATCCGAAAGTATCGGGAGGGGAACCTTATCTGAGCAGGGAGAGTAACGCCGTTTTGCAAAAGGCAATAGATATAGCTTCTAAAATGGGGGATACGTATGTATCGGTGGAACATATACTTCTGGCGTTGCTGATTGAGCGCAGCACGGTAAGTACTATGCTGAAAGATGCCGGAATGGAGGAAAAGACATTACGGGTAGCAATAGAAGAGCTAAGGAAAGGTCAGAAGGTCGATTCCCCTACAGCGGAAGATACCTATCAATCGCTTGCGAAATATGCGATTAACCTGAATGAAAGGGCACGTTCCGGAAAATTGGATCCTGTTATTGGGAGGGATGAAGAAATTCGTAGGGTATTGCAGATATTAAGTCGTCGTACGAAGAATAATCCGATTCTTATCGGAGAACCCGGTACCGGTAAAACTGCGATTGTCGAAGGGCTTGCTCATCGTATCGTAAGGGGCGACGTGCCTGAAAATCTAAAGAATAAACAAATCTATTCTTTGGATATGGGAGCCTTGATCGCCGGAGCCAAATATAAAGGAGAATTTGAAGAACGACTGAAATCGGTAGTCAATGAAGTGACTCAGGCTGAAGGAGAGATTATCCTTTTTATTGATGAAATCCATACGTTGGTGGGGGCAGGAAAAGGTGAAGGAGCAATGGATGCCGCTAATATTCTGAAACCGGCTCTCGCAAGAGGGGAATTACGTTCTATCGGAGCCACTACGCTTGATGAATATCAGAAATATTTTGAAAAGGATAAAGCGCTCGAAAGGCGGTTTCAAATCGTAATGGTAGATGAACCGGATGTCATGAGTTCTATCTCTATTCTTCGTGGATTAAGGGAGAAATATGAAAATCACCATAAGGTTCGTATTCTGGACGATGCAATTATTGCGGCGGTACAACTGTCGCACCGTTATATAACAGACCGTTTCCTTCCGGATAAAGCGATTGACCTTATGGATGAGGCGGCAGCTCGTCTGCGTTTGCAGGTAGATTCCGTTCCGGAAGAACTGGATGAATTGACGAGGAAAATCAAGCAGTTGGAAATTGAGCGGGAAGCGATTAAGCGTGAAAACGATAAACCCAAACTCGATAGTCTTGGAAAAGAGATTGCCGATTTGAAGGAAGAAGAGAAAAAATTTAAAGCAAAATGGGAATCGGAAAAAGCTTTGATAGATTCTATACAGCAAAATAAAGCTAAAATAGAAGAACTGAAATTTGAAGCCGATAAGGCTGAGCGTGAAGGCGATTATGGAAAAGTTGCTGAAATACGTTACGGTAAAATTCAGGCATGTGAAAAGGAGATTGCGGAACAGCAGGCGAAGTTGCATGAATATCAGGGCGATGATGCTATGATAAAGGAAGAGGTAACCGATGACGATATTGCAGAAATTGTTTCCAAATGGACAGGAGTACCTGTAGCAAAAATGCTTCAGAGCGAAAAGGATAAGTTGTTGCATCTGGAAGAAGAGTTGCATCAAAGGGTAATAGGTCAGGATGAAGCGATCTCTGCTATTGCAGATGCAGTCAGAAGAAGCCGTGCGGGGTTACAAGACCCGAAAAGGCCAATCGGCTCGTTTATATTTCTTGGAACAACTGGGGTAGGGAAAACTGAGTTGGCAAAGGCATTGGCTGAATATCTTTTTGACGATGAAAATATGATGACCCGTATCGATATGAGTGAGTATCAGGAAAAGTTCAGTGCCACGCGTTTGATCGGTGCACCTCCGGGATATGTCGGTTATGATGAAGGTGGGCAATTGACTGAAGCGATCCGGCGTAAACCCTATTCGGTAGTTCTTTTCGATGAGATTGAAAAGGCGCATCCGGATGTTTTCAATGTTCTTTTACAGGTATTGGACGATGGACGTTTGACCGATAATAAGGGACGTGTGGTAAACTTCAAGAATACGATTATCATAATGACTTCGAATATGGGATCTTCCCTTATCCGGGATAATTTTGAAAAAATAACCGATAAAAATAGGGAAGAGGTCATCGATAAAACAAAATCGGAAGTCCTGGACATGTTGAAGCAGACGATCCGTCCTGAATTTCTGAACCGTATAGATGAAGTGATTATGTTCACTCCGTTAACGGAAAAAGAAATAGAGAAGATTGTAAAAATGCAGCTTGACCAAGTGAAAAAAGTCGTGGCTGAAAACGGAATTCAACTCGAATTTTCAAAAGATGCCATTGATTTTATTGCCAGGGAGGGTTACGATCCTCAGTTTGGAGCTCGTCCGGTAAAACGTGTAATACAACGTTATGTACTGAATGAATTGTCAAAGAAAATTTTATCTCAGCAGATAGACAACACTAAGCCGATACGTATCGATGCGGTAGATGAACATTTGTTCTTTAGAAATTAAAGGCATAATGAAATAATCTACGGCTGACAGAATAAACAGTCAATGAGCCTTTTTATATGCGGAGGGTTGCGGTAAATAAAATTACTGCAGCCCTTTTTTGTGGAAAAGACAAAAAAATATAAATTTGGAAGAAAACGATTATATTTGTTCTGTCCGAATAATCGATAAAACTAAATTGACTTATTTTGAAATATACAGAACAGATATTCCTGCAGGCAGCATCGCAATGTCTTTTGTGCTATGATCCTCCGTGTGATAAAGTTTGCCCTTCTAAGGCAATGCCTGCCCGTTTTTTACGATCATTACGCTTTGCCAATCCGACGGATGCAGTTCTTTCTGTATCGGAAAAATCGTTATGCACATATTGTCGCGACGATCAGCATATTCCGCCGTGTGAAAGGGTTTGCATACGCGCGAAAATAGACCGACCCGTAGAGATTCGGAAAGTACACAGACTTCTGGGGAGTGAAGAGGTAATAGAATCGTACAACGGTAAAAACCAAGTATTATAATGAAAAATTTGAACATACGGTTTTGCGGAATAGAGTGTGAAAACCCTTTTTTTCTGGCCTCTTCCGTTGTAGCTTCGAACTACGATATGTGTGCTCGGGCTTTGGATATGGGGTGGGGTGGTATCGTATTTAAAACTCTGGCACCTTTTGTTTCGGACGATGTTTCTCCGCGTTTCGATACATTGGACAAAGGGTCAGGTAGCTTTACTGGGTTCAGGAATCTGGAAATGTTGACGGAAAAAACACTGGAGGAAAATCTGGAATGTCTTTATAAACTGAAAAAGAATTATCCGGATAAGGTTTTAATCGCTTCTGTAATGGGGGAAAAAGAAGAAGAGTGGGAAATGCTGGCTCGAGAGGCAACATTGACCGGAGCCGATATTATAGAGTGCAATTTTTCATGTCCCCAGATGACGAAAGATACCCTTGGTGCTGTTGTCGGACAAAATCCGGAATTAGTACGATCTTTTTGCCGTGCAACCATTCGGGGAACAAATCTCCCTGTTTTGGCTAAAATGACACCCAATCTTACCGATATGGTGCCGTTGGCATTGGCGGCAGTAGAAGGGGGAGCCACAGGTATAGCTGCAATTAATACGATTAAAAGCATAACGAGTATAGACCTGCATACGATGCGGGGATTACCCGTGATAAAGAATAAAACAGCTGTATCCGGTTACTCCGGGAAAGCAGTAAAACCCATAGCATTGCGCTTCATTTACGATATAATGTCCCGGGAAGAATTCAGGAATATGCCTGTCAGCGGTATCGGAGGAATAGAAACATGGAAAGATGCCTTGGAATTCATTAGTTTAGGAGTTAGGAATGTACAGATAGCAACGGCCGTTATGCAATTTGGTTATCGGATTATTGACGATCTGAAAAGTGGAACATTGCATTATCTGGAAAAGCATGGCTATGACAATTTGGATGCCGTTGTCGGACGAGCATTACCATCGTTTACGACTCCTGAACAATTAGATCGTTCGTGGCGTAATATACCTTATGTCGATTATGAACGCTGCATCGGATGTGGGCGTTGTTATGTTTCTTGTAGTGACGGAGGGCATCAGGCTATTGAATGGAATGCTCGCGAACGTATTCCCAGTATAAATTCGTCTTGCGTTGGATGTCACTTGTGCAGGCTTGTTTGTCCTGTTGCGGCAATCGAAGAAAATAAAAAACTTTGAGCGGATAGAAATAAAAACATACTATTCGGTCTTGCCATGTCGGGAAACTGCTTTATATTTGTACAGTACAATCTAAAATAAATATTTATGAGTGATCAGGACGATGTTTTGCTTTATAATGATGACGATTCTCTTGAATTCATCAAGAAGCAATTGCCCGCTGAAATGAAACAGAAGTTCAGCGACGACGATATTAATTATATAGTAGACTTGATCTATGATTATTATGAAAGTAAAGGATATTTTGATAATGATCTGGATGACGAAGCTGAAATTGAAATCGATGAAGATGAGTTAATTGCTTATGTCATCAAAAATGCCAAGAAAGATGGAGTAGGAACTTTTACGGAAGAAGAAGTGAGTGCCATTGTCGAAGGCGAATTGGCATATTGCGACTCGATTGATCTTTTTGATTAAGGTGAAGTAAATGGGATACCCCCGAAAAAATACCATCCTATTGTTTTGTATATGCATGACAATAGGATTTTTTTCTTGTGGAGTAAAGAAAGGACACACTCGTAAGCACAAGAAACATCCGAAACAGGAAATAGCTGTTCAGCAACCGCAAACAAAGCAGGACTCGCTTGAAATACGGAGGCAATATAACCTTTGGCGGAAAAATCGTATAGTGGAACTGGATTCGGTGATTGTCCGTTCTTTCGGCGAAGATCTGCTCTATGCTCGCACGGATACCTCTTTTTCGGTTTATATAAATGCCTCACAATTATTTAAGCCTAACTCGAGTACGCCTATGGCGGCTTCATATCCTTATATGCAGGCAGCCCTTCGGTTATTGTGTGAGCAATCAGATTTAATCATATTTATAGCTGGGCATGCGGCTGATGATCGGAATGAAGATTACAATCTTCATCTTTCGGCTAAAAGAGCACGGAACCTGGTGAAAATATTGAGAGAAGAACAGTTATACGACGGACAATCGGATACTTTATCTGGAGACAGGCTGTATTCTGAAGGATATGGCAGTTACTATTTGAATAAATTCAGGCAATCCTCTCGGGATAGCTTGGAGTCTCAGATGGAGTTTCGTTTTTTGCCGGTCCGATAAATTCTTTCGTAATCCGGTATCTCTTCATTTGAACTTTAATTGCATTTGGAACTTTTTCGCTAAATTTGCGCCCAGAAAAACAAATATCTTTTAGGATAATGGCAAAGGAACTCAAAGAACTTACGCCCCGGAGCGAAAGTTATTCACAATGGTATCAGGACTTGGTGATTAAAGCAGATTTAGCTGAGAACTCTGCTGTACGCGGTTGTATGGTTATAAAACCTTACGGTTATGCTATTTGGGAAAAGATGCAGCGGCAGCTGGACGATATGTTTAAGGAAACCGGACATGTAAACGCCTATTTTCCTCTTTTCATTCCGAAGTCTTTTTTAAGTAAAGAAGCTGACCACGTGGAAGGGTTCGCTAAAGAATGTGCGGTTGTTACTCATTACCGGTTGAAGAACAGTCCCGATGGGAGTGGTGTCGTTGTCGATCCGGAAGCTAAACTGGAAGAAGAATTGATTGTGCGTCCTACATCAGAAACAATCATATGGAATACGTATAAAAATTGGATACAGTCGTACCGTGATCTTCCGATTTTGTGCAATCAATGGGCTAACGTAGTGCGTTGGGAAATGCGTACCCGTCTGTTTCTTCGTACGGCTGAATTTCTTTGGCAGGAAGGGCATACTGCTCATGCTACGAAAGAAGAAGCCGAAGCTGAAGCTCAGAAAATGTTGAATGTATATGCCGATTTTGCGGAAAATTTTATGGCAATGCCTGTTGTTAAAGGCGTTAAATCTGCAAATGAACGTTTTGCCGGAGCTGTAGATACTTATACCATCGAAGGATTGATGCAGGATGGTAAGGCTTTGCAATCGGGAACCTCGCATTTTTTAGGTCAGAATTTTGCGAAGGCTTTCGATGTGACTTTTGCCGATAAAGATGGCTCACGTAATTATGTCTGGGCAACCTCGTGGGGGGTGTCGACCCGCTTAATGGGGGCCCTTATCATGTCGCATTCCGACGACAACGGATTGGTATTACCTCCTAAGTTGGCGCCTTATCAGGTTGTAATCGTTCCTATTTACCGGAATGAAGAACAATTAGCCCAGATAAATGCTAAAGTAAATCAGATCGTTGCTGCTTTGAAGAAAAGAGGCATCAGTGTAAAATACGATAACAGCGATAATAAAAAACCGGGATGGAAATTCTCTGAATATGAATTGAAGGGCGTACCTGTACGTTTGGCTATGGGAAGTCGCGATTTAGAGAATAATACGATAGAAGTTGCACGTCGTGATACATTGACGAAAGAAACGGTAACATGTGATAATATCGACCAATATATTGCTGATTTATTGGATGATATTCAGCAGAATATATATCAAAAAGCATTAGACTACCGGGCAAAACATACAATCACTGTAGAAAGTTACGATGAGTTTAAAGAAAAGATAGAAGAAGGAGGCTTTATTCTGGCTCATTGGGATGGCACACCTGAAACGGAAGAAAAGATTAAGAATGAAACGAAAGCGACCATCCGTTGTATTCCTTTCGATGGAGACAAAACTCCGGGGAAATGTATGGTAACGGGAAAACCTTCAGTTCGAAGAGTCCTTTTTGCACGTGCTTATTGATAATTACAGGAAAGAAAAAATTATATGAAAGAAACTCCCGGCACAGTTTATGTGTCGGGAGTTTTATTTTAAAGGGGAAAAGTAAAATTACTTTCAAATCCTGTTTCAGGAAGGGAAAATAACCGGGTTGACGGATGATTTTTCTGCAAATATTGTTTGATATAGTCGAAGGTATTGTTCGAAATCAATTTGTCCTCTTTGGGGAAAAGATTGTAAATAACCATCTCTACCTCGATGTTGCGAGTCTGGCAAGCTTGCAGGCTGAGTAAAGTATGATTGATACTACCGAGACGTCCCGATGTGACCAGAATAACCGGGTACCGGTATTTTTCTATGTAATCGATTGTTGTTAGGTCGTTTGTGATGGGAACCATCAGTCCGCCAGCTCCTTCTAACAGAACAATATCGTAACGATCGGATAAAATTTCTGTTGCCGAATGTATTTTTTCGCAATCGATTGTCCGTTTATCTATTTTTGCCGCCAGATACGGCGAGGCGGGATATGTGAAGATATAGGGACAAGTTAATCCCTTCTGATCTTCTTGAGTAAAGTCGGAACTCATAAAGGAACGATGTACTTCAATATCTTCGGATACATCCCTGCAACCCGTTTGAATCATTTTTTGAGTAATAACGTTTATTCCTTTTTGCTGGTATGATTTTGCCAGTATAGCGGTTGCATATGTTTTTCCGATATTTGTATCGATACCGGATATAAAAAAAACTTTTCCGTTCATTGTGAATCAATATTTAGTTGCGTAAATGTAAATCGGATGG
This sequence comes from Bacteroidales bacterium, assembly GCA_029007825.1. Classification (GTDB taxonomy): domain Bacteria; phylum Bacteroidota; class Bacteroidia; order Bacteroidales; family JAQXIO01; genus JAQXIO01. Next base: position 56,809 of record JAQXIO010000052.1, on the reverse strand, counting down.
TAGGTCAGCGAAACTCCTTTTTCCGTATGTAAAAAAAGATGTTCGTAACGGAGACAGAAATCAGAAAACTCTTTCTTACTCCAATGAGAAGTTCCTGTTCCGGTAACTCCTGTATTTTTCATATGCTTCAATACTTCCAGAGAAGATGAAAAATAAAGAGGATATAGCTCGTCTTTAAGAATATGTATTTTAAAATAAGGAGAAAGCCATTCTTGCAATTGGCTTATTGATGGATAAAGAAGTCCTTTACCTGTGATATGTTTTATCTCCCGGAAATTTTCAGGTCCGAAAGTACTGAGTAGTAGAACTCCTCCCCGGGGTATATGGCTGGCGCATTTTTCAATAAAAAATTTCGGATTGTGAAACCATTGCATTGCGGAGGCAGATGTTATGAGGTCGAATTCCATTTCAAACGGAAAATCCTCTCCGTCACAATGGTAGAATTTCTTGAAAGAACCTTTCATATTCCGTTCGAGTACGTTTTCCCATTTTTTGCATATATCGTTCAGATATACTTCTTCTATTGAAAAGGAATGTAATATTCTTTTGGTTAATTCGCCTGATCCACAACCGATCTCAATACTTCGGTTAAAGTGTTTCTTTTCTCCTTTTGATAGGAACGAAAGCAGCTTGTCATGAATATGAAACTGGACTACAGCATGATCATTGTAGGTATTCAGAGCCTTCCCGAAGCGTTTTTGCAAGAGTTCTTTATTACTCATTTGATAATTTCTTCCCAATTGTTCCATAAATGAAAAGGATAATGAGTTGTATCTGTTGAGATTAGTGAGACATTCTCTTTTGTTTTCCAGAAACGTAAGCCGTTAAGCGGAGGGAATATAGAATCTTTCCCGCCGATAATCGCTTTTTCCCAAGGCACGGAATTCGTTGGCTCCTGATTGCGTTGAGCATAGATGGACTCCAACTCTTTTCGTAAACTTTCGATAGTGCGCAGAGGAAAAGAAGCATTGTAAAAATCGAGGATGGAACGGTTTCCGCACATACGCCTGTTAAATCTGGATAAAGATTCGGGTGAAAGCTGTTCCAGCGTCCCCTGAACAATAGGACAGGGGATGCCGTATAGGTCATCTACAGGTCTTTCCGTTCCATTGATAGCAACGGCGCTTTTTATATTGAGTGTGTGGGCAATCATGGAAACAGCCCATACACCCATTGACCATGCTACAATATATACCTCTTTGTAATTTATAAAGAGGGTCGGATCGAAATGTAACGAATGGTAATCGTAAGCGATAAAAACATCGTAATCTTTTGACCCGAGATGAGAGAACGGCCTCTCATCCATACCCCACCCGGCAAAAAAGAGAAGAACTTTATTTTTGTTATTGCTTATAAGCTTCTTTACTTCCATTCTAATAACATTATGAGATGTTTTAAATCGGTTATCGTAATATCGGCAGTAAGAGAAAAACGGATGCGGGCGCTTCCTGACGGAACCGTAGGCGGTCGTACCGGAAGAGCGAAAAATCCGGACTCCTTCAACTTTGAAGATAAGGCTATAGTCGATTCGTTATCTCCTGTAATAAAGGGGATTATATGGCTACTGCTGATTAATCCGGCGTCTATCTTTCTTAATTCTTTCCGCATCCATTCTGCACACTCTTTTAATTGTACTCTCCTGTTTTTGAATAATGGAAGCCGTTTGAAGAGGAATAAGCTCCAGGCAACATTGAGGGGTGGAAGGGCCGTAGAGAAAATTAAAGGTCGCATACGGTTGATAAGATATTCCCGGAAGTAACTGTTGCAGATAACATAAGCCCCCATTGAGCCGAGAGCCTTTCCGAATGTCCCTACCAGAAAATCAATATCGGAAATGCAATCGAGCGATTCGGCCAGGCCCAGCCCAGTCTCACCCTCTACACCTACGGCATGTGCTTCATCGACATACAGTAAAATATTGGATGCAGATTTTTTTATATCCGTTAAACGCTTCAGATCAGCTTTATCGCCATCCATACTGAAAATGCTTTCTGTAACGATGATAATCATATCGTAAAGCGTGCCGAATCGGTTCAACAACTCTTGTAAATGTTCATAATCATTATGTTTATAACGCTTGTAGGCAGCTCCTGATAATTGAATGCCGTCTATGATACTGGCATGTACCAGTTTGTCGGCGAGAATAAGGGTATGTTTGTTCGATAAAGCAGGAAGAATTCCCAGATTGGCATGATAGCCGCTGTTGAATAATAGGGCAGCCTGACGGTTGTATCGTTCTGCAAGAAACGATTCCAGCTCTTCATACACCTCGAAGTTCCCGGTCAGTAAGCGGGAAGAAGAGGACGATAAAAGTTCGTTCGTTCCTGTTTCCTGAAAAAATTCATCTCTTAAATCCTGCTCTGCCGCCAATCCGAGATAATCGTTCGACGAGAGATTTAGTAATAGCCCGTCGGAAGTCTGCACGTATTTTCCCTTATGTTTTAATGTAGGTAACGTGCGGAAATTTCCTTTATCCTTTAATGCGGAAAGTTCGTTCAGAAATCGGTTCATGGTTACAATGTTTTAGCGTAATGAGATACTACTCGGATCATTTTATCTGTTAGGAAAGATAACTCTTCCGGTGTGATGATAAAGGGCGGCATAGTGTAGATTAGTCGTCCGAAGGGACGCAGCCATATTCCCTCTTCGACGAACATGGGTTGTAACCGTTCCATATTTACGGGCTTCTCCATTTCGATAACCCCGATGGCACCCAATACTCTTACATCAGTAACCCCTTTTATCTCTCTGGCAGCGGATAGATTTTTTGAAAGATGTTTTGTTATGAAGCTCACCTGCTGTTGCCAGTTGTTTTGATGCAGTAGAGAGAGTGATGCTGAGGCGATGGAGCAGGCAAGAGGATTTCCCATAAAGGTAGGCCCATGCATAAAGACGCCCGGAGATGCGGAACATATTCCCTCTGCAACACGAAGATTGCATATCGTGGCAGCCATTGTCATATAGCCGCCGGTCAAAGCTTTCCCGATACACATAATATCAGGTACTGTATCGGAATATTCGTATGCGAATAATTTTCCGGTGCGTCCGAATCCTGTAGCAATTTCATCATGGATTAATAAGACGTCGTACATTTTGCATAAAGCTTTAGCGTGTACCAGGTATTCCGGCGAATAAAACCGCATGCCTCCGGCGCCCTGTACGACAGGCTCCAGAATAAGGGCTGCAATTTCATTATGATGTTTCTCCAAAATATTTTGTAGTGGAACAATAGCCTCGTCGCTCCACTCTTCTCCGAAATGAACGGATGGTGAAGGAATAAATATCTGTCTGGGCAGATTGTTTTCAAAAAGGGTGTGCATGCCGGTTACCGGATCACACACGGACATTGCATTCCATGTGTCGCCATGGTATCCGGAGCGAATGGTGACAAATTTGTATTTTCCCGGTTTACCACAAGCATACCAATATTGTACGGCCATTTTCATAGCAACTTCCACACTCACGGAACCTGAATCGCAGAAAAATATTTTGGATAGGGAAGGAGGTAGCATTTGTAAGAGTTGCTGCGTTAGTTTCGCTGCCGGTTCATGAGTCAGACCACCGAACATTACATGCGACATCCGTTTCAGTTGTTCCAAAGCTGCTTGATTTAATGCCGGATGATTATATCCGTGCACGGCAGCCCACCACGAAGACATCCCGTCGATCAGCCCACGTCCGTCATTGAGAATCAGTTTTACTCCTTTGGCCTCTTTCACCGGATAAACCGGTAGCGGATTTGTAGCGGATGCGTAAGGGTGCCATATATGCTCTTTATCGATTTGTAGTATCTCTTCTGTTGTCATCATAATAATTCTTGTAAGCTTTATTTTATCCAGTCTGTATTTTCGGAAAGGGAATAACCAGCTGTGGAAAATAGAATCCGGTCTTCGGCTGCCTGTGAAGCGGAAGTCGTCAGCAAATCGCCCATGATTGCAGCGTTTATTCCGATATAAAGAGCTTTACGCTGCACATCGGGAGACATTAAAGCCCTGCCTCCTGAGAATCGGAGAAACGCTTTCGGATTAATAAACCGGAATAATGCGATAGAGGTAAGTAATTCCTCTTCACTTAATGCCCGGGAATGTTCTAATGGCGTGCCTTTTATCGGTTGCAACAGGTTGAGGGGAATAGAATAGACCTCCAGTTCTCTCAGGAATAAAGCCATCTCGATTCGTTGTGCCATACTTTCACCCATTCCGATGATTCCGCCGCTACAGATACGCATTCCGGCTTCTCTTGCAGCTCTCAGCGTTTTGACTTTTTCTTCTGTCGTATGTGACGTGCAGAGTTCTTTAAAGTAAGATGGCGCAGTCTCTATATTACAATGATAATTTTCGACACCACTCTCTTTTAAGGCTGAAAGAACCTCTTTGTTTAATAGCCCCATCGAAGCACAGCATTTGAGGCCGGTCTCTTTTTTGATCCGCCTGAATGTAGAACAAATTTTACTTAAATCGTTTTTTGAAATTCGTTTGCCGCTTGTGACCATAGAAAAACGCGTGATTTCATATTTTTCGCTGTTATGTGCATGACGAAGGACTTCTTCTTCTGAAACCAATGGATAAATATCGGCCTTAGTTCTGTAATGTTTCGATTGCGCACACCATTTGCAATTTTCAGTACAATTGCCCGATTTAGCATTTATAATCGAGCATGTATCGAATAAATTGCCCAGATAATATCGAGTGATTTCATGTGCAGCTTTGTATAGCATCTCTTTATCGCTGCATTGAGATAAAGTCAGGGCTTCCGATTTATTTATATGTTCCCCAGATAGAACACGATCTTTTAATTTCTGAATCATATATGAAATCTTTTGTATAAATAAAAAGCGATAAAAAGAGATATCACACTCCTTTTATCGCTTGTATATGTTATAGGTTTAAAATACGGGGTACAACAGCATTCGTTACCTTCCTGATAGTTAAGAGGCAATTCCTGTGCTAATTCGTTTAATATAGCATCTTTATATTCACCTTCGGTGAAGTCGTCATTATTGAAGGTAAAATGTTCTGACCATAAGATAAGCCGGTCACATTTTCTACTTAACCTTTTGATTACTCCGCCATGAAGAGCTCCGATTGTTACGTTATGCTTTAGTCCCGAGAAAACAGCATACCCTTTACGCGTCCAGCGTCGGAATCGCAATAAATGTATTTGAGGGCATCCTTTTTTCATGTATGGGTAAAATATTGATAAATATAATCAATACAAAGATAACTATTGTGTCCTAAAATCAGCTATTGTAAAAGACAATAAGTTATCCGGAGAACTTGTTCAATTTCAGTATTGTCGTATTCATCCTCTATATTTTCCGGTTGATTCGTTTTAGAAACCGAAACATTTTTTATCATATTACCTTTATAACATCATAAAAGGTTGGAATAATGTTTGAGGCCATAGTCTGTTTCTCTGTAAAGAAAAAATTATTTATTGGATTAGCAACACTTGCTCTTCTTATCGGCGGCATATATGCAATGCTTACTCTTCCGGTCGATGCCGTACCAGATATTACAAATAATCAGGTACAAATTGTAACCGTATCGCCCACACTCGCACCGCAGGAAGTTGAGCAGCTTATCACTTTTCCCATTGAAATATCAATGAGTAATATTATGAATGTGAAAGAAATCAGATCCGTTTCACGTTTTGGTTTGTCATTGGTTACAGTAGTTTTTAAAGATAATGTCCCGACTTTGGATGCACGGCAATTAATAAACGAACAAATTCAGGCGGTTGCAGGAGAAATACCACCGGAACTTGGAACTCCCGAAATGATGCCGATAACTACCGGATTAGGTGAAATTTATCAGTATGTACTTCAGGTCGCACCGGGTTATGAGGATAAATATGACGCCATGGAGTTACGTACAATTCAAGACTGGATTGTTAAACGGCAACTTTCCGGAATTCCCGGTATTGTGGAGATTAATAGTTTCGGGGGCTATTTAAAACAATATGAAGTAGCTGTCGATCCGGATGTTCTTTACTCCCTTAATATTACAATCGGAGAAGTCTTTGAAGCATTGAATAAAAATAATCAGAATACCGGAGGAAGTTATATTGAGAAAATCGATCGGGCCTATTATATCCGTTCGGAAGGGATGATTGCCAAAACGGAAGATATTGAACAGATTGTGGTTGCCAATCGTAATGGAATTCCTGTTTATATAAGGAACGTCGGAAAAGTTCGTTTTGGTGCATCCAAACGTTTTGGAGCGATGACAAAAGATGGAAACGGTGAATGTGTGGGTGGTATTGCCATGATGTTGAAAGGTGCGAATGCAAATGTTGTAACGAAAGAATTGGAAAGAAGAGTAGACAAAATACAGAAAATATTACCGGCAGGAATTTCGATACAACCTTATTTGAATCGTTCGGAATTAGTAAGTAGAAATATATCGACTGTAATATCGAATTTGATAGAAGGAGCACTTATAGTCTTCCTCGTATTAATTATTTTTCTGGGGAATGTAAGGGCAGGGCTCATTGTGGCATCTGTTATTCCTCTTGCAATGTTATTTGCCTTTATAATGATGCGCCTTTTCGATGTCTCTGCTAATTTAATGAGTCTGGGTGCGATTGATTTCGGAATCGTAGTAGACGGATCTATTGTTATTATGGAAGGGATACTTGCTCATTTATATGCCGGAAAGCTTAAGAGCGGCACTTTCTCTAAGAATCAGATGGATTATGAGGTTGAAAAAGGAGCTTCCGGTGTTGTTCGTTCTGCCACATTTGCCGTGTTCATCATTTTAATCGTCTTTTTTCCGATATTGACATTAACAGGAATAGAAGGGAAATATTTTATTCCGATGGCGAAAACGCTGATCTTTTGTATAGTGGGTGCGTTGATATTATCCTTGACATATGTACCTATGATGGCATCTCTTTTTCTTAAACGTCATTCGGTTGTGAAACGGACTTTTTCCGACTGCTTTTTCGAATGGTTGAATCGCATTTATAAGAAGGTACTGGATTTTTGTCTTCATTTTAAGTGGACTACGATTACAGTTGCTTTTTTGACATTAGCATTGTCATTATATCTTTTTACTAAAATAGGAGCAGAGTTTATCCCTACCTTGGATGAAGGCGATTTTGCAATGCAAATGACTTTACCTGCAGGTAGTTCGTTGAGCAAAAGCATTGAACTGTCGGAAAAAGCCCAGAAAATATTATTGGATAAATTTCCTGAAATAAAGCATGTTGTGGCAAAAATAGGTACGGCTGAGGTGCCTACGGATCCTATGGCTGTCGAGGATGCCGATATTATGATTGTGATGAAACCGTTTAAAGAGTGGACTAGTGCAAAAAGCCGGGCGGAAATAGTAATGAAAATGAAACGAGCCTTAGATCCGGTAAAAGGAGCAGTTTTTAATTTTAGCCAGCCTATACAATTGCGTTTTAATGAACTAATGACAGGAGCGAAAGCCGATATTGCAGTAAAACTCTATGGAGAAGATATGAAAGAGTTATATGAAAAAGCGAAAGAGGCCGCAGATTATATGCTTCGAATACCGGGAGCTTCTGATGTGATTGTAGAGCAAGCTATGGGCTTACCACAATTAGTGGTAAAGTATCGTAGGGATAAAATAGCGCGCTATGGCATTAATATAGAGGAATTGAATACAATTATCCGTACGGCATATGCAGGGGAAAAAGGTGGTGTCGTTTTTGAAAATGAACGTCGTTTTGATCTCGTTGTCCGTTTAGACCAGGAAAAAGTTGTCGATTTCAATTTGGATAAACTTTTTGTCCGTTCTTCGGAAGATGTGCAAATTCCGGTTAGTGAAGTTGCCGATATTGATTTCATAAATGGTCCGTTGCAAATTAACAGAGATGCGACGAAACGGCGAATTGTAATAGGAGTAAATGTGCGTGATGCTGATATTCAGAAAGTTGTTGCAGGAATACAACAGACGTTAGATAAAAACGTGAAGCTCAAGCCTGGGTATTATTTTGAATACGGAGGTCAGTTTGAAAACCTTCAAAATGCTATTGATACATTGTTAATAGTAGTCCCTGTAGCATTATTGTTGATCCTTTTATTGTTATTCTTTGCATTTAAGAGTCTTACCTATACGTTTGTGGTTTTTTCTACTGTTCCGTTATCTCTTATTGGTGGAATTTTAGCCTTATGGGTGCGAGACCTTCCTTTTAGTATTTCGGCTGGTGTCGGTTTTGTGGCTCTGTTTGGGGTTGCCGTTCTAAACGGAATACTTATGATTAACCATTTCAATATGCTGAAAAAACGGACGAAATATCCGTTAACCACCAACCGGATTATAAAACAGGGAACGCCACATTTGTTACGACCTGTATTCTTGACAGGATTAGTTGCATCGTTAGGATTTGTACCGATGGCAGTGACAACTTCGGCAGGTGCAGAAGTACAAAGGCCATTGGCTACGGTTGTTATTGGCGGTTTGATTGTATCAACGATACTGACATTGATTATAATTCCGGTTTTTTACAAAATAGTTAATACGCCTTATTTAAAAAGATATCCGGTCAAAAAGATTGTTATGGTTTTCTTATTATTTCAGGTATTGAACCTACCTTTTGTACTTGAAGGTCAGGAAATGGTAACGCTTGACCAAGCAATTGAAATAGCGAATGCTAATCATCCCAGATTGAAAAATGCCGGGGCGGCTGTTTCCCAGACAAAAGCTGCCAAAGGAGAAATAATGGAATTGACACCGACTTCGTTTAGTTATTCATGGGGGCAATTAAATGGCGAATTGCAGAAAGATAAGGAAATCACTGTGCAACAAAATCTGGGGTCATTACTTACCCCGTTTTACAAAAATGTTTTGATAAATCGGCAGATAAAAACCGCTACTTATTATAAGCGGTTAGTAGAGAAAGAGATAAAAGCGGAAGTTAAAAGGGCATGGGCTTATTATTTATATGCTTTGAATCTGAACAATATGTATCGCGATCAGAATGATTTGGCCGCACAATTGCAACAAGTCGGAGAGTCCCGCTATCAGCAAGGTGAAATAACACGGCTTGAAAAAAATATGATATCGACTTTGGCGGCAGAAATGAAAAATCAATTATACCAGTCTCAGGAAGAATTACAAATGGCTATTGCTCGTCTGAACTGGACATGTTATACCGACAAGCAAATTCTCCCATCGGATACGGCGATGACTTTATACATAGTAAATGACGAAGATATGACGCTATCTCAAAGTCATGTAAATTATTTCCGGAGCCGTATGGATCAACAAGAAGCAATGCTACAGATCGAAAAAAGCCGCTTCTTTCCTGAATTTTCTTTAGGATATATACGTCAGGATATATTACCTCTAAAAGGCTTAAATGCATGGATGGTGGGGATATCTTTCCCCCTGTGGTTCCCAACGCAGGCAAGTAGAATAAAACAGGAAAGGATACGTACAAATATGCAACATACAGAAATGGAAGCGAATATACGTGAATTGTCAAATAAAACCGAAGAATTACGGGCACTACTTCGGCGTAATAATGAAAACTTGCGATATTATACCCAAACGGCATTGTCGGAAGCCGATGAATTGATAAAAACCGCACATCAGCAATTAAAACAAAGTAATATCGACATAATTGAATATATACAGGCAATCAATACGGCGCGCGACATTCGTCGCGGATATATAGAGACAGTATATCGGTATAATGTTGCAGCCCTCGAATATGAATTGTTTAAATAAGGAATAAAATGAATAAAATAACCTTTCTTTTAGCATTGCTATTCATTTTCTCTTGTAATTCAGGTGAAAAAATGCCCGTGGCAGAAGAAATTTTAGAACAATTGGAAACGAAAGCGGATACAATATCCGAACAGGTTGATATACAAACATCAGCAACCTCCAAGCCCAATCAAATTTCATTTAACGGAACGATGATTGTCCCTCCGTCCGATTTTGTAACGGTATCGTTGACAATAGGCGGTATTATTAAAAACACCTATTTATTGCCGGGCAACTATGTTTCAAAAAATACAGTATTGGCAACAATTGAGAATCCGGATTTTATTCAATTGCAACAGACATATCTTGATAGTTATGCACAGGAGGAATATCTGGAGACTGAATATGAGAGGCAAAAAGCATTATCGCTGGAACAGGCTGCATCACAGAAAAAATTTCAACAGAGCAAAGCCGATTATTTTTCTATGAAAAGTCGTAAAGACGCTGCGGCAGCACAACTTATACTATTAGGCGTTCAACCGGAACAATTATTGACTGAAGGGATACAGTCAACGCTGCAGGTAAAGGCGCCTATTAGTGGTTATGTCGGAGATATCCTTATAAATACAGGTAAATATGTGAATGTCGGTGAGCCACTTTGTGAAATAATAGATAAAAAAAGCACGCTGCTGCGCCTTGTCGCCTATGAAAAAGATTTGGACGGACTTCGTTTGGGTGCTGAAATCGAATTTAAAGTCAATGGGATGAACGATCAAATATTCGCAGCAACAGTAATTTCAATTGGTCAGAAAATCGATGAAGTAAGTCGGTCACTTGATGTATATGCACGTGTAAAAGACAAGAATATTCAGTTTCGTCCGGGAATGTATGTTACAGCAAGATTGAAAAAATAGTATTTTTGCATGTAATTATGAAGAAGGCAGCTTTTATCTTGATAGATAAATACATTTTTGTTGTCATGGCTATTTCAATGATGGTTGCCATACTTATTCATTTTCCGGAATTTATTTCATTATTTGATTATCTGGAAATGAATATGTTATTTCCGGGTATGAAAACAGCCGATATTATCAGCGAAGTTTTTTTTAACTTTTTTTCGCTTCTGTTTTTATTTTGGGCTAATACGGTATTATTTCATTTCGATAATCGGCGAAAAAAGATAACATGGAAAATTGTAATTTTTTCTTTCATTTTCACTTGGATATTAAGTAATATGTTAGGAGCCTGTTTTGTTTTTTTGCATCATACATTACATATACCGGCAATAGACGCGACAATACATAACTATCTTCATCCATTGAGGGATTTTATAATATCCTGTATCGTTACGGGGAGCTGTTATATATTGTATTTGACAAGGCAACAACAACAGTTTTTAATGGAAAATCAACAATTGCAGGCTGAAAATAATCTGAACTTGTACAATGCATTAAAGAATCAGCTGAATCCGCATATGCTATTCAACTCGTTAAATACTTTGCGTTCGCTGGTACGGGAAGATCCGGAAAAAGCCCAGGAATATATTTTAGAATTGTCTCGCGTATTGCGTTATACTTTACAGGGAAACGAATCACAAATAGTGACTTTACGTGAGGAAATGAAATTTGTCTCAGCATATATTTTTTTACTTAAAATGCGGTATGAGGAGAATCTTGAATTTAATATTTCGATAGATAAAGAATTGGAAGAATATTATTTACCTCCTATGACAGTGCAAATGCTCATAGAAAATGCTGTAAAGCATAATGAAATCAGCAGTCGCCGACCTTTAATAATATCTATTTTTACGGACAAAGAAAGGGGTATCTCAGTTTCGAATCCGATACAAGAAAAAATGACTCCAACCTCCGGAATAGGAGTGGGGCTTGCAAATCTGTCTAAACGAGTCCAGTTGTTATTCCATCAGGAAATACAAATAAATGAAGATGCTTGTTTTACAGTTAGAGTTCCTTTAATTCATAAATAGCTTATGAAAGTTATTATCATAGAAGATGAAAGAGCGGCTGTCAGAGATCTTATAGTTTTGCTGAAAGAAGTAAAACCGGATATCGAAATAGTAAAAACATTAGACAGTATAACCGCAAGTGTAGAGTGGTTCTCAGAACATGCTATGCCCGATTTACTGTTTATGGATATCAGTCTGGCTGATGGTCTGGTTTTTAAGATATTCGAACACGTAAAAATTACTTGCCCAGTCATTTTTACTACCGCTTATGATGAATATGCACTCCGGGCGTTTAAGGTCAACAGCATTGATTATTTATTAAAACCTATAAGTAAAGAAGATATTGGCAGAGCCTTTGATAAGCTTGGCTATTTTAGGCCTTATCAGCCTATTGCATATTCTTATGAAGAAGAGATGAAAAAGATCCTTCGTGCTATAAATAAGGAAAAGAATTATCTGTCTCATTTTTTGATACCGGTAAAAGGAGATAAATTACTACCGGTTTCGACCGATATGATTTTATTGTTTTATATTCGGGATGGAATTGTTAAAGTGGTTTTGACAGATGGTAAAGAATATACGATATCACAAACATTAGATGAATTGTCGGAATGTTTGGACCCTAATCTTTTTTTTCGCGTTAATCGTCAATTCCTGATATCGAGAGACGCGATACAAGACATAGATTTATGGTTTAATAATCGATTATCGGTAAATCTTCGTATCGTTGATATCAAAGAAAAAGTATTGATAAGCAAAGTAAGAGTAAGCGAATTCAAAGAATGGTTTACAAAAAGCTAATAACAATTAGCTGATATAATTTTGATATGCTTTCCATTTAGCAACTCTTTTTATTTGCATGAAAGCCTTTGACACAAAAGTCTCAACAAAGATATATCCCTCTTTGCCTGAATTAGTCCTGATTGTTTCCCAAATAAATATATGACTTTCCCCTCCCTTTCATTTACCAGTAAACTTATATACTATGTTAGTTCTATGTAATTATGAGCAATAACGGCTTAAATTATAAATGTCTTTTTGTTCCGTATTTTTGATTAGGATACTATACTTTTTCTTAAATTTGCATACATTTTTTGGCGAACATGTTTACAGCCGTTATGATGAAGTATGTATGTTGTTCATTATTTGGAGTTTTTTTATTATTAGGAATTTTTTCTATTCTTAATAAAGATAAAGAACAAAAGATTACGAAGCAGGATAATGATATTACGCTGAATATGCAATGTAATGATTTATTCCATTCTATTAAGTCAGAAGCTGTCATTCAGTTATCATTTGGTAAAAAACTCAACATCAACAGGACAAGCTGTCATTATAATGGTCAGGAGGGAATTTTAGGTGGCCGTTTTATTTTATCACGTTCCTATTATCCTTGTAAAATATTAAAGACTAATCTATCTGTGTTGAACGCCCGTATTTCGGACTTTTTTAATTCCCGGATCATAGGGAAAAGCTGGATATTCCTCTCTTTTTATACGAATCAGACTCAATTTTCTTGTCGGTATTATATTTATATGCTTGGACATATTCTTATTTAATGGTATTGTGGCTTCTATAATAGAATGCCATATTGCTTTATTTCGTTACTGGTTCCAATTCATTTTTAATCATTGTTGACACGTTGAATCAGAGAATAATTTGATTGGAGTCTCTTTTTTAATATAGAACATAAAGAGTATATTTTGGGCAAAACAGTTAATATTGGATTTTTAATAGATTTGATTCTTCCTATTTGGCCGGCATAAGGAATGGTAGGACGATATGACATGAGATTAAATAAATAGTTTATTCTCTGATATAATTAAAATCTTTATAAATCAGATGTTTAAGAAGATAATTTAATGAATTTATAATTATGAATAATTCTTTTTTCAGTAGGTTTACACCAAAAGAACCTAAGTTTTTTCCTTTATTGAAGCAACTCTCTGAAGTTTTGTATGCTTCTTCGGTTGTTTTAGTAGAAAGTTTACAGCATGATCAACCGGCAGAACGTCTGGATTATTATAAAAAAATAAAAGAATTGGAGCGGAAGGGAGATAAATTGTCGCATCGGATTCTTGATGAATTGAGCACTACCTTTATCACACCTCTCGATCGGGAAGACATTCATGACCTGGCATCAAGTATAGATGATGTAATTGATGGCATTAATAGCTGTGCCAAACGTATAGCTATTTACAATCCTCATCCGATTTCAGAAAGTGGCAAAGAATTAAGTCGTCTTATTCAAGAAGAAACGGTCTATATTAGTAAAGCCATGGATGAACTTGAATCGTTCCGGAAAAATCCGGCTTTATTGCGCGAATATTCTTCCAAATTACATGAGATAGAAAATCAAGCGGATGATGTATATGAATTCTTTATTATTAAACTTTTCGAACAAGAGAAAGACAGTATCGAGATTATTAAAATTAAAGAGATTATGCTTGAATTGGAAAGAACGACAGATGCCGCGGAGCATGTTGGTAAGATTCTGAAAAATCTGATTGTCAAGTATGCATAAAATTGATTGATACACATGGAGTTATTAATAATCATCATTGTCCTTTCCCTAATATTTGACTATATCAACGGTTTTCATGATGCTGCTAATTCAATTGCTACTATCGTATCTACCAGGGTATTGACGCCATTTCAGGCTGTATTATGGGCCGCTTTTTTTAATTTCCTCGCATTTTTTATAGCCAAATATATTATTGGCGGTTTCGGAATCGCCAATACAGTATCTAAAACAGTAGTAGAACAATATATTACTCTACCAGTTATTCTATCGGGCGTCATTGCTGCAATTATATGGAATCTGATAACATGGTGGAAAGGCATTCCTTCATCTTCATCACATACGCTTATCGGCGGGTTTGCCGGTGCAGCTATAGCAGCCTATGGCTTTGAGGCTATTCAGTTGAATATTATTCTTAAGATTGTAGCTTTCATTTTTCTGGCACCACTTATTGGAATGGTTATTGCTTTCGGGTTCACATTATTGGTTCTTCACCTCGCCCGGCATGCACATCCACATACCGCTGAAGTCTGGTTTAAAAGATTGCAGCTCGTCTCATCTGCTATGTTTAGCGTCGGACATGGATTGAATGACTCTCAGAAAGTAATGGGTATTATTGCCGCGGCAATGATAGCTGCTCATTCGATGGGACTCGGAACAGGGGTTAATGATGTAGCAGATTTACCCGATTGGGTAGCATTTTCATGTTTTACGGCAATTTCACTTGGAACGATGTCCGGAGGCTGGAAAATTGTGAAAACAATGGGGACAAAAATTACAAAAGTTACCCCTTTGGAAGGGGTGATTGCAGAGACAGCAGGAGCTTTTACCCTTTATATTACGGAAATGCTGAAGATACCTGTAAGTACCACACATACTATTACCGGTGCTATTATTGGGGTTGGAGCGACGAAACGCCTTTCGGCTGTTCGTTGGGGTGTAACCAAAAGCCTTATGACAGCCTGGATACTCACAATTCCGGTAAGCGGACTTTTAGCGGCGTGTGTTTATTTGGTTTTTTCTTTATTAGGTATTTAAAGAAATAACCGGATAAACTTTTTAGCTTATTATCCGGTTATTCCCGATTTTATCAGAATACAAGGTGCAAAGAGAGTATGTATTTTAGTTATAAGTACTAGTCGGAGAACTACTCTCATAGCTCTACTTTTAGGGCATTAAAAGCTGCCAGTGTACGTTGTCTTGCCTCTTCGGCAGAACGACCCCTTGATAATAAGACAGCCATTCGGCGGTGCCCATGCACTTCCGGCTTTCCGAATATCCGGATTTGAGTTTCAGGGACAGCAAGAACCTCTTGCAGATTATCGAAACTGACACTGTTTGAGTCCCCTTCAACCACAATGGCTCTCGATGCGGAAGGTCCGTAAAAAATTATCTCAGGAATAGGAAGTCCCAGAATTGCTCTTGCATGTAAGGCAAATTCCGATAAATCTTGTGATATCATTGTTACCATACCAGTATCATGCGGACGTGGAGATACTTCGCTGAATATTACGTCCTCACCTTTTATGAACAATTCCACTCCGAACAGTCCGTACCCCCCTAATACTCCGGTAATTTTTCTGCCTATTTCCTGTGCCTTCCGTAAGGTCTCGTCGCTCATAGGTTGTGCCTGCCAGGATTCACGGTAATCTCCTCCTTCTTGGTAATGGCCTATAGGTTGACAAAAAGAGGTACCACCTGAATGACGCACGGTTAATAACGTGATTTCGTAATCGAAACGGATAAATCCCTCGACAATCACTTTTCCTGCACCAGCTCGTCCTCCTTCCTGCGCTTCTTTCCAGGCCGGCAGAATATCTTCTTCACATTTTACGGTACTTTGCCCGTGTCCGGACGAACTCATAATGGGTTTTACCACACATGGTATACCTATTTCACGGATGGCAGTCTGGAACTCCTCAAAATCAGAAGCAAAACGATATGGTGAAGTTGGTATTTTCAGTTCTTCTGCAGCCAATCGTCTGATACCTTCCCTGTTCATGGTCAGGTATGTAGCTTTAGCTGTCGGTATTACTTTATAACCTTCCCGTTCAAGTTCCATAAGAGTGGTTGTCGCAATAGCCTCGACTTCCGGTACAATTAAATCTGGCTTTTCGTCTTCTATAATTCGTCGGAGCTTTGCACCGTCAAGCATTGAAACAACATATGACCTATGTGCGATTTGCATCGCCGGAGCATTCGGATAACGATCCAATGCAATCACTTCGACACCGTAACGTTGCAATTCAATTGCCAGTTCCTTGCCTAATTCACCTGATCCGCAAAGCAAAACTTTTTTCGCCGTAGAGGTCATCGGTGAGCCTATTTTTACCATCTCGTGAAGATTTTTTTGATATGCAAAGATACAATATTTCTT
This sequence comes from Bacteroidales bacterium, assembly GCA_029007825.1. Taxonomy (GTDB): domain Bacteria; phylum Bacteroidota; class Bacteroidia; order Bacteroidales; family JAQXIO01; genus JAQXIO01. The sequence goes on along the minus strand of JAQXIO010000052.1, from coordinate 40,265 downwards.
TGAAGAACGGCTTTAAAACAGAGTTCCTTCAGGAAGAAACCATAAACAAGTATAGATTCCTATTTGTGTTAATAGATGTTTTTTTAAGCCGGTTTTCCTATAGAATAAAAACTTCTTGACCGCTGTTGTGTTTAAAATATATCAATAAAACGTCAAAAGGATATTATTATGAAAGTTATTCAGATGGATAAAAAGATGTTCTTGTCAAAAGTTATGAATTATGAAGACGGAACGAAAGAGTGGAAATATTTGGGCGACAAACCTTGCATTATTGATTTTTATGCCGATTGGTGCGGCCCCTGCAAAATGGTTGCCCCTGTATTGGAAGAGGTCGCTACCGAATATGAAGGGAAATTATATGTGTATAAAATCAATACGGAGCATGAAGAGGAACTATCATCTGTATTTTCCATAAAGAGTATTCCGACTATTCTGTTTATACCTATGGAAGGTAAACCTCAGTTGACTCAGGGTGCGTTGCCGAAAGCATCTATAAAAGAAGCCATAGAGAATGTTCTTCTCATAAAATAAGAAAAATCTGGCATTAAAAATAGAAGAAATAAACAAAATAAACGATGTAATGTTATTTAATCAAGATTGTTTTTTATATCTCACAAGTTTCATCTTCAAACTTTCAGATTGACAACAATCATTAATTATATATATGCTATTATAAACAAACAATTAAAATTTGAAGCTATGAAGAAACGGTTATTACTTTTGGGTTTACTTTTTTCTCCACTGTTAATGAATGCACAAGACGTTCAGGTTGTGGAATCGGAAACTGTGGTAGGATACATTCCTCAACAAGATCAGGAACCGAGCAATCGTTTGGTTCGTTATAATCGGAATAGATTCGGAGATAACTGGTTTATCTCGATCGGTGGTGGTGGTCAGATGTTTTTCGGCCCCGGTGACAAATACGGAGGCATGAAGAAAAGAATTGCTCCTGAAGTGGATCTCTCTTTCGGTAAATGGTTCAATCCGTATTTTGGGTTGCGTATTCAGGCCAACGGATTCCAGTTTAAAGGATATGGCTACAACGATAATGCTTATATAGGCCATATGGTTAACCCACAATTGGGGTTGTATTCAAAACTGTTCTATTACATGAATGTCCATGCAGACTTTATGATGGATCTATTCAGTTTGGTTGACGGTTATCGTCCGAATAGGGTGTATGACATCGTTCCGACCTTCGGTGTCGGTTATGCTCATGCATTTGGTGGACCGAAGAAAAATGCGGTAACAGGAAACTTTGGATTGATTCACCGTTTTCATGTTACCAGAAATTTCGATATAAATATTGAAATGAGAGGAGCTCTTATACCTCGCGGATTTGATGGTTCTCCGATAGCCGGACATGCTAAAGTAAACGGTATGTTATCAGCATCGGCAGGCTTTACTTTCTACATTAACAATAAAAAATTCAAGAGAGCGAATCCTGTTGTTTCCGATTTGTATAACTACGAAGTAGCTGTAATGAATTGTCAGGAACAGTTGGCTCAATCGAATGCTATGGTCGGACAGTTGGCCGGACAGCTCGAATGTTGTCAGAATGCAGCTGATTCATTGGCTCGGCTTGCTAACAAGCCGGTAGTAGTACCTGTTGCAGAACCTGTTTCTTCTCCGTTGGTTCTTTTCTTCAAGATTAACAGTGCTGAAATCAATGCTAAGAATATGATAAACATTGAAAGCATTTCAAATGAAATGAAGAAATTCCCGGATAGAAAGTATACTATAATAGGTTACGCTGATAAAGCAACCGGAACACCTGCGTTTAACAAACAATTGAGTGAAAAGCGTGCTCAGGCCGTTTATGACGCATTGGTTAATGACTTTGGAGTAAAATCCAGTCAGCTGAAGACGGTAGGAGAAGGTGGACAAAGTATGTTTGCTAAACCTTATCTGAACAGAGCTGTAGTGATAGAATAAAATCAAAACTCAACTCAATAATGCTAAAAGATGTTCCGGAATTCCGGAACATCTTTTTTGTTTGATAGGATGATAGAAGAATTTAAAATGTAAATGAATTCTTCTATCTTTGTTTCAAATAATATGTTTAAGTACCATGAAAAAAATCTTTTCCCTTGTTTTGGGGATATTGTTGCTTTTGAATACATCATCGTTACAGGTACAGGCAGCAAGAATTGAGATGCCCCTGAATAATGATTGGTCTTTTCGTTTAAATTATCAGGCATCGAAAGGCTCTGAAAGAAGAGTGGATTTACCTCATACATGGAATGCTCAGGATGCGTTTTCAGGAAAATCCGATTATTACAGAGGTGTAGGCAATTACGAGAAAAAAATTTTAATCCCCTCCGAATGGAAGGGAAAACGTCTTTTTATCAGATTTGAAGGAGCTAATACCGTTACCGATTTTTTTGTCAATGCGAAACACGTCGGAGAACATAGAGGAGGATATACTGCTTTTATTTTTGAAGTGACACCGTTTGTGGAATATGGAAAGGAAAATATTTTTCTGGCAAGGGTTAATAACGCTTTAATGCTGGATGTAATGCCCCTTGTCGGAGATTTTAATTTTTACGGAGGGATATATCGTGATGTACAGCTACTTGTGACGGAACCGATTTGTATTTCTCCGCTCGATTATGCTTCGTCCGGAATCTCTCTTTTACAAAAGAAAGTGTCGAAAGAGATGGCTGAAATAGAGGTACAGACGATGGTCTCGAATGCGGATATTCAATCACGTAATATAGATTTAAGAGTAGATGTTTTGGATGATAAGGGAAATAACGTTCTTTCGAAAACGGAAAGTGTGGTGATTCCTTCTGGCGTTTCGGCATATCCTGTGCCTATGGAACTGTTAATGAAACAACCTCATTTATGGAATGGAACCAAAGATCCTTATCTTTATAATGTGGTTGTATCCCTGGAAGAAAACGGGACAGTTATTGACCAGCTTCGGCAGCCTCTTGGTCTTCGTTTTTATTCGGTCGATCCTGAAAAAGGTTTCTACTTAAATGGAGAACCTTATAGACTTAAAGGCATATGCCGCCATCAAGATCGCAATGAAGTAGGAAATGCCCTTCGTCCTTTTCATCATGAAGAAGATGTGGCGATCATCCGGGAAATAGGTGCAAATGCAGTACGTCTTTCGCATTATCCACAGGCTACATATCTGTTAAATTTGTTGGATCATTATGGAATAATAGCATGGTCGGAAATTCCTTTTGTGGGGCCGGGCGGTTATCTTGACAGAGGTTTTGTCGATAGTGAATCTTTTAGGGAGAACGGAAAACTGCAATTGAAAGAGATGATAAAACAACATTTTAACCATCCGTCTATTTGCTTCTGGGGATTGTATAATGAATTGAAAATGGAAGGAGATAACCCCACTGAATATTTGAAAGAACTGAATGCTATAGCTCATCGGTATGATCCCTCGCGTCTTACAACAGCGGCAAGTTTTCAGGATGGAGAAATAAATGAAATAACCGATCTGATTGCATGGAATAAATATTTCGGATGGTATGGAGGCCCTCCGTCAGGTATGGCAAAATGGGCTGATGAAACGCACGCAGCATTTCCCGGATTAAAAATGGCAGTAAGTGAATATGGCGCAGGGGGAAGTATTCTTCATCAACAAGACACTCTCGTTCCTTCCGTACCAGTTAGTTGGTGGCATCCTGAAAACTGGCAAACCTATTATCATATTGAAAACTGGAAAATATTAAAAGCCCGGCCATATCTGTGGGGAACGTTTATATGGGCAATGTTCGATTTCGGTTCTTCTATACGTACTGAGGGCGATACTTATGGTCGGAATGACAAAGGTTTGGTGACGATGGACCGGAAAATAAAAAAAGACGCTTTTTATTTTTATAAGGCGAATTGGAATGAAGAGCCAATGATCCATATTGCTGAGAAAAAGAATTTAAATCGTTCAGCCTCCGAAATAAAAGTGACCGTATTCTCAAACTTAAAAGAGGTCGAGTTACTGGTAAATGGTAAAAGTTTAGGAAAAAAGAGACCTGACGAGGTTTCTGTAATAACATGGGAAAATGTTCGATTGGCAGTCGGAGAAAATAAAATTGAAGCCGTATCGACCGATCGGAAAAAAAGTTATAATGATAGTTGCGTTTGGTATTATAAATAAATCTATATAGAGATATTTTTCAATAAGTAATAAATCCTCTCATTTTATATGAAAATAAGATTTGCAATTTTTATCATAAGCGTATTTTTATTCGGATGCAATTCTGTATCAAATCTAAAAACCGAACAAAAGATAGAAGGCTTATACCCCTCTTTAAAAGGAACTTTTGGTGGAAAATCTGTTGCGGAATCGCCCGATCCGCTTGTTGCTTATAGATGGGCAAATCCACAGGCTGACGATGAGCTTGAATCGTATACGCTTATGCCTGTTTCTATGTCGTCTGATGCATTGTCAGGCTCCCGGACATCTAAGAAAATGTTTCCTGTCCGGATTGAGCAAGAGTGTGATCTGATGTTTGATTTTGGGCAGGTGAATGCTGGTTGGTTGGAGTTTGATTCGGATGATTTGAACGGTGAAATCGAAATGAGCATAAGTGAATTTAAGGAACCTGCCGTTTTTAATGTGGGTGCGCAACATCCCCGGAAAACAGCGAAACCTGTGCGTCATGGGAATACATATCGTCTTGAACTTAACCGTGAGTTATACGAAGGTGTTCGTTTCGGTTGGATACATATCAAACAGGTGCATCATCCGTTTACAATATCTTCTGTTCGTTTGGTTTGTCAGATTAAACCAACAAACTATGAAGGTAGCTTTTCTTGTAGTGATCCGGTCTTAACGCGTATATGGTATACCGGAGCCTATGATGTTAAATTGAATCTTCTGAAAGACTATTTCGGTGCCATCCTGATGGAACGCAGTGACCGCCATTCATGGACAGGTGACGCTCATACGTCACAGGCTGCCTCAATGGTTGCCTTCGGTAATTATGATTTTGTAAAGAAAAATCTCTTTTACACATCCACGCAGTTTAACGGGATTGCAAGTTATTCTTTATACTGGGTTTTAAGTCTTATCGACTATTACAACTATACAGGAGATAGAGAAACATTGGAGACTTTAACGGATAATGCCTGTCAGAAGCTGGATATAGCATATGAACATTATGAAAAAAATCCAAATCTCGTGTTTTATGGATGGGATGAACGTCTTGGCGCAGGTTTCGAAAATCCGAATTGTTTGGAATCCCGGAATGCTTACAAAATGGTATCCATACGGGCATGGAATGAATTTAGTAAAGTAATGGAGGCATCAGGCAGGGTAGATTTAGCAAAGAAATATCGTTCTTATGTAAAGGAAAAAAGTCAGAAAATCAGACAAAATCCGGAGTGGGAAGCCTCAATGGGTGTTTTTGCTGCATCCGACGCCGTGAATGCCGGATTTATGACGGTGGAAGAAAAAGAAGCTATTTGGGAGAGGGCATTTGCTGATCGCCTGCAACGTCTTTCCTATTCCCCTTTCAACCAGTATTTTATAATTCAGGCTATGGCCAGTATGAATAAATATGATGAAGCTCTTACTACCATAGATGATTGCTGGGGAGGACAGATACGTTACGGTGGTACTACGTTTTTCGAAGTTTACCGTCCGTCATGGAATAGTGTTATATCTGAAAATGGAGCCCCCGTTAATAACCAATGCGGATATACCAGTCTTACGCATCCGTGGAGTGCGGGAATAACCAAATGGTTATCGGAAGAGATACTCGGAGTAAAGCCTTTGACACCCGGATTTGCAACGTTTTCCGTTAAACCTCGTCTATCCCGGGATCTTACATCCGTGAGCGGTTCGGTACCTACGTTATCCGGTCAGATATTTGCATCTTTCGATCTTCTTAAAGGGCACGGGGAAGTTATAGTACCATCCGGGACTTCTGCCAGTATCGGTGTACCAAAGGCTGGTAGGGTAATAAAAAAAGCGGCATTAAATGGTAAAGTATCTCCGGCAGATAGAGAAGATGAAGAATATATTTACTACGATCTTCTTCCTGCAGGCAAATATAAGATCAAAGTCTGGTATTCCGGTGAATTGCCGTTGACTGCGAAAGAAAATTTTCATTATACATATAATGAGATACCGGAACAAGACTCTGTTACACAAGGAAATTGGAATAAAAAGTATGGAACAGAAGGTTATATACTTTGCAACTATGATGGAAATGAAAAAAATCGTATCCGATTGCCTGAATTCGTTGAAGATGTCGAATTTAAGAAAAACGGGAATATCCGCATAGCCGAGAATACATCGGATACCAGAGCTTTAATGTCCGGTTTGCCGGATAATAGCCAACGTAATATCGGTTCCATATTTACGCTCGATCCGCATGCTTGTAATCAGACTATGACCGTAGATATTAAATGTAAAGAACAAAAGAATAGTCGGATTGCTCTTTATTTCGTCGATTGGGAACGTGATGGAAGGCGCTCGGCAATTGAAGTTTTTGATTTGAACGATATGAAATTATTAATGCCGGTACAAATCGTAGATAATTATGGCGAAGGAAAATATATTGTTTTCAATATAGACCGGTCAGTCCGCCTAAGAATCAATCAGGTGCGAGGGGTAAATGCATCACTGAGTGCTATATTTTTCGATTAATAGATTGATTTAATCTGAAATAGATAAAGAAACAGGCATCATATTTATTTCTATGATGCCTGTTTCTTTATTGACATACGGATAATTATTTTTGCTGTTTTAAAGTCTTTCGTTTTTTTCAATGTCTTTATAATAACGATACGTACCTACTTTTAACTCCATTGTGCAATCTTCGTCACAAACGAAAATCGGTTTCGGATGATATTGTAGAGCACTCACTGTCCACATATGGTTAATACCCTCCTCAATAGCATGATGTAAAGCCCTTGCTTTATTAATTCCGTTAGCGAGAATAAGAACCTCCCGCGCATCTGTAACGGTTGCTACACCTACTGTCAAAGCTGTTTTAGGAACTAAATTGATGTCGTTGTCGAAAAATCGGGAATTAACGATTCGCGTATCTTCGGTAAGCGTTTTTATCCGTGTACGCGATGACAGAGAAGAACCCGGTTCGTTAAACGCGATGTGGCCGTCAACCCCCATACCTCCTATAAACAGATCGATCCCTCCCGCTTTTTTGATTTTTTCTTCATAAGCATTGCATTCAGCGTTGAGATCCCGTGCATTTCCATCGAGAATATGCACACTCTTTTCATCTATATCGATATGGCTGAAAAAATTATTCCACATAAAGCTGTAATAACTTTCCGGATGCGATTTCGGTAAACCGACGTATTCATCCATATTAAAAGTAATTACATTACGGAAAGAAATTTCTCCGGCTCTGTATTTTTCTATTAAAATACGGTACATCCCGAGCGGAGTTGAACCGGTAGGTAATCCCAGAACAAACGGCCGATTACTTTTTAACTGAGATTCATGAATTCTTTTAGCTACATGGTTTGCAGCCCATTGCGACATTTTCTCGTAATTTTCCTGAATGATAAGTCTCATAATATTTTTATTTTAATCAATAAATTGCTTGCAATAAACGCTGCGCATCAGCATAATCTAATAAACCTGCTTCTGCGTTCGTCTTGCAGTTTATTTTAGACATTATTTAGAATGGAACGTTTCGTCCGAATTGTTATTCCCTTCGTTGTAACCCTTTAAAACAGGTAGTCCGATATGATAGCGTACAGCCAATAAACGGGTAAGTATTACCGTTGTTGCAGATAATACTTGTATGATAGCTGCATTTAGCTGGAATTCTATTCCCAACCAATAGGCAATTCCGCCTATAACGCAAGCCATAGCATAAATTTCTTTTCTGAAAATAAGTGGTTCCTGATTAAGCAGAACGTCCCTTATAACACCGCCGAATGCACCTGTGGCGGCACCCATAACTACGGCAGTCCACATCGGAAATCCAGCGTCAAGTGTTTTTTCTATTCCTACCACGACAAAGAACCCCAAACCCAATGTATCGAAAATCATAAACGTATTACTCAGGTGATTGATTTTCTCACCGAATAAGATAGCGAATAGCAGAGCAATCGCCGTACAAATAAGATAGGATGGTTCCGTCATCCAAAAAGGGGAGGAGTTGAGCAGTAAATCACGGAGTGTACCACCGCCGATAGCAGTTACCAGACCGACAACATAAGCCCCGAACCAATCGAATTTTTGAAGAGAAGCATATCGGATACCGCTGATGGCAAAAGCAAAAGTTCCGGTATATTCGAGTATCTCTACAAAACTGATCATCAATGAATGGATTCAGAAAAATGTATCTTATTTAGGCTTGATGCTACAAAACTATTCAATTTTTTCTTGTATCACAACTAATCAGGGAATAATAGTTCCGCTTTATGAAAGCAATAGCCTTTCCTGTATATAACAAGAAAGGCTATTGTAAGTTGAATTTATTTTTATTCTTTTCGACAGAATTATTCGGACAAATTCTTCAATATCAGATTGTAACCGGCCAGTCGCCCTCTCGGTTCGATTTTTACCGGAACACCTTTGGGTGCCGAATAATCCAGATAAAGATTATTACCGCCTACACGCCAACTTACGGAAACCATACCTTTCGGATGTGGAACAGTTCCTTTTGCCCAACTTAAAGTTTCGCTCTGAGGTGCGATTGTAATCGTATCCGGAGAAAAAGCGCCGGGAAATCCTAATTGAACACCTAATGCCTGTGTTGACAGATAATAAGTCGGAGCACCACTCCATGCATGACTGAGAGTCCAACTCGTATTATTCCTGTCAAAATCTTCCCATGCCGTGTCGTCTCCGTCAAAGATCATAGGAGCCCAATGTTTACGCATAAACTTTTCCGCAGTAGCTGCATTCTCTTTTGCGTAAAGTCCTGCAAGAGCATAAAATCCTCCATAAGACGTAACCAACTGCTTATTGTTTTGCGGTGACATGATATGGATAAGTGCATGGTTCAGATAGCGCATAATTGCATGATCCTGAATAGAATCGGTAACTCCGTATGCCATAGGTACAGCACTCGAATTCGGGAATTTAGTTGTCAGATACCTGCCGTTTTTGATTCCATCCAGAAATACACCGTTAGCTTCACCTCCCCAGAAAAGAGTATTGATCGTCTCTTTCAGTTCATCCGCTCTTTGATTGGCAATTGCTATTTGTTCGGTATCTCCTAAACGTTTGGCAATACCGGCCATTTCCCTGTTAAGTGCGTATATAAGGGTCTGAAACTGGGTTAATGCCGCCTTCTTATCGATATCTACCCATTCGAAAAACGTATCGTCTTTTGGTTGATAGTATCCTTGCGGAGTACGGTGATTGTACCACACCTGCAGGTAGTTTTTAAGATATGGGTATATCTCTTCGGCAAAAGCTTGATCATCAGTCATTCTTATGACCCAAGAAGCAACCAGTAGAGTAATGGCCGAAAAGTCATTTCCTAATTGTTCTCCGTTTCCTAAATAAACATTTTCACCTGTATGAAGAAACATTCTTATAGATTGTTTTGCCAGACGTGAATCACCGCTTGTCGCTAAAGAGATAGCATATTCCGGATACATATCTCCGGCATAATGGCCCCGTTCGCGGAAAGGAGTATCGGTATACGTATCCTCCGAACAAACTTGTAAAGTGCGCCATCCGAGTTCCCATATAGAATTAAGCAGTGGATCAGAGCAACTGAAAGAGCCCTTCTTTTCAAAAGGATAAACCTGTCGGATTACTCCTACATTTTCTAAAGTAACAGGAGAAGAATTCTCTGAAACGGTAACCTGTAAATAACGTAATCCATAAGGCTTGAACGACTCGAAGTGCTGGCGTCCACCTTTACTAATGAATCTTACTCCTGAATTTACAGTGTACATTCTGTATAAATGCGCATTGTCGTTTTCGAGGTCTTCACTGAATGTAACATCTATAATAGCACCTTCAGGAGCTATGACATCGACAAATACACGGGCAAGCTGTTTGCCTCCCATGTCAAACAACGTACTATTATACTCGTCTGGTGAAAAAATAAAGTCGTTTTGCTTGATAGGATCCGGTGCAACCATCCGGCGTTCACGCATCCAAGACACAGCTTTAGCAGGATTAACCATTGTGTTCTGGGAAGGAACGAACGCCCATTTTTTATTTTTTCCTTCCGGAACGAAAGATGCCGGATCACTTACCGTTTTTATTTCATTAGGGCCCGAAATCGCAAAACCTTTCTTTTCGTCTTTTCCTTTGTCGGCTGAGACCATCAAGCCTTTATCATCCGGAAGTACCATCATAAATTCCGTACCACCGAATACAATCTGGAGATCGGCGAAAAGCAGGTTCCACCCTTTGTTAAGTGCTAAAGTGCTCTGATGCTGAAAAGGAACATTTGTATCGGTTTGTAATAAAGAATCTCCGTTTAACCATATGTTTCCCCAAGAAAAACGAGCAGTTATATCCTGATCGGTAGGAGAGTAGATATAAGTATAGGCCTGTACCGAGTTCGCATTTCCGTAAGAGGAATGAAAGAGATCGTTCCCTAATACCTGAAAATTATAAAGAGTTCCGAAATAATCACGTTTGCATAATTGCAGGCACTCTTTAGGCTGAATGATGCTCTGTGTAAGCATAGGGATTGAACGAGGAGCTAATTTCCCGAATTTCGATTGATCTTTCAGTACGGTAGGACGTTTCCATTCTTTCGCTGTAATCTCGTAACCCTGCCAGTCATCCGGTTCCAGGCGTGCATCAAAACATTCGATAGGCCCTTTTGCAAAAGAGTAACGTTGGGAGTTCTGGGCATAACCTTGCGCGGCACGGCATAACCAGTTACCCGGAGTAGATAAGTCTATTTTTTTACCTTTTTCATCGATCTCTCCCCAAGCAATAAAGGCAGCTGAGCCGAAAGGAATCTGAAACGTTTCCATTCCGTTATTCATTGCCTTTACGGCTATAACATTCTTACCTGTTTTTAAGTGAGGAAGAAGATCATAGGTATCATAATAAGGATACTTCTGAGTACTTCTTACCGGACCAAAGTTGATATACTCCCCGTTTACAGTTAGAGAATAGCGGGAATATGCATAAAGATTAAGTTCCGCTTTTGCCGGCAATTCCGAAAGCTCTACTTCATTTCTGAAATAGACATATTGTTGCCGCCCTTCTCCGGTAGGCGTATCCCATACGTATTTAGCAGGTTCGGCCGGAAGTTGCAGGAATGCCAGTAAAGCAAATGCAAGAAAAAGAATTTTTTTCATGGTTTGTTTTTAGTTAAATATAAAAATCTGATAAGTTACTATACATCTGGATATACAAAGATAATATTTTCCTTCAAAAACGAAGTTTAGGCAAATAGATTACAATACCGAAATATGTATTTCGGTATTGTAATCTATTTAATCTCATCACTAGTTATAAATAGAAAATAGAGGAAGTTGCTTACGATGCAAATTAGAGTAAAAGAGTGAGGCAGAATGCGTTACATCGCTGATATTTCGATAACGATAAAACCGTTCGGATCTTTTATTGAAACCGGGAGGCCATCTTCCTGTAACTGTATCCCCTTATAGCGCCCAATCTCTTTGCCGGATACATCTTTTAAACAATACTCTTTTGAAGGATCGATGAAAGGCACTCTTGTAATCCTGTACGGTTCTACGGAGTGATTTCGAAAGAAGCATAAAATTCCCCCCGATAAAGATGTGTTAAAACGGGCGAATCCGTCCCAGCTACCCTCGTTTACATCGTTGAAAAGCCCCCCTGTTTGATAATATTCCATGATGTTGTAAAGATTCTGCATCTTTTTGAACCATTCCGCATAAAATTTAAAAGATTCTTTTTGCTTTTTCGAAAGTTGTCGAGCATCACCCAGCATCAAAGGCGTAGAACCGAACCCGGAAATAAAAGCCGTTAAGCTTTCCGGGGCATCGAAGCACATATTCCCGACCAGCATAGATGAAGATGGAATAACCCGTCCTCGCTGTCTGCATAAATTACGTACTTCCTGCATGCCTTTCGATGAATAAGCATTGAAGTTGGAAATCCAGTCGAGATCTGCATGTTGTATTAAAAAATAATCGATAGCATGATGGTCACCCCAAAGTTCGTATGTATAATCGATGATAAGATCAGGAAAAATCGTATATAAATCGGATGAAAGTTTTGCCAGCTGTTCGTATCCCTTATATAAATAAGCTTCTCGACCCGAACTATTTTCCGTGATTTTATACGAACCGGAACGTTCTGGTTGTGTCACATACGCAGACTTAACTACAGACAAATCTATTTTTACATACTCTATGCCATTATCCACTATAAGCGATTTTAGTTTGGATAAAACGTAATTATACCACTTGGGATTGGTAATATCCATCGTATAAGCTGGATAGTTGTTTAGCCAACCATGTAGATTACTGGGCTCTCCGTTTTTGTCGGTTACAGTACAATCGCTGAAATCTTTATAAACTTTACAGCGTGCGTCTAATGAAGTTGGAGCGAACCAAATACCCGGCTTCATCCCTTTTGATCGGATATAGTCAAAAACAGGCTTTAATCCTTGAGGAAACTTTTTCAGATCGACATCCCAGTCTCCGTAATAAGTCTGCCATCCATCATCTATAGCGAAATAATCGGCTCCCGTATCGCTCACATCGTCGGCGAGCTGGTATAAAAGAGTATCGTTGATTGAATACTTGAAAGGCATCCATGTATTATATAAAAAACGGGGAGATTCTTTCTTCTGATAAAGACGAACCGGCAATTGTTCACGCACGAAATCGGCAAGGTCGTAATCGAAAGAAATAAAGTCCGGTTTGTTTATGGTTGAGAGAATAAATCCCGAAGGTGATTGGAAAGAACTATTGGCGTTGAGTGTGTATACGAAAGGATAGTCGCTGTTTCGTTGATTCATTCCTATTGTTAACTCGTTTTGGCCAGTCGTATATAATCCGGTATACTTTAAAATACCAGGAGCTTCGTTTCCCAGAAGAATGGAAGCCTTGTCTCCGTTGAGCAGGACAGCGGGATCATGTTTGCCTCCGGCGTAAGGTGTAGTAAACAGATAACTGCCGAAATATCCTTTTAAGTCTTTTCCTCCCAAAGGATCCATGGTTAATTGTTCCCAGAATAAATCCGATAAGGTGCAGGTATAAGACGATAGATTGGTTATAGTGACGTTTTTTCTGATAACAGGATGTGAATCATATATCTCATAAAGAACATGTACTTTACAATCCGGATTGTTCAAGACGATCGACAATCGACTTTTTCCATCTTCTTCCCAGATCTGGTAATCGGAAAAGATAAAATCTTTATTTCCGCAAAATAGACGGTTGTTCAGGCAAAAAGAAAATTCTTTGGACGCTTCTCTTGTCATTTCATAGTTGTTTTCTTTGATAATGTATGACGTGGAAGATATTCCACTGTCATAGACAGAGATAATCCGCTTTACAAAATTGTTTTCTAAAATGAAGCGGCGATTGTTTTTATCGTAAGAAACGGTTGATGCTGCCGACAATAAGGAGACGGAAAAAATGCACAGAATAGAAGATAGCAGTGTTTTATACATGACCACTCGAATTAGGTAATTAAACAATGGATAAAGATAGATAAATCCTTGTAGATATTCTCGAATACATATTTTAAGTTTACTTCTGTGTCCAAAGAATAAATGAAATAAAAAAGAGCCGGATCAGAAAAGAAAAAGCAACCCAACCGGATTGCTTTTTCTATCGTTCTATGTTAAGAACTCGTTATTTTTGATTCTGGAAATATTTATCCGGTGGGATAGGAGTCAATTTTTCATTACCTTTTCCCCATTCCAGACTAAGAGCTTCGCCATAAGCGTTATCGAAATAACGGATCTGGATTTTATGCAATCCTTTAGCCAAGGCGATTCTGCCGAATACCGGACTATCACCATGAATTCCGTCGGCATCGATTACTTTGATATCATCAATGAATAGTTCGCTGCCATCATCCGATTTCAATGCAAAATTATAGACCCCATCTTCATCGATTGATAAGTATCCGTTGAATTCCAGACCGAAACCATCAGCATCACGATCTTCCGGCAGCCCGACAATCGAAGATGAGAAAGAACGGATTTTGCTGAATTTATTAAAATCGGCCAGTGTCGAAATCATTCCTCTGAAATAAGTCGCATCCAATCCCGGTTGTACGTTTTCAGCCGAAACAGCGGGAGTCAGTATCGTTTTGGTTATTTTCGCTGTTTTTATATCTCCGCGTTTTCCTGAAGGCATGAATGGTGCCACTTTAATGGTCGATGTTTCATTTATGCGGATAGGACCGGTATAAAGCGGTGAAGAAGCATCCGGATCACTACCGTCCAGCGTATAGCGGACATCGAAACCTTCTATCTCGATAGGTAAAGTATAATTGTAATTATCCGTATAGAAAAGATCGTCATTCAATATTCCGATAGCAGGAATATAAAATTCGTATCCCTCTTTTTCCAGCAATGCCAGTTGATAAGGCAATTTACTACAGAATTTTTGATAATTCTGGAATTCTTTAGGTGTCCAGTCTATCTCAGCCAGGGCAAGCAGACGAGGCAATGTCTGACGTTGTACATCTTTATAAGTTTTCATCTCTTCTGCCCATAAATTTGCCTGTGCACCCATTATATATTGAGATTCCTCCGGAGTCAGAACAGATGGAACCGGATCGTAATTATAGACGGTTTCGAGGGTCAAAAGATCATTCGAACCATTAAAATAGAGATATTCTCCTGGTGTCATAACGACGTTGTGACCGGCTTTAGCTGCTGCTATCCCGCCATCTTCCCCGCGCCACGACATAACAGCTGTAGTAGGAGAGAGGCCACCTTCAAGAATTTCATCCCAACCTATCATCTTTTTTCCTTTCGAGATGCAGAATTTCTCAATGCGCTCATTAAAATAACTCTGTAGCTCGCTGGCTTCTTTTAAATTATTTTTCTGCATTACGGCACGGCAACGGGGACATTTTTCCCAATTGCTACGCTTGCATTCGTCTCCACCTATATGGATATATTCTCCCGGGAAAAGTTCGAATACTTCGCTTAATACATTTTCAGCGAAACTATAAGTATCTTCGTTTCCTAAACACAATGGATCGAAAAATTCCCATGGCGTTTCCGGATTACGGACAAATGGTTTACCACTGCAATTAAGTGAATTATAAACGGCTATTACAGCATTGGCATGTCCGGGAAATTCAATCTCGGGAACAATTGTAATATGACGTTCTGCTGCATACTGCACAACTTCTTTGATCTCCTCCTGTGTGTAGAAACCGCCATAGAGTTTTTTGGTGGGATCGTTTGATATGGTTTTAAAATAATCCCATTCGCTGTTTTCATCTTCATCGTCTATACGCCATGCTCCGAGCTCTGTAAGTTCGGGATATTTTTTTATCTCGATGCGCCAACCCTGATCGTCTGTCAAGTGCCAGTGGAAAGTATTGAATTTGTATTGAGCTAAAAGATCGATTTGTTTTTTCACCTCTTCTTTAGTGAAAAAGTGTCTTGAAACATCCATCATGTTCCCTCTCCATGCAAAACGTGGATAATCGGTAATCGTTACACAAGGAATGGTAATTTTATTGGATTCCTGTTTAATCGGTAATTGGAGCAAAGTCTGCAAACCATAGAAAATACCGGCGGAAGTATTTGCTTTTATATTGATATGGGTTCTTCCTACTTCCAGAATGTATCCTTCATCACCAATCTGAGGGATATTATCTTCGAGAGTAAGGGCAACATTTCCATTATTTTCGGCAGCCATTTGAGGTTGAATGCCTGTAAGTATCGTAAATGTTTTGGCAAATAGCTCGGCATCTTTGTTTAATAAAGCCTGAGATACGGAAATACTTATCTGGTTTGCTTCAAAACTGGCCGATTGTCGATCAATCGATACTGGTTGGGGTACAATTTGTAGAGCTTCTGCCTGTTTTTTATCTCCACACGAAGATAAAAGCATCAGAAAAGCTGAAAAAAAGAAAAAAGTCTTTTTCATAGCGAGTAAATTATTGTATAGTCAAATTATTAAGAAAAACTTTACTGTCATTACCGCTGCCCTCACTTCCGTTAAGAAGAATAAAAAGCTTTTTACCCTTATATTCGGATAAGTCCTGAATTATGTCGAACCATCCGTCTTTGGTCAGAGTATCGTTAACCTCGATGGTATATACAGGCTGCCAGTTAAACAGAATTTTCAATGTCCATGTCTTTCCCGGTTCATTCAATACACTTAGTTTAAGTTTAGGATTTTTAGTCTCGGGAACAAGTAATTCATGCCGGATATTGCAACTTCCGTTCTCTATGAAAGCCATTTGAAGCACATTATCCCGTCCTCGCAATGATATCAGTTTGGGAGTAGCTTCTGTCGTGCAATTGCTGATGAGCCATCCCGGAGCAAATATCTGCAGTATGGAGTCAAATGCACAGGATGGCAGGAATTTTATCTCTTTCATCTCGGCATCGGTGTAATAGATAGAAGATTCATCCAGTGGTTCCGGATTCCATGAACGGGCTAATTTGGAAGGTACAGGCTTTGGCATCGGAATAATCAGATATTCCTGGTCGTCACTTCCCTTTTCTATTTTACCACCATATTCGTCCATAAAACTTTTAGTCAGTTTTTTCGAG
Source organism: Bacteroidales bacterium (assembly GCA_029007825.1). Taxonomy (GTDB): domain Bacteria; phylum Bacteroidota; class Bacteroidia; order Bacteroidales; family JAQXIO01; genus JAQXIO01. The sequence goes on along the minus strand of JAQXIO010000052.1, from coordinate 23,643 downwards.
GCCTCAATCAGTTTAGGAAAAGTATAATGAGTACTGGAGAAAATCTTAGTTTCATCAAGAGCCGAATAATATTTTTCCGGAATGTTATCGAGTCCTTTTGACGTAAATAGAATACCTAATGCACTGGATGGATTACAGTCCGAATCAAAACCCGAACGAACGGAAATATAAAAAGTAGAATCTATATCTCCACGACCGTATAATAAACCCAACACTACAAAGGCACCGTTTAGTTTGGCATCAATACCAGCCCATGCTTTAGGATTGACGCGGTGAAACGGTTGATAATCAAGCGTATTATAGTATTTATCGACAATTTTTCTCCAAGTACCTTTCCAGTTGATAGGATCTTCATGATACCAGTTGATAACATCCATAATGCAAGAAGTATACTGCGAACTGTCGGGAATACAAGCTAACCCTTTTTTGATAATTGTCTCGATATCACTCTCAAAATAAGCCGCAGAATACATTCCACCGATAAACTGACCGGCATACATTCCGTCACCATAATTCATCAGCCTCCCAAACTTTTCACCGAGGGAAATGGGAACCTGAGGCATTCCGGGAGCTATAATCCCTGAATAGTCGGCTTCTATCTGATAATCGATATCCTCGCAATTTACATTAAAGCGGGGATGGCTTGAAGCAGGTGGAGCAATACCTGCCCGTAAATTTTCTCTGGCACGGTCATTTGCTGCAGCCAGCCCGAAATCTGTATTGGCAAAATCGATGCCGGCACGTCGTATGCATACATCGGAACCGTATTTTTCCATAGACTCCATAAAGTTCATCTCAACGTAAAGATCGTCCTGCCCATATTGATTAACCATGTCAGGTGTCCATTCAGGAACTTCCTCTTTCGGAATAATTTCACCGATCCATTTATATTCGGTTATAGCAGCCCAGCCGACACCGACCATCTGACCGATCCAGGCAGCCTTTAATTTATCTTCATATTCACGAACGGATATGATTTGGGATTGGGATTCATTACTTTTGCACGAGGCTAAAACAAGCGATAATAAGATAAAAGTAGTGAAAGATTTAAACGACATAATCCTCTTAATTTATTCAGTTACAAAGAAACAACAATTAAAGAATAGTTCAAAATTTTTAAAATACTTTCGCATAAAAAATCTATCTTTGCGACATTACTATTTTTTAATCAATTAAGTCCTTTTTAATATCATGAAAAAAACGATCAAAACCTTTTACATCGTAATGTTGGCGAGCATAATGAATGCAGCTGCCGCTTTCAGCGAAGTCGTAATACCAAATCCAGAAAATTTTCCGGAACCGGTTCCTCTCAGTCTGGAAGAATCGGCTCAATTAGGTAAATTGATGCCTCGTACAATGCATTTGCTGGAATCGAGTACTCCCGAGAATCCGAAAAAGGTTAAAATTGCAATTTACGGACAATCTTTAAGCGATGGAAACAATAAATGGTGGCGAACCCTGTCAGACGCTCTCAAAGCCGCTTACCCGAATGCCGATATTGATGTTAACTGTCTGGGCGTAGGAGGTTTTGCCTCTTCTGTCTTATGGAGAACAACCTATCAGGATATTGCAACTTATTATCCGGATCTGGTAATCTTCCATGTTCTGGGCCACCATACCTATTATGAAACAATTTTGCGGATCATTCGTGGATGTACGACGGCAGAAATGTTGATACAAACCGATCATCTCGGAGGAAATGATGGTAGCGGTTCCGGTTGTGACTGGAATTACGACCTGACGAATATGTCGACTTGGGAAAATAAAATGTCTTTTCAGACGATTCCCGGATATTGTAAAACCTATGGGTTGGAGCGCGATAACCGTCGTCAGGAATGGTACGACTATTTAAAGGAAAACTGTTATACTCCCAAATCCGGAACATTGTTATCCGATGACATTCATTTTGCTGAGCAGGGTAATTATCTGACAGCAGCTTTGACAGCAAGACATTTCCGTTATTATGCCGGAGATAATCATGACCCTAACGGAATGGTAAAAGTGTATAAAGTCGGAACAGATGTAATGGTCGAAAATGATTCGATAAAATTACCGATAGAAGGGAACCGTATAGATATCATAACAGAAAATGGCTCTGGAATGGAAGCTATCAATACTTTTATTGACGGGAAGAAACCTTCGGAATTTCCGGGATGCTATAACAACACGAGAGCTTCCGGAGGCGGAGGATTTTGGAGTGGGGGAGCGGTTCAGACATTCGGTACTTCTCCCTATCTGGAAGAAGAAACATGGACGATCAGTATCGATAATAGCCAGAATTTCACTTTGACCGGAACTGAAACCGGAGAAGATGGAATCGGCAACCTGAATAGCCGCTTTGAATCGAATTCCGGAAAAATTGTGATTCGTAGCGAAGATTGGTGGGCGAGCCCCAGAAATCTTACGTTTTCTTTCGAGACAAAACTTTATGCAAAAGATACATATATACTACCACAGACACAGAATGGAGAAAATGAAAATTTAGTGACCCTGGCCCAGGGTTTTCCAAATGCCCGACATGAAATCTGCATGATTGGAGCCGTAGCAAAAATTAAAGAAATACGTGTATATAAGCCATCCTATAAACTGGCATTGGAAACAACGGCAGACGATACATTGAAGTTCTCCAAAGGAAGAAGCCAGAAAACAATAACGGTCAATACGAACACCTACTGGCAGGTATATGACAAGACGGACTGGATTACGGTAAATGCAGTGGATAACAACACGGGCAATGAACTTCTGGATAAAAAGACGATTACGCTTACTGTGGACGAAAATACTACCGGAGAAAAGCGTAATGCCGAAATTATATTAGTGGGAGTAGGTGTTGAACCGGTACTTCTTAATATCACCCAGTCTGCGGGTTATGCGATTACGGTAAACAATGGACATGCAGATTTCTCCACCGCAACCGAAGGCGAAACCGTTACAATAATAGCCGATGAGCCAGAAGCCGGAAAAGAATTTAAAGAGTGGACGGGAGATGTAAAATCAGTGGCAGATGTGACGAAGCCCGAAACAACATTGACGATGCCAGGCAAGGATATTGTGCTGACAGCTACATACGGAGACATGGTAGGTATCGAAAATACAGAAAAAAAGATTATACTTTATCCGAACCCGGCTGAAAACATAGTTAGATTGCAGGGTGTAGAAGCTGAATCTATATTAATTTTAGATGGAAAGGGAACTGTGATCCGAGCCATAAACAATTATAACGGAGAACCGATAGACATTGCAGGTTTACTTCCCGGATTTTATATATTGAAAACAACGGAAGCAACATTTTCTTTTGTAAAGAAATAAAATAAAAGATACTTCACTAAGTAGGGAAATGCAATTCGTCGCCGGATTGCATTTCTTTTTTTAGACTATAGAATGACAGCACTTTTAAGGTTGTACGTAAATACATAAAAAGATGGGGATTTTTAGAATGCCTGATTATAGATTTTGGAAGATGAAAACCTTGAAAACTTTCTCCCGACAATCCAAAATGAAATGCGGAAAAATTTGTACATTTGCGCTGCATTAAGAACACTATTATTCACTATAACATTAAACGGCGAATATGATTTATTCTCATGAAGTAGAACACATGTGTGTTGTAAAGAAAGGGCCAAACCATGGTCCTGCACCAATTCCAGAAGAAGGAAAATGGGTAAAATCTAAAGAAATTGTTGATATCTCAGGCTTAACTCACGGTGTGGGTTGGTGTGCTCCTCAGCAGGGTGCTTGTAAATTAACGCTTAATGTCAAAGATGGAATTATTCAGGAAGCATTGGTAGATAACATCGGCTGTTCAGGAATGACACACTCTGCTGCTATGGCATCGGAAATCCTTCCGGGAAAAACATTGCTGGAAGCATTGAACACAGACCTCGTTTGTGACGCGATAAATACGGCAATGCGTGAATTATTCCTTCAGATTGTCTATGGACGCACACAATCGGCTTTTTCTGAAGGTGGTCTGCCTATCGGTGCCGGTCTTGAAGATTTAGGTAAAGGTTTGCGCAGCCAGGTTGGTACTATGTTCGGAACTTTAGCAAAAGGTCCCCGTTATCTTGAAATGGCTGAAGGATACTGCACACGGATGGCTCTTGATGCGGATGGAGAAGTAATCGGTTACGAATTTATCCATCTCGGTAAATTTACTGATATGATAAAAAAAGGCATCGACGCAAACGAAGCTTTGGAAAAAGCAAAAGGTACTTATGGCCGTTTTGACGAAGCTGCAAAATACATCGATCCCCGTCATGAATAAAAAAACAATTATACGAATCCTGACAATACTTATAGTTATAATAGCCATTGCTTCCGTAATTGCTTTTATTCTCCTTCCTAAATGGAAGGGAATCTATATGTTGTCTTGCGGAGGAGTAATTGTTTTGAATATATTATTTGCAATTTTCTTAGTAAACAAAAATTTAAAAAACTAATAATATGCCATTATTTGAAAGCTATGACCGCCGGATCGATAAAATTAATGCAGCGCTGAATGCTAATGGAATCGCAAGCATAGAAGAAGCGAAAGCCATTTGTGATGCAGCCGGTGTCGATCCCTATAAAACTTGTGAAGAAACACAGCCTATCTGTTTTGAAAATGCAAAATGGGCTTATGTTGTAGGTGCTGCAATTGCTTTGAAGAAGAATTGTAAAGTAGCTGCCGACGCAGCCGAAGCTATAGGAGTTGGCTTACAGGCATTTTGCATTCCGGGTTCTGTTGCTGAAGACCGTAAGGTTGGTTTAGGACATGGAAACCTGGCTGCACGTCTGCTTCGCGAAGAAACGAAATGTTTTGCATTCCTTGCAGGTCACGAATCGTTTGCAGCAGCCGAAGGTGCAATTAAAATTGCAGCAAAAGCAGACAAAGTGCGTAAAGAACCTTTGCGTTGCATATTGAATGGTCTCGGTAAAGACGCTGCACAAATTATATCCCGTATCAACGGTTTTACCTATGTGCAGACAGAATTCGACTATTATACTTCCGAACTTAAGATTGTTCGTGAAATAGCTTACTCAAAAGGCCCACGTGCGAAAGTGCGTTGCTACGGTGCCGACGATGTTCGTGAAGGTGTAGCCATCATGCATAAAGAAGGTGTTGATGTTTCCATAACGGGAAATTCTACGAATCCTACACGTTTCCAGCACCCTGTTGCCGGAACATACAAGAAAGAGTGTAACGAAATGGGTAAAAAGTATTTCTCAGTTGCCTCTGGTGGTGGTACGGGTCGTACGCTTCACCCCGATAATATGGCAGCAGGCCCTGCTTCTTACGGTATGACGGATACAATGGGACGTATGCACTCAGACGCTCAGTTCGCCGGTTCTTCATCAGTTCCTGCTCACGTAGAAATGATGGGATTCCTGGGAATCGGTAATAACCCGATGGTAGGAGCAACCGTTGCTGTTGCTGTCGATGTTGCAACGGCTCTGAACAAGTAATCAGATATAGTTTACAGCGATAATAAAAAATCCTGCAACTATTTAACGTTGCAGGATTTTTGTTTTAGATAGAAACAGTTCTGTACATCAGAAAATTTAGAAGTCAATAACTTGACACAATATCAAAAAGAAAACGAATATAAGTCTATAATAATAGAATTTTTATCGTAAATATTAAAGATCGAATCAAACTATTAAAGTACAGTACTTTTGATAAATCGAAATTTAATATCACCCTGTATACTTTATAATTTAAGAATATAACCTTTCCCGAACTTTCCGTGAAACTCCATTATCCCTTTTCCTCCGCCATTTATACTTCCGGAGATAATTTTTGTTTGACCGTTCTCCTTACTCGTTCCGGAAGTCAATTTAAAGGCCGAATTAAGAGTAATATCGCCAAAAGAAGAAGTACCTTCTATATTGAAAGATGCAGATGAAGGCAGGAAAACTTTAACATTGCTGTATTCATAATTGATTTTGAATAAAGTGAAATTCGGTAAAAGCTCTTTTATTGTTAAATTGCCATAATTGAGAGCTTTGGTTTCCCCTGAGTTTGTTAGAATATCTACGGTTATATCGCTGAACTTCGCATCCAAAAGCATATTATCGCACTTTTTAATAGCCGTCTTTCCATGTTCGATAATAAGGTCAAAAGATTGGATATTTCCAGCTTCGATTCCGGAGAACTTGCCTTTTATGATTGCATTTTTGATATCACAGAATACAACTTTGTCTGAAAACTCCATGTCTGATTTTAAATTGCCGACGTTTCCCAATGTAACACTACTGAATTGAGAAGATAGATTCAGAGAAGAATTGATATTTCCACCTTTCAGTGATCCGAACCGAACGGAAAGAGAAGTTGGTCCGTTAAATTCATCAGGCATACTGATAGAACCGAATTCCTGTTCCAGATTGAGTTTCATTTCTTTTGGCATATGTATGATGTAATCTACATTGATGACTTTAGCTTCATCTTTTACATTTCCTTCGATTTTAGTCTTAGCCGATATAATATTACCGGATTTCGAAAAATTGACCGACACATTTTTTAATAGTGCTTCTACAGCAGTAGCATTAGATGCTTTTGTCGTTATTGTAACATGAAACTCCACTTCATTTTTATCCCAACATTCAATTGTTATACTACCGAATTTATTTTCGGCTTTCAGCATATCCGAAGCTGATACCATATACGATTTCGTTATCGTTTTTTTCTTTTCATAATCTGCTTTCCCAGCGGTTATTGTAGATATACCGGAAAACAGTAATAACATAAAACATAAAATTTGTTTGTGTAAAAAAAATGTTCTCATAATGTATTCTCTCTTATGTGATTTTATTAATTCAAATTTATCATATCCGCTTGTTGCAACATAAAATTCAGGCTCTCCAGATTTGCATTGTAAAATTTTGTTATGGCAAATAACGATTGTTGCGTACATGGAAGAGAAGGTACAACAGTATCCTCAAAATATTCTCCGGAAGTTAGAATTCGTGTGCTTTCTTGTAACAAATACTGGCCCCCGGGACTATTCTGTTTCGATAATTTTAATTTTAATTGATTTGAAATATCGTATAACTGCCAGTTATAATACATAGATAGATATTGCATATCTTCTGAGGTCTGACAATTTATTGAATGAATCGTCTGAGGCTTATTATTGAGCGTATAAGGCAAGATAAAGCATGCAAACAGCACTACTGCCGCCACACTCAGAAAATAGAGATAACGAGATTGAAAAATAATCCTTTTCGCAGGTAATTTCTCTTTGAACCGCAATTGATGTCCGGAAGGCAAGTCGTCCGTGTCGAAAGCCGTGCAATGATCGGCTATAAATTGTTTAAGTTTATCCATATTATATATTAGGCATTAATTCCAATAATTTTTTCTTTGCACGTAAATATTGCGTGCGAACACTCACTGGCTTTATTTTCAATATCGACGATATTTCTTCCATGTCGTATCCTTCAAACAGATAAAGAGAAAGTACAATTCTATATCCGGCAGGCAATAGAACCAACGCATTTTTGATTTTCTGTACGAAATATAGTATATCGTCTTCGTTTTGTTCGTCTTCATCTTCGATTCCTGCAACACCGTCATTTGAAAGAAGAACACATTCCTCTTTTTTTGCCCGAATATAATCGATTGCGGTACGTATGGCTATACGTTGTGACCATGCTTCGAAACACATCTCTTGTGTATATTGATCGATACGGGTAAATATCTTCAAAAAAGCATCTTGCATTGCTTCTTCGGCTTCATCTGAATTTCCCAGAATGCGCAAACAGGCGAAATAAAGTCTTCTGCTATGTCGTTCGTAAAGAAAAAGTTGTGCATTGCGATCTCCTTTACGGCATTTTTCAATCAAGAATATCGAAGATGTATCCATTTGTTATAATAGACGGAGGAAAGAGGATAATCGTTGCATATTGAGGAAAATATTTTCTCAATATATGAAAAGATAAGGATACTTGATTTTATACAGGGAGGGCCTTTGTCTATGAATAATTGAATTCTTGTATAATAGACTTGAGTTAACGTTTAAAGGAGTTTATAAAGACAAAAGAGGGTCGTAAGCTAACTTACGACCCTCTTTTGTCTTTATTTGAATATTTTCGATTCGACAGGATAGTTATACCAATCGAGGTTGGTAGTACCGCCACTGTTAGCCCAGTCGGAGAATTTGGAATAAGCATCGGTAAGTCTAACCATTTCCTGTGGATATTGGAATGATGAGTTCGGCAACATAATTCCCCACATCATATTGCTGTGCGAGCGATAGTAACCTTTATTTAACGAACGGTCGTCTCCATGTCCGAAAACTTTCTGATTTGCAAGGTCTGTTGGTCTGTAGTTCGGCAAATGAATTTCCATATCACGTCTCTTTCCTAATACTATAAAGACGTTCAGGTTCTCCATCGAGACAAGAGATTTTTCCGTAGGTTGTGCCAACTTCACGATTATTGTCACATTCTGTGGATCTTTTCTTATTCCGTTAATAAATACATTTACCATGTTATAATAATCTACCCCCATCGTTTTGAACAAATCGTCAGAAAGAGGGAAAACAGCTTGTAATTGTCCATTCTCCAGTCCGTTTGAGTTTAGAGAAAATAAACTGTTTGTCGTCTTATATCCACTTACAGAAGCTACTTGCGACGGCGTTATTTTATCCATCTGCAAACCTGCTGCCAGATCTTTGTTCGCACCTAATGCACGCAAATTCATACTGATGGATATTTCATTCACTTTATGTTGAGCACTCAGTTTATATACTAAATCTAATCCGAATACAGCATCGTTCATATCGTAGTCACCATGATACGGCCAGTTATCTTCAAATGCGAATGTAGCATTAAATTTTTCGGTGAAAGCATTGTTCGGATCATCGGGAAATTCATCAAGGTCGTCCGGAACCCCATCTCCATCTCTATCGTTATTCGGATCGGGTGTATTTGATCCGTTACATTCGTTAGCCGGAATCGTAATAGTAGCCTGGGTAACAACCGTGGCATTCTCTTCTTTTACGATATTCGAGTTTGATACGTATGCTTCGGAACAAACTAACTCTACATTTTTAATAGAGAGCGATTGCCATTTTAATTCCATTGTTCCCTTTAACCACAGCCCTGCCTTGGATGAACCGACGCCCTTGAAATATGATTTGCCGTTGACAACCATTTTCTCTTTAACAGATAATACGGATTTTGAGCCCATATTGGTCTCCGTGATACTGAATGTTGCATTACCGTCTATTCCTAAGAATGTTTCATCACCCAATGTCAAAGTCGAACTATTGATTTCAAATTTGTTTTCAACCTCAAATTTACATTGATTGGAAAGTTCGGACTTAACGACATAAACTTCTTTAGCCTTAAATTTCCCCATATTTACAAATCTGGCGGAAGTATTAACTTTTAAATTATCAACTACTACTTCAGCGCCTTCCTCTACTGTTCCATTTCCTTTTGTCACAGTCAGGGTACCGATTTCGGCCTTACCTCCGGCAATCGTAATATCTTCGCCTTCGGAGTTCGCAATGAGAGAAGAAAGATTTAAATCTCCGTTACTATAAAATGTTCCGGCATCCAAATCCAACTCATTTGAAATGAATGTACCATAATTAACGAAGTCACAGTTATAGGTGGATATTTTAGGAATTTCACTTTTAAATGTTCCGCCTTTCATGACTGCGATTGTACTCTTACCATCAATAGTGTTTATAATTCCACTTCCATCAATAGAGAACTTTCCGCCGTCAAGGATAATTACACGTCCACCATTAGTAAGTCTTAACTTCTGAGATAAATTTACATTACCTTCAATAAACAGATAAGCCCCCTTTATCTCCAATGTACTGTTATTTGCAGTTCCTCTAAACAGATATGCCTTAGCAGTCCCTGTAAGGGTGGCCGGCAAATCCGTTAAAACCTCATAGTTTGCAGGTAATTCGTATTGTTTATGTTGTTCTGACAATCTTGCGTATACAGTTCTGCTTTTAGCAGCAGTCTGAACACTCCGGAAATCACATTTCAGCGTGGAAGAATTGACATCCACAGCTTTTACTAAAACACGCCGTCTTGTATCCATTTGACGGATATAAATTCGGGAAGTCGTCTGCGGTAAATCCAGATTTGTAGAGAACGGTTCATTTAACTTTGCTGCTCCGGATGAAATCGGTAATGCATTTTCATTCTTTTCTGGATCGGCGGTGAACACATCTACCCTATAGGTTGAAGTGCCGTTGAATTCATCTGCGACTTCAACTGTGAGAGATATGTTTGACGTTGTTTTCCAATCGAATTGATTCGGGACCTGCAGGCCTGGAAGCGGACTGATTGCTTTGTCCGGATCGAAAAGATCCCTCTGGCATCCAGATAAAATAAGAACTGAGCATAAAGCCAGTGAAATTTTTCTTAAGTTCATATAACCTATAAATAATTGGTGTTAATACTATGGGTTAGAACAAAAGTAGATATTAAAAACAATACATCCGTAAAAAACACATAAAAAGAATGTATTTATATTCGTGTATTGAATGATTTATTATTCGATTTTATACATTCCCCGAGAGGATGTGTATCTGATTCAGTGAAAGTGAAAGTATTTTATTGCGGTATATGAAAATAAACAGTCTAATATGTCCGGCGTTTCGAAAAGCGACATTCTTCAAATTTCTTATATCAGGCAAATTCAGATAGAATTAAGAAAGAAAATCATTGGAAAATTTTTTTTTGCGGTCAAATATATTGATAAAAAAGAAGGCCTGTATCAAAAAATGATACAGGCCTTACTATTATTTTATTCTCAGTCAGTCTTCTTTTTTTCCTAATTTTTTCAACTGGAAAGAAAACATTATCCGGAATATACCGATAAACAGGAATGCATAAGCAATCATATATACGACAGATAAAGCTCCTGCAACAGGTTGCCATATGATCGCAATGGAGCAGATGATAGCGAGTATTCCCAAAACGAAAGCCCATCCCCAGTTTTTTGCTCCGTATCTCTGAAGGTTGATAGCATTTCCTATTCCGGAAAAGCCTTTGAACATCAACCAAAATGCAACGATAAACGGAATAAGAATCATAGAGACCCCAGGATTGAACATTAAATAGAAACCGATTAGCAAATCGATAATACCGGCTGCCAGATACCAACCCCATACCGAAGAGTCTTTTCTATTACTGATAGAAAAAACAATCTCGAATATACCGCTGATAAACATAATGATACTGAATGCAATGCTAAGTGCGATATAGCTCTCCAGTGGCGTAAACATCAGGAGTAGGGAGAATCCGATAAATAAGATTCCCAAAATGAGAGAAAGCCACCAATTTTTTGCAGCACACTTCATGTTTTCATAAATTGTTTCCATGTTGAAGATATTTTTAATGAATAATATAAAACTTCGATCTTACTCTTTTTAACAGTGTAAAACCGGATATTGTTTATAGTGCGATAGAATTTAATGAATGAAACATGTGTGTCATTGCCAATAATAAAAAAAGGCACCGGTTATTTTCCGATGCCTTTTTTATGGTATGAAATGAATAATTATTTTATAAATCCGAGTTTACTCTCTTTTGCGAATCGGATAATATTATCGATCTCCTCGCTGGGAGGAACCTGGTCTTCTATACTCAGCAATGCATCGTACAGACTTGTGTTGCTCTGATAAATTAACCGGTAAGCGTTTGCTATATGTCGGAGTATCTTTTCCGAAAATTTAAAATAAGACAATACCTTGGCGTTAATACCATGATAAGCGATAGGTTCGCCAGAGGCTATGATGTAAGGAGGTATATCTTTCAGAAAACGGCTTCCGCTCTGAACCATAGCCCACGTACCTACACGGCATCCCTGTCCCATCAAAATACCACCTCCGAAAATCACATGGTCTTCTATTTCGCAATTTCCTGCCAGTTTACAACCATATCCGAATACACTGCTATTTCCGATTTTTGTATCATGAGAAACATGGACACCTTCGAGCAAAAAATTATTATCTCCGATTACCGTTTTCCCATCCTTTGTCGTTGCCCGGTTGATTACGACGTTTTCCCGAATTACGTTATCATTCCCGACAATGGCAACCGTATCGTCGCCCGTGTATTGGAAATCCTGTGGAACAGCAGCAATAACGGCTCCCTGAAATACTTTATTTCCTGTACCTAAACGAGCTCCGCTTAAAATACTGGCATAAGGCATGATTTCACAGTTATCACCGATCTCTACATTTTTATCTATATATGCAAAAGGATGAACTGTAACCTCTTTTCCTATCTTCGCATTAGGGTCTATGTAAGCTAACGGACTAATCATATTGCAATATTTTAAGTTTGTTAATCTCTTCCTCCGCCTAAGGCCTGATATAAGTTAATCACAGCCTGCATGCGTTGGAAAATGTCAGATATTTCATTTAACTGAGCACTTAACAATGATTGTTGTGCCGTCAGAATTTCCAAATAAGAAGCATCTCCGGAATGGAATAAAGCCTGTGTATAGTTTACGGCGTTATTCAGATTCTCTACTTGAGCCTTATGCTCGTTTATTTTGACCGAAGCAGCATCATACTGGTAAAGAGCGTCACTAACTTCACGGCCGGCATTTAATATGCTTTGTTGGAAATTCATTTTTGCAATTTCTTCTTCAGCTTTTGATACTTTAAGATTCGCAATCAGTTTACCCCGATTGAAAATTGGCTGAGCTAAAGATCCCGCTGCCGATAAAATCAGTCCTCCCGGGTTAACGATTGCATTGCCGGCACTATTTGTCCAACCTGCAGTTCCGGTAAGCGTAATCTGCGGATAAAAAGCGGAACGAGCCTGATTGGTTGTATAATAAGCTCCGGCTAAAGCCATTTCTGCCGCCTTTACATCCGGACGGTTCGCCAAAAGCTGGATCGGAATACCTGTGTTAAGCTCTGTCGGGAATATCTGTTTTTCCAGTGCTCCGCGTTCAATTGTCTGCGGAGCTTTCGCCAGAAGAACAGAAAGCGCATTTTCTGTTTCACGGATCTGTCTACGAAGATCAGCCAATGATGCTTCGACCTGATGACTATTAGCTTTACTTTGGGCTACTGCCGCTTCATTTGCAATGCCAGCCCTTTTCATCGCCTCCATGGCGCGAACATTCTCTTTCCATAGAATTGCAGTTTCTTCACTGATCGCTAATTGACGATCTAACATCAACAGAGTATAATAACTATTTGCGATGTTGGCTATAAGCTGAGAACGTACCGCTTGCTCATAGGCTTCACTTTGAAGCAAATCAGCTTTTGCACCTCTTTTTGCATTAAGAAGTTTTCCGAATATGTCTATTTCCCAACTTGCAACGGCAGGCAATTGATAAGCTTTGGACGCTTTGCTGTGATCGAAACTGCTTAAAGAACCTTCCGGCGCCAGATTAATAGACGGGAGATAAGACAAACGTGCTGAGAGCAGTAAGGTCTGAGCCTCTTTTACACGTAAAGTCGCAGTTTGTAAATCTACGTTATTAGTCAAACCTTCTTCAATAAGAGCCTGTAAATGAGGATCCCGGAATATTTCACGCCAAGGAAGATTTCCCATATTGGTAGTATCGGATACCAGCGTGTCGCTAATGGACGCCGGATCACGATACATGCCGGAGGTTTCAATATTTTCCGGGCGATCATATGCTTTGTAAATGTGGCAGCTACTCAATAAAACTCCCACACAAAATATATATACAAATTTCTTATTCATTGTAATGATCCTAATTTATTTTTTAGCATATTGTTCAATCTCTGTTTCAAGATCACTGTTGTCCAAATCATCCCATTCGAGCGGGCTGAATTTCTCCTGTAAGTATTGGAAAACCACGAATAGGGTGGGGACGATGAATATCTGGCAAATCATACCTATAAACATACCACCCACGGCACCCGTACCTAAAGTACTGTTACCATTTGCTCCGACTCCATGCGCAAACATAAGAGGAAGCAATCCGATAACCATAGCCAAAGAGGTCATTAAAATAGGACGGAGGCGGGCTGCTGCACCTAATACGGCAGACCAGGTAATGCTCATACCCATACGACGTCGGTCTAACGCAAACTCTACGATCAAAATCGCATTTTTAGCCAATAAACCTACAAGCATGATCAATGCAATCTGCATATATATATTGTTTTCTACCCCCATGAATTGAGCAAAAATGAAGCTTCCTGCAAGTCCGAAAGGTATAGATAGAATTACGGCAAGAGGCAAGAGATAACTTTCGTATTGTGCACTCAACAATAGGTAAACGAATACAAGACAGAGACAGAAAATAATAGCGGTCGTGCTGGTTCCCGTCGTTTGTTCTTCTCGGGTCATACCGGAATATTCATATCCGTATCCAATAGGTAACGTTTCGGCTGCAACCTCTTCGATTGCCTTGATCGCTTCACCCGAGCTATATCCGGGGGCAGGCGTACCATTTACCAGAATTGCAGTATACATATTGAAACGTTTAATATTATCGGGGCCATAAACCTTCTTCAAAGTTAAAAACTCGGTAATAGGAGCCATTTCATTTCCATTACGGATTTTCACTTTATTCAGAGTTTCCGGACTGATACGGGCAGAAGGTTCTGCCTGAATCATAACGCGGTATAATTTACCGAAACGATTGAAATTGGAAGAATACAATCCTCCGTAGTATCCTTGTAAGGTAGTGAGTATATCACCCGGACTAATTCCAGCCTGTTTACATTTTGGCACGTCGATGTCAATCATGTATTGGGGGAATGTAGGATTAAACGAAGTTTGTGCTGCCGAAATTTCAGGACGTTGTTGCAATTTATTTATAAAATCTTGTGCGATTACATAGAAATCATCGAGATCTCCACCCGTTTTATCCTGTAAGTTGACTTCAAATCCGTTTGTAATACTATATCCCGGAATCATCGGAGGTGCAAATAACAATACGCGGGCATCTTTTATTGCTGCCTGAGATTGCATATACAAGGTCTTTATTACGGAATTGACATCCTGTCCTTCTCCACGCACGCTCCAGTCGTTCAATTTACAAATAATTGTACCATATGAACTACCCTGACCGGCAAGGAAGCTATATCCGATAATCTGGGTACGTCCTTTTACTGCAGGATTTGCGCCCACCAGACTGTCTATTTTTGCCATAGTTGCCTGAGTGTATTCCTGAGAGGTACCGGGAGGCAAATCGACTACGATAAAAATAGTACCGGTATCTTCATTCGGGACCAATCCCGTAGGAGTAATATTCATCAAATAGACCAGTAACACCATTCCGGTCCCAACCAATCCGAATGCCAACCATTTTTTATGAATGAAAAAGAGTACGCCTTTTTTATATTTTTTCAACGTAATATCATAAGCCGCATTAAATGCAATGTGGAAACGTTGTACAAAAGATGTTTTTTTCTCTTTTCCCTCTTCGTCGTGAGGCTTCAGAAAGATAGCACATAACGCCGGACTTAACGTTAAAGCGTTAATGGCCGATAAGCCGATAGCGATTGCCATGGTAAGACCAAATTGCCGATAGAAAGTTCCTGATGTCCCCGTCATAAAACTAACTGGAATAAATACCGACATCATCACCATTGTAATGGAAAGGATGGCACCGCCGAGTTCACTCATGGCATCAATAGCCGCAGTACGTGCAGATTTATATCCCTGGTCCAGTTTTGCATGTACACCTTCAACGACAACGATCGCATCGTCGACGACAATCGCAATAGCCAAAACCATAGCACATAAAGTCAACAGGTTGATACTGAATCCGATTACATAGAGCACAAAGAATGTACCGATAAGTGCAACCGGAATAGCTATGGTAGGAATCAGAGTAGATCGCAAATCCTGCAAGAAAACATATACCACGATAAATACGAGCACGAATGCCTCCAATAATGTTTTTAAAACCTCATGGATAGAGGCGAATAGGAAGTCATTGGCATTCTGGAGCATAGCAATTTTTACACCCGGTGGTAAAGTCTTCTCTGTCTCTTCAAGATATTTTGTAATGTTATTGATGATTTCGGTTGCGTTGGACCCTGCAGTCTGGTAAATCATCATAGTTACGCCCGGATGTCCGTTTACAGAGTTATTATACCCATATGTTAAACGACCTAATTCAAGTGTAGCTATATCTTTTAAACGTAAAATTTCACCGTCAGATGTCGCCCGGATAACGATATTTTCAAACTCTTCGGTTGTTTGCAAACGCCCTTTATATTTCATTACATACTGGAAAGACTGATCACCCAGTTCCCCGAATTGTCCCGGTGCAGCTTCTATATTCTGTTCAGCTAAGGCAGCCTCCACATCCGAAGGCATGAGCTTATACTGAGCCATAACTTCCGGTTTCAACCAGATACGCATAGAATAATCGGACCCCATTACCATGGCGTCACCGACACCCGGAATACGTTTGATCTGAGGTACGATGTTGATATTTGCATAATTTTCCAAGAATTTTACATCGTACTTGTCGTCCGAACTATAAAACGCGAAGTTCATCAACATACTGGTCTGGCGCTTTTGAGTGATAACGCCGACTTTAGTAACTTCGACAGGAAGAAATCCCTGAGCTTTGGCTGCACGATTCTGTACGTTTACAGCTGCCATGTCAGGATCGGTTCCCTGCTTGAAATAAACCTCAATGGATGCTTCCCCGGTGTTCGTCGCAGTCGATTTCATATAAATCATGTCTTCCACACCATTGATCTCTTCCTCCAATGGGATGATAACACTATTCAACACAGTTTGAGCGTTCGCACCTGTATAAGTCGTCTGTACACGAATAGTCGGTGGGGCAATATCCGGATACTGGGTGATCGGTAATGATACAACCCCCAGTATACCTAAAATTACAATAAAAATGGATATAACCGTGGAAAGTACCGGGCGCTTGATAAATCTATCTAAATTCATAATTCTCCTCTTTAAAAACTATTTTTTAGACGCAGCAGCCTGTTGTTGTGTCATTTGTTGAATTTTTGCAGCGGCTTCTTCCGGCGTAATAGGCTTGATTTTCATCCCATCCTTGAGTGTTCCGACCCCTTCTACTACAATTCTTTGTCCAGGAGTCAGGCCAGAAGTAACTATATAGGATTTCCCATCGTCCAGATTAAAAATCTCGATTTCCTGATTTTTTACTGTAGAATCGTTCTGCACGACATAAACGAATTTTTTATCTTGTATTTCATACGTAGCTTTTTGCGGAATGACAACAATGCTATCCATGCTATAAGGAATAAGAACGACTCCGGAACCGCCACTTCTGAGTATATTCCGGTCATTCGGGAAAGTTGCGCGAATACTGGCTGCGCCTGTAGTCTGATCGATAACACCACTCAGTGTTTCGATTGTTCCCTTTTCAGAATAAACAGTACCATCGGCAAGCTTAAGTTCTACTTTCGGCATTTTCTCCAAAATTTCTTTTACCGTTCCTCCCTGACGTACCAGAGAAAGAAGCTCTTTCTCCGTCATGGAGAAATAAACGAACATTTCGTCAATATTCGAAACGACAGTCAGGGGCGTTTGTGTGGAAGAACTTACAAGACTTCCGACACGGAATGGAATCGTACCTGCAACTCCATTCGACGGGCTGGTTACTCTTGTATAGGATAAATCGTTTTTGGCATTTATCAGTTGAGCTTCAGCCTGTGCTAACTGGGCTTTTGCTGTAGCAAGATTATTTTCTGCCATTTGCAGTTCGTAGTCACTGATAATGTTTTGTGCTCTTAGTTCTTTTTTGTTGTCATAGGTAAGTTGCATCGTCGCAACATTTGTCTGGGCTACCTTTACGTTTGCTTCCGCTACTTTTGCTGCAGCTTCGTAGGGAACAGGATCAATAATAAATAAGGTTTGTCCTTTATGAACAATGGAACCTTCGTCTACACAAAGCTCAGTAATGAAACCTGAGATTTTCGGGCGAATCTCAATATCCTGCTTTCCTTTGATTGTCGCTGGGAACGAGCGTTTTAAATCACTGGATGAAGTTCCTAAAGTCGCAACAGCATACTCTTTTACCATGTTCATGCCTGCCTGATTATTATTGTTGCAGGCAAATAAAGAAAAACCGCAAGCAAAAAGGATTATTTGCTTCGATTGATGAATGAGATCTTTAAAAAAATGCTTATTCATAATGTAAATTATATATATAATACCTGTTCGTTCGGCAATCGCCGCTAAATCACTGGAGGAATAATATTTTGAATTGCCGTAATTGTCGTATTGGAAAAGTTGTACAAAGGTATATTTTTTTGTCAAAGGAAGTTTCGTTCTATACCCTTTTTTGATCTTAATTAATACACCGAAATGCTACAAAATACTAAATTCAAAATATATTCGTTCGTTTTGCGATAAAATTGGTTTTATACAATACGAAAAACAAATATGCTCTTAACTCCTGAAAATAATCATAATAGGTACTCATAGTTAGCGTTTGAAATTCCATAAAAGTTATAAATCAGGTAATTATACATGTTTGTCTTATAAACGTATAATAAACGTTTATAAGACAAACGAAATAAAGAAAAGTTTAATGTATTCTTTTGGGTATTCATATAATAGGAAAATATGAGTAATTTTGGGAACTATCGCTAATAATAGATCGTTCTTTAAACACAAGAAGGTGGATATTATGCAAAGAATAGAGAAAAAAGTATATCCGGTACTTGAAATGAGTTGTGCTGTCTGTGCTTTAAATGTCGAAAGCATCGTAAGCCAGCAACCGGGAGTTATCAGTGCTGCTGTTAATTTTGCAACAAATACATTATCCGTTGAATTCGATAGCGACCGGATAACACCGGAGCAAATACGTGCAGCCGTTCAATCGATCGGCTACGATCTTATATTGGATGAAACAGAAGTGACTGAGAAACAGGAAGAGTTTCAGGAAAAGCACTATAAAATATTAAAAATAAGGACGATAGGTGCATGGGCTCTACTAATTCCTATAATGCTTCTGGCTATGGTGTTTATGCATTTTCCTTATGCAAACTGGATAATGATGGTACTGACGATCCCTTTTCTGTTTGTATTCGGACGTTCGTTCTACATAAGCGGATGGAAACATGCCGTAAGCGGACAAGCGAACATGGATACTCTGGTTAGTCTCAGTACTGCCATAGCTTTTGTATTCAGCCTATTTAATACTATATATCCGGCTTTCTGGATAGAGAGAGGTGTGGAGCCTCACGTATATTATGAAGCTGCATGTGGTATTATTGCATTTGTTTTACTTGGAAAATTGTTAGAAGAGAAGGCAAAAGGAAGTACTTCAGGAGCAATAAAAAAGCTGATGGGACTACAACCGAAAACGGCACATCTTATTAAAGACAGTGAAGATGTCGAGGTACCGATTTCGTCTCTTCAACCGGGCATGATAATCAGTGTACGCCCCGGAGAGAAAATTCCCGTAGATGGCGTTGTAACAGATGGAATTTCCTATGTCGATGAGAGCATGATCAGCGGGGAACCTGTGCCGATAGAGAAAAAAGCAGGGGATTCAGTGCTTGCAGGAACGATAAACCAGAAGGGTTCTTTCCTTTTTAAAGCCGAGAAGGTGGGAAGTGAAACAATGCTGGCTCAGATCGTGCGCATGGTTCAGGAAGCTCAGAGTAGTAAAGCACCCGTACAAAGAATTGTAGATAAAGTCGCTGGTGTATTTGTGCCGGCTGTGATTATTATTTCTTTACTGACCTTTATCGCATGGATGATTGCCGGAGGAGAAAATAAATTTTCTTATGCCTTATTATCGGCTGTATCTGTTCTGGTAATCGCTTGCCCCTGTGCCTTGGGGCTGGCTACGCCTACTGCCCTAATGGTCGGTATCGGTAAAGCGGCAGAAAATCATATACTGATAAAAGACGCTTCTGCCCTCGAACAAATGCGGCGGGTAAATACTGTGGTTTTGGATAAGACAGGGACATTGACGGAAGGCCATCCCTCTGTTTCCGATTTTATATGGGCTATCCCGTATTTGGAAGAACTCCGGAATCTTTTATACAGTGCCGAATTAAAATCCGAGCACCCATTGGCTATAGCAATCGTTGAATCTTTACAGGAAAACGATGCGAAAATAGTTGAGTTGGACAAATTTGAAAGCCTTACCGGAATAGGGATTACATTTGAAAAAAGTGGGCAATCATATTGGATAGGAAGCAATAAATTACTTTCTCTCAATTGGTCTGAAAAACAAAGCGGGCTGGATAAAAAAATAGAAGAGTTACAAAATTCAGGAAAAAGTACCGTGTTTTTTGGTCGGGATAAAGAATTGCTGGCCATAATCGGAATAACAGATAAAATTAAAAAGACATCGGTAGAAGCTGTACGTAAACTCGAAGCATCAGGTATTGCCGTACACATGCTTACAGGTGATAGCACCCAAACAGCCGCAGCGGTAGCTAAAGCACTCGGAATACACTCTTATAAAGCGTCTGCGCTTCCTGATGATAAAGAAAAATACATCCAAGCATTACAGGCCGACGGAAAAATCGTAGCAATGGTAGGTGATGGTATAAACGATTCGCAAGCCTTAGCCAGAGCAGACGTAAGCATTGCAATGGGGAAGGGTACGGATATTGCGATGGATGTGGCTATGATGACACTGATTACATCGGATCTTATGTTATTGCCAAAGGCGTTTTCTTTATCTAAAAAGACAGTTCGTTTGATTTATCAGAATCTGTTCTGGGCATTTATTTATAATTTGATCGGTATTCCCATTGCTGCGGGAATTTTATATCCCATAAACGGATTTTTGCTTAATCCTATGTTGGCAAGTGCTGCAATGGCATTCAGTTCCGTATCGGTCGTATTGAATAGTTTGAGATTGAAATGGAGTAAACTAAAGTAGTATAAAAATAGTATTAATGATAAATTGAAAAATATCTATGGAAACTAAGAAGTTTAAGACGAATGCTAAATGCGGAGGCTGTGTTGCAAAAATAGCAGAAGTGTTGGATGGAGAAATAAAAAGAGATCAATGGTCTATGGATCTGAATCAACCCGAAAAAACTCTCACAATAACAACAGATCTTTCCGATAATGAAATTGTGAGTTTAATCCAAAAGGCCGGATTTAAAGCCGAACGTATCTGAAATAGTTGTTTTTCAGGATTGCTATAAACATATATGGAATAAATATAGTATTGAGATAGATAGTAAATTCAGATTGCCACCATTCTATTATTGTATTTATATTACTGATATATAAATACTTATAGCTTATATATCAAATGGATAGTTTAATAAAAATCCGAAAGTCTTTCCGGATTTTTTTATTGTATAGGAGCTGATCTGTTTATAAGGAGATTGCCGGGTATACGGGTATATCAGAATTATGATTGATTGCTTACAAAAACAGTAATTTATCGAATTTTTTATAAGTAAATAGTATCGGGTATATAATCCGTATATAGTAGTTTGAAATCCAATACTATTTTATACTAAAAAATGGATTCGTTTTGTACAAGAAAGTCTCGGAAAAAGAGGAGAGGGGAGAGATATTTTAAAATATTTATTTTACCTCTGTTTTGTAAATGATTAATTATAGAGATAGAAAGTCTTTGAACGATTCGATATAATTAGAAAAATAAAGGGAACTTTCTATCTAAAAGTTGTGTGCTCTTTGCGGTTTTATCTATTTTTGCAGGCAAACAAATTGATAATAGACATGAACACTGCTTTAATTCTCAGCTTTTTGAAAAAACTTGCAGCAAACAATAAACGGGAGTGGATGCTTGCCCATAAAGATGAATTTGAAGCGGCAAGGGCTGAGTTTTATGAGCTTGTTCAACAAATGATAGACCGCTTGTCTCTGATCGATAAATCTTTGGTAGGAGTCGGTTATAAAGAGTGTGTGTTTCGTATTCACAGAGATATTCGATTTAGTCCGGATAAACGTCCATACAAGGAATATTTTTCAGCTTATATCGTTCGTGGTGGAAGAAAGAGCGAACGTGCAGGCTATTATATCCACATCCAGCCGGACAGTGAGTCGCTTATCGGGGGAGGAATACATATGCCGACAACCGATCTTTTAAAATATATCCGAAAAGAGATCGCTGTAAACGGAGATGAATTGACCGCTATTCTGGAAAATCCGGAATACAAGTCTGTATATTCCGATTTGGAAGGCGAAAAATTAAAGAGGGCTCCTAAAGAGTATGCCATTACTCATCCGTATATTGAATTGCTGAAATTGAAAAGTTATGACGCCGTGTATTATTACAGAGACGATGAGTTTGTCAAAAAAAGTGAGGCTTATATGAATGATATGATGGAAAAGTTTAAAGTAATGTTGCCTTTGAATCAATTCTTTAACGATATATTTGATGATTTCAATTCATAACTGAATGATTTTCGAGGCTCATGAAGGGTTAGCACTATTATATAGATGATATAAAAGGTTTCATTGCGTAGAAGACCAGTCCGATAATTTTCGGTAGTCGAATGAAAAAGAGATGGAAATACCGCTCTTTAATCTATTGAAATTGTGTACAGCTATGGTAATAAATTAAATATTTAACCTGCAATCTTTCAAGTAAAAGTTTTTCATTGCAAATAAGGAGATTAAGTAAATAACAGAACCTTTCAGATAAAATATTCGTTTTAACTCATTCAGAGATCATTTATAACAGTCAATCGGGACGATGTAATATTTTTTATTATGAAGACAATCAATAATTCAGTTTTAAGAAGCGTTTTTGCTGTAGTTCTCGGCTTGGTTCTTGTCGTGTGGCCGGCAACAGCAATCAATTATTTAGTTATTACAATCGGTATATTGTTTATTATACCGGGATTAATTGCTATGATCGGATATTTTGCGACTAAAAAGAGGAATCAGGAGAACGGTATTTCCACCATGTTTCCAATAGAGGGGGCGGGGAGTACCTTATTCGGTATCTGGCTGGTTGTTATGCCTGCATTCTTCGTTAATATCCTTATGTATGTATTAGGAGTTTTGCTTTTGATAGCCGGAATACAGCAGATCGCAATGTTGTTTTCAGCCCGAAGATGGACACGGGTGGCAGGTGGCTATTATCTTATGCCTATATTGATTCTGATTCTGGGTATTATCATATTGACTTATCCGTTTGCAGTAGCTACGAATACTTTCATTTTATTGGGAGCAACGTCTATTTGTTATGGTATTTTCGAGTTAATCAATTGGTTCCGTTTTAAGAATTTAAACCGGGAGAGTCTGCCCGAATAATACGTTCTCATCAAGTCCGACAGAATTCACTAAATATTCACTACATTGCGGATATATAAGCGTTTCTATATCTGAGAAAAACGTTTAGGGTGAACAGCATAGTAGGAGAGGGGCTCATATACACTCCTCTCTTTTATTTTTCCTATATTCCAGAAAAGAAAGAGCAAAGAATACAACTCCTATACTTTACTGTCCCGATAAATGTTTCGTAGATTCTTATTTTCAAATGTAGTTATACCGCGCTTTGAAGAACTCTAATCCGTACAAAGATATTCTTGTCGCGGAAAACAGTAAATTCTGAAAAAATTACTTCCGGTGTGGGAAATACACATTCTTTTGAAGTATTTGTAAATGAGGAATTATTACGTATTTTCGCAACGAACAACCAATTAATATTTTTACCATGCTAAAACACATTTTCCCCTTTGTTGTAATCTTTCTTTTTTGTTCTAAAATATTCGCCCAACCCAACACAGG
>JAQXIO010000051.1 GCA_029007825.1 Bacteroidales bacterium | reverse complement strand
ACGGAAAGATTCTGATTCAGGAGTCCGTACAGAAGTTATTAGACAAAGCCCGTATGTATTCATATACGCAACTGAAAGATAATTCTTTACTTCCTGAAAATGAAGCATTCTATCATCCATCCATCATTAAGAACCATGTCGAATTCTTATCATTTCTACCGCCTGAAGAGGTAAAAACAATATTAGCTCAGGAAAATATATCATTTAACGAGCTGCAATGCAATCAAATGAATCTGGAAGATACTTTTATCGGATTGACCGGAAAATACTAACCCGTATAAAACAGATAAAATGTACAAGGCGATTTTTTACAAAGAATGGATAAAAACCAAATACTATTTTATTCTATCTACATTGCTAAGCTGGTGCTTTGTCGGTTACTCCCTTCTGAGAATAAACAGAGTAGTAGAAATCAAAGGTGCAGGTCATCTTTGGCAGGTAATGCTGGAAAGGAATGTTATTTTCATCGATTTCCTTACTTATCTACCCTTAATTATCGGCATGCTTTTCGCGCTTGTCCAGTTTATCCCGGAAATGCAGCAGAAAAGGTTGAAGCTCACTCTTCATCTTCCGTTTCCGCAATTCCGTATAATCAGCGTAATGCTTCTATTCGGACTCACCTCACTGTTTATTATTTTTTCTACCAATCTTATTATCCTAAGTTGTTTTTTAGGAAATTTATTGGCAAAAGAATTACTTTTTCACGTTCTTCTTTCTGCCATGCCCTGGTATTTAGCCGGGATCACCGTTTACATACTTGCAGCCTGGATATGCCTCGAGCCTACATGGAAACGACGCATATTAAACGCATTGGTCGCAGCAGGAATTATCCGTATTTTTTTCCTCTCCCCTACTCCTGAGGCTTACAACCGGATACTGCCTGTTTTTATCGTTTATACAGTATTAATCTTATTATTCCCTATGCTTTCGGTTTATCGTTTTAAAACCGGAGAACAAGATTAACTATAATTCTACATTTATATGATACGCGCCAGTAAGATCCTGCTTTTTTTCACCGTTATCGTGTTGCTTTCATGGTTACTCCCCTGGACGTATGACTTCGTGACATCCCGTCCACCAAAATATCCATTTACACTATACAGTGGTGTAATCCACGACTTTGCTATTCTGGAGGTACAGGATAAATCTTCCATCCGGAAAGATTTGTCGGGAAATATTTATACCGAATCCGAATTCGATAGCATTCTTCCCCTTTTCTATTATCGCCAGCTGATTTCGGACGAACGTTTTCCTTCACAAATAAACGGAGTAGATGTTACCCCTAAAACGGCACAGATACAAAATTTTATATTTCGCCATACACCCGGTGATATAAACATAACGAAGCCGGCTCTTTTTCCCTTGCTCGAAACTATGTCGGGACGTGTCGATCTCCAGATGCCGGACGATGTATTCAGGGCTGTAAATAGTATAGAATTTATAAACAGCGAAAGTAACCGGATAGAAAAAGAAAAGAGTACACAATATTATGATATCCTACAGAAAAAAGGTGTTTGTTTTCCCATACGCTTAATATCCGGTAACCCAACTACCCGGAAGGACTATGACGAAGGATATTTTCTCATTGACGATTCTTACCAGCTGTACCATCTGAAACAGACAAAAGGGCGTCCCTATGTCCGGAAAATCGAATATCCCGAAGATATAAAGATCAAGAATATTTTCGTTACCGAATTTAAAGGTAAAAAATTTCATGCCTTTTTGGTGGACGAAAGAGGGCAATTGTATGTTCTGGAAACAAAAACATACAATTTAAAACCCATCCCCATTTCTCCATTCTATCCGGAAAAAGAGAGCCTTTCCATTATCGGTAATGCTTTCGACTGGACAATCCAGATTACAAACGAATCGGGAAACAGGCTTTATGCTATTGATGCAGACAATTACAAACTACTGAAAAAAATGGAATATCCTGTAATTGTTCCAACAATTCAAAAATCTGCCAAATACATATTTCCGTTTCAAATAAGCTTTACATCTCCACTGGATAATTATGTATTTCCTCGTTTAGAAACAATCTCTTTATGGGTACTCATACTCAATGTATTATTAGTGATTACATACTCTCTTATTCGCAGAAGGAATCCGTCCCAATGCTGGAGTGAAACTCTATGCATATTAATTTTCGGAATATATGGTTTTATAACATTTCTCCTTTTCGGATCAAAAAAAGATAATTTTTTTTCGTAACAGTTATAGTTTCAAGTGATTAGTGTTTTGTTTCCTATCCGGCCTTAATCAGGGATGAATAAGGTCGGATTTTTTTACTTTTCTTTCCATATCTATCTTTCTGACTAAGAATCTGCATCAAAAGATAATATCCACTCCAATTCTTTTTCCATTTTTCCGAGGATGTTTTCCTATTGTAAAAAAGGTATAAAATAAGCAACCTGTCTCTATCAGGAAGATACTAAAGCTGGTTATCAGAGCCAAAATCAGAACCCAGCTCAGAGAACAAAAGGCTATTCGATCTTCGTTAATCTTCTCCCCCATAAAATTATATTCCCTCTTCTCCTCTTAAAAACAAAAAGGCACTGCCCGAACCGGACAGTGCCTGAAACCTGACTACACACTTACTACATCTATCTTAAAAAAACATGAGAAAAATTACAGGAATAAGAATACCGGCCAACAATTCAATACCACCTCTTCCCCAGAAACCTTTTTTACCTTTAACCATCAAAATACCTGTTAGGGTAATAATGATCAGAGATACTCCAAAAAGATCCGAAAAAGCAGTCCACCATTTACCCGGATTATAGTGCAGCTGGCTAAACTGACTGAATAACGGACGTCGTTTAACCGATTCGTACACAACATTACCGGAATTCAGATCCGCAACAACACTCGAGCCTCCTTTCAAAAAAACTTTCAAAACACCTTGCCGGGGGAAATAATGTTTGGTATAAGCATCCTCTTCATTTACCTGCTTTAGCAAGTTAATTACCCATTCCTTACTGACTTCGCTTTGCCGCGGAATCTCCTCCTCTAAATGAAATGATTTTTGCCGGATAATATAATTGGAATTAAAACTGTCCTTATGATTCAATGCAATTCCCGAAATTGCATAAATTAATATAAGTCCGGAAAAGAAGAAAGAAAGGTCTCTGTGAAAAATCCTGCTCCATTTCCGGACAGCATTCATCCGATTACTCATATTTACTGATTAATTGTATAATCGTCCGCGTCGATATAGTAAAAAGAAAGATACTCCTTTCCGTCCTTAGCCTTTCTGTCGGCAACACGTTTCCGGAAATTAGCGATACGCTCTTCTACGGAATTGGCATTTTCTTCACCACGTGCTTTCTTTTCAGTTGCACATCCGGCAGTGCCGTTTCCATGTTTTGTATCTGTATTAGCTTTAGTTTTTTCCTCCCATTGCAAAAGATAAGCTTCGTCTATCCGTTGCTCCATTAACTTACCGTGCACTTCCACAATGCTATTCACGGCATCCTGGCTAAATTTTCCGATCTTTTTACCGGCTTCTACCCTAATTGTCCGGGTGTCGTCGCTACCCATCAGGAAAATCTTTCTGCCCCCATGTTTGCAAATATGAGTACAGATGCCTTCGACCGTTACATCTTTACCGGACAGGGAATCGGCATTTGCCAGTAACGCATCGACATCTAATGCGGAAATAACTTCTTCATTTCCGGAAAACGGAGTATTCTCTTTTTGATTACCATTTCCACAGCCTGTAGCTACAAAAACAATCATAGCCAAAACAGTGAGGGTTACAATAGCATAACTTTTCATTCTTACCAATTTATTTAAAATTTCTGAAAGCAAAAGTACTCCAATTGCATTTATATGGGAATACCTAAAACTGGCGATAATGCACACCATAATAGGCTCATATACCTAATAATTGTGATTTCTGGAATAACAATGTCTATATAATTTTACGGTTCAAAAAAATACGGCAATGATTTACAAATCGGTGTTTGCAAGTATCTGTTTACTACTATCTTCCTACTTGACTACATATGCCCAAAACACCGGTATCGATGTCTTATTCAACGGATCGATCCAAGATGCACAGACAGGGCTTCCGCTCAGCTTCGCTACAGTTCAATTACAAAATAAAGAAAAGCTTTATGGATGCATCACCGATGATGACGGACGCTTTTTTATAACCGGAGTAAAAAAAGGCACCTATACGCTTATCGTTTCATTTTTAGGCTATCAGAAGTTGCAAAAAGAACTAGTTCTGGATAAAAACACGGCTGTCAACCTAAAACTAACGATGGTGGCTTCATCTTTGAAAGAGGTAGTCGTAACAGCCTCCGAATCAAGAGGAATTACCAGCTCTTCACAAATTGACAGGGCTGCTATGGAACATTTACAGCCGACAAGCTTTACCGACTTACTGGAACTTCTTCCGGGCGGCACATCAAAGGATCCGAATCTCAACTCCGTTAATACCATAAAATTAAGAGAGGTCGGAGTTAATAATTCCGATTACGATATTTCTTCACTTGGCACATCTTTTGTCATTGACGGAGTTACCAAAAACGGTGATGCAAATATGCAATACATTCCGGGTTCTTCATCATCCGATCCCGATTACGCACGGAACAGTACGGCTAAAGGAATCGATATGCGTACTATATCGACCGATAATATAGAAAGTGT
Source organism: Bacteroidales bacterium (assembly GCA_029007825.1). Taxonomy (GTDB): domain Bacteria; phylum Bacteroidota; class Bacteroidia; order Bacteroidales; family JAQXIO01; genus JAQXIO01. The sequence continues at coordinate 7,387 of JAQXIO010000051.1, read as the reverse complement.
TGAAATCGTACGAGGTATTCCTTCCGTCGAATACGGGAATTTAACAAGCGGCCTCGTAAAAATCACAAGAAAGCTGAAACCTACCGCCTGGGCAGGGCGCTTTAAAGCCGACGAATACGGGAAACTTTTTTCAATGGGTAAAGGCTTTGAGATCGGCGACAAAGGATTTATCGTAAACGGTGAAATCGGTTATCTGGATTCCAAAATCGACCCACGCAACAATTTCGAAAACTATAAACGCTTTATTACTTCCCTGAGAATGAAAAAAACATGGGAAAAAGAGTCATACAAACTATCATGGTTCCCGTCTCTCGATTACACCGGATCATTCGATAATGAAAAGACAGACCCGGATATCAGTTTCGACAGGGTAGATAAGTTCAAATCAAGCTATAATTCATTCGGATTCTCCGGAAATTTAAAATGGGAATTACCTGCAACAAGCTTCGTGAAATCCATAGAGATAAATCCGTCGGTAAACCTTCAGCTCGATAAATTAACACGCACCAAATTCGTATCCTTAAGCCGTGACGTCCTGATTCCCGACAGTAAAGAAGAAGGAGAACACGACGGATTATATCTGCCTTATCAGTACACTGCCGATTACGTAAGCGACGGAAAACCATTCAACAGTTTCCTGAAAGCGAAAGGTACGTTCAATGCAAATACCTTCGGCATCATTAATAATATAAAGATCGGTGGTGAATGGAACTATGCAAAAAATTTCGGGAAAGGACAAATATACGATCCGACACGCCCTCTCAACCCGATCTGGACAACACGCCCGCGTGCTTATAAAGATATTCCGGCCATACAGAACCTCTACTTTTTTGCTGAAGACGAAATCAATATTCCTATCAAAGCGCATAATCTGAGAATCACAGGAGGGGTATCGAGCATCTCTATGATCGGTCTGGACAAAAAGTTCGTCATGCAAGGAAAAGTTTATTTAGACCCCAGAATCAATGCATTATGGAGTTTTCCGACCTTCATTGTTGCAGGACGGAAACTCTCTATCGCTATAGCGGGAGGAATAGGCAAAGCTACCCGAATGCCGGTTTTAGCCCAATTATATCCTGATTTATGGTACAACGATATAGTGCAACTGAATTATTATCACACAAATCCGGAATACAAACGGCTCAACATCCGCACTTATATTGTCGATAAAACAAATTATTCGCTCAAACCGGCAAGAAATACGAAATGGGAAGTCAGGGCCGATATCAACTACAACAATAACCGTCTTTCCGTTACCTATTTCAGAGAAGATATGACATCAGGTTTCAGAAACTACTCTTATTATGCCCCTTATACCTATAAAAAATACGATACAAGCGGTATTAACCCTGAAACCATACAGGGTCCTCCTGCCTTAGAAGATTTGCCTTATACGGACGAACGTATTCTCGACGGATACACGACAACAACCAATGGTACCAAATTATTGAAGGAAGGTGTCGAATTTCAGTTTACATCACAACGCATAGAGACCATTAAGACTAAAATAACACTGAACGGAGCATGGTTCAGATCGACATACAGTAACAGCGAGCCTATGTTCAGCAACAATGTGAGTACCGTTATCGACGACGTAGCCGTAAACCAAAAATACATCGGTCTTTACGACTGGGTCGACGGCTGGGTTAAACAACAATTCAATACGAATATCATTTTAGACACCCAGATTCCGAAATTAGGACTGATATTCTCAACCAGCGTGCAAAGCATGTGGTTCACATCATCACAAAAAATGAAGAAAAATGGTGTGCCTATCGCATACATAGACATAACAGGGGAGTTAAAGCCCTATACCGAAGAGTCGCAAAACGACAAATATCTTCAATGGTTAGTACAACAATACAATGATGCCCAATTCAATAAAGAAACCATACCTATTGCCCTGAATGTAAATTTCAAAGCCACGAAAAAAATAGGGAAGTTTCTTTCATTGGCTTTATTCGTCAATAAGATGCTCGACTATAATCCCGACTATGTATCTAACGGAATAACCGTCAGACGCAATATAAAACCCTATTTCGGAATGGAATTAAATCTTAATTTATAAACAAATACACCTGACATATGAAATCACTCGGAAACCTACTATTATTTTCTGCTTTCTTATTTTTATGGAGCTCCTGCGAAGAAAGTATGGGCGACCTTCAGCAAATGTTCAAGCGGACACAAACAACCGTCGAACTGAATCTACCGCCTTCCCTGACAAATGCACGGCTCTCGGATTATGACATATCGTTTAAAAACGTAACAACAGGCCGTATAACGACGTTAAAGAATAAAATGCAGGATTCATTGCCCGAAGGATTATACGACGTCAGCCTGGAAGGGAATATCGTATATCAGCTCGACGGAAAAGAGACGCAGGGCGAAGTAAAAGGATACAAAAGTTCCGTACAGATACTGAATGAAAAGACAAACATAATCCTCGATCTGTTTTTACACAGTGACGATGCCGATTTTGTAATCGAAGAGATTTTTTTCACCGGAACGGTAACCCCTCAAGGTAAACAATACCTGGGAGACAGTTATTTTAAAATATACAACAACTCCGATACCGTATTGTATGCGGACGGATTAACAATCGTAGAATCGGCATTCCTCACTACGCAAAAATATGAATACACACCCAACATTATGTCTCAAGCCATGACTGTACAGGCAATCTATTCCGTACCGGGTAAAGGAAAAGACTACCCCGTAGAACCAGGGAAATCCATAATTATCTGCGATAATGCGATTAACCATAAAATAGCGAACCCGAACTCTATAGATCTCAGCCATGCTGATTTCGAATGGTACGATGTCTCAACCAATCCATCCCATGAAGATATCGATAATCCGCTTGTAACCAATATGAATAAAATTTATTGTTATACCCTGACAATATGGGTTCCCCACAACCGTGGATTCAAGAGCTACGCACTGGCACGCCTCAACGTAGACAAGGAAACTTATCTGCGTGAATATGCCTACGATTATCAATATACGATGAACCTGCCGCAGGGAACTTTTCCGATGTCGAGAAGGGCTTATAAAATTCCGAACGAATGGATCATAGATGCCGTAAATTTAAGCATTGAGTCTGCATTTAAATGGATCACCGTTGATTCATCGCTGGATATGGGCTGGACATATTGCGGAAAAATCGACAAGGATAAAACGCGTTACGGTAAAAGCGTAAGAAGGAAAGTTTTATCGGAAACGCCTGACGGCAGAAAAATATTAAAGGATACCAATAATTCCAGCGTTGATTTTGAAGCGGAGGCAAAACCCTCTTTAATGGAATAAAAAAGCTTGTCGTACTAATAACCCATTCAATGAAGGTCAAATTTTTAATTCTATCACTTTTCATCCCTGCATTCATGGCCTTTCCGGTTAATGATTCTATCACTATAATACAGAAAGTGAAAGAAAGATATTCATTGTCGGAGAACTTTATAAATATGGCATACACCAATCCGGCCATAAAATATTACAAGCAATCTTATTCAATTACAGAATTAGCGTTGACCGGCGAATACGATACCAAAAACGATGCTTTGTTATTGCAGGACGGGACAGGTTTCAGACGTTTCTCATTTTATGCCGATTCCTATCTCAAATTAAAAAAGAATACACGGGTATGGGGTAAAGCTTATTATAAAAACAATCACAAAGAACAGGTTCAATGGAATGAAAGTTCCGATTTCAGCCTCGTATATCCTTATGTTATGGCCGACACGCTGGGCGGTGACTTATCTTCGGAAGAGTATTTCTTTGCCGGCGGATATGCTAAAGAGTACGACCGGTTCTCGTGGGGGGCATATGCCGATTACAGGGCTTTGCTCGAATACCGCCAGATAGACCCCCGGCCTAAAAATGTAGTTGCCGATTTACAGGCAACGCTCGGTGCATCAATAAAGACAGGAGACAAATATACTATCGGGATTTCCGTTCATGCACAAAAATATAAGCAAACCAACGAGGTTAAGTTTTTCAGTGAGTTAGGAGCTATAAAAATTTACCATCTGACCGGATTAGGAATGGACTATACCCGTTTTTCGGGTGATAAAACCAATACCTATTATAAAGGGCATACATTCGGTGCAGGCATCAATCTATATCCACACGACCATTCGGGGTTTATCGTTTCCATAAATTATGACCGCTTTTCCTTTACAAAGATTATTTCCGATTTGAACGAATTGCCATTTTCAGACTTAGCAGAAAATAAAGTCGAGGGAGAATTAGCTTATATGCATAAGCATAATAAAGAATTGTGGGGGATTAAAGGTAAATTTCTATACAAAAGAAGAAAAGGAACTGAAAATATATTCGGCGACCCTCAAAACGATGAATACCCCAAAATCGCCGAAACGGAACAATATGGTAATTACATCAAGGATTTCGGTTTAGCCGGTGTTTACGAAAATAAAAAACATACGATATTCCATTGGGCGTTTATGCCTTTAATAACTTATAACGGAATAAAAACATTCTATGTTTATCCTGAACGTTCGCTGGTAATAAAAAGACTAAATGCCGATTTAGCCTCAAAAATAACAGCTTTATTCGGTAAACACCTGATTGATTTATCCGTCAATATTGCCTATTCAGCAAATTTAAAAGCACAGCTGCTCCTTTCTGACATGAACGGAGACAATTCCATACAAGACATGCTTTATCATAATTACCGTTACCTATCGTCCGATCATATCGATTTAAATATCGGATTACGATGGAACTATCGTTTGCCTAAAAACAGGTCTTTTTCTGTCGGAGGAAATATACAGAACGGATGGTATACAGAAAATACAAAAAGCAGGTACTACAATCTGGCATTGGGGTTCCTTTTCTAAATCCATGTCCTCATTTTTTACAACAGAGCGACACCGTTTTATTGCGATTTTGCCAAAAATACTTTTCCGGAGCTATTCAGAGTGTGGAAAGCTATTTAACCGGAAACCGGACGGCCTAAAATCATTTCTGCCTCTGGCAGACCGGACAATAATAAACAGCTCCTCCCATATAGGCCTCTTTCATTATCGTACCGCCACAATTCGGACAAGGAGACATATATGTATTTTTCGATAATATCACCCGATATCCCCCTTTATTTCCATAAAGATCTCTTTCCGTATCGCGGCCTCCCCTGTTCCGCATAGCGGTCAGCGTTACCTTCATCGAATGAAATAAATCCTGCTTTTCCAAATCGGAGAGTGTCGAAATTTTTCGTTTCGGATGTATTCCGGCATTAAATAATATATCCTGTAAAACACCATTTCCCAATCCAGGAATCCTCTGTTCCGTTGCTAATAAAGCCTTTACGGAAATATCCTTCTTTTCATTTCCGATGAGACTGCTGAAACAGGCTTCATCGAATCGGTTATCCAACGGTGAAAGTTTATTTATGCTACCCTGATAATAGCGGTTATCCAATTCTCCCCTATAAGCATAAATGCCTCCATACATCGCAACTGTAAAAACCAGAAAACTTTTATCTTCGAAAACGAGCAATAACTGATATTTTTCAGGATGCGGATACGATGCCGGATAGTAACGCATATTCGTCCCGTCTCCGATCAAAAGATGAACGTCCGAATCAAAATTAATCTCTACAAAAGCCCCATAACCTTTTACCGACTCGATTTTTCGTCCGGTAAGAAGCTCCGGATATTTCAACGGGTCACCATTATACCATGTAAATTTATGCAGATTCGTCGCATTCTTGACACCCGCTACAATCTTACCGGTGAGGGTCTCTGTCGCTTGTCTACCCAAAGTTGCCGATTCAGGAATTTCAATCATATCTTATTATTATAAATACCGGTTTATCAAAAAATGCCTGGCAAAACAGAATACAGCCTCGTGTATATACTTAAAATAGAGCTATTTATTCTTCTCTCGCAAATCGCCATACAACAAATCCATTCTTTGACAAAACCAAAGAATCGGCATCCAGCTTATCGACTCGCAGAGTATCTTCACTTTCGATAGTCTGGCCATTTCCAATACTTTTACTTTCCAATATCAGATATTCGTACGGCACCAGATTCCAGTTCTCAAAAACCAATGTCGCCATATTTACAGAAGCCGCAGTTCCATCCTGATTCAACGTTATCCCTTGCTTCTCTTTCGGATTTATCGGATTCGGCTCCAGCCATGTGCCCTGAATATAATAATAGGGAGAGTGTTTCGTCACGACCAATTCCGTTGCTTTCAATACCGTCGTTCCACCCATATTTTCTTTCACATAAGTCACTTTAACCGAATCGTCAATCAAAACACCATGTACTTTATCCGGATTGGCATCCATCGTACTGATATTTACCGTATCGCCCCTTCCGGTAATTAACGTAACATTATTCATACTGGCATCCATTACAATTCCGTTAATAACAAACGGACCGTCGGATTTACACGAAGTTCCGAAAACAATAGCGACTATCAAAAAGCCGAACCAATAAACCGCATTCTTCATATCGTTTTATTTTATATGTCAAATCAATTATATCCGGATTTATCCAATCAGAATAAAGGAATAACGAACATTCCTGAAAACTCAATCCGAATTACAATTTTTTATCTTATATAGATATTCTCCTATCACTTCGATATCCGTCCGGTTTACGTCCTTCTCATAAGCCTCCTTTAAATCCGGACACGTATCTATTAACTTTAAAATATCCGGTTCTCCAAGTATTTTCATTTCACCGTTGGAGGGATTCAGGGAATAATACACTCTTTGATCTTTTGCGACAGTCGCACCCACGAGCCCCCCCATACCTTTATAAGCCGAGCCAACCGGTGAAGCGGAAAAATAAATTATATTATCTATTAACAAGGCAGGTGCGTACCATTTCCCGAAAGTTCCGCCATCGTATTTTAATCTTCTGCAATTCAAATAAAGGGTATCGTTCCATTCAATAAACAAAGGTCTTTCCTTTATCCATTTCGTAAGACTTTTACTATCCTCGGAATAAAACCGATAATCCCCTCCTCCTCTCATAACCGTCTTGGAAGTACTTCTCCGTTCCATCGCCATACGATCTACGGAATGAAACTCGCCCTTTAAGAAATCACTCCAGGACAAAAAAGCCCTATTTGATTCTGCCATCAACGAAGAAGCAAAAAACAGAAGCAAACCAAATACGAATCCTTTTCTCATCATAATCTTACTCTAACTACCATTAATATGTACAAATATAAAACATATCCGTTTGAATGATACTACAAAACAGTCAAATCCTTTCTGTCCGGACAAAATACTCTTATGAGCTTCGTACAAGACAGAGAAAGTTGTTAATAACAGAACCTTTATAAATAAAAGATTGTTTTTCAGAAACAGATGAGATCAAACGAATAATCAAAAATCCGAACGTTTTTA
>JAQXIO010000050.1 GCA_029007825.1 Bacteroidales bacterium | reverse complement strand
ACTTCGGAGCAGTAGAATTCCCCGAATATTTCAGGTGCCGGGTCCGTTGCATTTGGAAAATGTTTTTTTTAGAAAACTTGAAATTGGATTATCTCAAAAGAAACAGGATTATTGGATTGGCACATGTAAATGGACAAACGAGAGATATTTGAAAAGTGGAGTTAAGAGCGATCATCTGTTTCTCTGTTACTATGGGATGGACATGGAATATGTGAAAAGATATCCTGGAATCTTGAAACAAACATTAGGTTTAAAAGAGACAGATATTGTTGTTGGTATGGTTGCTTATGTATATGCTCCTAAAAAGATATTGGGACAGAAGCAAGGCCTGAAAGGACATGAAGATTTTATTGATGCCATCTCTCTCTTGTTGGATAAGTATCCTAATTTGTACGGAGTATGTATAGGAGGGGCAGCAACAGATAAAGCTGTAAAATATGAACAAACAATAAAAAAGTATGCTTTAACTAAATGCGGAGATAGAATAATATTTTTAGGAACTCGTACTGACGTGCCTCAATTGTATGGAAATATGGATATTGCTGTTCATCCTTCTCATTCAGAGAATTTGGGGGGGGCTGCGGAATCGTTGTTGTTAGAAGTGCCTACGATTACGTCAACAGTAGGAGGATTCCCCGATATTATTCATGATAAAGAAAATGGGTTGTTGGTTCCACCTCATAATCCGGTTGAGTTGTCTAAAGCTATTAGCGCTATGCTTGAAGGACAATATGATTTGCAGTCATTTAAAGAGAAAGGAAAAACATTGATGTTAGAAATGTTGGATGTTAAAGATACTGCCCGGATTTTAATTAGCGTTTATAATAAAATTTTAGAGCAAAATAGTAGAAAAAATGTATGAGCATTTTTTTAAGCGAATTATAGATTTAGTCGTTGTTAGTTGTGCTTTATTTTTGATCTGGCCTTTTTTACTTGTGTTTGCAATAATTCTTTATTTTGCAAACAAAGGTGAGGGTATTTTTTTTTATCAGGAACGTCCTGGTCGAAATGAAAAAAAATTTCGTGTCATTAAATTTAAAACAATGACGGATGAATGTGATGAGAAAGGAAATCTTTTGCCTGATGCTGATAGACTGACAAAGATTGGCCGTTTTGTACGTACAACGTCAATTGATGAGCTTCCGCAGCTGTTTAATGTATTGAAAGGAGATATGGCTTTAATTGGCCCTCGGCCATTACTTGTCCGTTATCTTCCTTATTATTCTCAGGAAGAGAGAATAAGACATTTGGTTCGTCCCGGAATAACAGGATGGGCTCAGGTTAATGGTCGGAATTTATTGTCATGGGATGATCGGTTGCAAAAAGATATATGGTATGTGAAACATATTTCTTTTGTTTTGGATGTAAAAATATTCTTTATGACGATAGAAAATATTTTTAGAAGAAAAGGTATTGTAGTAGATGCTCATCAGATTATGAAAAATTTGGATGAAGAAAGAATTAAGGGCGGTTTGCAGATACATCTGTCTATTCCAAAGGATATACCTGATATTATACGGTTGGTGAGAGACGGTTTTAAGGAAAATATAGTTGATAAACTTATTTATAGTTGTAAAGGCATTGATAAATATATAGGAGAACAATTGGACGATGATTTATCCAAGACAAAATATATATCGGTGAGACAAGGTGATAAGATGGTCGCTTTTCTTGAATATCGTTATTTGCCCGCATCTTTATGTTTGAATTATATTGTAATTGATAAGAATTTTAGAGGTAAGGGATATGCTTCTGTTATATTGGGAAAAAGTTTGGAGTTGCTGAATTCGGCATATAAAGAACTCGTTTTGGATGTGTTTGATTACAATGAAAAGGCATTGAATTGGTATTTAAAAAAAGGATTTGTCCGAATAGGAGAGACTTATTGGTATGAAATTTTAAATTCTGTCGATGAAGCGGAATATGAACATGTGGCAATTTTGAATAAAGAAGATACTTTTTTTTTATATAACATGTATGGTTTTTGCATGTTAGAACTATTATCTGGTAATAAAAAATATTTATTGGGTTTGTTGGGTGAAGATTGGATAAGAATAAATTCCATAGATATTTTGCAGAATAAAAATGTTTTTTGTTTTTTGAAGAAAGAATTTCCTAAAAGGCGTTTGTTTGCTTTGTTGGATGCTGATATAGATCAGAGTGCAATTACCGGCATTGATTATAAAATAATATTGAAGAGTTATCGAATGAGTGTTAATTTAAATACAATAAGATGATTATTGAGAAAATTGCGACAGAAAAGAATTATATGCGGCGCCTTTATTCTTTCGATCGTGCCCGTGATGGATTTAAAGCTTTTTTAAGTGCATGTACAGAAAGAAATAATACAATTCTGCTGCCTTCTTTCATAGGATGGTCTTCGAGGGAAGGCTCAGGGGTTTTTGATCCGGTTAAGGAGCAGGGTTTAAATTATGAATTTTATAAAATGACAGAAATGTTGACGGTTGATGTTTCTGACTTAAGGCAAAAATTGCAGGGAAAAAAGATAAAGGTTTTAGTGCTTATCCATTATTTTGGCCATGTTGACCCTTCGTATTACGAAATAATTAAGTTAGCTAAAGATCATGGTTGTCTGATTCTGGAAGATGAAGCACATGCTTTATATACAGATATAATAGATGGAGCATCGGGTAGACAAGGCGATGCTTCTATTTTTTCTGTGCATAAAATGTTACCGGAAAAAAAAGGAGGAATATTGGTTTTAAATAATACATTTCCCTACAGCTTATCTTTTCATGATGACTATAGTGATGTAGTACTTATGAAATATGACTTATATAGCATCGCATTGAAAAGGAAGCAAAATACTGCTATTTTATTAGAATTGTTATCTGGAATCGAAGGGGTACATCCGTTATGGAACTTAGATAGTATAAAGGAAACTTTACAGACTTGTCCGGTAATAATAGAAGATGTAAACAGAGATGTTTTGTATGAAAGAATGAACGAGAAAGGAATGGGTGTGGTGACATTATATCATACATTAATACCGGAGATTGATAAAGATATATTTCACGAATCATATCGTTTATCTAAGAGAATATTAAATCTACCGGTTCATCAGGATGTGTCGGAAAAACAATTGAAACAATTGGTGATGACATTAAATGAGACAATTAAAGAGTTGAAAAGTAAGTAGGTATTATGGATATTTTGTATGAAGATAATCTTTCGGATAAAAAACGTTGGTTGTCAGTCTGGAGTGAGTGGAAGGGTAAAGAAATTTATGCACATCCCGATTATTTGAGATTATATGTTAAGCATGGTATAAGAGCTTGTTGTGCGCTTTTTGAAATGGATAAGAGTACGATAATTTATCCCTTTATGCTTAGAGATATGTCAAAAGAACCTTATTTTAGTTCTTTTCTCGATCCTGCTGTAGATATAATATCTCCTTATGGATATGGAGGGGTTTGTTGTTGGGGAGAAGGTGATAGAAATGTACTTCTGGCAGAGTTTAATAGACGTTTTGCTATATGGTGTAAAGAACAACATATTGTTTCAGAGTTTGTTCGGTTTTACATAGAATATCCATGTTTGCATTTTTTTCCTGGGGAAGTGGAGCATAATAATGATGATGTGGTGGTCGATCTTATGAAAGATATATCTGTAATGTGGAGTAGTTTTAAACCAAAAGTGCGGAAGAATGTAAATAGAGCAATAAAATGTGGGGTACAAGTAGAATTAGATCCCAATGGTGAACGGTTAGATGATTTTCTGGAAATTTATTATGAGACGATGGATCGTTGTAACGCTGAAAGTGGCTATTATTTTCCCCGAGAGTATTTTTTGTCGCTTAATGAGCATTTGAAGGGGCAGTATATGTATTTTCATGCTGTACATGAAGGTCGTGTAGTTGCCACTGAATTAGTATTGGTTTCAGATTACAATATTTATTCTTTTCTGGGCGGTACCAGAAGTACGAGTTTTGATCTTCGTCCCAATGACATTTTAAAATTTAAGATTATTGAATGGGGAATGAATGTCGGAAAAAAAGCTTTTGTACTGGGTGGCGGATATATCCCTCATGATGGTATTTTTAATTATAAATTATCTTTTGCCCCCGATGGTATAAAACCTTTTTATATTGGAAAAAGAATCTGTGATGCTCATGCTTATGAAAAATTAGTTGAAATTCATAAGTCTCAAAATGAATCATTTAATCCTGAGACTTCATTCTTTCCTTTATATAGGAGTTAGTATTATTAGATTGTAAATATGTATTATGAATAAAAGAATCTGGCTTTCGCTTGCTCACATGGGAGGACGTGAGCAGGACTTTATAAAAGAAGCATTCGATACCAATTGGGTTGTTCCTCTTGGTCCTAACGTAGATGCATTTGAAATCGCCCTTGCTCATTATTTGGGTAAAGAAAGGCATGTAGTCGCGCTAAGTGCTGGTACGGCAGCATTGCATTTGAGCTTAGTTTTGCTCGGTGTATCTGTTGGAGATGAGGTGATTTGTCAGTCTTTTACTTTTGCTGCGTCGGCTAATCCGATAACTTATTTAGGGGCAACACCCGTGTTTGTTGATAGCGAAGCAGACACATGGAATATGTCTCCTGAATTTTTGGAGAAAGCGATCACAGACCGCATGGAAAAGACGGGTAAAAAACCGAAGGCAATTATTCCAGTCCATCTGTATGGTATGCCGGCAAAAATGGATGAGATAATAAAAATTGCTCGTAAATATAAAATTCCCGTTTTGGAAGATGCAGCTGAGGCTTTGGGATCGGAATATATGGGTCAAAAATGCGGTACCTTCGGTGAATTGGCAGCTTTATCCTTTAACGGGAATAAAATGATTACTACGTCGGGGGGGGGAGCTCTTGTCTGTCAGACTGAGGAAGAAGCGAAGATGACTAAATTTTATGCTACGCAAGCCCGTGATAATGCACCTCATTATCAACATTCTCACATCGGATATAATTACCGTATGAGTAATATTTGTGCTGGTATCGGACGGGGGCAAATGCTTGTTCTTAAAGACCACGTTGACCGTCGCAGGGCGATTCACAGATTGTATACAGACCTATTGAAAGACCTGAACGGAGTTACTGTTTTACAGAATCCGACGATAGATTTTAATTCAAACTTTTGGTTGACCTGTATTCTTGTAGATCCAAAACAAACAAAAGGAGTCACACGTGAAGATATCCGGCTCTTGTTGGAAAGGGAAAATATAGAAACACGACCATTATGGAAACCCATGCATTTGCAGCCTGTGTTTGCCGATGCACCTTTTTATGGTGATGGTATATCCGAGCATTTGTTCGATATTGGTTTATGTCTTCCTTCTGGTTCTATATTGACTGATGAAGATATTCTTAGGGTAACGGATGTAATGAAACGTCTGTTTTAATAATATAATTGACTGTACCCAATCTAAAGTCCTCTTTTAATCTCAGAACTGAAACCCGATCTCTGAGATTGAAAGAGAATTTTATTTTATGAAAATAAATTGTAGATTCTCAATGATAGGTATACTCTTCCTATTTTTACAGATAAGAATATTTATTGGGAAAAGGTATTTTTCCTTGTTATTTAATGACGTTTAAAGTTTTTATCTGTTAGAATTTTCGGAACAATAGCCGATTGGAAGAAGATCGAAGTATCATTCTTTTTTTCGTTAATTGTTCAATTGCAAAAGACTGTAAAGTATCGTTTAAGCCAAACAGCGCTACAGTTTGTTTATTGGTCTCTCGCATACAAATGTGCAGAGAATCTCCCATATGATGAAAATAGCCGATTAGGTAAACTCCATGTGCATGGGTAAGATTAATAAGGTTGAGTTGTATCGAATAATAAATCTGAACAGGATTTTCTATACTTCCGTCATTTTTTTCTATAGTCATCAGTTGCCACCTACCGTCAAGGTTTCCGTTATGTGAAACTTTCTGCCATGAAAACATAAACAATATAAACGTGAGAATTAAATATGTAGGTTTCATAATCTTATTCCATATTATTTTGTTAAAAAACCTTTTTTACGAATGACGATTAAAGCTCCGACATTATTTCCAATAAGATCCCCGATATCGCAAGCGGCAGACAATGAAAATTGCCACCCCTTCAGTCGTTGAGGACTTAAAAAGACTTCAGCCAGCAAGGAAGTATTGTGTTTTACTTCAAAAAAAGGAGTACCATAAGTTCCCCAGTGGTTGGAGTATGAGAAAAGTGCCCTGTATTGCCATCCTGCTGCGGGATAGCCTATAATACCGATGTGGTGGGCAACAAGACGGTTCGATTTGAAATAAAGTTGATTGTCTCGGTTATAGATCGGAGATATTAATAAAGGATTGCCTATCCCCATGCCCCAGTGTTGCCAACCTGAATAATAGCCATGATTATAATAATTATCCATGGCACTTACCTGTTCCGGTATAGTTGGAGTTGCATCATGATAAATAGGACCTGACTGATCCTTTGTTGCCAGACACTCATATACGAAAGACGAAAGTATACGATTCTTAGGAAGAGTGATTTCCAGTCCGTACAATCCGTCTTTCCACATATATTCGGTCAACATCATAGAATGATCTTCAAAATAATGTTCATAATAGAGCCTTAGATTCCAATCTTTGAGACGGTAGGCAAGTGACAGATGCCAGCTGCCTAATACATTTCCATATATGTTTGCTTGTTCTCCTGAAGGTGTAGAAGAGCTGCCGCCCATCGGAATAAGAACCCTGATATAATCTTTGAAAGTAGAAGGCATATCCAGTACTTTTCCGTTAGGATAATGTACAACACCTCCGAATTGTGTAGCCATTTCTATTCCTCCTGATGCGGAGAAAGGGAAAGACTCTTTTCCGACTTTAAGAAAAAGAGCTTTGTAATGATAAAGAACTTTGTCGGAGTAACGGTATTTTCCCTCTGTAAAATCTCGCTGGAATTTATCGTCAGTAAAACGGCCGAAAGCAATAGACCCTCTTATATGTAGCCATTTTTTAGTGAAAGGTATCGGCGTATAATCCGGAATCCATAAGCGAACCTGTGGAATCGGACGGGCATTGTTTGAATTTGTAAGAGCCCCGCTGCTAAGCAGAGGATTGGTAAATTCGTCATATATTTCTTTACTTCCGACTAAAAGCCCTAAACATCTGTATTTTAGTTCTCCGTAAGCTTGTTGGATGATAAAATTGGAAGTAAACCGGTAAGCTCCGGCCAGATCTACACCAAAGCCGTATGAGAAGCGTTTTTCTTTTTCTATCGGACGAAAAATTCCGGCACGGATATACCCATTGTTTTTATCGGCAGAAGAGAGTCCGAACCGGTTCGACATAAGCCAGAAAGGAGTATATTCTCCGCCGCCGGCAGTAATCCCTGTCTCTGCCTGATAGTACATACCATTCAGAAACTGGGCGTAACCAACCCGGTTTAAACATAAAATGAATAGGGAGATAACTGAAATGAGTCTCTTCACAATGTTATATGTCGGATTATAAAAATGCGATAAATTAGTATTCCTGATTGTTCTGGCTGAGCGCAAAGATACGCTTTATTCCTGAGGAAAATTATATGATTGTTTAGTATTTACAATACTTTACATAGGTTGCCGGTAAAATTAAAAATACCTGAAAACGCATTTTTAATCTTGATATGTTTTTTGATGAAGAATTTTAATTATGAAATTGTAATTGATAATAAGAAGAAAACAACAAGAATTATTAGTCCCATAAATCTAATTGCCGGTAACTTTTTTCTGGTCTCTTTGCATCTCCGTAAACCGTTTTTCCTCCATATTCGAATGAGTGGTTACGTTCATGCCGTATCAGGTCGTCGAAAAAATTATTCGGAGTAAAGTTCTTTTCTATTTCTTGTGAAATCCTGGATAGATTTTTCAATGCTTCCGATTGTTCCTTATTACCTAATTTGGATTGATGAATAGCTTTGTCGAAAATTTCAATGGTTTCGTCATATACACGGGTAGGTACGGGGAAAGGATGACCATCTTTCCCTCCGTGGGCAAATGAAAAACGAGCGGGATCGGAAAAGCGCGATGGCGTTCCGTGTATTACTTCGCTGACAAGTGTAAGCGATTGGATAGTGCGGGGTCCGGTTCCTTCGAGCAGAAGCAGAGATTCTACATCCGATACATTGGTTTCGTGGGCAAGTAGGAGTGCTGCCCCCAGACGTTTCATATTAACATCATCGGCATTAACTTCGTGATGTTTCGGCAATATGATGGAAACCTCACGCATAATTTTGTCCGGAGACTCTTTGGTTAAATCAATGATACCCTTTTTTGTCGGAGCAGCCAGTTTGTCCGTTAAGTTTAGAATAAGTCCCTGGTTCTTTCCGCAAACGGAAGTGTGAGGTTCTTCGGTGAAAGACTGAAGCGAAGAGGAGAGCCAGTGATAACGTCTGGCCATTCGTTCGTCCGGATTCATGCCTTGTTGTATGACAGCCCAATCCCCGTTTTTGGTTACAATGAAAGAATGGAGATAAAGTTGGAACCCATCCTGTACAGCCGTATTGTCGACTTTAGCCGATAACCGGCTGTTCCGGACAAGTTCGTCTCCGTTCAATCCGGTTTTTTCTGCTATGGCCAGTAACTCTGAAGGAGTTTGGCGTGAAGCCTTGCCTCTTCCTCCGCAAATATAGATACCTAATTCATTCGACCGTTTATTGATTGCCTTTTTCAATGCATTCATTACTGAAGTCGTGATACCCGACGAATGCCAGTCCATACCTAACACACAGCCCAGTGATTGGAACCAGAAAGGATCGCTTAATCGTTGCAGGAAAGCCTGATGACCGTATTCGCTAATAATAGCTTCTGTGATAGCCCCCCCTAACAAACTCATGCGTTGCGCTAACCACGAAGGCACCGTGCCATAATGAAGAGGTAAATCTGCATGTCCGCGTTTCATATATACGAATGTAGAGAAAAATAGAAGAGATTTGTATTAATCTCCTGTAAAAAAGTTTAAGCATAGGTTTATGGAGAAGATTTTTTATACCATGAAATAAAATTGGTATATAATAAATAAAAACATAAAATAAACTGCAAGTAGAATGCAGAAACAAGATTATCTGGATTATGCTGAGGCACAGCGTTTATTGCAAGCAAATTTATAGATTAAAATAACTTGAATTATTCAGGGGCTTATGACGGTATATATTTGGCTTTCAGAATTAAGTGAAAAGATAAAAAGGGAAAGATGCTATTAGTTCTGAGATATGTAAGTCTTACAAATAAAATATAACGCAGAATGTTAACCTATGGTATATTTTTAGCTTTATTTCTCTTAATTATACCTATTTGTAGGGATTTCTTCGGCGTTTGATTCTTCGTTCCTTTGCTTGCGAATAAATATATACTTTTTGCAACGATGAAAAGAATTCTACTCTTATTAACATGTATTGTTTCCTTAATAGGAAAGGTTAGTGCGCGATCTCCTGAACTTCAGTGGGTCGCGCTCAGTGACGGTATTGAAATGGAAATACCGGAAACAGTAAAGGCAAATGCATCTGGTGACGTATTCGTACTCGCAGATTTTTATTCAAGTTCACTGCCTGATGATAGCCAGAAAAAGCATGGGCTTACAACAGATTATATGTTTTATAATCTGGATAACAGTTCATCGGTTGTCGAAGCGACATCGACCGGTGCACCGGATAATATTTCTGTAAATGGGAATGCCAATCTTGTTCTTTATAAAATGGGAAAAGACGGGCGGCACATCTGGAAAGTCAACAGCAATATCGGGAATTACTCTTCAGGTTCTATAGCTCCGACGAGTGACGGTGGTGCCGTATTGGCATTGAAAATGCGGCATACTGCCCGTGCAACATATAAAAGTGATGTTTTATTGGGACTTGTTGACGCTGCGGGTAAGCAAACGAATGTAGAATGGAATGCGCCGGATTATGAAACTTACGGAGGTGTTTATCAGCCGGTGCTTGTGAAGATAGATGGTAACGGAAACGTAGAATGGACAAAACTGATTACAGTCGGTTATAAGACGGAAACGATAGACGGCAGTTTGAAAAAATTCTCGGATAATTTTGACTTCTCAGATCTCGTGACCGATGAAGAAGACAATATATACCTGACAGGTAATTACCGCACGTCCATTAATTTCGGTAGGCAAGCCAATCTTTCCTCTCCTCATAATGTCGCCGGATGGGATGGCGATACCCAGAAAACCCGAGGAGATATGTTCCTGGTAAAATTAGATAAAACCGGTACTGCAAAATGGAATGTAGTAACAAAAGGTGAAGTTGTTTGTGAACGTCTCAGAGCATTGGCTTTTGACGGGACAGACCTCTATCTGGTAGGATATTTAAAAGGAAATGACGATAAGTCGCAGGCAGTTACTTTGGGTGATTACAGATTAACCCCTTCAGGTGGAGATTGTCTTTATTATGCATGTATATCCACAGAGGGAACTGTTAAATGGGCACGAATGATAGAAGCAACGAAAAACGATGAAGAGGCTCGCCGGATTAAGCCGATGTGCATTTCGGTAAATAAAGATAAAGGATCGCTTCTTTTAGGAGGAAGCTTTTTAGGGAATATGGTAGATGGAAGTAATGTAATTCTTTCGAATCCGAACGAAGCCACGATGGGACTTCGTGCTTTCCTGTTACAGTGTGATATATCGACAGGCGACATACAGCAATCGTATGGCCGTATTGTGGGTGGCCTTACGGAAATCGAGAGCGCGTATAGAGTGGATGATAAAATCTATACGCTAGCTTACGAACTATATAATGCAGAATACCTTTTCATGTTTGATGCTACGTTAGATAAAACTGAAGAACACAAGCTTGTATCCTGTACACAGATTTCTGTACAAGGGGGAGTAGTATTGGATGATTTATTGATATCTGCCGCACGTGTACGTTCCGATGCTTTCGGAAAAGTCACATTCCCCGGTACGGATTTACAGCTGACTACTAAAGAAAATAATTGGGCGTGTGTTTTCACAGGTCACCTTTTACCCGATTCTGAAGTTGCAATAGAAGACACGGATGTTTCGGATAACGATCTTAAAGTTTATGCTGCGAAAGGAAGTCTGATAATTGAAAGTGAAAAAGATTGTCGTATAGATGTGTTTGGCTTCAATGGACAATTGGTAAAAAGCTTTGAGGTGCAGGCTGGCCGCACTGTCGAATCCATGTCCGAAGGGCTCTATATCGTAAACCGGCAGAAAGTTATTATTTATTGATTCGGAAATTCAGATCGTTATTAAATATTCAAATTTAAAGACTAAAAAAAAATGAACAAAAAAGTACATTTTATTTTAGAAGGAATAATATTGCTTGTATTTATGCTCTTGCCTGTTAATGCAGCAGCAGAGAGCTGGGCAGATGAAAGCATGTCACCCGATACATTGTGGTATACCAAACACAAAGAACAGACAGAATATATATTGACAACTCCACAGCAACTTGCTGGATTATCAGCTTTGGTGAATACACATGGAGAATCGATGGAAGGGAAGACCATTAAACTGGGTAATAATATTAGTCTCGGTCATAAAACCGCTGGCGGCGATTCTGTTTTGTGGACACCGATAGGTTATTACGAGCGTAATAAGAAAGATATCCGTTTTAAAGGAAAATTTGACGGTCAGAATTATACGGTCGATCATATGGTAGTGAACACTACGACACCGAGTAACGGACTTTTCGGCGCTACTCTCGGCGCTGAAATATGTAATCTTACTATTGGTGAAAATTCGAGAGTCAGCACGATTAAAGAATGTACCGGTGCTCTTGTAGGATATTTGGAGAATTCACGAGTTATCAATTGTATAAATAAAGCTTCGGTAGCTGCAGCAAAAAAATCAAACGTCAATCGGGTAGGAGGTTTGATCGGATCGGTTGCCGGAAAAAGCTATGTCGCTTTTTGTGTCAACTCGGGAAGTGTGACATCTGCGGAATCATGTGGAGGAATAGCCGGAGGAACATCATCGTCCGATACGATTGTCAATTGTATGAATACAGGTACCGTTGCACCCGGATACGGATACTATGCCGGAGGTATTGTAGCCTATCCTTATGGCAAATGTCTTATTGCAAATTGTATAAACGCCGGAACGGTTGATGGCGAGAATTGCTCGAATACAGGCGGAATTTTCGGATTGTCGTATAATGTAGAGGTTCGGAACTGTGTAAATACCGGAGAAGTGAGCAGTAATAAAACTTCTCTTGGTTTGATCGGAGGGGCCACACAAAGTACATTTACAGGATTCCGGAATTTTTCGCTCGACGGAATGTTGGAAGGATCATCCGGTACGAATACGATAGCAGTTACCGTTTTGGATGAAACGCAGATAAAGAGTGAAACCTTCGCTAATGAACTTTCTGCTTATGCGGGATATTTGAATTGTACGGACGCAACAAAAAATCTCGGATTGACGGAATGGAAATACAATGCCGGTCAATATCCGGTTCTTACAGACGTAAAAGCTGCCGATAAGTACAAACTTTCCGTTGTTCCTACAAAACTGGGTAATATAGAAAGAGATGCACTTGCTTCGGATGATAGTACATCTTCTTATATCTCGGAAGGTGCTTCCGTTTCTGTTTTAGTAACAGCTTATGCCGGATATAATTTTTCAGGTCTTGATGTTGACGGAACATTCCAGCAGGAGAATACCTTTTTGATGCCCGCAAAAGATATTACCGTAGAAACAGTGTTTAATGCAGGAAGCGTTACCACGTGGGCACAGATGGCACAGTATGCCGAAGAAGGAAATGACTATAAAAAAGCAGATTCTTATACCTATGAAATCTATACGGCCAAAGGGCTTGCATATGTCACAAATGAAATAAATTCCGGAAAAACGAATGAAGAAACCATTATTAATTTGGTTGCCGATATTGATTTAGGCGTTACGAATGCTTCGGACGATACGCTTCGTTGGGTTCCAGCCGGAAATGATACGCATAAATTCAATGGTATTTTTGATGGAAAAGCCTTTGTACTCCATAACATGATTATTAATAATACGGAGAACTACGCAGGACTCTTCGGGTATGCAGACGGTGCGGAAATTAAGAATGTAAACATTGGCAACGATTCTAAAATATCTAATGCCGGACAATATACGGGAGCGCTTGCCGGTTATGCGACGAATACGAAAATAACGGATTGTCACAATGCTGCATATGTTACGGCAGTAAAAAATAATATAGGAGGTCTTGTCGGATTTGCCGGTATGGGAACCGATATTACACTTTGCTCCAATACAGGAGATGTTTTCTCGGAAAACGGCGTTATGCTCGGTGGTATTGCTGGAGCATTGGGTGATTCAAAAGGTACCGGAGTGATTTATAACAGTTTTAACGAAGGAAAAATATCCGGAAAACAAACCGTAGGAGGCTTGGTCGGAATGCTTCAAACCCCCAATAATAAGGATTTGAAAAGTATGATTGCCAACTCGTATAACGCAGGTGCCGTTTCTGCTGTAAGTACGATGGCAGGAGGTATAGCCGGAATGATCAATAAATATTCGGAAGTAAAGAACTGTGTGAATTATGCAGCCGTAATGAGTGAAAAGAAATCGGGTGGCGTAGTTGGTTCTGTTGCTAAAGACGGGGTTGTGATACGTAATTATTATCAGGAAGGATTGGTAACCGGAAATGAAATATCGGAAGACGGAGCGGCTCTTTCCGAAGAAACGATGAAAAGTAAGAATCTTCCGAACGAACTCTCCGTATTTGCCGGTTACATGAATAATGTGGAATTGACAGATTATTTGCAATGGACATACACATCCGGACAATACCCTGTACTCGACGCAAAAAAGACAAAAGCATCGGTGGCATATCTTCTCACAGTGTTAGAACCGGTTCATGGAAAAGCTGAAATGACAGCACCTGCTGCAGTTTTGGCAACAGACTCGGCTGTAATTTTCGTAAAGAAGAATACATCTGTAACTTTTAATACCACTCCGGATGAATCTTACCTGTTTTACGTTTTACGAGTAAATGGAGAAACACAGGTTGAGTATAGCAATACATATCGAACCGATGCCGGTAACGATACAGTAGAAGTCCTTTTCAGCCGTCCCCGCAGATGGGATTTTCTGGGACGTGAAGCTGTAGCCGAAACAGATTATACGGAAACCAAAAAAGGTTATGCTATCCATACCAGCCGTGGTTTAGGCTGGATTGCCGATAAAGTGAACAATGGTGATAATATGAGCGGGAAAAATGTATACCTGACGGCTGATATTGAACTTGGAGAGAAGAATCAGGATGGTGAAGATATTAATTGGGCACCGATAGGAAGCTCTTCATCGAAATCGTTTAAAGGGAATTTTGACGGAAACAGTTATGAAGTTAGGAATATGGTCGTGAATGCACCATCAGGCTATGGCGGATTATTCGGTTATGCCGTTTCCGATACGATTGCAAATGTAACGATAAGCGGAAAATCATCCGTTACCGGAACATCATATCTCGGAGCGATAGCCGGATACATCAATACGAAAGCCGTTATTATGAATTGTAATAATGACTCTTGCACGATAAATGCATCCACATCGAATGCCGGTGGAATTGCCGGTGGAGCAGGAAGCGGTTGTTTTGTGATGAATGGTTCGAGCACGGGAGCTGTAACGGCCCCGAATGCAGCCGGTGGAATTGTCGGATATTTGCAAGGAACGGTAGAAAACTGTTTGAATACGGGAATAGTTACAGCAACGAATAAAGCTGGAGGTATTATCGGTGACGGTTATAATCCGACGGTTTTAAGAGCATATCGTCTTAAAGGATGTGTAAGTGAAACGGTTACAACCGGGAATCCGAATGGTGTTGAAATAGATGAGGTACAGGCGAAAGATAATTTATTGGCGAATGAACTCTCCGCTTTTGCCGGATATTTGAACCGCACTGAAAATACGGAACTTGCAGCTTGGCAGCTTGTCGGGGAGCAATCTGTTCCGGCAGTCGGAAAAGAGAAAGCATCTGATGCTTATGTCGTGACAGTATCGGAAACTTCAAATGGAAAAGTAACGCTTCCTCGTATATATGTCGATGAAAATATTGGTTTCCTTGCCAATTCAGGAAGTAATGTCAAACCGGTAATTACTCCCGATGAAGGTTTCCGTCTCTCGGTTCTGAAAGTAAACGGAGAAGCCGTGACAGATAAGAAAGGGCATTTTACTATGCCGACGGAAGATGCCAATATTACGGCAGAATTCGAAGTCTTTGTCCCTGAAACATGGGCAGATATGGCACCGTTCGCTTCGGAAGATACAGACTATAAACAAGTCGATGCAAATACGATTGAAATTTATACGGCTCAAGGTTTGGCTTATATGGCAGCTCTTGTAAATGAAGGATCGGCAGATGCAGGTACTTTGTTTAAAATGATGGCAGATATTGATCTCGGTGTGAAAAATGCGAATGGCGATACGCTTAAGTGGACTCCGGCCGGATCCGATACGAATCCGTTTACAGCTCTCTTTGACGGCAATGGATTTACAATAGACTTTATGGTCATTGATTCGGATACAAAATACACAGGACTATTTGGCTATGCAGATGGAGCCGAAATAAAAAATGTTCGTATCGGTAACGGTTCAAGAATTGTCAGTATCGAACAATATACGGCTTCTGTGGCAGGATATGTGAATAACACGCATATTGAAAATTGTCATAATGCAGGAACTGTAACAATAACCGAAAATAAACTATACAGCGGCGGTATAGTCGGTGGCGCTTATGGAACCTCTACAATTATTTCTTGCTCGAATACCGGAAAAATTACTTCTGCCGGAGGTGCAATTGCCGGTATAGCTGGGGCACTTGGAAATACGAAGAGCGTTTGTGAATTATCCGATTGTTCGAATACCGGGGAAATTACAGCGGAAAAAAATAGTGCCGGAGGTATAGTCGGAATGATGCAAGGCAATCGTACCGGAGGTGATAAATCGGTATGGGTAACTGTTGCAAACTGTGTAAACAGTGGTAATGTAACGGCAGCTTCCCAGGTCGGAGGTATCGTCGGATTCATGGGAGCCCTTTCGGTAGAAAATTGTGTTAATTATGGAAAGATTGCAGTAAATGGTAACGTCGAGAATGCAAGTGCCGGTGCTATCTCGGGATATTTGAATAAAACAGTTGCTGCGAACGGTGGATGCCAGTTCTTCCGTAATTATACCTTGCAGAATAGTGTTACTCTTGCCAAAGGAACAATCGTTGAAGATGCCAAGGCAGAATTGACAACCGAACAATTACAAAGCTCTGGCCTATTGGATGAACTCTCATCATATGCCGGTTATATGAATAGAACGGAAGATGCTGCATTATCGGCATGGAGTTCGGATAATACGGGTAATCCTGTGTTAACGGAAGAAAAGGCACAAGAGGCATATTCAGTAGAAATTGATAGTGAAATAAACAATGGTAAAATATTATTACCTGAAATGATTACGGTTAATGACAGTGTTTATTTTGCTTATGCAGGTGCGGAAATCGTCCTTTCGGTACTTCCGGATGAAGATTACAAACTTGCGGAATTGACTGCAAACGACTTACTGCTGACAGTTGAAAATCCGAGTTTTATTATGCCTTCAGAAGATGTTCTGGTACGGGCAGAGTTCCGTAACTATACTTCGGTTGACGATGAAACGATCACCGGTGCTAAAGTGTGGACCGCAGGTTCCCTGCTGTATATAGAAAATACAGAAGCTTCAGTTATTTATGTGACGGCATCCGATGGACGTATAGTCGTAAATACGGAAGCAGAAGCAGGAACAAATACCTACTCATTATCAGACGGTGTTTATATTGTGAAAGTAAATGAAGCCATTTATAAAGTGGCAATAGGGAAATAAGCCCTTTAATACTTTAAGTTGATTGGTAGAGGCAGCTCAGATCATGTGATATGATTTGAGCTGCATTGTTTTTGTATTTCTCATTATGAACAAGATAAAGCATTCGTAATCTTTTTGGTTTGTCCTTTGTTTATAATATATAAACTTCATGTTATGGATACAAAAAAGAAAAACTCGGATAAACTGACTACGGAAGAGAGGAAAAAACTTCGATCTTCTGAATTTGGAATTCCTGAAGACCGGGAATTCCCGATGCCGGATGCTGCGCATGTGAGGGCTGCAGAAGCTTATTTCAGATATGCACCCGAAGATAAAAAAGCAATGCTAGCCTATCGTATATTGCTTAAAGCTAAAAAGTTCGGTGTGGATGTAGAAAGTCCGGTAATACTGGAGTGGGCACAGAAATATACTAAGTAATAGAATGAGCATATGAGTCTGTTGTAAGTTTGTATTCCGGAACTGTTTGAGTATGAAAATAAAAAAGCCTTTGCTTTTAGCAAAGGCTTTTTTATTTGGGAAATATTTATTTCTTCTTTTTCATAGAACCGGTATGAGTGAATACCGAACCTTTTATTTCCTGATTCTTGTCCTGAGCAATGCG
>JAQXIO010000049.1 GCA_029007825.1 Bacteroidales bacterium | reverse complement strand
AGAGGATTAGCCGAAGATGCAAGCGATGAAGAAAAAGCAGCAGCAAAAAAAGCAGTTAAAGAGAGCCAAAAAGAATTTACAAAGAAACTGGCTTCTTATGCGGATGTTTATGTAAACGATGCATTCGGAACCGCACACCGTGCACATGCTTCAACCGCTCTTATAGCAGATTATTTCAATGCAGATTCTAAAATGTTCGGTTATCTTCTTGCTAAGGAAATCGAAGCCGTAGAAAAAGTGTTGAAAGATACGAAACGTCCTTTCACCGCAATTATGGGAGGTTCTAAAGTATCTTCTAAAATTGAAATCATCGAGAACCTTCTTTCCAAAGTTGACAACCTGATTCTTACCGGAGGAATGACCTATACTTTTACCAAAGCATTAGGTGGTAAAATCGGAAACTCAATCTGTGAAGACGATAAACTGGATTTAGCTCTCGATATCATAAAAAAAGCCAAAGAAAACAATGTAAATCTCGTATTTGCCGTCGATGCTAAGATTGCAGATGATTTCAGCAACGATGCCAATACCAAATACGCTAAAGTAAACGAAATTCCTGACGGATGGGAAGGTCTGGATATTGGTCCTGAATCTGAAAAGATATTTGCCGATGTTATCAAAAACTCCAAAACAATTCTTTGGAACGGTCCTACCGGCGTATTTGAATTTGAAAACTTCACTTCAGGTTCACGTTCCGTTGCCAATGCAATTGTAGAAGCAACCAAGAACGGTGCGTTCTCTCTTGTCGGCGGTGGTGATTCCGTTGCATGCGTAAACAAATTCGGAGTTGCAGATAAAGTAAGCTACGTATCAACCGGAGGCGGTGCATTGCTCGAATTTATCGAAGGCCGCGTACTTCCGGGTATCAAGGCTATCAGAGGCTACTAATTTTATTCAATCTATAATTAAAAAAGAGCACTGAATTACTTCAGTGCTCTTTTTTAGTATAAAATCCAATAATAATTCAATGATTTATATTTTGTTATTATCGAATACATACATCTAAATCTATATTCCTTATCGAGGAAAAAGAATATAAAGCCAAATAATAAATTAATCTTTTTATGAAACAACTCATTGATTTGGAACATTGGAACCGGAAAGAACATTTCAAATTCTTTTCCTCTTTTGACGATCCGTTTTTCGGAATAACTACCTTGGTCGATTTTACCGATATCTACAAACGAAGCAAAGAAGAAAAGAAATCTTTCTTCTTGTATTCCGTTCACTATCTATTGAAATGTGTAAATGAAACAAAGGCTTTCAAACTCCGCATTGAAAATGAACAAGTAGTACTGTATGATTTTATCCATGTATCGCTTACTATCGGACGCGAAGACGGAACATTCGGTTTTGTTTTTTTTGAATACGATGCTAATCTTGATGTATTTATACAAAACGCAGAGAAAGAGATAGAGAGGGTAAAAAATGGTAACGGACTTTCTTTTTCCGAAAACACGGGGCGCCCGGATCTTATCCGTTATTCTGCATTGCCCTGGTTTGCTTTTTCAGAGATGAAACATGCCGTTTCTTTTGGCAAAGGCGACTCCGTGCCACGCATTTCTACCGGAAAATTGGTACAGGAGGATGAAAAATATCTGCTTCCTATTTCGATTTTGGCTCATCATGCTCTTATGGATGGACGTAATATGGCAGAGCTTATCGAAAAATTGGGAATAAAAAAGAAAATAAATATCATATAAATTCCAAAGAGTGTCCGGCGGGTAATGCCAGACACTTCAGAGATATATAAGAACAAAACAACGCGATGTGATTGTTCATTCGGAAAATGATCAGGGCAGATAAATCCCGTCACGTACCAGTTCTATAAAAAGTCCGCTTAATTTAACGGCCAAATCTTTTGCATAGCGTTCCCCTTTTTCCGCTGACGATTTCAATGGATTCCCGACACCCGTATCTGCGGAAATCTTAGACCAGTCACGCGGCAACCACCCTACTTTGTCATTGAGCGATTGTGCTGCAAATTTTTTAGATAATCCGTTTCCAGCCTTTTCAAGGAATACCAGTTCCGGGAAATAATACATCATCACAGAGGTTTCCATCTCACCGGCATGATCGTCCCGCTCTTCAAAATAATTTTCCTGCGGAAGAATGGCAAACCAATTTACTACGACTAACGTAAAATCCGGAAAATCGAATGCCAGGTCACGAACCATATTTTTAAAGGAATTGCCTCCGTGCGCATTCACGATCACCAGTCTTCTTAATTTCTGGCGGTAAAGCGATGTCACGATATCTTTTAAAATAGCAAACTGCGTTTCATAACGGCTGTGAATGCAAAACGGAAGGTTCCATTGTCCGGGGTTCTGAGAACCCAGCCATACCGGCGGAAGCACCATCCCCCTGACATTTCCTTTCATCTCAGCTAAAGCTATGGCATCAAGCGATGACGCATACGCCAAAAGTGCGTCCGTAAGATACGGTAAATGAAAATTGTGCGGTTCTGTCGCCCCCCACGGCAGTACGGCAAAATCAAAGTGTTTTTCCTTTATATCGCCGTAAGAAGCGGTGAGAAGCTCTCCTTTTCTTTTTTTCATGGTAAAACGAATTGTTATTTTAATCTATAAATTACTTACTATAAACGCAATGCACCAGCATAATTCAGGCAAGTCTGATTCCGCGTTCGACTTGCAGTTTATTTTAATCTAAAATGGCTTGCAATAAACGCGGCGCCTCAGCATAATCAAGCAAGCTTGCTTCTGCATTCGGCTTGCAGTTTATTTTAGTCCGACAAATATATCTTTTATTCTTCATTAATAGAATGCATCATACAAAAAGCGATATCTATTTTCGAAATTTAGCCAGGCTTAAATGTAAAGCAGTGCAGTATCTTCTAAGTTGAACACCTGCACTGCTTAAACAAAGTTTAGAAATTTTCCTTTTGTTTCTTTACTTCGTCCACGAGTTTCGACAAAGATTTATCCTTTTTACGCTTTTCATGTTCCGAAGCAGAAAAGTGCCATGCTTCACGTTTGAGTTTCAGATAGCTTTCATAAACTTTAATGTCTAACTGACCGTTATTCACGGCTTCTAAAACAGCACATCCGGGTTCATTGGTATGTGTGCAATTCTTGAAACGGCATGTTTCCGCATAGATGGAAATATCCAGCATTTCAGCAAGAGAATAAGGATCATCGACAGTCAACCCGAACTCCCGGATACCCGGAGTATCGATCAAAACACCCGAACTGTTCATCAATACCATTTCCCGGCGGGTAGAAGTATGCCGTCCCTTTCCTGTCGACTGGCTTATGTCAGACGTCAGCAGCACTGATTTTTCGCAAAGTGCATTGACCAATGAGCTTTTTCCGACGCCCGAAGAGCCGACAATTACGATTGTTTCGCCCTCCGATACAGATTTCCGCAGTTGTGCAATCGTTTCTGTACGATGAATACTTGTGAAAAATACAGGTATCCGGGAAACAATATGTTCGAGCGCTTCATCCGTTTTTTTCCTGTCAAAATTCAGGTCAGATTTATTAAGGATCAATACGGGATCGATATTCTCGTCCAGGAGCTGAACTATAAAGCGTTCTATCCTGCGAACATTAAAATTATCGTCGAGGCTCTGCACTATAAACGCCTTATCAACATAAGAAGCTATAACCTGTTTACCAGCTGCCGTACCGTTTTTTTTGCGGTACAATGTCCGTTCACGAGGCAACATATCGACGATAATCCCTTTGTTCCCGTCATATGGCTGAAAAAGTACCCAATCGCCCGTACAAGGCAGTTCGCTGTCCGATTTTCCGAACATCATATTTCCCGTAAGTTCACACTGAAACAATCCGTTCCCGGAAATCACGTCATAGCATGTACGATGTTCCACGGATATACGACCATGAGCAAGAGCCTTATATGATGAATTCTGTTTCAGCAGGTCCAACTTTCTGTTCCAGCCATACTTATATAAATCAATCATCGTTCTATCTTTTTTGCAATGAAAAATACATAACCGTAAAACTCTTTATACTTGCGGTATAACTCCTCTTCATACTGTTGAAAAGCCATAAGTTCTTCGACAGTTTTATTTCCTGCATGCTTATTAAGAAACATCTCCCGGGCTTTACCCAATGGGCGAAAATAATGCTCTGTCCAACAATTTTCCGGCAAAATAAAAGTAGCGACGGGAATATATCCCGCTTTCTGCACCTGAGCTACCTTATTGGGAATCGTATCTATTTCCGGATAAACGTCCATCCAGAAATTATGAATCTCTGCGGGACGTTTTTCGGTAAACCACGAACTTTCGGAAACGGCAATATATCCTCCTGTTTTCAGATATTTATGCCATTCGTTGAGACCACGTTCAAAGCCTATATTATAAACAGCCCCCTCCGACCAGATCAAATCTAGGTCCTCATTTCGGAAAGGAAGATCATCCATCGAGCCAACAATACCTTTCACTCTATCCTGAAGATTCAGCTCCCTGGCGTTACCGTTAAACCGGTCAACAAACCCCGGGTAAAAATCGAGTCCTGTTATATGCCCCGGAGCATGCCGGGCCAACACCATTGTCTGCCCGCCGGTTCCGCAACCGATATCGGCGATATGGGATTTATCGGTAAGATTATCTATAAAACCCAATGCTTTAAGGGTCACTTCCGGGCTTCCGGGCCCTTGTCTCTCTGTATTTAAAAAGAAATCGCAAATTAAATTAACGTCGAATCCGTGAATTGTTTTATCCTCGTTATTCATTATCTTACATATATGGCATACATGTGAAGGCATTACAATGCGATCATCATTGTACGCTGATTAAAAACTTACTAAATATAAATAGAAACTATTCCCGAATAGGATTACCCGGGAACAAACGAAAGGACAATCTGTACAAAAGATACAGATTGTTTACAATACCAAATCCGATTTCAATAGATTCTTTAGCATGTTGCAAAGATACATAATATTTTGTCTTACTGCAACTCTGCTGATAATAGAAACGTATTATCCTTACACCAGAATTATCTGAAATAATGAGAAAGAGTACAGAAAAACAACTTGTATCCACACTGTCGGCTAAGGTTGTGCTTTCATGGCTATATCATTGATCTTATCTTTCTCCCAAACATCTATAAAACAGATAAATTAAAATATTTCCATGCTTCACATAAAAAAAGAGGAATGCCAATACATTCCTCTTCTCTCTTAACTTATAGTAAATCAAATCATGCTTTCGGATCGGTACCCGGCAACGGAGCATGTCCCGGATTATAAACATCTTTCGAAAGAGGGCCGAGCTTATATTCTTCCGGTCCTAACCGAAGCGTGGAAGCCATAATTTCGTCCCATGTAATCTCCTTACCGGTATAAGCGGCCTCACGTCCCATAATACCTGCTAAAGTCGCAAGTGCCAGAATTTCGGCCTGATTCAGTTTCAGATTCTTACGGACGGATTCTACAAGATGGATATGTTCCTGCTCGTAAGGGTTTTTTACGGGAAGAGGCTTTCCGTTCGCATCTTTATATTCCCATATAACCTTTCCGTCATTATCGAGCAATTTCATCTCTCCTACGTCATTCAGAATCGCCGAGCCTTTCGTTCCACGGAGAAACTCCCCGATACGTGTCTGGCATCCGTCTATCTGCCGTGTAGTAACGAGCATCGGACGGTTTTTATCCAGCATATAGTCGATAGAGAAATAGTCGTAAGTATCTCCAACCTTCTTGCGAGCACAGCCTCCGTAGCCGATAGCCGTCTGAGGATAGCCACCCATAAACCAAGTCAATACATCGAGGTTATGCACCATAAGATCCAGCATGCTATCACCGCTCACCCATTTCGAATTGAACCAATCGCGGATACAATATTCCATATCACTCCAACCAGGCTGCCGCTGAACTTCCCAGATATTTCCCATATCCCAGTGGCATGCGCCCGACAGAATATCGCCAATGGCACCATTCTGAACCTGTATATAGGCTTCCCAGTAGTCCTTGCGGTGATGACGCTGATTACCCGTCACTACCGTTAAACCAGCCGCTTTCGCCTGCTTCGCCGCAGCCAGAACGGTACGTACGCCCACCGGGTCTACCGCACAAGGCTTTTCCATAAAAATATGTTTATTCGCGGCTACCGCTGCCTTAAAATGCTGAGGACGAAAATGCGTCGGAGTCACCAGCAACACAATATCCACGTCGCTGGCAAGCACCTTCTCATAAGCATCGAAGCCGAGATAACAGTTTTCGTCGGGAACAATATTTCCTTTCTCCGCACTTA
>JAQXIO010000048.1 GCA_029007825.1 Bacteroidales bacterium | reverse complement strand
CCGCCAACGACTTCCAGCTCAGCGATATGCTGACCGGCTATGCCGCCCTTGAGCTGAACGATGTGACAGAGGTGGGCTTTTGGATTACAAGCCGCAGAGATTCCTGGGGGCATGCCCTTACGTTCACTAAGTTCTTGGCTTGCGATAAACCTTCCTTATACGGAGACCATACGGAATTGAAAAGTCTCATAAGTGAATGCCATAATTTAGTAGAGGAACTTATTAACAACAGCGGTATCGGTGACGGTCATGCTCAATATCCGGAGGAGGCAAAGAATATATTCCAAACTGCCATAAAATCTGCTCAGGAAACGGATAATAACGATCAGGCAAAACAAACGGATTTAGATGCTGCTGTTTTTGCATTAAATGAAGCTAAAGAAATTTTCATCGCCTCTGAAAATGTAGTGGATTATACATCTTTGGCAACTGTTATCAAAACAAGTGAGGAACTCTATAATTCCACGGAAAGCGGAACAGATACCGGCCAGTATCCGGAACAAGTGCGGACTGTTTTTAGGGAAGCCATAGAGAGTGCAAAAGCTGTTTATGCTCTGCCGCATTTAACAACAGCCGAAGTAGACAGGGCAGTGACCGATTTAACGGCAGCGATGGAGCTATACAAAAATTCCTGTTACACGGCGATAGCGGGGGGCTCTTTATTACCGATCACTCTTTATCCGAATCCAGTGAAAGATGTTTTATATGTCGAGACTGAAGATGGAATTCCGGTTTCGATAGAAATTTTATCGGCAAATGGGGCATTGATGAAAAAAAACAAGCATACCAGGCAAGTAGATTTATCTTCTATTCCTAATGGTTTTTATATTGTGCGGATTGTGACAAACAAGGAAAACCGGGTATATAACATTTTAAAGGAATAGGATTTATTAATCAAGATTTTCAAAGATGGCGCAAACAATAAAAAATTGTTTGCGCCATCTTTGCATGTAAAGAAGTTGTTTTTGTTAATTTATGTCGGATATATCATATTATTCTGTCATTTTATTCGTTTCAGATAGAAATAAATTCTATTTTTGAGTAATAAAAAATCAGACTCATTTTAATTCTTTCTTTTGCCTTTACATTCAATATACACGCTAATTCTTAGCAGTTATCAAATCCCCAAGCAAACATGCTTCTGCCATGATGACTCAGGATTTATATAAGGAGATTATCTCTATTAGTCCGGATATAATATTTATTCATGATAAAACATTGAAAGTCCGGGAGATATTAAATGCTAACGATGCACTTTTTCCAATGCCGTCGCAAGAGATGATCGGTAAATACGTAGGAGATATTATTCCGGATAAAAAAATTATTGCAGAATATTGTAATGCTCTTTACAACGCATTGGAAAACCATCAATCGAGTAAGTTCGAGATTTTAATTCCTGTCAGAGGCAAAAGCATTTATTTCGAAGTCTATACAGCATATTTAAAAGAACATAGAGTAATCGCCTTTTTTAGAGATGTAACAGGCGATATGCAACAAAGAATCGAATCTGAGAAATTGCAGTTATTCCTAAGCAAGGCATTGGAAAATATGGCCATTCCAACATCTATCAAGGATATGACTACCGAACGTTATATTTTCTGGAGCGGAAAATCTGAAATCTTCGGACACTCCGCAAACGAAATGATCGGGCAAAAAGAAGATTTGATGATGGAAAAGAAGCGGGCATTGGCTGTTCAGGCTTTTGACCGGAGACTTGCAATGGAGAACCGTTCTTATCAGGGGATTGAGAAGTTCGTGCTTAATGACGGTCGGGAACATGATTTACTGGTTACAAAGAATATTTTTTCTCATGGAAAAGATAAATGGCTCATATGCAGCACACAGGATATTTCCGATATGTTGGCACAGCAGAATCAGAACAGGCAGATTACCCAACGTCTTTTACTGGCTCTCAATATTGCCAAATTGATTTTATGGATTTTCGATGTCAAGAAAGAGGTCTTTATTTTAGATTCCAGACAATTACAAGGAATATACGGCGAATCTGTAGAGTGGGATACCGAGGTCTCTTTTTCAGATTTTTGTTCAGCCATTCATCCGGACGACGTAGATGATGTTCAATGCCTGTTTAAAACGAACCATAAAGGAATTTCACATTTAGAAAAAACATTCCGTGCTGACTTCCGAAAAAAAAATGTATACACTTGGGTCGAGATTCATGTATCTGTGGAAAAAGCTGATGAATCGGGATTTCCTTTACAGTTTATCGGAACAACATCTTCCATAAATCAATATAAGGAAATGGAAAATTCTCTACTGAGAGCCAAAAATGAGCTTGAAATAACCAATTCCGTTTTATCTTCCGTATTGAGTATTTCCAGTGTCTTACCATGGGATTGTGATATACCGAGCCAGACTTTTTCATGTAATTACGATATTTATCATCATGAGAGCCAACCTTTTCCGATCGATGGAAAGTATTATTGTACGGTTAGTAAATATATAAATTCGATTCATCCTGATTTCAGAGGACATATGGAAACCGTTTTCGAAGAATTGTTGTCAGGTGAACGCAAAGATTTTCATGAGATTTATCAGGTTCATTGGTACAATGACCGTGAATATGAATGGATAGAGAAACAGGGGGCTATCTATGAATATGACGAAGAAGGAAAACCAAAAACAATCATCGGTTCCAGTATTGTCATTACAGAGAGGAAGAAGATGGAACAGAGCCTTTTGTTTGCAAAAGAACAGGCCGAGGCAAGCAATAAATTAAAAATGGCTTTCCTCGCCAATATGAGCCATGAGATACGAACACCATTAAATGCAATTATCGGTTTTTCTTCTCTTCTCGTAAATACGGACGATCAACAAGAGAAAAAAGAGTATGCGGAAATCATACAGAATAATAACGAGCTATTGCTTCAATTGATTAACGATATTCTGGATTTGTCCAAAATAGAAGCAGGGACACTCGATTTTGTCTATTCTGATGTCGATACTAATGCTTTACTGGAAGAGGTCACTCAGATCGCACAAATGAAAGCGGATAACAGTAAAGTGAAAATTCTGTTTACAGAGCGAATGCCGAAATGCTTTATTCGTACAGAAAGAAACCGGTTGCTGCAGGTTATCAATAATTTTATGACAAATGCTCTGAAGTTCACTCAACAGGGATCTATCGAGATAGGCTACAGAATATTAAATGAAAATATGCTTTATTTTTATGTCCGTGATACAGGATGCGGAATCCCGGCGGATAAAGTCGATAAAGTGTTCGGCCGTTTTGTCAAACTGAATACCTTTGCCCAAGGTACCGGACTGGGATTGTCTATAAGTGAGACGATCATAACGAAAATGAACGGACAAATAGGTGTGGAATCTGAATTGGGCAAAGGCTCTACTTTCTGGTTTACATTGCCTTATGCCCGGGCTGCCGAAAAATAATATATGGTGAATTCAATTCATATTTGTGATAGTATAAATTTGATTTAGGTGGAGTATAATAGAGAAATGACAAGCGAAAATAAATTATATCAATCTATCCTGAACGATGCGAAGATAGGTTGATGGAAAGGGGATTTCAAAAGCCGGAAATATGTAATATCCGATTTTATTAAAGATTTGCTCGGTATAAATTCGAATATTATCGGTTTTGATGAACTCATCGATATGATTCGTGAAGATTATCGTGCACGCATAAAAAAAGAATTTGAGACATTATCATTCCAGTCTATTTATGACCAAATATTTCCTTTTTTTACTCCGTCGGGTGAGAAATGGGTACATTCTAAAGTCATAAGCCAGAACGACATTACTGACAAATCGGAAATAACCGGTTACATACAGGTAATTGCCAATCCGGAGACGAATTATGAAGATAAGGCTTCTCTCATGCGCCTGAATAATAAGCTATTTCAACTAAATAGTATTTCTTATTCTCTTCTTTCTCTTCTAAAATCAGATAGTACCGAAGCTGTAATCAATAAAATATTAAAGGATATATTAACCCAGTTTAAGGGTGGAAGATCGTATATTATAGAATATGATTGGGAAAAACAGACACAATCTTGTACATATGAAATTACCGATAAGGATATTCATAAAGAACGGGATTTTCTGACTCATGTACCGATTTCAACAACCCCATGGTGGACAGAACAGATAATGGCCGGGAAATCGATCATTTTATCGGATCTGGATGAGCTGCCTGCCGAAGCAGAATCGGAGAAAGAAGTTCTCGCCGTGCAGCAGATAAAGTCATTGATCGTAGTCCCTCTGATCTCTAACAACGGTGTGTGGGGCTACGCCGGCATCGACATAGTAGAAGACCGGCATGAATGGAGCATCGAAGATCATCAGTGGTTCTCTGCATTGAT
Organism: Bacteroidales bacterium; assembly: GCA_029007825.1. Classification (GTDB taxonomy): domain Bacteria; phylum Bacteroidota; class Bacteroidia; order Bacteroidales; family JAQXIO01; genus JAQXIO01. Next base: position 9,515 of record JAQXIO010000048.1, on the reverse strand, counting down.
AAATATTATCAGCATATGCATAGAACTTCAGAAATCGGAACAAGAAGCCCGGACAGAACGAAATTGTTTGCAAAGTCTTTATAAACATATGCCGCTGGGACATATACGTCTAAAAGCTTCTTATGACAAAGACAATACGCTCTGCGATTTTATCTTTATCGATAGCAATGACGCATCTTCAAAAATTTTCAAGCATGTCGATAAGGATTATATCGGTTGCAGGCTAAGCGAAATAAGTCCTGATGTAAAAGAACTTTTCCCACATCTGAAAGAAGTTTTAGATACGGGTAAATATAAGGAAATGAACCACTACGTGGAACGTATGCAGAGATATTATTATATTGTAATCTACGTTTCCCAGAAAGATGAAGTGGTTTGCCTTTTTTCAGATATAACGGAGAGCCGCAGGACTCACGAAGCTTTAGACCGTAGTGAAAAGATACTCCGTAATATATACGATAATCTATCTGTTGGAATCGAGCTTTACGACAAGAACGGTACTCTGACCGATATGAATAATATGGATATGGAGATATTCGGAATAACCCGTAAGGAGGATGCTTTGGGGGTAAACATTTACGATAATCCCAATATACCGAAAGATGTCATAGAAAAGATAAAAAAAGAAGAGCCGGTTTCTTTCCGTATTAATTACACGTTCGATACTGTAAACGGTTATTATACAACGAAAAGAAGGGGAGATATCGATCTTTTCACCAAGTTGAGTATGCTTTATGACGCAGAGGGTAATTTAATCAATTACCTACTCATCAATATGGATAATACTGATGTTTCTAACGCTTATAGCAAAATAGCAGAGTTTGAGCGTTCTTTTTCTCTGGTCAGCCAATTCGGGAGGATAGGGTATTGCAAATTCGATGTGTTGTCGCGTACGGGCTATGGCGTATCGCAATGGTACCACAATCTCGGAGAAAAAGATACAACTCCGTTGAATCAGATTATCGGAGTTTATACTTATGTACATGATGAAGACCGCCAGGGAATACTGGATTGCATCAAACGGGTAAAGCAGAATGAGATTTCCAGCTTCAGCAAAGATTTGCGTGTACGGACAGAAAACGGATGGAAATGGTGCCGCATCAATGTGATACGGAATACTATGAATACCGACCCGCAAAAACTGGAAATGATTTGTGTCAATTACGACGTGACAGAATTGAAAGAGACCGAGAAAAAACTAATAGAAGCCAAAAATAAAGCGGAAGAGAGCGACCATCTGAAATCTTCGTTCCTTGCTAATATGAGCCATGAGATACGAACTCCATTGAATGCAATTGTAGGCTTTTCAGGGGTATTGGCACATACAACCGAAGAATCGGAAAAAGAAGAATATCTTGCTATAATTGAAAATAATACAGCATTGTTATTGCAATTGATCGGTGATATTCTGGATTTATCTAAGATCGAGGCCGGTACGCTCGACTTTGTTTATACGGATGTAAATATAAATACCCTTCTGGATGAAGTAGAGCAGGTAACGAAACTGAAAGTGAACCGCGACAAAATTCTTGTATCTTTTGAAGACCGGATGCCGGAATGTATTATTCACACAGAGCGTAATCGCTTACTGCAAGTTATCAATAATTTCCTTACCAATGCGATTAAGTTTACCGAAGAAGGGGAAATTAAGTTCGGATACCGCCTGAAAGATACAAAAACCTTATATTTTTATGTGACCGACACCGGTTGTGGAATTCCCAAAGATAAGATAAAAGAAATTTTCGGACGTTTTGTCAAGTTAAACAGTTTTGTACAAGGTACAGGATTGGGATTGTCTATTTGTAAAACAATTGCCGACAAACTTGGCGGGCAAATCGGAGTGGAATCGGAACCCGGTGCCGGTTCTACCTTCTGGATGACTATTCCATATAATCCGGTAGTACAACAAACGAAACGAATTTTACCTGACAACAGCCTTCTGCTAACAGAAACGGGAAAAACAGAAAAGCCTTTTATCCTGATAGCAGAGGATAATGCAAGTAATTACAAGTTGTTTGAATCTATCCTGAAAAAGGAGTACTCTTTACTTCATGCATGGAATGGAAGAGAAGCTGTGGAGTTGTTTAAAGAACACCAGTCTCATCTTCATCTTATCCTGATGGATCTTAAAATGCCTGAGGTGGACGGCTATGAATCTACTGCTCTAATCCGTAAAATATCGACTTCTGTAGCCATTATCGCAGTGACTGCTTTTGCCTTTGCAGAAGATGAGCAACGTGTATTAGAAAGCGGCTTTAACGATTATATGTCTAAACCAATCCGGGCCCAGGTACTCAAAGAGAAAATCGATAAGTTTCTGATAATCTGATTTTATCGGTTTCAGTGATTTCAGAAAAAAAGATACCCTTCATTTTATAAAAGGCATCTTTTTTTCTGAAATATTTCTGTTATCCCAGAGCTGAATTTTGCTATAATACATCCAAATCTCAGATTTCTATGTATTGTCTGAAAATCCTGAATACGTTAGTCCGTATCTGTTATTTCCGTTTTCGCAGAATTTTTAATTGTTCCAAATTATGAATTGCATCTTCCTGATTCTGTAAAATAGCTTTATTAAAGAATTGTTCCGCTTTATCAAAATTATCTTCTTTGAGATACAGTATTCCGAGATTGTTCCATGCTGCAGGCTCATTTTCGTATTTGTCGAGAAAATGATGTGCCTGTTCCGTATCATTTTTTTCAAGCATCATGGCTCCGGCATTTATATTCGCTATTGTATCGAGAGGGTAAACGCGTACGGCTATATCAAATACATCATTAAATTCTTTACTACCCTTCGGATACGTATTTGCAACGAGAAACATTTCATTGAGACTCATTTCTCCGGGGGCCGTTTTCAGAATTTCCATCCCTTCGGAAATGCTGAAAGCTCGTATCGTATAATTCAATTTGTACTCTACGCGCCGGAGCAAAGGATAATATTCGTTTAATAGCGTCTTATAGACACTGCCTCCGGATAAAGTTTTTATTTTCTGATCTTTAATGGATTCGGAAACGGACGAATGGACTATATCCAGAACCAGATAGCGGTCTTTTATATCGGAAGTTTCCATTAATTTTCCTAATCCTTCCCAATCTTCACCTTTCCAGCTAACATTAAAAAGGTTTGAAGCATATCCAAAACGATTCTGTAAATATGTTTTCAATGCTAATGAGCGATCTCTTGATAATCGTTCATTCAGTTCCGAGGGTCCTTCGGGTGAAGCATATCCGGTCAAGTCGATGGAGGTAATCGTTGCATAACGATTTTCCTTAATACCCGAGAGTGCTGTATTGATTTTTTCCAGTTCTGTCGGATTATTACGGAAATCAGGCAGGATAACCGATTTTCCTGCCTGAAAATCGAGATATGCTTTTCCCTGCAGGTTTCTACTTTTCACTTCCTCTACAGGAGGCGTTACGTATGTAACGATAAGAGGTTGCAGATGGGGAGGAAATATATTTTCAGCAATAATGCTCCATGTCGTGTCTTTCCTGCATTCGGCACATCCATAAATTTCTTCTTTCAACTTGAGATTGGCCGATTCCATCCAATCCTGAGACAAAGCCGAAAATTCGTAATTGAAAACCGGAGATCCTTTCTTCCCGGCTTTCAGGATTACCGGAGCAACCGGCGAAACACCGAACGCCAATGCTCTCCGGTATGCCTTATATTTGTTTTTACCTCCAATAAATACAGCAGGTAATTCCAGATTTTGCTGTCCGGATTGAATCACCGGTGTCAGAAGCAATGCCTCATGGGATTTTACGTAGACTTTTTCTATATCCATTATCATATTTATGTACACCGAATCGTTCCGGCTTTCCGTATTTACAGAACCGATAATAAAGTTCTGTACCTCTAAGGGCCGGACTTGGCCGGACAAAGGAAATAGTATAGTCAATGCTATATATGTACAAATTTTCTTAATTCCCATATCCGTAAATTATTTGATTAAATAGATGAAAGAAAGTGCTATTTTAGTAGGGCCAAAGTAATTTTTACTTCCGCTGGCAAGTTTGGAGCCGCAATTACAGCGGGGATACTTGTCGTATTTTACGTGAGCATATCCAATTCCGATGCAAGCCTCCAATCCCCAGTGATTACTTAATATCCATTGGTAGCCATACGTTATTCCTCCGCCATAAAGGTTTCCCTGATAACGGGCGTTCCTTAATCCTTTATACATTCCGAAAGGAAGCTTGATCCCCCCTGCGTTGTATTCCGCATAATGTCCGTGTATTCCCAGAAAGTGGCCATTGAAACGTTCACAAAACCACCAGCGTAATTCAGGTTGTATCATCCAGTGTTTGAATTGCTTGTTATTAGCGAATTCCCATGGATTGTAATTACCGGAAACATCGAGGGTGATTTTTTTACTAAAAGCAACTTCGGCACCGATATTCAACGATGTGGTAATATCATAGAGCACATTGCTTTTTACTCCTATCACCTGACTGTTGGCTGCAGTATGAAAGGATATTACGGATAATAAAATAATCAGAGTCTTATTCATATCGTTTTTGTTATTATCAGTAAGAGACAGGAGAACTCCAACTCCCGGAAAGTTTTAAGTTATCTATGCCCAGTAGAGGAAGATTGACCGGTACCGAAACTGTTATATTCTTAATCGGAGAGAGAATGATGCTAAGAGTGGTATTCAGTAAAGGACCCAGAATAGGAATTCCGCTTAATATATTATCAATATTAGCGATATTGGCAAGTTTGACTGAAAGAGTCAGCCTGTGCGCTCCGTCTGTTTGCTGGGTATAAGATTTCAATTGTAAGCTGACAAAAGAATAAACACGTTTAAATCTTATGTTATCAGGAACAGCTGTTTTTACCGAATCTGTAATATCTACAAATGCACCGTAAAGGACATAATCATCGACCAGATTATCCACGACCAATCCAGCAATCAGACCCCGCCTGATCGCATTAATTTTGCGCACATCAAAATTTCCGCCAAATCCTCTGATAAGTACATCTCTTTCATCGTAAGTGCCACCCGTAAAAGTGTATTTGAAGCGATGATCTCCCACATAATAGTCTTTAACTTCAAGATTGAAGTTGATTGTTTTCGGAAAATTCCGAATGGTAACAATAGCCGCACTGGCAGAGTCCGGTCCCCACGGATTGAGAATTTCCCCCAACTTAGCAATTGCCCCTGCCTGTGTTGCATTTCCCGCAAGAGCCGATCCGATCTGGTTTGTCAGATTCTGCAATAATTGGTCATAGAGTGCATTTGTAACCGGAACAAGCAGATTACGGGCAAAGATATTCACAGCGCTGTCCAGCCCCCCGACAACACTGTATGCAAGATTAAATACAGGGCCCCGGTCCAATATTTTTTTTAATGAATCCGTTAATAGTCCGTTCACCGTAGTTTGCAGATAATTACGATATCCGACTTGCGTCACAATATTATTGACTAATGAATTTAATGCAGTCTGAGCATCGACAAAATTACGATGGAGATTCAGCATGCCGATAATACGCTGAAGAAGAACGTTAGGCTGTGCCTTTGTATCGGAGAACTGGACTTTCGCCCAGTAATATTCGGAAGTGTCGGAAAATTCAGTTGACGGAAGCACAATACGGGCACTATCTATGGTTCCCTTATAATTCGTCAGTACTTCGTTATAATTTGTAGATCCTCCGGCGCCAGGAACCGGGAAAAGCGATTTTTCGACATTTGCAATAAACACCGCAGTATACTGACCTTTAGGCAAAGTATCTTTTACGGCACTTAACGGCCATATGGGGGTTGAATCGGTTGTTTTAACCACTACTTTTTCTTTAACGAATTCTCCAGTGGATTTATATATGATATAGCGAAGATGCCGGACTCGTCCGTCTGAACCCGAAACCGCAGCACGTGCAGAATTGTAGGCCGTAGAAAAAGTGACTTCAAAAGAACCATCGGGCAAATCTGCCGATGTGTTTCCTGATGTCAACTCTTCATCTGATTTCTCAGGTAAATCGTCAATCTCTTTTTCACAGCTTGAAAAAGAAAAAAACAGCAAAAATCCTGCAATTATGAAAAGATTCAATTTCATCTTCATTCTATTTTAGGGGTTACTGTACTGTATACCGTCCCATGCATTGTCATCTAGGTTAATAACCCCGGTTATAGTAAATCCAAGATTTATTTTTGCATAGTCACCTGTTATTTTTACCCAATGATTGGGGGTGAAAGTAATCCTGTTTCCGGAGGCAATGCCTGGAGTATCGGTCACTTTCATTGTATATCTTTCAGTGAAGGCTCCGTAAGAAACATCAAGGTAAAAAAGAGTTTTTCTTGCATCTAAGGTAGGTAACATATATTTATTAAAACTTACTTTCCCCGCAACAGGAATTTGCTTATCAATGGTTTTTATACCGTTATCCTGCGGTGTTTGCCAAAGCAGCGGGTTTCCATCTACAGCCCTTGTTGCGGAAACCAATTGTTCCGCAACAAGAGTAATAGAACTTACATATCCGGGAACATTACTGATGTCAAGGGTTAATCCGCTTACCAGACGTATCAGTGTTCCTTTAATGTTATTTATCGCAGTAGGTTTGAAATAATTGCCTACCATGACATTTTGAAAATAACCGCTTCCGATACAGGAAAAAAGCTCGGGAACGTCTGGTGTATTTACCGGTTGCAAATAGAGGTTTTGCAACGTGGCAGGAGTGGCTACCGAGCCGATGCTAAACCGCCGTGAGGGATTCAATTGATTTGTAAAATCATAATCGTTCCGATTGTAACCGATAATCATCATCATATATGTGGATGAAGCAGACAGTGCGGGTATAGTCGCAATAACTGGAAAAGAATTCACATCCAATTGCTTAGCTTTGTTGTAATCAGGAGCGAAATTGGCCGTGTCATTGGGTGCGTTTTCATCTATTTTCTTGAAAGGCAGAATCAATATCCTGTTTACAGACGGCGTTATATCACCGACTGCCCGAGCATACGATTCTTTACTGCCAATCTCAAAATGTATGGATGCTTCTTTTCCCGGAGGAATTCCGGTTATCTCTTCGGTAGAGCATCCTCCTGACAAAAAAATTGCAAAAATGCCTGCAAGGAAGCCTGATTTGTGAATTATTTTCTTCATAATCTTTCTTATCTTATCCACATACCGATGGAAAAACATTTATTACTGAATTATGAGATCATGAATTGCAGTCCAGTTCGGATTGATTGTAAGAATAATATTCTGATCTGTGAGCAAATCTACCGGATCATCGTCATCACCCGGATCCGCTGTTCCGCCATTGGTATTCCCAGCCTGTACTTTTTTACCAATAGAATAGAAATTATTTGCGAGGATATTGAACGTCGAAGTACCGCCCTGGCTATCTTTTACTATCCAGGTTCTAATAGCATTGTTGCTGGCATCGTAAAGCCCTAACGTCATAGTAGCGTTGCTCACGGGTATTATGAAAGAACCGCTCAACTGAGAATTGGTTACTTTCACCACGTTTTGTCCGGAAAGATCATTTCCCACGTATACTCCACGACTCGGATCTACCGCTTGGGTGGACAAATCCATATTGATTATATTATATGATGCGGGAGTTCCGGTTACTTCCATTCCAGTAGTAAGGTTTACTTTCTGATTCGAATTGCTGATTGTCAGCCTGAGAAATTTTACGGTTTTATTATCAAGTGTCTGAGGTACATTCTTAAAATAACCGAGAATTGCCGCTACTTTACGGGTCATTTCAATACTGACACGGCTACCTTTCGCAATAGTGGCCTGGGCGGAGCCGGCAAAAATCTCAGATTCATTTCCAGATGCACTTACAGAAGCGATCATATCTTCAAATTTCGTATTGCTATCAGGTGTCGTAACCGTAAACAAATCAGAAGCATCGCGTCCAACCGCAAGAAATTTGTAATCACCTGCAGGCACCGTATCCGCATCTGCAACTGCATATCGTTTAAACGTAGTGGGATCAGACCATCCGGGAATGTTATAAGTCTTAACGTAGGTATAATTACCTGCATTGTTTTTGAAGACATAGACATTTACATTGGTCACATGCTGAGTGGCTTCCTGACTATAAATACTACTACGACCAGTCATACCGTCGCTCAGTTTATTTACAGTGGAGATTTCAAAAGTGAGAGCACCATTTTCGTTTCCTCCGGCACTGGGCAACTCTTCATCTTTTGTACATGCAGTCATTAGCATAGCTGCGATTGCAAAAAACATTAATTTTCTCATAACAATTAAAGTTGGTTGTAAATAAATAGGTTAAATAATACTCAATCTATATCTAAACGATGGATGGTTGTCCATTCGCCGTTAATATACGCTTGTATTTCCCATATGCCTTCAATGGCATTATAATCGACAGAAACAGCCGTTATTTCATTCCTGTTTACAGTAATATTTATATCGGGTAAAGCAAGAGTCGAAACACCGGAGTTAAACACGATCTGCAACTTCGACAGGGAACCTTCTGTTGTAGGCGCAAGTCGTATTTCATCTGAATTTTGTACGGGTATATCCTTTTCTACCCGAGTGACACCGTCATATTTGAACCGGGTATCGACAGACTGGGTAATGTTATCGATACTCTGTTTTATACTTGTATATTCAGCTGGAAAGTTTTTATATAATAGAAGTAGTTTTCCCTTTACCCTTTGCATTAAAACTTCGGCTTTTTTATAACCTCGCGTAAAGTTCAATGTTGCGGATGCAGCGTATATATCAGCATATTCCTTATTGTCCGGATGCAATGATCCGATATTTGTTATTGTCTCAAGATTTCCCCATACGATGAGTTCATATTCTCCTTCGGGTATATCGTTAAATGTCAGCGTATAAATATCGGATTCATCCTTATCGGTTTGTATCAGTGCCGAGTATCGTATAACTTTATTCGTTGCTCGATTGCGCAACGTGTAATAAAGCGTCTTAATAAAATAGCCGAAGGGGAGATTATCATCCGCCTTAGTTAATTGAGGAAAGTCGTCGATATTAAAATAATTCCTGTCTTTTACTAATACCTGTACCGTGAATTGGGGCGGACATTCGGGAAGATCGCTTTTTATACAGGAGCTGGCTATAGCCAGCAAAACGGCAAAAACGAAATAATGTATGGTTTTATTCATAGCCCCTGGTTTTTAATTGATAGAATTTAACAACTTAAGATTCCCTCATTTCGTATGAAAATCGAATTTTCACCGAGTTTTTTTGTCACAAAAAGGCACTATTCTCTTTTCGTTTTATTTAAACAGGGACTTTTTTAATTTGTTCCGCGTGAAAGAGTGTTTTATTTGTTAAATAAGAAGAAATAAAGTCTATCGGACGCCTAAAATGTATAATTATTTATCTGATTAGCCAAAATAGATTAATACGAGGAAAGAACGAATAAAAAAGTAAGCCTTAAAACATGATTATGAGTAAATTATATATCATTTATAACAAAGGCTTTCTTTATTAACTTATTTTTCAACATCGTGTTTCCTTTTCTAAATATAAAAGGGTATAAAAAAGAGAGCAGTGATAAA
>JAQXIO010000047.1 GCA_029007825.1 Bacteroidales bacterium | reverse complement strand
CTACCCATACCGAACAGAGAAGTTAAGCCCAACCACGCCGATGGTACTGCGTCAAAGTGGGAGAGTAGGTAGCCGCCGTTTTTAGAGCGAAGAGGGAGCAAACCGTAAAGGATTGCTCCCTCTTGTTGTTGAACGGAAGGGGGACTAAAAGAAAAATGGTCTGATATAGAATATAAAACTAAAGAAATAACCGCTTCTTTGTCACTATTAAAAATAGCCTTACAATAAAATTTTTTATCTTTGCGTGAGAACTGGCACAGTTATGAATTTGAATAGCGAAGAAGAAATTATAAATCAATTAAAAGATCCTGTTAAACAGAGGGATGCATTTGCTTTGATAGTACGTAACTACAATGAGCGGCTCTATTGGCAGATTCGGAAAATGGTGCTTTCTCACGATGATGCGAACGATGTTTTACAAAATACATTCTTGAAAGCCTGGCAAGGAATAGAACTTTTTAGGGGAGATGCAAAGCTTTCTACCTGGCTTTATAAAATAGCGATCAATGAATGTATAACATTTTTGAATAAGCAACGGAACCAGAATAAATTATCTATTGACGATGTGGATTCCTTCTTACTGAATAAGTTGGAAAGCGATACATTTATAGATGGAGATGAAACACAGATGAAGTTGCAGAGAGCAATTTTAAGTCTTCCGGAAAAACAACGTCTCGTATTTAATATGAAATATTTTGATGATATGAAATACGAAGAAATTTCGGATATTCTTGGTACTTCTGTCGGTGCACTGAAAGCTTCTTATCATCATGCGGTAAAAAAAATAGAAGATTTTTTTTCTAAAGAAAATTAAACCTTCCTTCAAAAGAGAAGTCTTATTAAACAGAATTTTGAAACTATGAAAGATTTTGAATTTGATAGTGAAAAAAGAGAGATAAAGCATCCCTTTACAGTGCCGGACGGATATTTTGACGGGTTTACGGATTCTTTTATGAGTCAACTTCCCGAGAAGGCTATGCCTGAGGAAAAAAAAATAACGTTGTGGGCAAGAGTGTCGCCATGGGTATATATGGCTGCTATGTTTGCAGGAATGGCTTTGTTTCTCAGAACATTTGTTTCAAAAGACGATGAAGGCAAGAAAACCGCAGAACTCACTTTTCAAGATACAGCCAATTTCCGTCAGATAATTACGGAAATGAGCGAAGACGAATTTTTTGATATTATGGATGATCAGGCAACTTCTGCCTCTTATTACCAGACATTGCTTTCCGATTCGAAGAATTATTAAAAATATATGAAAAGATTTATTACATCATTACTTTTATTGTTGTTTGTGATTAATATCGTGAACGCTCAGGATGCCGATCGTAAGAAACGGATCGAAGAGTATCGCGCAAGACACGTGGCATATATAACGGAAAGGGTTCATTTGACGCAGACGGAAGCTGAAAAGTTTTGGCCGTTATATAATGAGTTCCACGATAAAAGAATGGTGTTGCTCCGTAATTATAAGAAAGAAGCAAAAGCCTTCAAAAAACTGGAATCTCCTACGGAGAAAGAATATAAAGATATTATAGAGAAAGAGCTGGAGGTAAAAATGAAAGAAGCGACTCTGACGCGTGAGTATTATTTGAAATTTCAGAAGATACTATCTCCGAAAGGACTGTATGAATTCAGTCAGGCCGAGGATGCTTTCTCGAAAGATTATCTCAAAAGAAGAATGGAAAAAGAACAACAACAAATAAAAAGTAAAAAAGGGACTGATTAAAGTCCCTTTTTTTTCGCTTCATCCCAGATAGCATCCATTTCTTCTAAACTCATATCTTGTAAAGAAAAACCCTTCGCTTTCGCCTCCGCTTCGAGAAAGTTAAACCGTCTGATAAATTTCTGATTTGTTCGTTCCAGTGCATTATCGGGATTGATTTTATAGAGGCGTGCAGCATTGATAAGGCTGAAAAAAAGGTCGCCGAATTCCGCTTCACTTTTATCCGCATCCATATGGTCGATTTCATCTTTCAGTTCATTGAACTCTTCCTGCACCTTTTCCCATACCTGATTACGTTCTTCCCAATCGAAGCCGGCATTTCGTGCTTTATCCTGTATTCTGTGAGCCTTCGCAACAGAGGGCAGCGAGGCCGGAACCCCTTCTAATATCGTTTTGTTGCCCCCTTTTTCTTTTAGTTTCAGTTGTTCCCAGTTCAGTTCTACCGCATGTGCGTTTTCTGCTGATGAAGTGCCGAATACATGAGGATGTCTGTAAATTAATTTATCACAAATAGCATTGCAAACGTCTTTTATATCGAATTCCCCTTTTTCTTCTCCGATCTTTGCATAGAAAACAATATGCAGAAGTAAATCACCCAGTTCTTTCTTTATATCCTGAGAATTATTTTTAATAATCGCCTCACATAGTTCATAAGTCTCTTCTATGGTATTGGTACGTAAAGATTCGTTTGTCTGTTTTTTGTCCCATGGGCATTTTTCCCGTAATTCATCCATAATGTCCAGTAATCGCCCGAAGGCCTCCATGCTTGCTTGTCTGTCTCTCATTTTTTTGTAATCGTTTTATATCGCTCTTTTCCTTGCTGCAGGAACTGTATAAATGCGTTGGCATCTTCACTGAAAGCGAACGAAGGAGCTAACGGAAATCCTTCATTATCGAGAATAACGTAGAAGGGTTGTGCATTCGCCCCGAACTTGCTTCGTTCGAGATAACTCCATTTATCGCCGTATGTTTTTAGTTTTATCAGTTTTCCGTTTTCTTCAACTTCCACTGTTTCCGGAAGAGAGCGTTTATCGTCCACGAAAAGGGTAATAAGGACGAAATCATTCTCTATCAAATTTTTAACGGCAGGAACAGTCCAAACCGAAGCTTCCATTTTCCTGCAATTCACACAACCATAACCGGAGAAATCAACCAATACCGGTTTTTTTGCCTTTAAAGCAAAAGCCATCCCTTCATCATAGTCATTGAACTGGGCATGTACCTCATCGGGATAAAGATTGAAATGCTGGGTGGAAAGCGGTGGTGTAAAGGCGCTGATAGCCTTTAAAGGAGCTCCCCACAAGCCCGGTACCATGTAGAGTGAGAACGATAGGGAAATTATGGCCAACAGTAGTCTGAAAGGCGATACTTTCGTCATATCGCTGTCATGAGGTAGTTTGATTTTTCCTAACAGATACATTCCGAGTAAAAAGAAAATAGCTATCCATAATACCAGAAATACCTCCCGGTCCAGAATTCCCCATCCATAAGCCAGATCGGCTACCGATAAAAATTTAAAAGCAAGGGCAAGCTCTAAAAAACCCAGTACTACTTTGATGGAATTAAGCCAACCGCCCGATTTGGGCATCGAGTGCAGCCATGCCGGGAAGATGGCAAAGAGGGTAAACGGCAGAGACAGGGCAAGGGCGAAACCGAACATTCCGATTGCCGGAGCAATCAGGTTTCCGCTTGTCGCCGCCTGCACCAGTAATGTTCCGATAATCGGTCCCGTACATGAAAAAGAGACGAGTACGAGGGTAAAAGCCATGAAAAATATACTTAAAAGACCCGTTGTAGAATCGGCCTTCTGATCTAATTTATTGCTCCATGAGGCGGGCAGCGTTAAATCGAATGCGCCGAAGAAGGAGATGGCGAAAACGACCAGCAATGCGAAAAACAACAGATTGAAAAAAGCATTTGTCGAAAGATCGTTTAAGGCGCTTGCTCCGAATATTCCTGTTACAAGCAATCCGAGCAACAGATAAATGACAATGATAGCAATGCCATAGATAAAAGCCTGCACACGTCCGCTTTTTTTACTTTGTTTCCGTTTCAGGAAAAAACTTACGGTCATGGGGATCATCGGCCATACGCATGGTGTCACAAGAGCTATAAGTCCGCCTAAGAAGCCTGTGATGAATATAAGCCAGAAAGAGCCTTCCGTCACAGTCAGACCTTTGTCTCCCAACGCCTTTAACTCCTGAATGACCGGAGCCCACCATTCCTGATCGTTACCGGATAAATTCTGCTGTGCCGTACTGTTATTCAACAGGGAACCCGGATTCACGGATGATGGACTTTCTGTATTTTCTTTTTGTATGGTGGGTGCTTTTCCAAAGCTGAAGGTCTCTCGTGTGGGAGGCAGGCACGTCTGGTCATTGCATGCCATATATACGATTTCTCCACCGATACTGAGGTTTGCGGCATCCGTTACTTTTATCCGTTGCTTAAATACGGCTTCGTGTACGTACCAGCGCAATTTCATGGCGAATTGTTCGTCGTATTGTTCTACTTCTTTACTTTTCGGTATTACCGATCCCTCCAGAGAGGCTCCGGTAATCTTTTCAAAAGTAAAAGATGTAGATACTGGCCCGTCTTCCGGTAATCCCATTCCGTACAGATGCCACCCTTCTTCGATGTGTGCGGTGAAAATAAGCCAGTCGTTCTCCATCGAAAATTCCCATTTTACCGGAATGTAAATTTGTCCGTTGGCAATAAAAGCACTCAGGGCGATAAGGCATGTAAAAATGAATTTTTTCATAAGTCTGGAATTGGATACCGTTTTGCAAAGATAGTGCAAGCCAGAAGCAGAAACAAGTTTACTTGATTATGCCGAGACGTAGCTTCTCTTCGCTCATCTTTGCAAAGATAAAAAAAACTTGTCATCATACCCTTTCTACATCTGCAGGCCGAAGTATTATCATCAGGGAATAAAAGTATTTTATACATTAAAATGGTTAATTAAGAAAAAACGGTTTACTTTGTAGTATATTATCGGAAAACAACTTGCAAGATGAATTGGTTTACGTGCAGAAATTTCTTTTTTTCTCTTTTTTTACTTTTTACTTTGTCAGCTTCTTCCCAGATTCGTTTTTTCCCTCCTAAGGGAACGAGTGAGGTTTTTCAACCTGTGGAATTTTGCTTGAAAAAAGATGTCTGTAAAGGAAATCCTTTTACAGAGACACGGCTACAGGGTAAATTTACGGATGACAAAGGAGAACAACTTCATATAGAGGGTTTCTGTGATGCACAGGATGGTTCCGAATATAAATTGCGTTTTACTCCTACCCGGGAGGGAATATATACTTATGTCCTTACTTTATCCGATAATAATAAGGAACGAACATTTAAGGGGAAAATGGAGGTCAGGCCGTCCGATAGAAAGGGCTTTTTGAGGATAGATTCCCTGTATCCTTCGCATTTTGTCTGGGAGGGAACGGGAGAGCATTATTTCTGGAATGGCACAACAGCATATTGGCTGATGGGCTGGAAGGATGAATCCGTAATCAGAACGGCTATAGACCGTCTGGCTTCATTGAAAGTGAACCGGATACGAGTTGCGATAAGCGGACGGCAAGACGATGGCAAACGGTGGTACGAGCCTATGGTAAAAGAGTCGGAGGAATTTACTTTCAAATTAAATCCATGGCTTGCAGAAGCTCCGGATGATCTGGATAATCCTCGTTTCGATGTTACCCGTTTCAATATTCCTTATTGGCAGAAACTGGATCGGCTGGTACAGTATGCCGGAGAAAAGGGGATCGTCGTATCGCTTATTTTTTATGTGGATGGTCTGGAACACGGTTGTGATCCTTTTAAAAAGGAGAAAATGGGCGGTGACGACGAAAAACGTTATTACCAGTATGCAACGGCCCGTTATGCAGCCTATAATAATATTATGTGGGATATAGCGAATGAGTATCATCTGTTCCGTAATGAGAAATGGGTCGAAACGATGGGGCCTTACCTTTATTCCATCGACCCGTATAAGCATCTAATATCGGTGCATGGGAACGAGTCGTTTCCTTTCCGTACGTCGCCATGGGTAAATATGGTCATGTATCAGTCGTGGGATGAATGCGGGGGATTCGAATTTATGATGGAGTGCCGTGACAAACAGGCTGCGACAGGACGTGTATTGCCTCAGATTAACGAAGAGTACGGATACGAGGGACATTATCCTCCGTGGGGATGTGGTCCGGAAGCAACAAAAGAACAGGGTGGCCGTTCGGCGGATAATCGTCGTCGCCTTGCATGGGAAATCTATATGGCCGGAGGTTATCAGACGACAGGGGAGCGGGCCGACGATGGAACCGGAGCGGGAAAAGATACCGGAGGAGGCTGGATTAACGGACGCGGAAACGATTCCATGACAATGCTTAAAGGTTATGCAGTTATCCGTGATATATTTGAACAGACCGAATACTGGAAGATGCAACCTATGCCGGAACTTGTAAATTACGGAAATCTTTGTCTTGCTGAGCCGGGAAAACAATATTTAGTCTATAGTCGCATACAGCATTGCCGGTTAAAATTGCCTTCCGGCCAGGATTATTCCGTAACGATGATTAATCCCCGTACCGGAATGAAGACCGATTTGGGTGTAATTAATTCAGACAAGGCATTGGGTGGTTGGCAATATCCGGGAGAGCTGAAAGATGATTGTGCCTTTATATTGAAAAGGGTGAAGTAGCGTCTGTAAGATTTATCGCCATATTGTCTTTTGTTACGAATAAGAACTTAACTAAAATAATACCATGCAAACACTATCAGACGCAAATACGCCTGTACATCGTATCGTTTTTCTCGATTTTATCCGTGTAATAGCCTGTTACATGGTGATTATTGTGCATTCCTGTGAGTTTTTTTATGTGGGAGAGGGGTTTACTATGAGTTTTACGGAAGAGAGTGGCTTTTGGGCTAACCTTATCGATAGTTCGGTCAGATCGTGCGTGCCGCTTTTCGTGATGGTATCGGCTTCTTTGCTCCTGCCGTTGAAAGAGAGCCCGGAAAGTTTCTTTAAAAGGCGGTTTACGCGCGTTGTCATTCCATTTATAATCTGGTCTGTGCTTTATGCCGTATTGCCTTATTTCTGGGGTGCTTTCTCTTATGACGATATGATGGCCAATTTGTTGCACCTGACTTATAATTTCAATATGGTGAGCGGACATTTATGGTTTGTTTATATGCTGATCGGCGTGTATCTTTTTATGCCGGTAATCTCTCCCTGGTTGAAAGAGGTTTCCAAAACATTTGAGAGGGCCTTCCTGCTGCTTTGGTTTTTAACGACGTTTTATCATTATATCAAGTTGGTTTGTCCCGAAATTATGGGTGAGTGTTATTGGAATGAATTTACGCCTTTCTGGTATTTTTCGGGCTATATCGGTTATGTCGTACTGGCTCACTATATCCGGACGTATATCGACTGGTCGTTGAAGAAAAGTCTTTTGGTCGGCATCTCGCTTTATGTCGTGGGGTATGCCGTGACATATTTTGTATTCGACCGTTGCATGGAGACGGCGACGACTTTCGGCGAACTGGAACTGAGCTGGCGTTTTTGCACTCCTAACGTGGTAATGATGACTACCGGACTTTTCCTGATGATGAAAAAGATTACTTGCCGTAACCAGGCTGTATTAAATGTAGTAGAGGATATTTCGAAATTGAGCTATGGTATTTATCTGATGCACATTTTTGTATTGGGTTTTGCATTTCAGTTAATAAATGGTTACTTTTCCATTCCGGTAACCATATTTTTAGTCGGAACTGTTACTTTTGTAATGTGTTACGGTCTGACAAAATTGTTGTCTTATCTTCCGGGAAGCAAATATATTGTAGGTTAATAAAATATTTGATTATGAGACGTAGTAAAGTTACTTTGTTATTGTTGCTGTTGGTAACTAATTTTTTTATTGTTTCAGCGGCGAATCCTAAAATTAAAAATGTTATTTTCATGATCGGGGACGGTATGGGACTGGCTCAGGTTTATGCGGGCATGACTGCCAGTGAAACACCTCTTTCTCTCGAACAATTTCCTTATATGGGAATTTCCAAGACATATTCTGCAAGCGACTATATTACCGATTCGGCTGCGGGGGGAACGGCTCTGGCCTGCGGAGTAAAAACGAACAACGGAATGATCGGAGTTGCTCCCGACGGTTCTCCCGTCTATTCTGCTCTTCATATTTTAGCTCAGCACGGATGGGCAACGGGGGTAATTGCAACTTCTTCCATTACAGATGCTACGCCTGCTTCTTTCGTGGCACATCAGCCTTCACGAAAAATGCAGGAAGAGATAGCTGCCGATTTTGTTGCAAATACTCCGGATGTGTTTATCGGTGGCGGCCGTAAGTATTTTAACAGCCGTAAGGATGGCCGCAATTTATTAACGGAGTTGAATAATAAGGGGTATGAGATGATAAGCGACCTGAATGGGTTGAAACAGTCCCGTTCTTTGAAGCTGGCGGCTTTGCTGGCGGAGGATGGTATGCCTTCCATGCTGGACGGACGCGGGAATATGCTTGCGGATGCAACGGAAAAGGCGATAGATGTATTGAAGAAGAATAAAAAGGGATTTTTTCTTATGGTGGAAGGCTCCCAGATCGATTGGCAGTGCCATGCAAATAATCAGGAGGGTGTTATCAGCGAAATGCTCGATTTCGATAAGGCGGTAGCTAAGGCTCTCGAGTTTGCCCAGAATGACGGTCATACGTTGGTTGTCGTAACAGCTGACCATGAAACAGGCGGTTTAGTGCTTAAAGGCGGTGATATCAATAAGCATGAGGTGGATGCGGGCTTTATGCTGAAAGGCCATTCTGCCGTACCGGTGTTGGTATTTGCCTATGGTCCCGGTGCAGAGCAGTTTTCAGGGGTAATGCAGAATATTTCTATGAAGAATAAGATTCTGAATCTCTTTAATATTCATTGAGCATCGATCAATAGTTTTTTACTTATATAATTAAAAGTGGAGGACGAAGTAAAAATGCTTCGTCCTCCACTTTTTCCGTATGTAAGGGTTTTTGTAAATAAATTGCCCGATAATTGTATTTTGAGATATAAGGTCATTTTGTTCCGAACAAATCCGGATAAAACAGAGTTTAATAGAGGTGTCGGTAGGGCTTACAAGCCGATGTGGCTTTAACAGGGTACTTTTAGACGGATAATAGCTGATCTGTTGGTTTCGAAAAAACTATATTATAAAAAATGTGTATTTTTGTATATCTAAAATATATCTTAAAATGAAAAAGTATTTATTATCAACCGGATTGTCGGTTGTTACATGCCTGTTTTCTTTATTACCCGCTTCGGGGCAGTCCGGTTCATTAAAAGATTTGTTTAAATCGGATAAGGTGAAAGATGTCGTGAGTGCGGTCATCCCGCAAAAGGACCTTACGATCGAAGATATCGAAGGAACATGGCACTACGCCGGTTCGGCCTGTAAATTTACAAGTGATGATTTGTTAAAGAAAGCGGGGGGCGCTGTTGCCGCGAATGAATTGGAAAAAAAGCTGGACGGTGTTTATTCGAAATTGGGATTAAATGCAGAAAATTGTTATTATACGTTTAATACGGACAGTACTTTCAGTTCTAAATCGGGAAAGTCGGTTTCCAACGGAAAATTTACTTTATCGCCGGAAGAGGAGTATAATGTCAACCTTTCGTTCCAGCTTATCAAGCTGATAAACCTGAAAACCGTCGAAGCCCGTATCGAGCGTTCTTCCGATAAGCTTATCCTGCTTTTTAATGCGGATAAGCTGCTAAAACTTTTATCGTACGGTGCGTCGTCACAAAATACGACATTAAAGACTATCGGGACTCTTGCTAATGAATATTCCGGGGCATTGATCGGTTTTGAAATGAAGAAATAGATTTTGTGTCCGGACAAGGGTAATCGTTTATATTTTCGGGAAAGAGACTTTTGTATTACCAATACGGTTTTATTTTCTTTTTACCGGAAAGGAATAGGATTATAAAAAGTTTCGATATTCTTTTAGGAAAGTATATAGCATAAAATATGAGGGTGGCTGTAAATTATTATTTGTGGCCACCTTCGTTTTTATGGAAGCAGTATTATTTACGATATTGGATGATAGGTTCCGTTTTTTTTGTATTATAGATAGAAGTGATGGATTTTTATCGTTCTGGAATGGGAGTGATGAACGTGTATTTTTATATGTTGCTCTGGAGAAATAGAGGCGTTTCGAAAGTAAAATATTTTTCGAATGATTAGTGGATAAAATGTATCCGGAGCCTGATGCTGAATTTTAGTCTTACTATAACCGGGATTATCCGATATAAAAAGAGGGTGGAAAATTTTCCACCCTCTTATCTTATTATTCATCAAGAAAAACGATCCGTTTTTATTTTTTGATGAATGTGAATGTACTGTCGTTCACTTTTATGAGATATGTACCGGAAGCAAGAGTGCTGACATCAATACTTTCTCCGTTATAGTTATCGATAGCAATCAGGGTCGCTCCGTTCGTTCCGATAATGTTTACGGTAACTTCCGTAACACCGTTTACACGGATGAAGTCGCTTGCCGGGTTCGGATAGATAGAAAGAGCATCCAAAGTACCGTCTTCGATTCCAACATGTTTCAGACCTGCGAGTGCGTTATCAAGAGCTGTTTTTGCATCGTCAACATCCTGCTGCGTTGCAGTCATATTGTCGCGCATGTTCTTGGCATCCGTAAGTTTTTCTTCGAAGGCTGCCCGACTATCTTCTGTATAGTTCGTTGTATAGTTCGGTTCTCTTGTCTTTTCGTTACCTGCTTTTATAGACTTATCCAGTTCGTCGTAATTAACCATTACGATAGAGTTCTGGAAGGTAGAGATTGCTGTCTGGATTGCAGTAACCTGGGCATCGATACCAGCTTGAGTAGCAGCCGGGTCTCTCATGATGCCTGTTGCAAGGTCTATAGCAGCCTGTAGAGTCGCTTTCGAGCCTATGATATAGTCGCCGTTCCGTTCACCTTCCACAGCTGTTTCCAGAAGGGCTTCTGCTGTTGCGATCCATTCGTGCAGAGAGATCGTATCGCAACCGGTAGTGAAGCTTCTTTCCGTAAGTGCTACACGATTACCCTGAGCATCTGCAACCACACGGTTTTTCAATGCGAGATAGTAAGCGGTATTCGGTTTGAGTTTATCTTTCGGTGAGATGGTGAACAGCTTCTGGCTTCCATCAAGTGAAGCTGTAATTTCCACATCTGTTCCTGACTTATCACCTTCTTTCAATACGAAGAATGAAGTAGCATCTGTAATGATAGAGAGGTCGAGTGCCTTGAAGAGTTCAACTTCAGAAGTTGCTTTCAGTTCGGGCATTACGTCGATACCGGTAGCGTTATCTTCGATATTGAATGTTACAGTCGGTTGTTCTCCGCCTTTGTCAGCAAATATGGTAATATCGTCTATTTGAGTCATACCAGAGGTTTTGTCTCTCTTTTCTATCTTAATCCACAGGTCTTCATTTTGTGGAAGTGCCTCAGAATAAGTATAAAGTTTCCAATCTGTTCCTGCTTGTTCCCAGTTTATTACACGTTTCGTGTCATCCAATTTAGTCCATGTACTACCTTGGTCCGTACTGTATGAAGCGTCAATCGGTCCCCAATTCCATATAGATGCCAATCTTAATTTTGGATTTGTAACATCTTTCGTATTAATTTTCTGAATTGTGAATTCCATCGGGAATGCTACACCTGATTCTGCGCCACCGAAGTTGGATTGGAAAGTAAATGTAAGTGTAGAACCTTGAGAAGCTCCAGCCCATCCTCTTTCTCCTCCATTATTTTTCTGGATAAAAATAGGTTCTGCCAGATAGTGTTCGCGGTTAGTGGCGAGTTCACTCGATTCGTTGGCTTTGGAGGCTGTATGGTATTGATTGCTACCGAAGTTTTCATAGAACAATGTAACTGTAGAATTTACCTGTGCAAGGTCGAAGAGTCCGATTGCTTTTGCTAAAGCTTCTTTAGCCAGATCGATGTCGCTTTGCATCAGGTTTGCCGCGTTGTCTATCACTCCCTGAGCCGTAGCTATCGCAGCAGCGAGCATGTCTTTAGAGCCTTCGTCGTACTGGCCTTCTTCAGAACCTTCAACGGCAGCATCGTATTTACCCTGAGCCGTTGCGATTTCAGCAGCAAGCGCTGTCGTGTCGGCAACCGTAGTGAAGATAGCTTCTGTTAAAGCGGTGCTGAATCCTAGAACGTTGCAAACGACTTCATTCTTCAATGCTACATAGTAGGTTGTATTGAATGCGAGGGCTGCGTTTGGAGTCAAGGTTATCACTTTGGCCGCATCGTCGATTGTGCCGCTGAATGCAATGTCTTCTCCTTGTGCATTTTCTTTTTTCAAGACAAAGAGACTTGGGATGTCGGCATTTGTGATATCCTGAATACCGTCTGTTTTCTTCATAGTAACGTCGGATGTTACCTTGATCGGTGTTTCGAGATCCAGACCGCTCTTTCCTTTCACGTCGAAAGTTACTACAGGAGGATCAGCTTTGATACCGTCGAGAGAGAAGAAGTCGAATTGGAATGCTTTGTGGTACTGGTGTGAAGTTTTATAGATAAAACCGACAGCTTCCACATCTTCGAAATTAACGGCTACACCTGTTGTGTAATCAGCAGGTAAAGCAAAAGTTGTGGGGTCGTATTCCAACCATTTCTTTGTATCCGAATTGTTGAAATCCGAGAATGTATACATTCCTCCGTTTTTGGTAGAATCACAGCTTATATAGTATTTACCAGCATTCTTAATAATGAAATGGATGGATGTATATTTTTGATTTCCCATGATTTCGTTAACGTTGAGACGGAACGTACTTTGGTTATCAAGTGCTATTTTCGAGCTTTCAAACCCGTTTACGAACTGGTCTTTCGTCCATATAAAGGTTGTCGTTATACCTTGTTGGGCTGCAGAAGTAGTGGCATCGCTGTTTCCTGAATTGTCCCAAGAGAAGCTACCGTATCTGGATCCTTCGTTTATGCTTCTCAGCGATGGCAGGGAGTAGTTGGTGATTTGTTCAACACCCTGGTTTTTATCTCCATCGGTATGGTCTACCTGCATACCACCTTTAAATGCGGCTGTTCCGGTTGTATTATCGAATACAGGTTTGGTTTCGTCGAAGGGTACTTCGGCTATAAACGGATTGGCATCGTTAATAACAAAGCGTTCTTTTGCCATATTCAAAGTTTCCTTCAAATCGCCACCGTTAAAGTAAGCGAATGTAAGGCCTGTCGTTCCCGGATAATAACGTTTGTACTGCATCGAGCCTGTTGCCGTTTTGTTACCATAGGCTTCATCGTATTTCAGTTTTACCGTACCTTCGGGAATTGTCAGAGTCAAATCGCCTTCTTTTGTCATACCCATAACGCTGGCTGTATAGGTCGGGAAGTTTCCGGATAATTTAACGATTGCCGGTTCGGAAGAGCCGGATAGTTGGATCATTGATGCATCGAATGCTTTAATCGTATCGTTAGGATTGAAGGCAATCGTAAATTGCATAATGGCTGCCGGATTGGTAGAATTCGCGGTTATAGAGGGTTTGAAATCCGTATCTGTTATTGTGAGGTCAAATTTCTTCGAGAACTGGCCATCGGCAGAAGTTGCCACAACTTTTACGGTTCCGTTCTTTACAGCTGTCAGAATACCGTTTGTCGCTCCGATGATTGCGTTACCTGTACCTTCTTCGATGCTCCAGAGTATTTCGGGATTCGCTGTTGCCGGTGCTACTACGCTTGTCATGGCAATTTTACTTCCACGGGCAACTGTATTTTCTCCGGTAGAGGTGCTGATTGTAATATCGGTAACCGCATCGTCGTAGGTAGGCGTTGCAGGTGTAACGGCTGCATAGGTTTTTCCGAAACGGATTTCGTCAATGGATGCTTTTTCGGGATTGTTGTTCGGATAATATGCCAAACAAGCAAACGGCAGGTTTGCGTGCGATGTTTCTCCCACTGCATTGGGGGTTGCCGGAATAGTGCCAACAGCCGGATTGATGAAGAGGCTTATTTTATTGCTTGCACCGAATTCCATTTTTGCAACGATGAGGTAGGTCTGACCTACTACTGCTTCTATATCGGAAGGGAACACTGTTGCGGGGTTGCCTTCATTAAAGACGATCGCAAATTTGTTATCCTGCAACTTGATTTGTAAGATTGCGCTTCCGGTTCCTCCGGTATTTGTTCCATTGAAAAAACGAAAAATATCGTTTGCATCTTTATGGTCTCTTCTGTAAAGAGCGCTGAACCATAATACGGAACCAGCTTTACTTCCGATTTTATCACTTCCTTCCGCGATGTAATCGGCAAAGGGACCATCTGCCCGTCTGTCCAATACTCTAAGTGCATCCAGATAAGCAGATCCACCACGTGCATAATTCTTCGTGGAGAAGAGGCCTTCGAATTGCAAAGGCGAGATATTCGATACGTTGAATCCCGGTACAGTTGTATTCCCGTTTTGTACTTGCCAGTAATTACTCCAACCGAAGCTGTTTTTACTGTCCGCTTTTTCTAATGGGATGTTCAATTCTGTGCCCATAACTGCATCGAAGTCATCGTATGCCAGTAAATTTTCATCGCAATAGAGTGCTTCGATTTTGTAATCACCGTCGGGTACGGCGAATGTCGTACTGGCTGCTCCTGGAAGTGCAACGTTAACACCTGTCGTTATCCATTTGGCAAAGCGTTGTCCGCTGGGTGCGGCTGCTGCCGTAATTGTTACCTGGTCTCCTGCTTCAGCATCTGCCGGCTCTGCCGTACCGCCTGTAATGGGTACTGGTTTTGCCCAAAGCAGTGTAGTCGCCATGAGTAACATTGTTAAAGAAAGACAAATTTTTCTCATAGAATTACATGATTTAGTAAGGTTTGTGTATGTAGTTTATTTAATAAAGTGTTAAATATAAGCTGATTTTATTGTGTTTCCGGTTAATTTTTCATGGCTAAGGGCAAATGTATAGAAAAAAATTTAATAAATTGTAGTGGATTTGATGTTATTGTGTATTAAAAAAGCATAACGTTAAAACGCTATGCTTTTTTAATATATGGATGTGTTTTTGGTTTTATTCGACAAGTTCTATGTTGTCTATCCACAAGATGTCGCCTATGGCTCCTATGTATGCTCCTCCGTTTCCGGACGAGCATCTGAGTATGATGTGTGTCGGTTTTTCACCGGCTTCTGCCCATCCGATTTCCTGTATGGGGGTGGTTTCTCCCTTGCTGTTGCGGGTGTAATAGACTTCGTCGCCTTGTACGAGGCCCATATAGGGCTTGAAGTAGGGTTCTTTTGTTATATCTCCGTAGTGTATTGGTGCTGTGAATTTGTTGACCCATTCTTTCTGGTCTTTGTCGAAGCTGGTCCAAGAAGTGCCTACGCGCTTTGCATATATATTTCCTTTTGAGTCTTCCCATCTTTTCTGGAGCAGAAGGCTGACTTCGGATACGTTTCTCCCTTCGACATCGGAAGGGGAACCGAGACCTGAGGCTTTTTGTCTTTTCCCTCCGGTTTTGGTTTTGTAGTCGAAGCGGATGGCTTTCGGCCTTTTGGTGAATGGGATGCCTTGCATAAGCTTTGCCTGGGGATTTTTCGTGTCTCTTACCGGTTCATTCAACCTGCCGAGAAAGATGGAGCCGGTGGCAATGACTTTGAGATTGATCATGCCGAGTACGACTACTTTTTCGAGTACGGTTTCCATGCGTACGCAATATCCGTTTCCCCGGCGTTCGGGAAAGACGCTGCAACTGCCTTTTACCACTCCGCTGACTTTGGCGAGTACGTTGGATGTCGCCCAGACTGCGTTAGGAGCCGGCACGTAGGGGATAAATCCTACCAAGGTGTCTTTTTCCCCGATTTCATAGAGGCGTTTTTGATTACCGCCTATGATACCGGATTCTTTGATGTCACGAACAATCCAGGAGTCGAAGTCGTAAAAGGGAAAACGAATTACTTTTTCCTGAGCCGATGCAGGAGCAGAGAGCAGCAGATATACCGCCAGAAGCAGTCCGGTACAGAAACGGTGGGTGGTGGTAATTCTATTCATGACGTTTCGTTTTTAGTTTAATACGAATATCCCCACTTTTCCAGTGCGAAGCTCCAGTTATCTTCTACGAGGGAACGGGTGCGGTCATCGTATTTGTATTTGTTTTTCTTATATCCTTTTTTCTTGTCCAGATAGTTTTCGATTGCTTTACGTGATTCTTCGTAGCCGTCGAGACGGAGGCTTTTGTATATTTCCTGTGTTTTTTCGAGGGCATTGCTTTCGAAGTCTTCGAATTTAATTTCGACGAGGTTTCCTTCCGGTATGAGTGTTTTGTCTTTTTCGTATTTGAAAAAGAGTTTTTTGTATATTTCGAGGATATTTTTTTCTATTTGTTCCGGGCTTATGTCTTGAAGCTTCAGGGGTTTAATGGTGTTGGTGAAGAAGCTTCTGGTGGATTCGAATACGGTGTAGGGGTTGCGTACGAGGTAGATGAATTTGGCGTTGGGGTATAGCTCGAGCAACTGCGGTATGCGTGCCGTATGGGGCGGGTTCTTCGACAGGAACTGGCTTCCTTTGGTATTCCAGAGGGAGGTGTTTACCAACCGTACGAAGGCGTCTTTGAATATTTTCAGTTCTTCGGGGGATATGGTTTCGAATAGGAGGTATTTGTCCATATACTCCATTGTGTTTTTCGGGAGGAACCAGAAGTTGTAGAAGGAGTAGGGTGTCATGTTGGCCAGTGCAAATTCTTCTTCCTGGGGCAGGTCTACTTTCAGTTCCATATTATCGGTAGGCCGTTTGTCGGGCATCAGGAACGACATTTGTTTTTTGAAGAAGGGTTGCCCGAAGAGCATGAGGTTGGGAAATACGGTCTGGTAGGTGGTGTTGTAGCCGAAGTGTTTGTCGAGTGCAAATACGTTGTGTACGAATGTCGTACCGCTACGCCAGTGCCCGAGTATGAAAAGGGGGTCGGTGTAGTTTGCCGGCTTTTTTATGAGTTTTTCGTACCGTGCGTCTTCAAACGGCTGGAGGAGGCTTAATAATCTGCATACTGATTTGGTCAGTATGTATTTGCCTTTGTAGCCTTTGTCGATGGTTTGTCCTTTGGTTATGGTGCGGAACGTGTCCCATTTTGCCCCTACGAGGGTGTTGATCGGCAATTTATCAAACTCTATCAGTCCCATGATTATAGTTTATTAAGATCCGAAATGATTTCCTGAAGCGCTGGGTTTGCATCGGCTTCGAGATTGATTCGGGAAGTGTTTTCGGTTATTGATTTTCCAGCGTTTAGTACCAGAACGATGAGTCCTTGTGCTTCGGCTGTTTTTACAGCAACAT
Organism: Bacteroidales bacterium; assembly: GCA_029007825.1. GTDB lineage: Bacteria > Bacteroidota > Bacteroidia > Bacteroidales > JAQXIO01 > JAQXIO01. The sequence continues at coordinate 9,467 of JAQXIO010000047.1, read as the reverse complement.
CCAGGAGTGCCGGATTTTCATTCCATATTGAATTTTTTGCGACGCAATCGAACAGGAGCGTTGCGAATCCTTCGGCGAAGAGCCTGCGTTCAAGCGTGTAACCTATTGTTCTTGTATTTTCGGGAGTGCCTTCGATGCTGATGACTGTGCCTTTATGCCCGTAGCGTTCCATTCTTTCCGCCGCGCTTACCAGTGTGTTTCCGGCGATTATGTTTTTCCGTTCTTCTTCGGTCAAGGCGGTATCGTTTCCGGTTTCTGCAATTTTATCGATGATCATTCCGGCACCGCATGTGTAGTTGGTGATGGGATCGATCAGTATAAAGGCTCCGGTTGCCCTGTTTTCCTGATAGGGATCGAAGAAGAGGGGTTTGTTGGCGGTGAAGCGTATTTTCCCGATTTCGTTCAATTGGAGGCGTTCGGCTTTCAGTTGTTCGAGGGTATTTATATCGACGCGGTATTCTACGTTGTCTATCGATACTTTCGTTAGGTTTGTGGTGTGTTTGATGAAGTACTGGCGTTTGGGATCCATTGCTTCTTCGTCCATCCATACGAGCATTGCCTCAAAGCGGCGTTCGATGTTAGGCAGGTTGCCGGGATGTACGATCATTTCACCACGTGAGATGTCTATTTCGTCTTCGAGCGTAAGGGTTACGCATTGGGGCGGGAAGGCTTTTTGGAGTTCTCCTTCATAGACGTGTATTCCTTTAACTTTGGAGCGTTTCCCTGATGGGAGTGCCATGATTTCATCGCCTTTGCGTATGACTCCGGAGGCTATTTTCCCGGAGAATCCGCGGAAGTTCTGGTTGGGCCTCAGCACGTATTGTACGGGGTAGCGGAAATGTTTATAGTCGGTGTTGTTTTTTACTTCCACGTTTTCGAGGTAGTCGAGGAGGCTCAGGCCTGTGTACCAAGACATGTTCCCGGATTTTTCCACTACATTGTCTCCCTTGAGTGCGGAGAGGGGAATGGGGTATATATTGGGGATGTTGAGTCCGGATGTGAAATCGCGGTATTCTTTTACGATGTCGTCGTATATTTTTTTGTCGTAGCCTACAAGGTCCATCTTGTTTACGGCGAGCACGACGTTTTTAATGCCGAGGAGTGAGACGATGTAGGAGTGCCTGCGTGTCTGGGTGATGACTCCTGAGCGGGCATCTACGAGAATGATGGCAAGTGCGGCTGTGGATCCGCCTGTTATCATGTTGCGGGTGTATTGTTCGTGTCCCGGTGTATCGGCTATGATGAATTTTCTTTTGTTTGTGGAGAAGTAGCGGTATGCTACGTCGATGGTGATTCCTTGTTCGCGTTCTGCCTTGAGTCCGTCGAGTAGGAGGGCGTAGTCGATGTTGTCGCCTGCGTTTCCTACGCGTTTGCTGTCTCGTTCGAGTGCGTCGAGCTGGTCTTCGTATAGTTTTTTACTGTCAAAAAGGAGACGGCCTATTAATGTCGATTTGCCGTCGTCGACGGAGCCTGCCGTAAGAAGGCGGAGCATGTCTTTTTTCTCGTCCTGACTGAGAAATTCGTTTATATCGAGTTTAGTTTTTGCCTGCATCAGAAATATCCCTCCCGTTTCTTTTGTTCCATACTTGCTTCCTGGTCGAAGTCTATCACGCGCGTAGTGCGTTCGGATTTGGTGGTTGTCATCATTTCTTCCACGATTTTTTCAATGGTGTCTGCTTCGGATTCTATTGCTCCCGTAAGGGGGTAGCATCCTAAAGTACGGAATCTCACCATTCTCATTTTCGCTTTTTTTCTCAGTTCTGCGGGCATACGGTCGTCATCTACCATAATGAGGTTTCCATCCATTTCGACGATGGGGCGTTCTTTAGCGAAATAGAGTGGTACGATGGGTATTTTCTCTATACGTATGTATTGCCAGATGTCGAGTTCTGTCCAGTTGGAGAGTGGAAATACGCGGATGGATTCTCCTTTGTGTACCCGGGCGTTGTAGATGTCCCATAGTTCGGGGCGTTGATTTTTAGGGTCCCACTGGTGAAATTTGTCGCGGAAGGAGTAGATACGTTCTTTCGCGCGGCTTTTTTCTTCGTCGCGGCGTGCTCCGCCGAATGCTGCGTCGAACTTGTATTTGTCGAGTGCGGCGAGGAGTGCCTGGGTTTTCATGAGGTCGGTGTGTACTTTACTTCCATGTGTAAAGGGGCCGACTCCAGCCCTGTAGGCTTCCATGTTGCTTTCGACTATGAGGTTCCATCCGTATTTTTTTGCGTATTCGTCGCGGAATTCTATCATTTCCCTGAATTTCCATTTGGAATCGATGTGCATCAGGGGAAAGGGTACTTTTCCGGGTGCGAATGCTTTTTCTGCGAGGCGTACCATCACAGAAGAGTCTTTTCCGATGGAGTAGAGCATCACGGGATTTTCGAATTCGGCGGCTACTTCTCTTATAATGTGGATGGATTCTGCTTCGAGTTCTTTTAGGTGACTTAGTCTATATTCGTTCATATGAAAAGATCGGTTACGATTTGATTTTGATTTTCGGCAGAATCGTATTCATTAACAGTTCTACGGATTCTTCAACCGACAGACGTGATGTGTCAAGCGTGAGGTCGGGATCGACGGGTGCTTCAAACGGGGAAGATATGCCTGTAAATTCTTTAATTTCACCTGCCCGGGCTTTTTTGTAGAGTCCTTTTACGTCGCGGAGCTCGCATATGTCGAGGGGTGTATCGACGAATACTTCCACGAAGTTTTCCCTGCCGATGATTTTCGTGGCAAGGGCTCGTATTTCGTTGGTGGGGCTAATGAATGCCGTTAATGTGATGACGCCGCACTGAACAAAGAGTTTGGCGACTTCGGCGATGCGCCGGATGTTTTCTTTACGGTCTTCTTCGGAGAAGCCGAGGTTGTTATTTATTCCGCTGCGGATGTTGTCGCCATCCAGAAGCTGGCAGAGGTATCCTTTTTCGAGCAGCGCTCTTTCCAGTGCTATGGCGAGCGTGCTTTTCCCCGATCCGGACAGGCCAGTGAACCAGACTACGCAACCTTTCTGGCGCAGAAGGGTTTCTCTTTCGCTGCGTTGGACTGTCTTATCGAAGATAGGATAGATGTTTGTTCCTTTCATAAAATATAAATAAGATGCGATGTGCCAAACGAGGCCACAAAGATAGTAATACTATTTGACAATAAACCAATCATTCAATAAATTAGGCTTATTGTAGCGCAGGGGTTCTGCTGTTTCGCTGTGGAGAATGTGTTTGCCGGCGCAGCGTGCAATGGCATCGCCGGCGGCGGTGTCCCATTCCATTGTAGGTGCAAAACGCGGATATATATCGGCACTTCCTTCGGCAACCATACATATTTTCAGTGAGCTTCCGACGGATACGGTTTCTATTTTCCCGTGTTCGTTCCGGAGCTTTTCTATAAATTTTTGTGTTTCATCGGAGAGGTGGGAGCGGGATGCTACAATGGTATAGGCGCTTGTTTTTCGTTCGACCGGGAGCTTTACCGATTCTCCGATCAGCAGGGGGAGGGAGTTTTTCCATTTTCTGCGTGCTGCGGTGCATTTGCAGGCTCCGATTCCTTGCGCGGCATAATAGAGCAGGTCTTCGGTGGGCTGGTAGATTACACCGAGAACGGGGATTGCGTCTTCTATGAGGGCTATGTTAACAGTGAACTGGCCGTTTCGTTTCAGAAATTCTTTCGTTCCGTCGAGGGGATCTACCATCCAGAAGCGTTTCCATGCGGAGCGTTCGGTGAAGGGTATATCTTTGCCTTCTTCGCTTAAAAGGGGATAGGGGGTGTTCCGCAGTTCTCCGCAGATTGCGGCATGGGCTTTCTGATCGGCAATTGTCAACGGGGTGTCGTTTTCTTTCTGGAGCACTATTCGTGTCGCTTCCGGACCATCATAAACCGAAAGGATGGTGTTGCCTGCCTGAATGGCTGCCTGAATGGCCAAAGTCAATAGGTGTTGCATGGAGCGTGATGTTTGTTTCTCTTCCTGACCGAGTTTTGTCGGTACAAAGGAAGCAAAAAAAATCAATTTCGAGGAGCTTGCCGGTGTAAAATTGTACAGATGAAAAGGGTCTTTATCCGTCCATTATGTTTGCTTTTTCGCTTCTATACCGGATTTCGAAAGTGTGGATCGTTGGTTTTTCCGTATGTTATGCGTTTATATCCTTTTTGTGATTTTTTAGTATTTTAGGTTCTTTAATCCTGGTTGTTGGCGATGAAGCTGTTTAATGTCTTTTGCATTCTTTCTTGTGCTGCTTTTACGTTTGCTTCCATTTCTTCCCGTTGTTTTTTTTCCCGTTCTCTTCTCTCCTGTTCTTCTTTTTCGCGAGCGTCCTGTCCGATTTGGGGATAGGGGGTTGCGAAACGCAGGAGGCCCAAAAAGAATTGAAGCGATTCTTTGGAATTTGCCTGTGACCATTTTTCTTGTATTTCGTCAAGGTGTTCTATGCAGAAGTCTGCAATTATTTTCTGTAGCTCGGTGTTTACTTTGTTGCGTGTTCCTTTTTGTCGTCCGCCCATGCGTCCCCGGCCGTCATTTTTTTGTCTCGCCATACTAAAGTAGTTTAATTTAGTTTGCTTTCAATTGTTTCTATGTTTATCGAAGTTACAGAATACCGGGGGAGGGTATGTGTTATAAATTAACGAAGTCGGTTGTATTTTTTCTTTTTTTGGAGGAAACGGAGAGTTTTGTTATGAATCCGTCTGTTTTTCCGTTTATTTTTTACCGATCGTGACTTTTTTGCAGTAAAAACGGGGCGTTTTCCTTAATTGGGGGGAAGGTGGGAGTGTGCCGTTTTTATACTATTTATTGAAGGTTTAGTTTCTCCTCTGTACTATTCGGGGTGATTTTGCATGATGAACGAATGGTTTTATATATGTGTTCTATACTATAAAAAGAAAACGGAAAAATATTTTCCGTTTTCAGCTTTCGAATCTGGATTATAAATCCGGAGTTATCCGGATTTCAGGGATTTTACTCCCTTTTTATTTTGTCCGAGTCACTTATTTTTTTGTCCGGTTGTTATTATTCCCCGCAATGTCAAAATGAATAAGTCTTCGAGATGTATTGTTCTGTATCCTATTTATACAAAGATAGTTTATAATGTTATTAATAAGTGTAAACGATATATTAAATTACTCTATATTAATTATCTGGATTGCCTATTTCTTTCTTGTTGCCAATCGGGAAAAATGCTTTTCTTTTTTTTGTTCTTTCTTTTTCTGGTTATTAATCTGTTAAGGTGTTCTTGTATTGGGTTTATGTATATTATCCATAATATATATGATAATAGTGTAAAAAAGATTGATTATCTTTGCTTCGAATAAGCGAAAATAGGCTGTGTCCCGGCATAACCAAGTAAACTTGTTTCTGCGTTTGCCTTGCATTATCTTTGCTGTGTTTTTGCTTATTTTAATCTATAAATCGCTTGTAATAAACGCTTCGCCTCAGCAGAAGCAAACTTGTTTGATTATGTATTCGGCTTGCAGTTTATTTTAAGTATAAAAACATTTCAATTTTACACTGTTTCTGTGTTTGAAAGCCTATTTCTAATATTTTTATTTTCAGTGTCTTATCTTTATATTAACTAAATTCTATTCTGTATGAAAAAAATTCTTTTTTTCTCAACGTTGTTGGGCTTGCTGGCCATGAGTTCGTGTAACAAAGACGAGAAGTATTTATTAGGACCGAAGAATACGTCGGCTCTTGTAACCGTGCATGCTATCCTGCAGGGCACACATAGTGCCGTGGATTCGGTAATGGTGGAGGTTGTGGGGTATAATTCCATTCGTCAGACAGACCAGAACGGTTGTGCGGTATTCGATCTTCCTGTGGGCAGCTACGAGCTGAAGATCACGCGGAACGGTTACTTAGGGATCGTGAAAGATATCAATGTGGAAGTAGCAAACGACCAGAGCGATTTGCCAATTATCAGTACGCAGACGGTGGATGTGGATATGTATCCGCTGAGTGCCTCGCTGAAAGGAAATACGACTATCAACCGTCAGGGTGATGTTACGTATTTAGAGGGGGCAAAGATCGAGATTACTTCGCCCAACGTTACTTTTATTTCTCCTATTACCGCCGAATCAGGTGCTAAGGGGGCTTATAGCGTGGATGCTCTTCCGGAGGGCCTTACTTTGAATATCAAGGCTGTTTACGGTGACGGTGGCGCTTCGTACAGCGCGAGTTCTACGATCAATGCTGCCCGTGCGGGTGAAGCGATTGTTGCTTCTACTTTGCAACTGACAAAGAGTAACACAACGGAGGGACCGGATATCGTAGTAAAACCTGAAACTGCAAAATCTCCGCTTGTTCTTACCTTTAATATGCCGGTGGACGTGAAACGTATCAAAGACGGCGATATTACCGTAAAATCAGGAGGCAACCGGGTGGGTGTCACTTATGCGTGGAGCGATAATAACCAGACTCTTTCCATTTCTTCGGCAGATCCTAACGGATGGGCCGTAAACGGTGCGAATAGCTATGAGTATGCTGTTTCCCTGTACAGTGTAAACGGCGACGAGTTGAATGCCCGGGGTACTTTCGGGCTTGTCCTTTACAGCGGTGAAGTTGCCAATATCGCTTCAATACAGTACGATGAAGCTGCCCAGAAATTATCGTGGACTAAATTAGCCAATGCGGAGGCTTATCATATTTATGTGCGCGCTGACGGGCAGTCTGATTATATTCTAAAACATACGGTTTATGCCGATCCTGACAGTCAGGAGCTTGTGGAAGAGGTTTATGCATATTCTTTTCTTCCATATGCAGCCGACGAAATTTATTATGTCAAGGTTGTAGGTTATAACGATGATTCTACTGCGAGCCTTGCCGATGCAAAAGAGGTTCGGGTAAAATATTAATATGCTCCGAAGTGCAGTGGTACTGCACGGTGTATATAGGATTTATGCCGTGCTTGTGAGTGGCATTGTACAGAGAAATATAAAATTTAGAGAGGAGGGTTTCCCATAATTGAGGGAAATCCTCTTTTTTTACCGGATGAGTGTACGGCCGTTTTATTGAAAATGTTGAATGGAGCCTGTCTTAGGTTACATGAAAAACGGTTTTTTCTGTGTTAATCGTAATTATTATTGTATCAGAATTCCAATAGGTGTTGCCAAATTAAGAGGGAACGGTTTTATGAGAGGAATTAACAATTTCCCTAAAATGAAATTGTATTCCGGGTATGTTCGTACATTTTTCTGTTTTATGTCCATACATTTTAGCGTTGTCATATGGTTTTACGATGAAGTCGCAGGCTCCTTCTTTCTGGGCATTTACTGCTCGTTCGATGTTGGCATAGGCCGTGAAAAGGCTACGGAGGCGGGTTTGTTTTTTTATTTCCGAGAGCCAGAACGTGCCTTCGTTGCCTGAGTTCCAGCCTGCAGAGAAATCGTTGAATACAACTATAATTATTCGATAATTATAATCTTATTTGTTGTGTTTGGTATTTTGACGATAGTTAGTATATTTTATTACGGAGACGCTTAGAGGGTATAAGTTCTTTTTGTGCAGTTAAAGAGGGGAATGTTCGTGTGAGTATAGGTATTAAGATGAGTGAAATAAGTATGATAATTATAAATATTGTCCAGTTTGCGGTATTTGTTTCTCCCATATATTTGTATATGACTGTGCGGATGGGGGAAATAAGTATGTTGTGGGTGCCGAGAATAATGATGGAATATGTACCGAAGAATGATATGACAGGGATATATTTTATCCATTTGCAGAGAAGAAGGAGTATTGCGATTCCACAAAGAGAAGCTGTGTACATATAGAAATAGTTGGAGGGGTAGATGTTTTTATATATGTCGAGTGGCTCTGCTATAAAGAAGAGTATGGCAATGAATATGCCGATAGAGAGATAGCCCCATTTATCGAATTTTTTGTGAAACAGCAATCCGGAAGTGCCGAGGGTATGGCCTATGCCAAAAAAGGGGAGTGCTATCATTGCCGAATCGAGGAAGTAGGGGAGGTCGATTCCGTTACGTCCCAGGTACCATGCGAGTGCGGAGAGTGCAATGATTGTAATCCATTTCATGCGTGTTTTTAGAAAGGTATTAAGTATATAATAGAGGATATTTACTTCAAAAAGGCATATGAGAAACCAGAGCACTTTGTTGTAATGGAATCTTTCGGTAAAGAGCGGTTCTATGACGTATGCCCATTTAAACGGAGTTGTCGTAAATTCTTTGCCTAAATAGAGGAGTGCATGAGATTTTATATAGGTGAGTATGCAGGCTATAGAATAAAAAAAGAGGAACGGGATAATTAGTTTGTTTATCTTTTTCAAGGAAAATTCCGGTAATCCGGAGTATGTTTTGAAGAATAGTCCTGACAGAAAAAAGTATAAAGGCATGCGTGTTGCCTGCAGCATGCAATCGAACCATGTATCGTCAGGTGAGTTTTCGATGTGTCCGAATACAACCATGAGGATACAGATTCCTTTCATCAGGTCTATGAACTCGATCCGTTGCTTTTTTGCTACGGTGGGAGGTGGATTTATCTCTGAATTTGTCAAGCTTGCTTTCATTGTCCGAATGCCGGGGATGTACCTTGCATATATAGATTTTGCCGGGTTCTTAGTCGATTACGTATATAATTTACTGCAAATATAGTTTTTATATGAATGTGTTTTTTATGGGGAAGAGGATTTCTCCAAAGCGGATGAGGCTTTTCTGTGTTTTGTTTCGTGCAATTGTGATTATCTGGAATTTATTTTCATATATATGTATATTTATTTTTATTAACTAAAATATTATATATTTGCTATCGGATGGGTGAAAATATTTTATCATAATATGGTAATATATGAAAACATTGTATCATTGTATAATAATAAATGAAAATAATTTTGCAGCCACCCTAAAAGGGCGCTTGTAAAACACTAAATTATAGATACATTTGTGGAGCTATACAGGAAGGTGTTCCGAAGTAGCGACTCTATTTATTTGTAGAAGCGTTTTTGTTTTATCCTTTACAAGGAAATCGCCAATTTCAAGACTAAAGGGATGAACAGTGCAGGCGTTCATGCTGGTTATATATACACGGGAGTGTTTATATATTACTAAAGCGTGGGGGTGGCTGTTTATTTTTAGTCGGGTGTTTGGTGATGCCTCTTGTAAGATGAACAGACAGTTCCCACGCTTCTTTTATTTTGCTAACCGCCGACGGTGGGGACAGGAGGCATGATTATATTTTAAGATGGTTTATGTTAACCGAGCGTATTGCTTTCCGACCGGGATGCTGGTCTGCCGAGACCGAAAAGAACAGAGAACTTGTGGTTCGAAGTATGTTACAAAGGTGTGTATTCGCTTATTCCGAAGATTTTTCCAATAAGAAACAGGATGCTTATGAAAAGGGATATTGTTTCTAAATCGTTGTCGTTATTGCATCAATTGTTGCATTTGAGTGATGAGACGGATGTGCCGCCTGTTGTTATTTATGTCACAGAGGCGGGGAGTTTGCGGGCCTTAATTGCCGAAAATAAGAGGTT
>JAQXIO010000046.1 GCA_029007825.1 Bacteroidales bacterium | reverse complement strand
ACCCGATCCCCTGACTGTCGGAGGTTCCCGCGACCGTAGAGCCACAGGCATACCCTCTTTACCCGATCACCTGACTGTCGGAGGTTTCCTCGACCTTGAAGGCACAGGCATAACCTCTTTACCCGATAACCTGACTGTCGGAGACTCCCTCGACCTTGAAGGTACAGGCATAACTTCTTTACCTGATAACCTGACTGTCGGAGGTTCCCTCGACCTTAGAGGCACAGGCATAACCTCTTTACCCGATAACCTGACTGTCGGAGGTTCCATCGACCTTAGAGACACAGGCATAACCTCTTTACCCGATAACCTGACTGTCGGAGGTTCCCTCAACCTTAGAGGCACAGGCATAACCTCTTTACCCGATAACCTGACTGTCGGAGGTTTCCTCGACCTTAGAGGCACAGGCATAACTTCTTTACCTGATAACCTGACTGTCGGAGGTTTCCTCGACCTTAGAGGTACAGGCATAACCGATATAAGTAAGGTTAATAAAAATATACCCAAATTATACGAATGGAGAAATAGAAAGTACATTAAATCAGATGGAATATTTTCAGAAGTTATTAATCAAAAAGGCAATATATATCGTACAAGGCAAATTGGAAAAACAAATATAGATTATCTTATTACCGACGGAAACGGAAAATGGGCACACGGGAAAACATTAGAAGAAGCCAAAAAAGATTTGATTTACAAAATCGGCAATCGAGATAAAAGCGAATATAAAAATCTAACGCTCGAAAGCGAACTAACCTTAGAGGATGCAATCGAAGCATACCGCGTTATAACAGGAGCATGCAGCTTCGGAACCAGAAGCTTTATAGAAAATAAATTAAAAGACAGGAAAGAAAAATACAAGATTTCGGAAATTATACTTTTAACAAAAGGGGAATATGGAAATGATCAATTCAATAAATACTTCGATGAAAAATAATCTCAGCAAAGACGACTACCGTCAGAAATGCAAACACTACCTCCCCATGTCAGAAGGATGTTCCAAAAAATCAGGAGAGGTTAAAACAATCTTAGGAGTAGTTCATATATCAAGGATGTGTGATGGAAAATGTGAACGGATGAAACGATATAATAAGAAAGGAGGCGAACAATGACCTACGAAGAGACCGAAACAATAGTAATGTCCGTCCGCAGAGCTTACAGATCGAAAGATCCAAAAATCAAAGAAGCATTAAAGCAGCGGAAAGCAGAGACAAAAGCCCTGAATAAAGGACTACAACCTACGATAGATGATGAATATTATTGCGAAACTTGCGGATCACATTCCCACAAAGAAAATCCCACCACAGGATATTGCTACATCTGCAATACAGATAACTGGGAAAAAGAAGAATACCAAGAATGATCCTTGTTAAGAGAGTTCGAAAATACAGAAGCTCGTTTTATAAAATCCGGCAAAACAACTAAAAAATAAAACCTATGAAAAAAATAGCCCTCGACATCGACCAGATGAAACACCTTCAATCGCTCGGAATAGACACAAGCAATGCCAGTATGTGTTGGGTGAACCACTATGAAGAACCCGCTCTAAGTTATGAACTGCATATTTACATTGATTTCTTTAAAAAAAATCCTCAGAAATGGATTATTCCCGCTTTCACCCTTCAGGACATTCTCGAACTCATGGAGGGTATAACCTATGAAAGATCCGGTTTTCCACTCTCACTAATCACTTACGACTACACCACGAAAACATGGAATATGGGATTACGGAACCCAATAGGATTGGAAAATCCGAAAGTAGAATCCCCCTCACTACTCGACACAGCATACAACATGCTTGTATGGATGATTGAGAATGGCTTATTCCAAAAATCCGGTAAAAACTAAAATAAGCAATCCCTTAATTTAAAAAACAACGAAAAATTAAAATAATGAAAGCAACAAAAATCACCTATCAAAAATGAGCCATGAAAGTTATTGATTTGGAAAACATAATAGCCGGAAAGTTCGGCGTTGTACATAAATCGGTTGGAGTGTTACTTCACGATAGCGGATTTATGCGATACAAGAAATTGACAGCCGAAAATTACAATTATTGGTGGTATGAAGTGTCTGATAAAAGTAAGATGAACAAGCGAAATTTCACCTATGAATGGTCTGATATGGAGCAAACGAGGAAATTTCACTTACTGAAAGTATTATTACCCTTACATAGTATTAATGAAAATATACATACAATATTAAATAATGCACTGAACCTCATATCAGCATTACATGATGGGACGAACATAAATTCAGGTCAATATTGCTTTAAAGAGGTATTTGATATGTATTATTCGGGACGAAATAAAGAAAATAAACAATTAACCCTATTCTGATATGAAAAAGATCATGTTTAACGACCGATTCGGTCTGATGCGTGCTGTAGTTGAAAATAGAAAGACAGTCACTCGGAGGCTGGTAAAGCCCATTATTAACGGAGTAGACCAAGTTGGATGGAAGAAATGCAGCTACAAGGTCGGCGAAATAGTAGCCGTAGCGCAGAGTTATAAAAACCACTATTGAAAGAAATGAATTTACAGCAATAGTGAAATGGGGAAAACAATCTCACGGTTTCTCCCTTAAATGCGAATTACGAAATAAGAAAAAATATGGAGTAATAAAATACTACAAGCTACCACCTGAATATAAGATAGAAGTCCTCGGTAACATCCACGACAACCCCGAACTACTTAATCAAAAATAAACTACTAAAATGGATAAAGGATATTATAAATCAAAAGACAATATAGCCCACGATGACCTTAAAGAACGTGTACTAAAAGGTGAAATAATAAAAGATACAATGCGTGCAACAATCGATGAAATGGAAGCTGCAATAGGGCAAACAATCGTCGTACAAAACGATACCCTCCTTATCGTGAACGGAAATCCACTTTTAGGTACCTACACGCTCTCCAACGGACTAAAAATATCGATGATATATACACAAAAGAGTAGGGAAGAACCCTTAAGCAAAGCTCCCCGTGTACCGGAAACAGATACCCCTACAACACCCTGTAAATCTCCCTCACAATAAGGCAGAACAGCGAATGAGGAATATCGCAATCCAGTAAATCGATCAAACTTTTAACCCTACCGCTCATAATGCTTCAGAATCAAATTAAACTTCTCCTTCACCTTTTCCCGTATCTCAGCCGGCTGCTTATTCAGTTGAAGCGTTCTGTCCGTACCGTTCACCACGTCCCGCATCTTCGACAAAACAGACCTTCTCCGTTTACGCCCTACCACAGACAAAAGCAAATACACCTTATCCACATCCGCAACCGAAATACCCTTTAAAACCGCATCTAACATAACCTGCACTTTAACCTTTTATCCAACTCCTCCCTATGGCAGGAACAATCACAAACGAACAACCTGATATCCTCCGACAACGCCCCGAAAATATCCCCCGTCAGGTAAGCGACCTCTTCGCCGCCCGGCGACAATCCCAACACCCCGGCCATATCGTCCGCCAAATGCCGGAGTTCATGCGACAAAGAATTAAGGAACTCATCCGGCGACGAATGCAATCCGATCACCATCACCGTCCGGCGCATTCCCTTATTTGAATACGTGAACCCCGTATCCATCTCGCAACGCTCCAAATTCCCCCGCACCCGTTTTACAATCTCTTCGGGGCAATCCACACCCGCAAGCTCCCCGACAATCTCTTCCGTATGATAGCAGGTAACTGCATAAAATATTCTTACGCGCCATTCAGCCCTATCGATATTTAGATCCCTTACTACCACGGCAAGAAACTACAAATAATCCTCCCACATCAACGGTTTACCCTTAGCAAGGCAATCCGCGAAATAGTGATCCAACGCCTTAGTCTTAGCCCCGTCCGGATCATCCAGAAAATCCTTAACAAACTTCGCCAGATACTGTTCGTTCGGAATCGACGAACCTAAATAATCCGCTTTACACATATTCGCCACATAGCAAGCATCGTAAGCCACATCATTCTCCAATGTCACCCCATGCTGCTTGAGAAGTTGCTGCACCTGCTCCCTGCTGTACGCATCTATAGCCTTTTCGTTCCCCGAAGCATCCTTCTTCTTCATCTTAGACACCGCATACTCACAAAGCTTCTTTGAGAAATGCCATCCGTAAGCCGACAAATACTCCCGCATACCAGAGGGCATATTGTCGTATAAATCCAATCGATCCATATATATTTTTTTTAAAGAATTATCGAATTAAAAAAGAGAGGGCAAACCGCCCTCCCCTTTATTAGCGGCGATACCGGGAATAAGGCCCCGTGCCACGAACGCCCCTGCGCTCACCATAGCCATCATAGCCACCGCCACCCATGTAAGAGCTTCCGCCCCTGTAGCCGTCACGCTCACCGTAACCGTCGCCACCAATATTGCGCTCACCGTAGCCGCTGCCACTCTTGCGCATGGCCTCCTCATAGCCTTCATCAAAGCCCTTTCGGTAAGCCATCTCCATTTCGCGCTCCATATCGTTGCGCTCGCCGTAAGCCTCCCCACGGCCTTCTGTAAATACCTGCCATCCCATATTTCTAATTTTTAGTAATTTTACTGTTAGTGCTCCTTTCATTCAAGACCTGAGACAACATCCCTTTAATATCGCTAAGGTCTCCCTTCACCCCTGAAATCTCCGATTTCAATTGAACGATTTCTTCTTCCTGCTTTCTCTCCTTTGCAAAAGAGGGATTGATAGACTTCAGCATATCTTCACAACCGGCTATCACATTCTCATGATACCCTACGCTCTCCACAACCTGACGGCTGTTCGACAACATAGCCTCTATTTCTGAATTAATAGCGTCACGACTGCCAGATACCACCACATTACTACCTGAAGCAGAAAAATCGGCAATCGCCTGGTTTGCCGGAAATTTCTGAACCGGAGCGGAAACACTCACGATAGACCCAACATCACACCTCGGATTCTCACCCTTACGCAAAATATAAAAAGGATTTCCCTGTCTTAAACTCTGAAACATTTTAATCTAATTTTAAGAAAGGAAGAGATAAACCCCTCCTTTCTGTTTTTAACTCTGTTATTTTAAGCTCTTAGCCGTACTCTTTGCATCGTTTGCCTCAGTGTTACTGTTAGCGGTAGCCGTAGTTGCTTGCGTTGTAACACCCATCAACCGGAATATACCGCAACACTTATCGATATACACCCAATGCTCCGTTGTATAGCCGGCCTGTACCTGCCCGGAAGGCGCTGTCGTACCCTGCGGAACCGTTACATCGCTACCGACAACTTGAGTAGACTTGTTATCAAGAATAGGAAGTTTTGTCGTTCCAACGAGCGCATTCTCCGATGCGACAGTCGTATTAGACGTATGTGCAGGAACCACGATATTCACCGGAAGAGAAGATCCCGCTGCGGTGATAGGATGGCGAACCTTCCAAACCACCACGCCGCGCGTAGGCAAAGCCCGCCACACACAAGGATTAATTCCATAATCGACACCCACCGATGCAGTTTCCAGAATACCCGTACTCTCTATAACCGGAATACCGTTCACATCTACCTTCGGAAACATCACACGCCTTACCACAGGAACACCATTCACATAAGTAGCCATAGTTACCTCCTTTCCTTAATCAACATCCGCAACCGTTACCATCGTTGAAAACCACCGTAGAATTGCCGTAGCAACAATTCGGGTTCGGAACGATATAAGCCGGATTCGGACAAGGCTTCAACTGATTCAGAATATTAGCCGTCTGAGCCTGAGTAAGCGCAGCAGCCTCCAAAGCAGCTTTCTCAGAACGAAGCGTATCGATCTTGTTCTGCATCTCACGCATCTCCAACTGGCAGAACTTATCGTTCAGAATCTGCGTCTGAGCATCGATTTTAGCACCGATAATGTTAAACTGAGTATTCGCATTCGAAGTCAGTGTATTCGTCTGGTTCAAA
The DNA here is from genome assembly GCA_029007825.1 of Bacteroidales bacterium. GTDB lineage: Bacteria > Bacteroidota > Bacteroidia > Bacteroidales > JAQXIO01 > JAQXIO01. The sequence continues at coordinate 43,695 of JAQXIO010000046.1, read as the reverse complement.
GTAGCCAACTGATTCTCGTAACCCTGACGGGTAATCGCATTCTGCGTCTGGCAGCAGCAATCCGCAATCTGGTTACCGATCTGGCAACCCATCGATTGAATCGAATTAATCACTTGTTGCCCGGTCATACCAACCTGACCTGCAACCTTATCTATCGATCCCTGAATATTGCAGATCGCACTCTGCAACTGTTGCGTAGAACAATTCAACGAGCTCGCAAGCTGATTGATCGCCGTTCCGTTTCCTTGAATAGCCTGCATAAGTAACTCCCTTCCTGCATCGTTGTTTAACTGATTCGGCAAACCATTCGCCCCGTTGTTACCGAAGCCGTTGCCACCCCATCCGCCCCAGATGAAGAATAAAAGAATAATCCATATCCACCAGCAGCCACCGCCGCCCCACGCATCCTGGTTATTCCGTCCATTCATCAACGCGGCCACCAGATTCGGATCGAGGTTTCCCCCTTTTCCCTGAAGCATTCCGGGAATCATCGCAAGAATGGAGTTCAGGCCACCTCCGCCCGTTCCACTCTCAGGCGTAAAAACAAAAGTCTTGTCACCACCCATAATGTTATAATTTAAAATGTTAATAATAAGTACATATCAAAATTAACCCCACTATGAAAAATGCACATACCCGTTTTTTACGTCATTAACCATCAATAAAACAAACAGTTATAAAAAACAAACCCGTACAATCTCACGACTGCACGGGTTCCTGACAACAAATTGACTATACCAAAAAAACTACTCCATATTATTTATAACCCTTTTAATATTTTCCGCCTCTTCCACCGTATAAACCTTGTTCGTAATACCCGGCACCTTGTGCGCTTCCGGAATACGCCCCAATCGCTTATACTCGTAAAACCGCGTGCGGCTTATACACAAAATACGGTTAATCAAATCCTCCACCGTTACATACCTTTTTCCGCGCAAACACACCTCCGCACGCCGGATATCCTCTGCCGGTAACTCCTTAATTGCCTGAGCAAGGCCAAGCAGGTTCTTCAAATTCCGGTTGAAAAGCTCCGCCTCCCTCTCCGACATACCCGACAACATCCTCACACAAGCATTTACAAGCCGGATGTTTTCATTGATAATATCTGTTACCGTCTCCGCCAATTATTTATAATGCAAATCAAAACATACGCCAATGCAACTACACCGGCCCACATCAAACACTCCTGCCACCAACGCAACACATTCTTTTCCACGATTCTATCCACCGGATAAGGCACCGGAACACTATCCGTGTGAAACACCTCGACCACCTTCACTTTAGTTTTTATGTCACCCTCCTTAATTCCGAGAGAGTGGGAGAGAACACCATCGCTCCAACTCGCGTTGCTGTAAGCATATTCGTTTTCCAAACGACTTACCGTATCCCGAACCGAAACACTGTCCCTGTAAGGCACCAACTGCACATCGATTATCGTATCACGCACCCTCTCCGTTACGGTAGTAGTAGAATGCACCGGCACAAATACCGTCTTAACCCTGCAACTTGTCAGAAGCCACCAGAAAAACAAGATAACAACAATAGCGATCACCAGATTATGTGTGCGCACCTTATCCATATCACGAAAAATAAAGTTCCACTTCCGCGTTACGCCTTTTTATCAAACCCTCAACCGGTTTATTCCCCACTTTAACCCATCGCTTAAACTGCGTCCCTATCTCAGGATCGTCAGGATTGGCATTCACCTTTTCAAGTAATACTGATTTTTTGAGATTCCCTTCCCCGAAATTAAACGTAAACGAAACCAACGCATCGAACTGGTTCTGTCTGAGCGTCACTTTCACCAACCTCGAAACAGCCTCCTCAAACTTTACCAAATCTTCATTTAACATCTTATCCGCAACGTCGGGACTGATCGTTAAACCCGGATATACATCGCTTCCCGTATGGCCCCAACCAATCGTATATTTACCCGCCGGGCATTTATAAGCTTTAAGCTCTAAACCCTCGAACCTCTTAATTAGCTCTTTCCCTTTATTGCTTGTCGTCATTTTTATAGGATTTCAGTTTTTGAAGTAATATATATTACTTAGTAATTCGTATTGTCAACCAACGATTTTTCCATCCAGATGGCGCCTTCTTCATTTTCGTTGTCTCTTAAATCTTTGTAGCCCCGCTTCTTGTACCAATCGTGCATCCATGTATCTTTTTCCACCCACAGGCAGGAGATGTTTGCACCCATGCTCCGGCCTATATTTTCGCGTATTTCCTGCAATTCGGTTCCGACACCGTGCCTCCTTGCGTTTTCATCGACACTCAGACAGTCAAGATATACGGTGTTCGGGTCATCGTTATACCGATACAGGCGGGCAAAGGCTTTACCGCTTTTTTCCATAATCAAAATTGATACGCCCCACGACGAAACTACGTAATGAGAAATATAACGAGGACCAATAAGTGCACTATGATCAGTCATTATTCCCGTTCCCTTCGCTCCTTTCGTTTTGTCTTTTATCTATCCGGTACTGCTCGATCAAAACCGGACACTCGCTGTTCGCCGTCTTGCAGCCATAAGCCTGCCGTATAATCCACCGGAACTGCCTGTTTTCCGATTCGATAGCGCCGATCCGCTTATCCTGTTCGGTGATTTTCTTATCCTGTATGTCCAGTATCCGCTGTATATTATCGATGATGTCGTTTTCCCGTTTCTGCTTGTTGCGGTAAGCAGAGGTCAACCATCCGAGCACACCGGCCGTAAGCGGTGTGGCAATCTGTAAAAAAATATCTTCCACTATTCAATCCTATTATATCATTACACATCCACTGCATCAAAAAACAAATTATACTCTATCGGATAAACAGGATACTCTTCCGTTACCTCCTCTCCCTCTTCATTAGAAACCGTTTCCGTTTGTTTATAAGCCGCTTTATACTTCAAATCCTCATAACACAGTGACACGATATTATCGGTACCAATCTTTTCTGTTAAACCCTGATAAATTATACCCAATGGTTCAGCCCCATTTTTCTTTTCCTCTTCATTAACATAAAGGGCCACACTGTACGCTGCTGATTTATTTTCATTGTCGTAACTGACAGCATGTACCGCCATATAATTTCCGGTTACGCCGGATTTACTCTTAATTTCTTTTTGTAGTGCCATAATTTTATTTTATACTTGTGTAAGTAAAGGATATTTATCTAATACCTCATTAATCCTATTTACAGATTTATCGTAATACTCTTTGTCTATTTCGCACGAGATAAAATCCCGGCCACTCTCCAGGCAGGCGACAGCGGTAGAGCCACTACCACCAAACGGATCAAATACCAGATCGCCCTCTTTGGTTGTGAGGTTTAATAGTCGCTTTAACAACGATACCGGCTTCTGGGTGGGATGATTTTTTTTATAGTTATAATGATCTCTCGTTTCTTTAATTATGGACTTTTCATTCATCCCAAAATCTATTGCCTGCATCATAGCTACACATCTGTCACCACATTTTGCTCCACCTGATACTGTAATCCCCCTTACGTGATCTTCGTCAAGGTCTGATCTGTGAGCAATTTTAGCATTTTTATTTGCTTTTAAAAATTGCATAACAGCATCTAATGATTTGGGGTTATTAAATATTGTTTTAAGTCTTTTAATATCGACAATGATACTATTAATATCGTGTTGTTTTGCAGTTATATACGGCACCTTTACCCTGTTGATACTCCCCCCTTTTTTTGTGTAAATAGATATAGTCTCGTGTACTCTCGATAGGCGCATTAACGGTGATGTTGTTTGCAATTTATCCCAAATAATTTCCTCTTTAAAAGTAAATCCTAAGTCCGCTAATATAGTATTCCATCTGTAAAAAGACGTACCCCGCCCAAACAGGACGATAAAGCCGTTTTTTTTAAGTATCCGTTTAGCCTCGCCGAAAAATTTAGTCTCGTCGAACGGCCTATCTAACTTTTGATTTTTAAGATATAGATAGGGAGGATCGGTTAATATGCAATCAATCGATTCGCTGTCAATCTGAGCCATTAAATCAATGCAATCGGCATGATATATTTTGTTTGTCTGTATCATATCTATAATATTAATTTGTTTCGTTAATTATGTTTCGTGTTACAGACGTATATCTATTTATGTCGTTTTCTGTATAAGTGAGTAGATTTCCTACATCTATCAAAATATCGTTTCCGTCATAAGTCAAATTGCCAACGTATTTCCCGTTTATTTTGTAGGCTGAGGATAAAAACGATTCGTCTCCGTTTTCATAGCAGGAACTGTATATTTCTACTGTTTTTTTAAGGTTGAATGACTGATACATCGTAGTTCCCGCATTATCATATATACGGGTTCCGTAGCCCAGTACTTCGACGGTGGCCGCAAAAATAGCGTCTTTAGCCCCAATGATACGAAGCATAGCATGTACCTCGCTCCCGATGTCATTACTATATACGGTATATATAAACCTTGTTGTACTTCCTGACGGTATAACATTCGCATTAAGCTTACCATTTGCCCCTAATACAGGCACTTTACCGTTGTCGGTACTGTTACCGGTATTATCGGCTAAAACTACTAAACCGGCTTTTGTCGTTGTTGCGTCCCCTAAGTTTCCCGCGTGCCAAATATTTTGACCCTTATATGTAAAAGCATTTTCGCCGATAGCTAATCCGGTAGCAGGATTTAAAGGATTAGTACCCCAACCGATATAGAATTTGCTAAAGACCTCTTCATAAAACACGGCTCCAATAGCTGCAAGATTTGAATTATCTGATTTTTTCCTAAAATACATTCCGGAGCCCCAACCGCCCGTTTCGGGGGGCCGAAAATTAATCTCTCCCCCAAATCGCACCCAACCTTCCGTGATCAAATGATTGGCATTCCAATCTACTGTTGATAGATTAGCATTAGTATCGTTATACCCTACTCTGACAGATACATTTTTTGTGCTTATGGCATCGCTCGGAACGGCGCTACTGGAAATATTAGTTACTCTATTTCTTCCAGAAACATCATTGTTAGCGTATGCTGCTACGCTAAAATTGTTGTACTGCTTAGATTCAAAACGAATACAGATTCGATAACTACCATCTACTAACCGTCTAAATACCGTAATATTATTGAAATTGGCTGCATTACCTAATGCAATGCAGGCCGGGTCATAAAAAGTATTATTGATACCATGCCAATACGCTTGTATTACGCAAAAATAAGGTATTCCGCTAAATCCGGTAGACGCACTATATTGATTTCCAATTATCTGGAAAGTTACGCCTAAAACATCGGATTCCCCCGCTATTATATCTGTATTTACGAGATAGCCATCTGTATTATTATAGGCGTTGACAAAATTAGAATCTTGAACCCAGGTCCCATCTTTCCCAACGTATAGCCTGCCATTAACTGGGGCAGGAGATAAACCGGCAGGTAACGTATTTACGTTCAACTTACCATCTGCCCCTAATACAGGTACTTTACCGTTATCGGTACTGTTACCGGTATTAGACGCCAGTGTTACCGCTCCTTTCTCTTCATTGGTAGCTTCTGGAAGAACATAGGGGGATAATACTCCATTATCTCCTACAAAAGGAACTTTATATTTATCCATAGTTCCTCCGTTGTAAGTTACTTTTACAATACCACCTTCTGAGGCGTTATTAAAAGCATCCCGTAAATTAGCATTAGGTATCTTACCATCAGAATCTAACGCCGGAACCTTACCCGAATCTGTATTGTCTCCTAGTCCTTTTCCAAGGATAACAGTGCCATAATTTTCGGTAGTAGCTGCAGAAACTGTTAATTCTACGGTTTCTTTCAATGCTGTTAATGTACCTTCAGTTTGTGATTTATTAATTTTCCAAACAGTTTTAATATCATCCGTACTATTGACATCTGTTAAGACGATTGTATAATTACCTTGATTCTTTCCCGTCAATTCTACCCATTGACCGGAAGCATCTATAATAGCATTAATGTTTCTTCCTTTAATAATTGCTCTCCTTAGATTATCCCAACCGCCTATTCTATCTTCTATTTCCGGAGATGACAGTGTTTCTATTTCGTTTAATTCCACATAATATGGCTTATCTTCCGGCGATGAATCTATATCTTCCCATACGATGCCTTCCCAACTCGTACTACGACCTAATTTTGTACGGCGTTGTAATCTTCTTCCGTTTATTCTTGTTTGGCTTGTTTCCAATTCGTCGTTCATTATTCGACTCGACTGTAACCAAAAGAAATTATTGTCTTTAGCTATTTCGTCTGCTTCCGGATCTCTGATAAAATCGGTTTCTCCCCAACACCACCACTCCGGATTAATTTTGTTCATTTCCGATAAATCGGAAATAAGCAGCCCGCCTTTGAAGTTCTGCAAGCCGACGTTGAACAAAGCCTGCTCCATTTCGGAAGAATCCAAATCTTGCTGCGTATCGTATCTTACCGAACCTGAACCTATCCCGATATTCACCCAATCAGTCCATACTTTATTAACAGAAGAATATTGACGCATCCTCCATCCGTAACCCGGATTAATCGCCATCTGATAAGTAATTGACGGATTTCCAACACCTACCGGAGCCTGATACTGGAATATAATCCCATACTCCTCGCTCTCTATCCATACTCCGTATGGCCCAATATTCTGATCGGGGGCATTGTTTATATCTCCCATAGACAGATAGCCGTTGCGCCGTTGTGTTACGCCTGCACCTATATTTTTCCTTGCTTGCTCTTGCTGCGTGTCAGTCAAATCCTGATCCCTGTTATACAAAACGGCAGGAATATTATTCAAGTCATCCAGACTTGCCGCTCTCTCAAAGTTGCGGTTAAGCTTTCCGGCGGAAGATTCTCCCGTATCGCCTTTTTCTGTTAAAGGATCGTACACCTCTATCTTTTCGTATTCCATATCAATTTATTTAGCATACCATTTACCGTTCGCCAACCAATAACCGTCCGCATCCCATTTTCCTCTGCTTAAAACCCATCTGGACGTATCAGACGGCTTTATATCGTAATACATAAGGTTCAATGCCCTCTGTAGAGCAATCGAATAGTTGTATTGTTTGTAATCCTCAGCAATAACCTGCTGCTCCGGAATGCTCGATTCGTTTCGCACGTAGTCTACACCGTTCACGGAGACTTCCGACAAAGAGAATATGTAGTTAATCAGTCGTCCTATCCATACCGGAACCCCCAGACTATCGCCAATAACCAGTGTTTCCGTCTCGTAGGGTATAGAATAAAGCGGAATAATCTCTTGCCGCTGCGTCCTGTAATTCTCCGTTTCCACATTCATAGATACTCCGGAGCTTTTGAAACCTCCCTGTACCCGGAAAGAAAATGTGCGTTGCGTATTGTTGTAATTGAAAAGCGTATTAAACGCAATATCATTATCCCTGTTCGTATAAGAAATCAATACGCTGTTCTCAAAATAAGAAGCATCTGAACTTACGATAAAAGGCAGGCTTTCGACATAATCCACATTATCTACATTCAATAATATTTTATAACATCCCGGCTCTTCCCAAACCGACTTGTTAAGAGTAAACTCGTAAAAACTGAGAGGATTATCTGCATCCGGCTTTACTTCCGTCAAAGTGATTGCCTTACCGGCAACAAAAGCTTTGACGACATGCCCCGGATCGCCGAACAATTGGAAAGTAGTCGTATCGTTAATGTAAAAAGACTGGATGTAATCGTCAGAATTTTCATAACGGTTATCATCCCGGTAGAAACAAATAGGAGAAAGGTAACTTATATACAGCATACGTCCATATTTAAGCTGCGTGCAACTTCACACGCTTTCTGCGGCATTCAAACCGCTCTATAACAAACGTAGTAATTATTTAGAATCATTCCAAATAATAAGGGCGTTTTTTGAAGAAAAAAGGAGGATAATTGACGCATAAAAAAATGCCGTATTTACCTACGGCATTTTTTTATGCAAATATATATCACAAATTCAGTATATCAAATATAGATATTAATAAAAAGATGGGAATTATTCACCTTTAACTTTTCGATTTGATTAGTCTTTCTATAATTATCATATAACTACTAATAGTTCTTTACCTTGCAAATCGAAATATATGTTTTGAAGTTGGTGTAAATATTTCAATTCGCATACAACTCTCTCTGCAAGCATTATTCCATAAAGTTCAGATCTCCGATTATACAATATCCAAAATTCTTCCAGTTTAAAAATAATTTGTTCTTCACATCCCGGATATGAATCATCTATAAATCCAAATTTCAATAGCATATCTATTGATATAGGAACAGGCTCTAAATGTTCTACATATTCAGTAAGCGGATGTACTTTCATATTGGCTACTTCCATTTCTTGACATACTTTATCTATCTCAAAATAGTCAATACGTAGTATTTTATTCCCCCGGTCTTTTACATAGTTTCCTACTCTTAATTCTTTAATGTTTATCATCTATCTATTTTTATCGTAATGGTATCGATCACATCTTAAAATCCTAACATATCAGCAGGCCGAATATTTAGAATACGGCAAAGTAACCGTGCGATCTTCAATGTCGGCTCAGAACGCCCGGAAATATAGTCATTCACTCGCGAAGGGCTTATGCCGATTTCATTTGCAAGTTGCTTTTGTGTCATTCCTTTTTCTTCAAGAGATAATTCTATCAATTCAGCAACAGTCGGTTTTTCTATCGGATAATGTTCTTTTTCGTATGCTATTACGATTTCAGACATCATAGTAAGCTCCACTGCGTTTTTATCGTTCGCTGGTGTATTATCATCAACCAAAGGCAAAAGCTCTTCTACTCTTTCCTGTGCAAACTCGTATTGCTCTTTTGTAATCTTGCTCATATAGTTTACTTTTAAATGGTTGAACAATCTAATTTATCATATTCTTTATGGGTACACACCTTACGGATAAATATATATCCTATCGTAAATTTAATAACCACTATCAATCGGTAGTTGTTGCCTCTAATATTAAACACATAATGTTGGTTTCCTACATAATCGGTAGAGGGGAAATCCACTTTTATTTCTGAAAGATTTTTCCATGAGGCTTTTTCGGCCAAATCGTACCAACGCTCAAGAGCTATACGGGAATCCTCATATCCTTTCGTTTCGTAAAACTCTTTTAGTTTCTTATGTGATACTATTCTCATTTTTTACATTCTCTTTCATGCAAAGATACACAATAATTCGATAATATAAAACTTTTACTGGGAATAAATTTTATATTACCGAATAAATAGCATCTATTTTTATTTTACTTCCGGATTCAATTTTATCTCCTTACCGCAGTGAGGGCAATGTATAACTCCTTCTTTTGGTTTATCAAAGAGTTCTGTTACTGGAACTCCTAAAGCTTCAGCAATGGCATCAATCATCTGTAAAGAGGTATTGCCCTTAGAGGCTCTACTGAGCGTCATTTCTGATACACCTAATTTTAAAGCCAGTTCTTTTTGTGTTATCCCTCTTAGTTGACACACATCTTTTAATCTTAATTCCATATACGTTTTGTGTTTATAATTATTTTGATACAAAAATACCGTTTTGTGTTTATAAAACCGAAGTAATATGCGTTAAAGGTATATTATTAACTATAATTAACCATGCAAGCTATTGCTATTATAAACATATACTGTATATTTGTGATATAAAATAAACATAAAACGTATATAGCTATGACAACAACAAAATACAACAGAAGCGAGATAATGAAAAGAGCTTGGGAAATATATAGAAAAGAAGGTAAGGAGAGAGTAACGGTTATCGGTTGCGTGAAATTGAGAGAACCGGGAAAAAGTTTTTCATCATGTCTTAAACAGGCTTGGAGAGAGGCTAAAGCCGCTAATTCTCCTCGTAAGGCTGTTGTGTATGGCTCATTTGATTTTCCTAAGATTATGCAATCGGATTTAATCAATTATTATAGTAATAGCATGTATAACGGAGACTAATTTTTAATAAATACAATTATGAGTACGAATGTAAAGAATCAATTAAGAGAAGTAATGTTTAACGCATGGCGTTTTTTCAGAGTTACCGGAGAATGTTTCGCCGATTGCCTTAAAAAGGCATGGCAAGTGTACAAACTGGCAAAAGAAATGAAAAATAGCACTGTTCAATTTTTCTATCAAAAGGTTAATGGAGAGATCAGGCAAGCTTTCGGAACGATGCGCGATGATGTCATTTCCGATAAAATAAAAGGTAATGATAACCGAAAAAAGAATGAGGATATGTTTACCTATTGGGATTGTGAGAAAGATTCGTTTCGTTCATTCAAAAAATTTAATCTTATCAGAATAGCATAATAAAAAATATGCTTATATTTGGGGTGCGACACTTTTATATACATATTTGGTTTGGGGATTTTTTATGCCCAATAGTAAACAACTGCATAAAATATAAGCAGAGGTTTCTCCGTACATATTCGCCCCAAAGCCAATATGGAAGTGTCGCAACGTGGAGAAATTCTCTGCTTTCTTTATTTATTAATTTTTAAATTTTCATGTTATGCGACACTTGAATGAAAATCAAATCTTCCAGTACAATGGAAGTCCTATCACCTTTCAGAAAGGAGATAGCGTTATGATTAATGCCAATCAAATGAGCGCTCCATTTGGAAAGGCTCCAAAAGATTGGCTAAGAACCCAACAATCAAACGATTATCTTAATGAGCTTTCCAAAGTGAAAAAATGCCCTTTGGCTGATTTAGTGTCAGTTACGAAAGGAGGAAATAATCCAGGTACATGGATGCACGAAGATGTAGCCTTAGAGTTTGCACGTTGGTTAAGTCCTTCTTTTGCGATTTGGTGTAATGATCGTATCAAGGAGCTATTGAAAACAGGCGTTACCACAGTAAGCAACGATGATGAAGCAATAGCTTACGCAATGAGTGTACTTCAAAAGAGATTAGAACAGACAAAGACAGAGAATCAAATGTTGCAACAACAAAACCAGTTGCAAACCGAACAGCTAAGAGAGGCTGCTCCTAAAGTGGAGTATGTGGATAATGTATTGCAGTCGGCGAATACTTATACGGCTAACCAGATTGCAAAAGAGCTTGGTTTTTCGGCTGAAACTTTGAACAAGAAGCTGAAAGATTTGGGTGTTCAATACAAACAAAGCGGTCAATGGTTGCTTAGCTACAAATATCAGAATAGGGGCTACACAAAGACAAGAACTTACACCTATACTCGTGCGGATGGCTCAACGGGAACGGCCATTCAAACGGTGTGGACGGAAAGCGGACGGATGTTTATCCACAATCTTCTAAAAGAGCCTAAAACGGCTTAAAAACATCAATTATCATACTATTTATTGTACGCCTTTTCGGGGTGTACAGCCACAATTATATCAATTAAAACACAAAACATCATGGAAACGAAAGAAATAAGAACTACAGATAAAGGAATTATAGTAAACGGTGTATTTATCTCAGAATCGTTAGTGAATGAGATATATGATTTGCAGGGAGAAGGCTATAGCAAAAACTATTATCAAAACATGATAAGGCAAATAGTAATGGAGTTATCCGTTATGTCGCTTGTAAATGGTGATTTGCCTCACGATAAGGCGGCGGTAATGATCGAGTGTCTGGAATATATGATTGGGTTACTCGATGATATAACCACCGTCACAAAACCGAATAAATCTGAAAATAATAATCAAACAATATAAAACTATGAAAACAAAAGATATTGAATTAAAAGAGGCAATACACGGAGCGGGAAACGCCGTTTCGTGTGTTTGTTGCCTTCTCAGAAGGTATTTCGACACCGGATTAGATAATCTGGATCAGGAACAGACTACACACGTAATAGTTGAGAGTACAAGAATTATTGAATACCTATCGGCGAATGTTGAAGATTTTGCAAGGTTCTACAAGGATCGTCAAGTTTAACTTGTAAGGATTTCTTACATGTCAAAATAAATGCCGGTGCGTTGTAATATGCGATGATCCGGCATTTATTTTTAATTATGGCTAACGGTCTTAAATGGTTTTGTTCAAGAGAGTAAATAATCAGTAAACATACTTTATTGAGAACGTTTTTCGTTGTTTTGGGAACAATTTTGTTTGTTCTTATATTAAAAAATTGATTTTTGAGAACGTATTATTTGAGAGATAGACTTAGATTATGTATCTTTGCAGAAAAATAGATTGCCCATGAATACCGAAATATTAAGAATAATAGAAGGAGGATTGACAAATGACAAGCGAAAAGTAGTCAGTTACTCTAATAGGCTCGCTGATAGATTGAGCCAAGAGGGCAATACTGTATTAGCATCTTGTATTAGAAAAAAGCTAGAAGATACAAACTTGCGATCAGGAGTAGTTGCTGATGCTTTAAGAAATGCTCCCTTAGACTTAGACAGCAGACTTCAAATAGTGGAAGTTATCCCTCCCGCAGGAACTATTAATAATATAGTTTTAGACCCATTGACTCAATCTCAAATTGAAGAATTTGTTAATATTGTTCTCAATTCCTCAAAATTAGAGGTGCAAGGTCTTGATATACCAAAGACACTCATACTTTACGGACATCCAGGATGTGGGAAAACAAGTATAGCACACTATATAAGCAATTTAACGGGACTCCCATTGGTATTAGCAAGACTTGATAGTTTAGTCTCTTCCCTATTGGGAAGTACTGCTAAAAACATAAGAAAAATTTTTGATTATGTTAGAGACTTTCCAAGTATATTGTTTTTGGATGAGTTTGATGCGATAGCAAAGGCCCGTGATGATCAAAAAGAAATTGGGGAATTAAAGAGGGTTATAAATAGTTTACTCCAAAATATGGACAGTATGCCTAAGCATTGTGTTCTTATTGCAGCTACGAATCATCCAGAATTGCTGGACAAGGCAGTTTGGCGTCGCTTTTTACAAAAGGTAGAGGTCGGTATGCCTAAGGATAATGCACTCGCTGATTTGATTCATTTATTTTGCGGTGAAGGTCAAGAAAAGATAGTGAATCTGATACTCAATACTAAAGGTTTGATGGCTATTTTTGAAGGAATGTCTCCTTCTGATATGAAAAACCTTTTTGATCGGGCTAAAGTTAAAGGCATTTTAGCAGGTCAAGAAGATTTATCCATATCACATCTTCTTTTTAGTGCCTATGAGTTACAGAATGGAGAAAAATCAGAAGATAAGTATATTATATATTTAAAATCTAAAGGACTGACGCAACGTACTATAAATGAATTAACAGGCGTTAGTCTTCGCAAAATAAAAAGTTTAACAGCAAATAGATGATTTTATGGCAAAGATACTTCCTATTCAGCTTGTGAAAACTCGCGAAAAACGAGACGAGTTTTTAAAAGAAGCTGGAGGGTCCAATGACCTTCCTGGTTGGGCAACCGAACAAATCATTCAAGAAAATTCGGCTCGCCTTGTCGATGCATTAGACAATATAGGCAAATGTTTTGCGGAACGCCTTGTACATAATAGTCGTTTGCCGTTATTGGTAAAGGCTAAGCTCAATGAGCATGCTACTGCAAAATCTTATCGACCCAATGTTAGAGCTATACTTAACCAAAAGCGCAAGCGTAATGTAATTGGGATATCAAACTTTAGAGAGATATTATTTAAATTAGATGAAGTTGGAGATATTGAAGCGATAAAGGATGTTGTTATTTCTGTGCAAAATCATACTTCATCGAAAGACAAGCCCATAGGAGTTGCAGCTATAGAAGATTTGTCTATTTACGCTTGTGATGTCGACATTGACGCATTAAGTAATAAGCTTTTAAAAGTCCAATTGGTTGATTATAAAGATTCAAACCTTAATACTCTATCTGAACAATTACTTTTGGACCTTGGAGAGAGGATAGGATGTAATATTGAAAAAGTGAATTATGCTAAGGATTTAATAATGTTTAAAGTTAATCGTCCATCAGCAGATTCAATACGACAGATAGTGACTCTCGATAGTGTAATTTCTATAAAAGAAATGCCCTATTACGAGCTCGTAGCAGCGCCTAATCCATTGCAAACTGAAGTGGATTTAGCAAAACCTATAGAAGGAGAAAGATATCCTATTTTAGGTATTCTTGATTCTGGAGTTGAAAAGTCTGATTATTTATCGTCATGGAGTCATGAAGATGAAAACAATATTGCAGGATTAGACGAATTAGACATAAATCGTATTCACGGTACAATGGTAGCGAGTATTGCTGTATATGGAGATATATTAGAAAATAAAAATTGTACTGGTTGTGGACCTTTGAAATTTGTTAGTTGTATCGTAAACTCAGATAGAGAAGGGCTGATGATTTCTGAGGATGAACTTATTATGTATATAAGAGAGTCTGTGCAACAATATCCCGATATTAAAATATGGAATCTATCACAAGGATCTCAAATTGAGGTGTCTGATTTTATGTTTTCAGATTTTGCAATTGCTTTAGATGATATTCAAAAGGAAAACGATGTTTTAATTTGTAAATCTGCAGGTAATAGTACAGGAGTAGGTCGTATAACCTCAGGGGCAGAATCGATGTTGGCACTAACGGTTGGTTCAATATGTAATTGTGGAACTCATCCGGAAGATTTGGAGGAAGGATCACATTCTCCTTTTTCTCGTATTGGATATGGTCCTGAGGGACTAATTAAACCTGAAGTTGTTCATTACGGAGGAAATAAACATACAGGAGTAAAAGTTTTAACAGGTGCAGATATACAGTATACAGCATTTGGTACGAGTTTTTCTACGCCGAGAATCTCTTCATTGGCTGCTCATCTTTTTCATAGGCTTGATGGAGAATTTGATTCCACACTAATAAAGGCTTTGATTATTCATAACGCTAATTATCCATCTATCGTAGACAAGAATATTGTAGGATATGACAAAATGTATGGTTTTGGCTTGCCTGCTTCTATTGATGATATGTTAAATAATGATGTTGATGAGTTTACGATGGTATGGCAACCAGATTTTAATAATGGTACCGATTTCCAAGTGATAGATTTTCCATATCCTGAAGCTTTGATTGATGAAAATGGCTATTTTTATGGGATAGTTACCGTGACTATTGTTATTGATCCTATATTAAAAGGAGGAGAAGGTTATGAATATTGCCAAACGGATATTGATGTCAAAATCGGTCCTATACGTGGCGTTAATCATTTTGTGCTTGGGGCGGTTGGGACTCCAAGAACGTATCGAAATGAAGAGAGGATTGACTCTTTGTATAATATTTTGACAGAGGATAAATATTCAAAACGTCAATCTGAAATAATAAGAGAGCGTAATCTTATAATGAAAAATCATAAATGGCAGCCAGTAAAAAAAATCCAAGTTGACTTGTCCACAATGACTATAGGGAAAAAGAATCAGATAAAAGATTGTCGAACATGGGCAATGACAATGCATGCATTTACTAGAGATGCTACTATGTATGAGTTGCAAGAAGATGGTGTAATAAATCCTATTAAAGCAACTATTATTGTAACCATTAGAGATACTAAACATAAAGGTTTAGTATATAATGAAGGAATTCGTCTTTTAGATATACACAATTTTGAACATTCAAATATTGTTGTGAGAAATGATATTCATTTATTTGGAAATATCGAAAATTAGAATAATTATAAAGCGTATATTTTAATAATATAAAAAAGGTGTATGAAGGAAGAACCATATACCTTTTTTTTATTTAGTTTTGCAATGTCTAATACTGTTATTCAGAATATAAATCCTAATTAATTGAATACATTATGAAAAAATTATTCGGCTTAATCTTATTTATAACATTTATTGAGCCTATTTATTCACAAGCAAATACTTCTAAATATGTGGTTACAGAAGACACGCGGATAAAGAACAATGGAAAAACTGTAGGAATAGTATTTAAAGGAGATACCCTTTCGGCCCTTGTTGGAAATAGCGATGTTATCTATGTTGATCATAATGGGAGCAAAGGCTATGTAAGTAAATTATATCTGGAAGAAATAATCACGCCGATAAATCCTTATATAGATAAAGTAGAAGATAAAGATTTAGCTATGTTGATATATAATACATCAAAAGCTAATAATTCAGCTACAAGTCTCTATATATCAACCGGAATAGGAGTAATAACAGGAGGAATCGGAGGGGCTATATATAATAAAAATAATAATGCGGGAACTGTTTTGTTTATTGTAGCAGGCATCTCTTCAGTGTCAGCCATAGTATCAGGAATATGCTTCTTAGAATTTCAAAAAAGAGTAAACAGAAATAACGTTAAATTGCAATTAAAAGCTAACGGAGTAAATATTAATTTCTAACTTCATCATGAAAACATACAAACTAATCTTTGTCTCCATTTTGACAATGGTAACTTTAATGTCCTATTCGCAAAAAAAATATGAAGCAATAAAAGACATTAAAATCGAAAATATCTTCTTTAAAAAGATCGGAAGTATAAACAAAGGTGAAATTATTGATACCGTATATTACAAAGAGAATAAAAGCTTGAAAATAACACACAACGGAATAACAGGATTTATAAATGCTTCGGAAGTTAAGGAATTAGAAAGCAGCACGGACACGATAAGCACAAACACCGAAGCATTAAGCAGTACCGACCTGGATATTATTCAACTACAAAAGCTCATTAAAGACAATAGGAAATCACTTAACGCCCTTTATGCCTTTACCGGCATTACCGTAGCAGCGGCAGTAGTAGGTGGCGCTACGGTCAACTCCGACGATAGCGATATTTCAACCGTCGCTTTTATTGCTGCAGGCGTAGCCGGTTTAGGAAGTCTCATATCCACCATATTGGTACTTGAAACACAATACAAGATAAACAATTACAATTATAAGCTTCAGTTTTCCGGAACAGGGGTAAAAGTCACATTTTAATAATAACTGGAGTGTGTAAATATTAATTTATAACGTTAACATGAAAAATATAATCTACATCCTGCTTGCTCTATTAATAATATTCTCCTGCTCTAAAGATAACGAACCGGAGAAACTTTCTTTAGTTGGTAAAACTTTTGTCACACCGATGAAAGTATATATTGAAAATTTATATGTATATAATCAATATACAGTTTGGAAATTTATTAATGATTCAGTTCTTGAAAACAGCTTAAGAAAAGATGATATTAATGGAGAAGTTGTTATTCCTAATCCTGATACAATATATATTTTAGATTATCCTAAGTTATATATTAAAAGAAGTTTGAATGTAGACACATATGATACATTAACCTTTTTAGACACAAATACATTATATATTTATGGAACATATTTATATAATATTGCAAATGGAATAAAGGAGACTATGTATATTGATATTAATTATTAAGAATAAATTAATGATCTAGAGCGATTGCATATTCATGATAAATAGCAATCGCTCTTAATTATTATGTTATTGATTTACATATTAATTCATATTCAGACATATTGACTGATATATCTTCTGTTAAATCATTTATATAGCCTTTGTAAATAAGTCCATTATTTTTAAATAGTATTAAACCATAGGGATTTATATTTTTATTATTAATATTTGGAGTTTCTACATTTATGGTTTCTACCCGAAAAAGACGTTCTTTCTCTAATATGTTAATAGCCGTTTTTTCACTCACACCATTAATTGAAATATCTGCATTCCCTTCAGTTGCTGTAAAAATAAGACTCTTGGTACAACAACCAATATAATCTATATTGTGTAATAACATATGTCTAGGAGAAAACATTGCGTTAAATGCTTTATATTTAGGATTAGATCCCGTAGGGATACTTCCTGCAATAGAAAGAGAACGATCTACAATAAATTTATTGTTACCCGAATTTATAATTCCAATAAAAAAAATATCATTGTCTGAATCACTATTTTCAGTATCATTTCTTTCTTGAGATAGAAATTCTATTCCGTAACTATCTGCGCGAAATGGAGATATTAATTTTAATATTTTATCTTCTCCTTTTGCTCCTGTATTAAAACTATTTTTCACATTAAATTCGTATCTTCCATTCACTTCGTCATAATCATTCTTTTCATATCCCACTTCTACACCTGAATAAATGATATTTTTATTTACAACCAGACGAAAGTTGGATATTTCTCGTATTTCAGTAATATCACTATCATCATAAAAGGATGAGCGTTTATCAAATACGACCGTTTCAATCCCATTCTTGGATTGTATAGAATAAGCATATCCGAAACAATTCATCCAATCACAAAATTTTGAGAAAGAAGTATGAAATTTAGCTTCACTTATACCCCTTATGCTTTCTGCCGCACACATCATAATACTATTAAAGCTTGTGCCTCTGATTTCACAAGGAATATTTCCTCCTGCTATATTTTTTATAATCGATGAAAGAAGAGATAAAGGAGTAACAATGTCTATATTAATATTTTCGTTTCTATGTAAACTTGTAACGTTTAAAGATTTCACGTCATATAATTTAAGTGACACAGAATAATATTCAGAATATAAATAAAATCTTATTTTGTCTCCCGCTTTAAAAGAATAACTCTTATTTTTATCAGTTTTATAATGAACAATATCCCCCTTTTTAAGATTTCCTGTTCCAAGCCCAGAAATCACCTCATTAACATCTCTATCATTAACCTTATAACTTCTTATCATTCTTAAGTTGACAAACTTATCTGGACTTTGCCCTTCATATGGCGTAAAATCGGTTAAGGTAACTTTTAAATCGAAATCGAAATAAAACGAATGATCTTCATTAACCTCAATAAAAAATAAACTGGGACTATTATTGTATACATCGTGAAAAGTTGCATATTGCGTTTCAAAATTATAAGAATCTATAGCTAATGGTATTGATACATTATGAGTATTATAATTTGGCATCGTAGCCTGCATAAAGTATTCCCCTTTTCCCATAACATCCAAATATAAATACCAACTACATTTATTTATCAATTCCATACGCTCATAAAACAAATATTCACCTTTGTTAATATCATAAACTGGAATATCATACATCTGTGATTTATTGTCTTTTATCTTACGAGCTAAGCTATCATCTTGTGTATATAGTGTAATAATCATACCATCATCTTGTAATGTTGTGAAATCAAGGTGATTTCTATATTTCTCATCATAAGAAAATATATTATTACTAAGACTTATAATTATGATTGCTGAAGCATCGAGATAATTTGTTAAATATTCATTTTTTATAAGATCATAAGCTTTCCCTGCAAATTCAAATGTATCAGATGCACTTCTAATTACCTCTCCGAAATCAGATCTTCTATAAGTCGTTTTTATTTCAGCTATATTAACAATATCATTTGTAACATTATATTTATTCTCATCAATTACTAGTTCTATTTTTATCATCATAATATCTTTCTAAGATTGTTAAACTGTATTAATTTAGAATTTCTCATTATTATCTTTCCGACCACCTGTACAGCCTGGATGTTCTTATCCATCTTTTTTTCAAGAGAAGAATAATCGTTGTTATTAATTACATTAATAACTTCTCCTTTGTCATTATGACTAAACCAATACCGATTATTGATAAAACTATCCGTGAGGTTCCGATCCATAAAGTCCGGGATAACTTTTGCTCCTCTCGGCAAATCCACAACAACCGGATAATTAGGCGTGATATACATCAACCGGTCATCCATAACAACAGCTTCCTGTTTTCCTCCGTCACCAACTACGGCCAATCCTCCTTTGTGAAAATCGGTTCCCTTAGCATACTTCGGAATAGGTTGCGCAAGAACAGTAGCAAGTTGTATTGCGCCAAGAGCGGTAACAATAGCAGCAGCGACAGGGCCGCCGAATATACCGGTTTGCGCCCATACCTTCATTACAGCAACAGCCGTGTTTGTAATTATGCTTGATACATCTAATGCTTTCTGGAAAATCGCCTGTTTGCGTTGCATTTCGGCTTTTTTCTTTTCAAGCTCTTCATTCTTTTGCGCCGTCCTCTCTTCTGCCGATCTTTTCCTCGCTTCTTTTTCCTCGTCACTCAAAACAAGTTTCTCTATCGATTTAAGCTCTTCCTCTCCCGCCTTCTCGTTCGCTTCTATCTCAGCATCATATTGCTGAATACGGCTATCGAACAAATTGTTTCCAAGCTCCCCGATTGCGTCAGTGAATTGTTGGGTATAGTCCAAAATCTTTTCCAGATCCTTTATCCTTTGCTCCCTTGACCTTTTTGAATTTTCTATTTCGGTTTCAGTGACAATATTGCTTAATTCGATTTCTTTCTGCCGGATAGCTTCCAGAGCGGTAGCCCGTTCCTCTTCCGGCAAAAGGTTAACAGCCGCCTTCATCGAATCGATAGCTAACTGTTTCTCCTTAATGGCGTATTTCTCCTGGATAGACAACCGCTCGTTCTGGTATTGCTCCTCCGATAACGTGCCTTGCTTGTACCGTTCGTTCAAAGATTCATATTCCAGTTCCCTTTCCGTATCAAGCTGTATCTTTTGATCGGCGAAATATCTCGATTGAACATTAATAAGCCCCTTATTATAATCTTCGGCAAGCTTTAAAATCTCCTTGTTATAATAATTATTCACCTCAGCTTTGGAAATACCGGTTTTTTCAGCCTCTTTGAGAGCTTCCGTTCTTTCCAGCTCTAATGCCTCGCGTCTTATATTGAGTTCCTCCCTGCTTCCTTCACGGGCGTACTTCAATCTTAATTCAAGGCTCTTATCCTCCTGTATATTCCCCGTCTCTTTATCAAAGTCCTTTAAAGCCTTGTCCTTCTGCTCCTCCAAAGCCCTTACAAGTTCAATTTCCTTTTCCCCGTTCTTTTTCGCATCCTCTATCTTCCGGTTGTAACTCGTTTCAAGTATCTTCCGTTCCTTTTCCCGGCCATCATCCAACATAGAGAGGCGAATATCCTCAATTTCACGTTCAATGTTAAGGCGCTCTTCTGCCGCTTTCTTTGCATCATCCGCCGCCTTTATTGTTTCATCCGAATATTGTCGGTAACTGCGTTTAGCATTATCCAAACCATTAGAATATAAATTCAAACTATTTGCAGCGACAATCCAATCCCGTGCCGCTAATGCAGATTGTTTGTTAAAATCCTCCTGAGAAATAACTCCCGCCTTTAATTCTTTATTTAATTCCTCTACTTTATTAAGATACTCCCCATATTCCGGTAAATCTTCGGGAACATTATATTTTGGAGTCTCAGGAACTACGGAAAATCTTTTTCTAAGCTCTTTCTCTTGTGTTAGAAGCGAATCAAGTATTTTTCTACGTTTTTCATAAATCTTTTCCCAATATGCCAAATTCACGCTTTCTTGCGAACTTGGAGAAAAATTACCCGATTCTGCATATTCCTTTTTTGCCTTATCAAGCATTTTCTCGGCTTCTACCAACTCTTTCGTTTGCTTTTTGATGGCATCTCCAATTTTAAGATATTCCTCTTCGACAATAGCTGCCCTCGCAGCAGCCTCTAAATTCTCTTTTAATTGTTTATATTTATCTGAAGCATTCCCAACAAGAATAGCCTCAGTCGTTAAATTGGCAAAATAAGAAGGGAATAACTGCTGCAACTTCTCCGCTGCCCTTATCCTCTCTTCATAACTTCTCGTTATATCTTGCGTTACACCATAAAGCAATCCTAATTTTCCTACTTCGGCACTCGTTTTCTGCACTGCCTCTTCTTGTAAGTTATTCAAACGCTCCTGAGCCTTTGCAGCTGCCTCTGCCGCTTCTCCGCCTTTAAACAAGGAAGCAACCCAATTAACAAGATCCTTACCGTAAACAGTCAGTAATGTAACCCCAACCGATAGAGCCGTATTCCACGACAACGCCGATTTAATTACCTGCTTCCAAACAGGAGTAAAAGCCATACCTTCTTCTCTTAAAGCCTTATTCTGAGCGCGTAACAGCATAATCTGATCCGCCAAAATCGGAATATTATTGGAGATAGCAAGAAAACCCGTTTGCAAAGAATAAGTAAAAGCCGGAAATTCCCGCGTAACCTGAGCGATAGCATTCCCCAAACCATTCCAATGGCTCGCATAATTACCGATATTCTTCGTTCTTCTGATATCGGCATCCGAATTTTTGATAATATACTCCGTATTCTCTTCGATACGCTTGTTATACATTTCCTTAATCTGTGCCGCATTCGCTTCTGTGTCCATCACATTCTTAACCGCAAGACGAAGTTTCCTGTTCTGCATCTCCGCCTCCGCTATCGAATGCGCCTGAGTATTCATGATAGTCGTAAGTTCCGCCTCCGTAGCCTGACGCGATTGGTTGTACCGGCTTAAAAGCTGCAACCCCTTTATCCGTTCGTTCTCCGTCTTTTGCGCTGTCAGTGAAGCCTGATTCTTCTCCTTTAAAGTCTGCGCATCCAATCGGTTAGCCTTTGCCGTTTCCGTAGCCGCCTTTGCCGCTGCTATATCCGCTTTCGCCAACTTTTCCAACGCCTTAGCCTGATCCATTTGCAGTTTCGTTATCTCCTTCACCGATTCCCCTATACGCTTCGACGTGCTATCATACTCGTTACTCTTAGCTATAAGCTCTTCAAGGCTCTTCGGGTTAAACTTCAAACCCTTCTCCAACTCATTTACCAACTTTACATAAGTATCGTAAACTTTCGCAAGTCTTCCGTCCAATTCGTCAACCTGCTGAATCGCCTTCTTATCGACAATATCGTCAATCTTAAATTCGTTTGCCATTGCTAACCAACTTTAATTCGTTCAACATATTTTTCACGCAAAAAGCATAATCCTTGGCCGTAATACGCTCCGCATCGATATAATACCCCATGTGCTTACTCACAAGCATACGCTCTTCGGCGAAATAATTTTCATCCGCCGACTTGTCCCGTTTATTCTTTTCCTTTATGCCCCTTTCAAGACTATCCTTCAACTGCTTCACACGTACCTTCAAGACAGCCATTTCAGAACCGATCAGGTCAAAAATCCTCTTCACGTCCTTTTCACACTTCGGGAAAGCAACCTTAATCTTCACAGACGTTACCAAATCAAAAGCATTCTTGTAATAACCCAACGACAGCATATACCTTGCCGCCTCCAGAACCGTTATCTTAATGCTGTAATTCAACAAATCGTTCCGTTTAGACAATTCAAGAGACAGATTCCGGTTCCCGATAAACGAACAATACTCCTCAATCATCCGGTTAGCAATCCTGACCTTATCAATATACGGAACAAATCCCGAAATAACCAACGCATCCAAATTCCCGCAGTAAACCTTTATAAACCTGCTGAGCGGAATATCACTACAAGAAGTGTACATATTCGACAACATCCCTTTGTCCTTCATATCTGGCAAAATTGTATTTTCCATTCTTTTCCGTTATTACATAAATCGAATTATCCATAATAGCCGCCTTCTTAGCCAAAGCCCGCATCCTGTTAAGGCTCTCCATCCTTTTTTGTATCTCTTTTCCGCAATTACAACCCATAATCCTTAAAATATTTATACAAAGCCGGTGCAAGATGATTCCGAACTATATACCCCTTCGCAATGCGCGTAAGCCCGAAAATCTCTTTACCATATTTCCTTTCGATGTCACCCGAAGCATAAAAACCCTCCGAATAAATCTTCACACCCCAATTCCGAACATCCGATTTAATAGAATCGTAGAAATCACCCCGGATAATAAGGTTAGGCGTATTGGTATTACGAGGCGAAAAACCAAGAAAAGAGCCTTGCGGAGGAGTAATCTTTGCTTTAAAGTCACGGTACTGTTCACCCCTTCTTTTTGCGGCCTTGTCCGTCTTTGTCACTGTCCGCCAGTACGGATCCTCTGTATAAGTCGGGCGCAAAGCATTTCCCTTCCCGTCTATTCCCGAATACAACTGATCCTTTACAAGCTCTTCGATACGGACCCGCCGTAATTCATCCTCTATCATGCCCGGCAAGCCCGATTTCATCTTTCTGAACTGCTCGAAAGCCTCTTTTATATACATAGATAGAATAAAGGGGATCGCCTGAGCAATCCCCCGATTAACTGTTAAAGACTGATATCCGTAATGCTCCCCTTTATAATCTGGAAAGCATCCGTTAAAAGCCGTTCCCTCTCCGGTTTTGGCCGGTCGGTGAAAAAAGTCTCCCTGTGTGCATCGATAAACTCCTTCTGCGTCATTTTGGAACACAGCGCTTTATTGAAGCTTACACCCTCGAATACAACTATTCCACCCATTGTTCGATGTATTTAACCGGATTCGACAAAGCATAAAGCTCAGCAGGACTTTTAAGCGTAGGCGTTTGCCCGCTCGTTGGCGTAAGCGAAAGCGTCTGGTCTGCACTGTTATAAGTGGCCGCCGTAACATTGTTCCACGCCTCCTGGCTTGCAAGCAAAGGACCGTAAGAATCCGTAATATCCAGATTTGCATTATCCCTTTCCAGAATCTTATACTTGCTTCCCTCTACATTCTTGACCGTAACCCAAAGTAACCCCTTGCACATATCCAGAATATCCGCATCCGATTCGATAGCCTCCATATTCATCCACGATTTTTTCGTGTCCTTATAGGTAAAAGTAATAGTCATTCCCGCCGTTGCCCCGCTTGATGGGAATTGCTGCCCTCCCGCATAAATAGAAGCCATCTCAACCCCTCTAATCGAATCCTCTCCATACCTTTCGGCATAAATCACATTGTTTTCATCCACGTAAATTACGCGCATACGGTCGTTTCCCAACCTAAGTATGTTTTTAAACAAACCGTCGTAACGCTCTTCCAACGACCACACCTCCACAAGAGGCGAAAATCCCGTGAATTTGCTTGGCCCATAACCGACTGCCCCCGTTTGTCCTTCACCCCCGGAAGGAGCATATTCAGCAATATTGCTGATCGGATAGACCCTGTCCGGCCTGTCCGCATGGATTAACTCTGGAAGCTTCGTTTCCAGTTCGTCCAATTTAATAACCATATTAAGCGTAGTGAGAATAACGGCTTTTATATTCCTCTTCTGGAAAGGACAATTACTCACCCCCGTATTGAATTTCTCACTTCCGCAATCTCTCCATAGTCTCATAACTCATACATTTTTGTTCTTTTTTTACTTTTAACTCCATTTGCCTGATATCGATACCGTCTATTCTGTCCGTAAGGTAATTACCGTCCGAAGCCCGCAAATCACTGTTCCCGTAAGTGAAATTATCTACATAGATATGCGGAACAATCGTCGTATAACCGAAATCGAACCGTTTATCCGCAAGAATATTCCGTATAAAAGATTCATAGATCGGATGCAACGTCTTTTTGTATGAAATCTCCAAACGCTCCCGGTTCGTATAATTATTCGTAGTCACAACGGCAATCATGAAATCCAGTTTCACCGAACAATAATACCGTTTATCCGTCTTTTCCTCCTGAAAAGGAGTATAAAGGCAAACAACCGGGTAACGTGTAGCCGACCTTCCCTTCAGCGCATCAAGGCTTTTCCGTATATACCCCGAATCGCCGAACTCATAACGCACCTCATAACCTACGTCGCCGCTTACCCTTTCCACAATATCCCCGAATATCTCGACCAGATTTATCATACCCCGAATTCATTCATTTTTTCCAACATAAAACAACAAACATCCCACTCCGGATAATCCGAAGAATGCTCACGCATCCACGCGGCAATCTCTCTGTTACGCCGTACCATGCTGTTCCATGCTACGATCATCTTCAGATTCGAACCGGCAAAAGCCGACGAATCGATTTCTCTCGCCGTTCCGTTCGGAGTAGCAACTGCCTGATGGCTGCGCACATAGTAGAAATACACATATCCCGCAATAGGAGAATACCCGCCCTCCATAAGAAGAGCTATAATATTCTCCCATTTTTCTACTTTATCACTTATGGAATCCCTCTGACGGATATAATCCGACAACGGAACAGACATATCCGGGCCGAACATATTCTTAAGGTAAACAGGCTCGTACTGCTCTATAAAAGCATACAAATCCTTTTGTATATCATCCCTTGTTTCAGAAGGAACCCCTGCGCCCAAAGAAAGATCCTTAATAAAAAGCTCACCCTTGAAATATGTCGTATCGATCAGCATCCTAAATCAATTTTCCGTTTTTTACCTTGATTTCTTTTAAACATCCGGCTTTTGTTGCTGCCGATACTATTTCGTCTGTCTTTTTTACTTTTCCTACATTGATAAGTTTTATAGCAACCGGCAGGGAAACCAAATCCTTATCGCCCTTTTTATGGCAGTAGCAATCCTTTGTGTACTCTACCTCATACACTTCTGAAAGGCTAATCACATAGCCTTTTTTGTCGTCTTTACGTTGTCTTTCTCTTTTCATTTTATTTAAAGTTTAAGTTTTATACACCGGTACCACCACCTTCATCGCTGCCACCTTCATCCGCTTTTGCGATAGCCTCCATAATCGTAGCATACTTACCTTTCATAAATGCAGTAAGGTAATTCGATTTGATATAAGCAAGCAACCTCTTTTCACCGATCATCGTAACCTGGTTACGCTGGAAATCATCGTTAACCCAACCGAACTCGATCCGTAACAACTGGTAATCACGTATATTCATATAATTAAAATCACCGATAACAAATTCGCCCTGTGCAATAGAAGTGGAGGCCGCAATCTGCAGGTCATTGATAAGCATTCCGTTCATCAATGTGAAAGGTGGAAACAAATAGTTACCGTTTTTATCCTTCGTAAGCTTCATATTTGCGAAATCGATCGGATTGACACGGACCAGATTCGGCATGAAATTCATATCCGATACCGAAACGATCTGGGTATATGCGGCAATGATAGCATCGAAATAATTCGGATTTTCGACACTCAGTCCATCTAATGTAAATTCCGGAATATCGGTAAACACACCTTTTATTTCACCATCTTCCCCTGTTCCGTAAAGTATTCCGTCTTCTTCTTTTACCCCAATACGGTTAATAATTTCCGAGCGTATTTCGGCAACAATCTGGTTCGTATCGTATAAAGCCTCTTCCGTGAGAGTTGTCGTAAGAGCTACCTTACCCGCCGTTACAGTAACTTCCCGCATTTTTGCATTCATCGAAGGTTTCAGTCCTCCTTCCGGAACCCATGCCGCATCGCCTGTTATATCGTACAATTCAGCATAAATAAGTGAGCGTGTAGCAATATTTGATACGTTTGCATACTTCCGTATTTCGCTTTCCGCCCTTGCCGGAACAGAGATAGAAGGATCGATCGTAACGCCTCCGATATGATCCGCGCCAGCCGTAGTTATGGGTGTATTGGCTTTCGTGTACAATAAATCGATATGTACTTTTTTGGACGGAGAATTCTTACAAGCATCTTTTAAGTTTATGCGGATTATGCCGTTCGCATCTTTTTGAGTATAATCCTTCAGCTGATCCGCAATCTGCTGTTCAAGCGATTTAATGCCGGCTTTTCCATCCGGTTTCCTTTCTGTTGCCGATTTTATTTTCAGCAATACAGAGTTTACTTCGCTTTTAAATTCCTCAAACTCCTTCTGCCCAATCTTCTCGTTATGATCGTTCGACAAGGATTTAACGGATTCCGATAGTTCATCGATTTTCTTTACAAAATCTTTATGCTCCATATTATCATCCAAATATCCCTTTATACACGATTCAAGGGATTCATCCATGCCTTCGATAAACTTCTTCTGCTCTTCATCGAGCGATTTTTCGTCTATCGTTGCAAGCAAACCGATTCCGGCACACAAAGCAAAAGACGACAACGGATCCAACACATATGCAGCCGCCATAACGACCGCTAACAACACAAGAGGAAACAGATTTCCTTTCCTTGCGCTTTCCTTAAGCGGATTTACCGCTTTTTCCAGATACTTCTTCATTTTCATTTGATTTTTTGTTACATATAAATTTTATCCCCTTTATCAGGTTATCGCCGGCTTGCTTATTATCAAGTGGATTTATAAGGCTTTCCTTCACCTCTTTATCCGGCTTTACCTTAGCAAGTGACCATGTTTTCGCAAACAATCCCTTTAATGAGGATATTTTATTAAATGGTAATCCATCCAAAGCCGAATCGATATCTTTTTGCAGCGTAGAGACGGAATCGGCCAACTGATCCGCCGACTTCATTCCGGTAAACTCCGTTTCTCCGTTGCATCCGATAGAAACAGCCGATATTTCGTACAATACGATCTCTTTTACGATAAAAGCATCCAAAGCATCGTCATAATAGCATTTATCCCAAACGTAGCTGTAGCCGATGGAAAACTGATTAATCGTGCCCGATTTAAGCTGTGTAATAAGCCTGTCTCCCAAAGGAATGGTATCAATCAAAGCCTCGAAATACAAACCCTTTTCATTCTCTACAAGCTTCGTTATCTTCCCCACCGGCTCGCTCATATCGTGCATCCAGAGGTAAATAATCTTATTGTTCGCATTCGATTCAGGCCCCCTGTCGTTGATAGACTTGGCGCAACACCCCTTTATCAGGATATCGCCCGCCTTGTCTTTATTTCCCCATATAGCAGCATACCCACTAATAATCCTGCTATCGCTGTTTACCCCATATTCTTCGACCGAAAGCGCCTTATACTGCTTTCCGATACAACTTTTTTTATTCTTCTCCAAACTGTTCATTGCCTGTATTTTTAAAATCACCTTTCGGATTATCCGGATTAATATCGATATAAGAGGCGATCTCCGTCCGTGCCTCTGCAGGAGTTATCACATTATCTCCGATTAATTTCGTCAACGCATTCGCCGCACTGTCAAGCGCATTCGCCGAAGCCTGTTTGTCCTGCTGCATACAATCGATATGCGTATAGTCCAACTTGATATATATTCCCTCCGGACAAATCGCCGATGCGAGCGCCTCAGTATAATTTTCCGCATCCGGAATAATCAAATCCTGATATGCTGCCTTTTTCGCATTTTCATAATTGTCGTAAGTGCTGTTCGAAACGAAGATATTTGAGTTAAGACCTATCGCATTGCAGATATCCTCACGGCACGACTTACTTTCCTCGTGCAACATCAATTGCTGCGTATTGTAACTCAAGGGAATCCATTTTAAAGAGGCTTTTCGTGTAACGAGGATGGGGAGTTTCTTTCCTGCGATACCGTATTTGTTCTTAAAGGTGCGGTTCAATTCCTCCTCTTCTTCCTTATCTAAAGTATAGTTTCCAAAGTCGGATTTATCGTCGTTGCAAAGAATACCCTTCGGGCCTCCGTTTATGATTAGATTCCCTCTGGCCGCCATTTGCGCCATCCAGTTATTAACCGGCGTGGAAAGACTGTCAGTGATAGATCTGTATTTGATCTCCGAAGCAGAAGCGTCAATTCGCGCAGTGGATTCCGATATAACCACATACTCCCAATCTTCAAGCACTATTTTTTCTCCGCCCCATTCGATGTATGCCCTTCCGATAATTTCGTTTATATCCGTCTGGTTCCACAGCTTTCCTGTCGTCTCCTGATGGAGGAGGGAAGGAGGAATAATCCACATGGATTCCGGTATTGATTTTCTTGTTGCCCGGAACAGGTAAACAGGGCATCTTCCGAAAGTCTTAAGGCATATCTCCACCTCTTTGTTGAACTGCCTTCCGCTTTGCAAAAGATTCGGACGACGAAGAAGCGTTCTGATCTTACGGTAATCCGGCGTCTCTTTCTCGTTACCGTCCTTGTCTTGCACATAAAAACGGCCGTTCGAAAACATAGAACCACATTTATCCATAACCGTAGAAAAAGGAGGGCAAAGCCTGAGTGCTGCATCCTTATCCTTGTCGTTAGACATATCGAAATCAAAACGATTGTTTTTTGTGGAATTTAACGGAATGTAGTTGCTTAGATAGATATAATTACCCTTCTTGTCCCTTTCGACGGTAAGAACGCAATCGTACATATCCTTACGATTGATTGCATCCTGCTTTTTAAATGGATTTCTGAATTTGAAAATCGACATCCTGTATAATAAAAAGAGAGACGACATCTTTACAGAAATCGCCTCTCAGGTTTTTACGTTCTAATTTGTAAGTATTTGGCAGCTTCACCAAATCTAAAAGACGATTCTCTTTCAAGTCAAATGTAATTATTATTTAGAACGATTCCAAATAATACAAGATATTTTTTGCCTCCGAAATAAATATTTTTTCTTGCTCTTATAAACGCAAAAGAGAAAAACAGGACAGAAAATAATAGATAAGTCAGAAAAATTACGGGGGTTATAATTTTAAATGCGTACTAACAGGACATTTTTTGATATAATCTATACATTGTTGCGTAAATTGCCCTTTCTCATTTCACTTTCGCAAACCTGACATAAGATATTTACTGCCTCACAACTCTTGTCACCGTCATAATCCAGATAATTATTAAAAAAGCGGCTGAATTCTTCGCTGTAATCGTAATCGGGCGGGAAATAAAAGTTGGTGCGGACATTATCCGTATGTGCAGAGATACGTTTTTTAAAGTCCGTACTCTCTTTCTTTCCGATAACAGGCATCTTCACAAGAGTGCGCAATTCGAAAAGGTACCATTTATATTTCGGATTAAGCTCCATTTCGCATGCAGTGCAATCCGCCATAAATCCGGCAAGATTTTTTGTGTCGTACAGTCCCTCTGTAAACAATACATCGCATATATACACCTTTTTATCTTTGACAAAATACTTTGCCGCAGAGAAAATATTGTTTTTGTCAAGATTGATCTCCACCCGGTATTCTCCCGCCTCAATTTTTGACTTGTCGTAATACATTATATCGTCCTCCTGTGTATGGTTATGTTTGCGTCTAAGCGAAAACTTGGTATATAAGTCGCTGTGCAACTGAGTAATAAGATATCGTTTAGTATCGCTGAAATGCCCGTGCTCTTCGTATGTCTGTCCGGTAAGTCTGTTTTTTATGCGCTTCTTCAGGATCCCACCGTTAATATCCTTTTTTGTAAGGATATAGTCGTCTATCGATTCTAAGCATTTTTCGTTTATGGATATTTTGATATTGTTTATGGCCCCGGCATAGATAGCATTGACGAATTCTCCCGACATAGAAACACTCGGATTTTTATTTGGGATCCGTTCCTCAACGACAAAGGACTCTTCGATCTTCTCCCTGAATTTATCAAAAAAAGACCGTTTCTCATCATCTATCGTATTGCTTGCCTTAGTCGTCTGATCCCCATACAAAAATACTTTGTCTGTATGTCCGATATCAAGCAGGTATTTAGCGGTAAGCTCTGCAGCCTTAGTGACGGAATTAAAAGGCTCTCTTGCCGCGATCTCGTATATCTGTACATCATGGTATACTCCATCCTTATAATAACTCTGCCATATGGCAATCGATATATACGGCAATACATTATTATCAATTGTAACATGCACCGGAAGATTATTGTTATACTCAATCTTGCCTTTATGCTTTGATGGGTCAAACGCATACCAGAATTCTCCTCCCGTTTTTATACTGCCCCATTCGCCCAGGGCGTAGATGCGGTAATAATCGTAATCCCTTTCCTTATCCTTTTCAAAGTCCGCTATAGTCTGCCGGTCATAATAACCGTAAGTCCCGTCAGGAGAGCCAACTACCCAAAAATTATTAAGATAAGTTGATTTGATAATGACGGTATCGGCAGGATGCCTATCGTAACTTTGCGTTCGTGGATTGTAAACAGTTCGTTCACTATTGACCCATTTCGCCGCTACTCGTGTATATTCTTCATTTAAAACTTTTCCAGAAAATACGTCTTTTACATTTGGATAAAGATGGTTAGGCGCCTCTGTTAGATTCTCCTTGTCGAAAACCTCTGTTTTTATCCAATGCTTTTCGGAAATAGGGTTAAACATGGATATAATCTGCTGACCCTTACGTCCTCTTAATCTCTTCCTGATCTGTTTCTGGTCGTACAATTCAAATTCAGTCAACTCTTCAAGAATAACCCGCTTATAATTAGATATACCCTTTATCTTTTCCGAATCATCCAATCCGGAGAAATCGATCTTTGCACCGTTATAACAGCGTATTATATTCTGATAACACCTAAAACATCCTGTTAAATTAAGATTATTGATTATTTGCTTAAAATCCTCATATATGGAGTTCTTTATCGAAGAACCTACCTTCCTCAACACAATCGTATTATCTCCACTTTGTAGCGTATCTAATATAATAGACTGAGCTACAGAATGTGATTTTGCCGAAGAAGAACCTCCGATAAGATAGATAAACCGGATATTTTCATTCGCCATCGCATCCCGGAGGTGATAATAATTAGGATTAAAAAGTTTATGAGATATCTTAATAACGTTAGTCATTCAGACCATCTTTTATTTCGATAGGTATATTCTGTATCTTTTCAGGCTCGTCGAAACCGAGCATTTTACAAATTCTCTCTATTGCTTTAAGCTTATCGTACAGTTCTATTTTTATATATTCAACATCCACTATTTCCGGAGATTCATGAGTGCCTATATTTCTTTTAATAACCTTTGTAGATATACTTTTTATTGCAGACTTCTGCTCTTTTGTCAATTTTTCAAAGTCTTTTTTATCGATCCAAGTATTTTGCATATCGGCAATAGACGAAAAGGCTATACCTGACAACTCTTTTAATAGACCATCTTTTGTTATGGCTGACCGCTCACACTGCATTTGCTGCAATTCAGCCACCCTTTCCGAAACCTTGACTTCTTTTAACAAAGTAGATGATTTTTCCCAAATAGATTTATCTGTCATTTTTTCACAAGAGTAAGCACGACGATAAGCCTCAGAAGCATTTCCCGTTTCGAGGTAAAAATGACAGAATTTTTCCTGCTTAACAGTTAATCCGTTTGAATATTTTCCCATTTTAAACAGTATCTAATCAAATATAGAAACTATTTAGAATAGTTCCAAATAACAAGCCTGTTTTTATATAAAAGAAAAGGAGAATCTTTTATATAAATGAATAATATTACCTCAACCTCATCAGATTTTCTAAATCATCAAAAGAATTAACCTCGTACAACACCCCTTTTATCTTGATATAGCCTTTCACTTCCGGATTTCTTTTTGCAAACAAGTCCGTTATATCTACATTCAAAGCGGTAGCAATTTTTTCCAAAGTTCCAATCGTGGGATTGCCATTAATAATTCTGCTCAAACTTTCTTGTTTCATACCGAGTTTTTCCGCAAACGACGAAACCGAATACCCTTTTTCTTTGATTACTTCTTTTATTATCATGATGCTATATGCTATAAATATTTGTTTGTGCAAAAATAGCCTATTTATAGCTCTTGATGTTATACTAAATAGTTAAATATAGTTTATAATATCATTTTTATATGCTATTTGCTTGCATAATATGATACTATATGTTATATTTGCATTGTGATTATAACAAAGAACGTCATAAACAACTAAAAAAATAAAATCATGAAATCTATATCAAGTAAAATCTTATCCAAAGTAAACGAACTAAAGAAAATAGCTGAAAAAGAATATCTACCATATAGACACTATGGGATAAGATTCGACGGTAGACTAAATTTGGAAGAAGGGTTTGTTTTTAACAACAGCAAATTAAATCCAGACAGATCAGACTTGAGAGAGTTTCCTGTATACGGAACCCCAGAATATGAAGCCATGCCAGAAGCTGAAGGAACATGTGTGTATTATGTCTTTGATGGAGATCGAGAAGAGACAATAAGTAATTTTGAATATTTTCTTAGTTATGCAGACAAATATTTTGATGATAATGAAAATGATGATGTTGCTTGGTATTGGGTCGGTTCAAACGGAACGATAGAAACAGGGGAAGACGAATTTGAAGAAATATTAACCGATGCAACTGTTATATGTAAACTGTAATACCACTACATTTCCACCGAGGATTTTTAGATAAGAAACAACTATACGAATTAGGAGATAATCAGCATATTTTGTTGACTATTATAAATAATTATTATATTTGCGTAGCTACATATTTGTGATGGGTATGATAGCAATAAAGGTTTTAAAGTCATTGTGTTTGCTGGCCGTGAGGTTCGCAAACACTTTTTTTAAAAAATCGTAATTTATTTGGAAAACACAAAAGAGCATTTTATATTCGCATTATCTAATCCACAAGATTAGATATGTCCGCCCGAAAGGGTGCGTTGAGTTGAAATAGTGTTTGTTTTTGTGGAAACACATCCAGTCAGCCCTTAACCGGGCTGTGAATTTAAAGAGTTAGCGCCCGGCTTTTGTCGGGCGTTTTTTATGCTGCACAACATATAAAATATATGGGTATTTATTTGTATATGTATTAATATTTATATATATTTGTAGTGTAATCAAACAACATCAATAACTCTTTAAAATCACAATTATGAACGCTTTATTTACAAGAATCAGAAATGACAAAGAATCAAACTACTACCTCCCCAAAAGAGTCATTCGGCTATCTCCGAAAAAGAAAGTAAATTTGATTTCAGGAATATTTACAAATTAATAATATGGATAGACAAGGATATAGGGAAGTAATAGGAGAATGGCTTAAAAAATTCAGGGAAGAAAGAGGCTTAAATACCGAGACTATTTCGGTAAAAGGGAAAATAAGTATCGATAAAATAGATTATATAGAAAATGGTTCTGAAAATTATACTATTGATGAATTTTTAAGTTATATTATAGGCAGTGATTTATATTTGTTTTTATCGGAAAAATCGGAGGACAGAAACAACCCTCATGATTTTGCAGATATGCTAAATAAAATGCAAAACAGAGATCCTAATCTTTAATCATAACTCTTTAAAAAATACAAATATGGAAACTAAATCAATCGAGCAACGATGGAACGCTCTACCTAATGGCGTTAAAATATTAGGCGGTAATATATGGTTAGATGGTGAAAATTCGCTTTTATGGTGCAAATCATATAATGATCTTAGCCCCCTAAAGCAGGAGCGAGCAATAAAGTCAATCGAAATATTTGAGAGGATATATAAATCCGAAAGTTACATTGACATAGATAATTAGTTAGATAATTTAACCCGATAACTATTTAAACTTATAATTATGAATATCTATGATCTTACCTTAAAAAGTGATCCAAATGTACTAATATATCCGGATGGAGAACAATGTTTTGAAATTTCGTATATAGCAATAGCAGAAAGTGAAGAACAGGTTAAATCATTAGCTAAAGAGTATGGAATAAACATAGAAGAGTATACAATAGAGCTTGAAAAATCAAACGTAACCGACTGTTTCGGCCTTCCGTATGAGGCTAAAATAGAAGATTGTAGAATTTATTGATCGTAAAGGATAAAGACTAATCAATGCAAACAAATAAACAAAATATAGGGACACTTCTTAAAGAACTGAGGACTAAAAACGGAATAACCAAATATTATGCCGAAAAAAACGGGCTCCAACAAGCAACCTTGAACAGTATTGAAAATGGAGATAAGGCCTATACAATAGATAGTCTTTTAAAATATTTGGATGTGTGTAAAATACAAATTGAAGAGTTTTCTTTAAAAAAAATCGTAATTTATTTGGAAAACACAAAAGAGAGTTTTACATTTACAGCATCTAATCCACAAGATTAGATATGTCCGCCCGAAAGGGTGTGTTGAGTTGAAATAGTGTTTGTTTTTGTGGAAACACATCCAGTCAGCCCTTAACCGGGCTGTGAATTTAAAGAGTTAGCGCCCGGCTTTTGTCGGGCGTTTTTTTGTGCTGTACAACATAAAAAATATATATGATTTTATTTGCTCAAACATCAAATATGATGTATATTTGTAGTGTATAATTACAGCAATAACCAACTTAAAAAATACAATTATGAACGCTTTATTCACAGAGTCAGAAATGACAAAAGATGTAATAGTTTATCGACAAGGTAACACTCTAATTTGCGTAGAAGATAATATGGAGTCTCCTTTCCCTTATTGGGTGCAAAGCAAAAAAGAGGCAGAAAATTATCTGAATGAGAATTATGCTCCCTTTATGTTCAATGTTAAATTCGTAAAATAAAATGAAAGACGTATATATAAAATCTACTTTAGCAGGATTAAGTATTAATTATGAAGAAGTCTTACCATGCAAGACCGGCCCAACAACAAAAAGTTCTGTTTCGTTTATTTACAAAATAACCGGCGTTCCCGAAAGTTTGAGCACCAATGATTTAATAATAAATCATCTTAGTAAAAGCTTTTTATATCCCGGAAAATATGAATTTAAGTTTGAATACTTAAATGGATCACTTGTTGATTATAAAAAAGAACTTGAAAAAGATAGAATAAAAATCGGTAAAAAAATAGCTTATATACGAAAAGAGAAGGGATTAAATCAAGGGGAATTAGCAGTCATAACCGGTATGACTCAACAAAGTATATCCCGATATGAGTCAGGCTCAATTAATATCGGTTTTGAAGCGCTGAAGAAAATAGCAAATGCCTTAGATTGTAAAATAGGAGATATTACCGAATAATTAAAATTAATCTATCTATTATATTATTGGAACCCACCGGAGATTTTTAGACGAAAAATGGTACTCATGAAAAGGGTACGAGGATTTTTAGACGAAAAACTTACAAAACACTTACATTTAATATACAACAAATTGATTATCAGAACACATACAACAGCCTTCTAAGCTGTGGGTCATGGGTTCGAATCCCATCCTGATCACTGAAAATGAAGTGTAGACGCTGTAACCATAAAAGTTACAGCGTCTTTTATTTTAAGACCTGATAACCACCGCCCGATTTATCTCATAAGTAAACTGAAAATAATAAGACAAACAGAGCTATCTCAATAATAACACTGTACGGATTTCCATCTCCTTACAAATACTACCCCGTCGTTTCCCGAATAAAGACTGAGGCTTATTCCTTTACTCATACGGCCCACTGATAAAAGTTGTATATTTTAAAAAAATAAGATTACTTTGCATCCGGTTTCATACGGCCTGACATCGTAAAACCTCTTACAAAATCTGAATAAGAAACCAATAATAAGAGTACTATAAAACCCTGAATAGATATTGACACTCCATATATCTTCGGCAAAACTTACCCAAAGAAATAATATAATTACCAACAGATGAAAAAAACGACGCTTATAACCTTATTACTCATAATCATAAACTCATACTCCGCAAAGGGACAAGATACGATTACAAGTTATTACAACAGTAAATGGGAAGAATGCCCCGAAGAAAGAGCTCTCTATTACAGAAAAGCATATCCCGACCCCGATTCCCCGGGAATGTGGATCGTCAAAGATTATCACAAAAACGGCCAACTCCAAATGACAGGACAATACTCCGACAAAAAGCTCAAAAAGCAGCAAGGCAAAGCCATCTTTTATCATTACAACGGAAATGTAGCTTCTGAAGGCCAATATTTAAACAATAAAAAAGTCGGAATATGGAAATATTATTTTCTGAAAGGCCCCCTTCGTGGAGAAGGAAACGTGGTGGACGATAAACGAGAAGGCATATGGACCTTTTACCATCAGAACGGTTCGGTTTTCGGAAAAGAGAATTTTAAGAAAGATAAAGCCGAAGGCGAAAGTAAATGGTACTATGAATCCGGTAAAATATCCGAGATTGCCATTTACAAAAACGGAACGGTAATAGATAAAACAAATTTTGAAGAAGACGGAAACATTCTTGAAACGGCTGAAGAAGATTCCAATGCAAGTTTTATAGGAGAGCAAAGCGATATAGTACGGTTTATAACGGAAAACATCCAATATCCGAAAGAACTCCAGAAAAAAGGGAAAGAAGGAGCG
The DNA here is from genome assembly GCA_029007825.1 of Bacteroidales bacterium. Taxonomy (GTDB): domain Bacteria; phylum Bacteroidota; class Bacteroidia; order Bacteroidales; family JAQXIO01; genus JAQXIO01. Next base: position 6,091 of record JAQXIO010000046.1, on the reverse strand, counting down.
GTACTGTTATCTTTCACAGTCGGTAAAGACGGTCGCATTGATAACATCGAAATTGCGAAACCAGACCACCCACTGTTTAACGAAGAAGCATTAAGAGTCTTACGACTAATCAAAAAAATGAAACCGGCGCGCGAACACGGGCAAATTGTCGAACAAGATTTGTTTTTACCGGTCACCTTCAGGTTAAAATAATAAAAACGCAAGCAGATATCTTCCAAGAAATCTATTCAGACTATAAAAAGAAGCCGGAACACCTCCGGCCTACCATAGATTCGGATTCCATCCCCGACCATTGAACGAAAGAAACTCAGTTGCATCCAGCCTCCCCGAGTTTCTTTTTTTATTGAGAAATCCCCCTCTGACGCGCAAACCCTTTACAAGCGCAAACACAAAAACCGGAAACAGAGCAAACCGTAGGTAATTCCCTGTGCAAAACCATCTACCGGCACAATCCACACTGGTTTAACATACCCCACCGGAAAGCTCCACATAAAAAGAAAACTGAAAACGCTCAAGACGCAAGACTCCTATTCATCGTAAAAGTTGGATAAAACCTCAGAAAATAAACAGCCGCCCTTACACCTCTTTTTTTCAGCATATCGGAAAAAATAACAATACCCCTGCCGGTTTCCCGAAATTATCTATCTTTGTGATAGTACAGCCTGTAGAGATAAGCTGTAAACAAAAATATCGAATCGTGGAGATCGTTCTATTTCTCTGAACTTTGGCAATTAATTACGGAGGAACGATAGCCGCGCCTGTTCGTTGTATAATCAAACATACAATGATACGGCGCAGGACTGTTGTTCTTTTCCGTAGGGTTTGCCAAAGCCTAGAGAAGTGAGGACGATATGTTCTGCGCTTCTTTTTTGTAAAATATAGTGAAAGGTGACTGCAAAGGCAAACGAAAACGAAGTTTTCAGGTTTGATTATGCCGAAACGCATCCTATCTTCGCGTGACAGCGCAAATATAAAAAAAGTCGAATACAATCGTGAGAACCTGTTCTCAAAGATTGCCGGGGCACATCCTATATTTTATAAACAGAAAAAGTCTGACAACCCTTGCGCCGTTGAAATATATTGTATTAAATTTGCGTTGTATGTCGCTTAGACATAAATTTTGTGGCGGACTAATACTTCTATCGGAATTTGGAGAATACTTGAGTGAAGGTGGTAGTTTGCCGTTTGAGTCGTATATGTTAATACACGTATATGAGAACGGCGCAGGGTTACCCGATTACTTTCACAGGCACTCTCCAAAGCCTCGATAGAAAATTGAGTAAATCTTGCGCCTCTTTTGTGGCCGGGAGCAAAAATGACAACAGTTCCTTTTGATATTTATATTTTTCCTATATTTGGAGCGGTTTTGCATAGGCAAAACCAGAAAATTGAAATATTGAATAAATCAAAGTCTGACTTCTGAAAATTTGGCGATTTAATGTATGGAAGACGATGGTTTGCGTTGCTTGTATATGTAAATACTCGTATAAGCGCGGAACTGTTGTATCTCCATATAAGGTCAAGCCAAAGCCTCAGAAGCGATATGACAATGTTCTGCGCTTTCTTTTTTATGAAAGCGACCGATAAACGATTAAACTTTAGGCATTTATACATGTCTGATATAAATATATTAAAAAAATGGCTTTATGAACAGCGATAGATGTTTCATATATAACGGCATATAGTATATTTGCAGAGAGAGGTTTATAAAAATCTCTGTTTGCGAACGATAATTTTATTCGAAGTGGACAACTGCTACTATTGTTATCGTACGATAACATCGACGTTTCGAATAAAAGGAAGGTTCTGCAAACCCTTTATGCTTATATACTTTACGCTTTTTAATTAAGGTGTATCTTTTATATCTGTATAAAGGGGGCGTAGGACTGATTTCTTACCAACGTCAGGGTAGTAGCAGACCTTCCACTAGGTAAGCATCAGTACCGCGCCCCCTCTTTTTATAAGCAGAGGGATACAAATTGATTAAGATGTTACATGCTTGAATATACTAATACGAAAGCCTTAAACAATAAACTATATGGATAACGACAGTTGGCTATATTATGATGATTTATAACGTATATTTGCATCGGGATTCTAAATAGGAATTTCCATTTGCAGACAATCGTTCTTTATCCGGAGTGGATAACTGCTACAATCGCCGTCACACGACGGCTATGACGTTTCGGATAGAATAGAGGTTCTGCGTTCCCCCTTTGCCTATATATTAATATTCCTTATTCGATAAGGAGTTATTTTTCATATTTGAAGAAAAAGGGGACGTAGGGCTGATTTCTTACCGACGTCAAGGTTGTAGCAGACCGTCCACCAGGTAAGTTCAGTCAGTACCGCGTCCCTTCCTCATTTATATTTGAGATAGAGCGAAATCTGAACTGAATCTGGTTCGGACTTCGCTCTTATCTTTTTTACATAACCCTTTTTGACTTAAATGCAATAAGAAGGTAGCTGTTCAGGGAAAAATAGATTACTAACCATCGTATCGATTTCGGGGCACTCCTGAATATGCTGCCTTCTTCCTTTTAGCTAAAAAAGAAAAATAAATAAAACCGGTCATACGCAAAAAGCGGTAACTGTGCAGTGTAGGACAATAGTTTATACAAATTGATTTATAGTTAAAGCCGATGATTAGGTAGTAGTTGATTTGCACAAAGTGCCGCTTTCTTTAATTTACCACGCCATGGAAAAATCACAGATAAAAAACAGAATAATTGAAGCCATACCGCATAATGGCATTTACAAAAAAACAAAGTTCCGGTTTCTTTTTACAAACAGGTATTTGGTAATCCTCTCTGCAAATCAGGACGCCGAACCATGGAAAATAGACTATGACTGCATTCGTTATGTGTACCGCACATCGATCGGAATCGATATACATACCGAAGCTTCGCTTCTCCTTAAGATAGATTTTTCAGACGGAACGATAACTCCCGAATATATGAACAGGCAAATAAAACAAACAAGCAAAACCATAAAAAAAACGAATGGACTATTAAACTGAAAATGCCGGATATTAATGTATTCGGAAGTGGGCTCTGGACACCTGCGGAGGGCAGCGATAAATTTTAATGTGTGCTCTATTATCTTGATAAATAATTTTATTATCGCTGCCCTTTTTTAATATCAATCTATAATACATCTTATATTATGAAAGAAACCACAAAAGACCGGATATCCGGCATTTTAATAAAAACCGGATATATACTTTGCATTATTCTGATAATAGCATGCCTCGTGTTTTTTTATCTCGTATTAAAATCCGGAAACTGACAAAAAGACAATCTGTAAAAGATTATTCAACCCCGAACCCAGGCGAAACGAAATAGTAAATATCCTCTCGCTTTTAATACGGCAAGGATAACCTACTCTTTCAAAACAATTACTCTTTATACAAATTATGCAAAAAACATAAATAACCGATCAAGTCTTTCAATACCGGACAATCAGCTCTGCAACACACCTATTTGATACCTGATGATATAAACATAATTTATAATACCCTTCTTCATACTCAATAAAAGAAGAACCGCATATTTTTATTTCTGTCCGGTATAAACTTTCAAGAGGCACGATAAGATCGATATTATCGCCGACATCCGACTGCCTACGAACACCCCCGTAAGGCAAAAAAACATTTACATTTCGACAAACACTTGCTCATAGCGATTCCCAGTATCCATTTAATATTTTTACTCTTTCTTCCTCCGGTATTCCCAAGCTCCAATATAAATCGATGGCTTTCCAGTTCGTAAAATCCTCTACCGGAACAACGCTCATCTTATGCGTTTTATCGAATTCCAAAACCTCTACGGCCCCATTCTTCACAGAAAAATAGATACTGCCATTTGTTGTTCCGTACATTTGAAACATAATATCGGGTTGCTCACCTACAATATAATCGACCAATTGCCGTCTTTTTTCACTTTTCATATAATTACAATAGACTCCTGTATTATCAGCATATGCTATAATCGTCAAACCATCATCTATGATCATACCAAAATTATCCGGTATTTTCTTCTTACGATTATATGGATCATAAGCGAGTTCTACCCGTTCTATCAGTTCGGCGCTGCCGAGTTTTTCGCCGGACCAAGCTTTAAGCAGTGTAGAATAGTCTATATCTGTCAGATAGATCAACAGAACACGCTTCCCGAATTCAGCATTACAAGATAACTGCCGGAGTTTTTTAAGGTAAGATTTCTGAATCTTTAAAGTATCTACGGCGGAGAGTTGGTCTACTATATTCTTCGCCGTGGTTGGTTGAAAGAGTACGCCAGCCAACAAAAAAACTATAATTTTTAGGATAACTTTATTCATCTCTATATCTTTTACCTTACTTTTTAAGCGTCTTGAAATATCGATTTCATCCGGTTACGCAATCCTGTTCGACAACACTTGCATATTCAGTCTCTTCTTTCTATTTTCATTCTCTCTTCTAACGGTATTTCCCAGCCTCCGTATAAACCGATAGCATCCCAGTTCGTAAAATCCTCTACCGAAACAACGCTCATCTTATGCGTTTTATCGAATTCCAAAACCTCCACCACGCCATTTTTCACAGAAAAATAGATACTGCCACTTATTGTCCCGTACATTTGAAACATAATATCGGGTTGCTTACCTACAATATAATCGACCAATTGCCGATCGTCTTCATCTTTCATATAATTACAATAAACTCCTAAGTTATCAGTATATGCTATAATCGTCAAACCATCATCGATGATCATACCCAAATTATTCGGTATTTTTTTCTTACGATCATAGAAATCGTAGGTAAGCTCTACATGGTCTATCAGCTCGGCGCTGCAGACCTTTTCGCCGGAACGGGCTTTTAGTAGAGTAGAATCATCCATAAGCGTCAGATAGATCAACAGAACACGCTTCCCGGATTCGGTGTTACAGGGTAACCGCCGGAGTTTTTTAAGGTAAGATTTCTGAATCTTTATGGTATCTACGCCGGAAAGTTGGTCGATGATATTCTTCGCCGTGGTTGGTTGAAAGAGCATGCCAGGCAACAAAAAAACTATAATTTTTAAAATAACTTTTTTCATCATTACATCTTTTTATTTTTACTTTATTTTTTAGGAAATAACTGAAACACATTCTTTACGGTGGAAGGCGCTAATTTTATATATTGCCCTCTTGCCGGGTCCATTACATGATAAAGCAGTTTGGTCGTAACTTTCCCTCTTATACTGGTCGTCGTTTTTAAGGATACACGGTTCAGCAGAACGGAATGTCCCGTCGGATCAGAACTCTGCAAACTAAGGGCAAAATCATGTTGCTGTTTTATAAGTTCCTGTGTTCCACCCAAATTATTATTGGGTAACAATTTTTGTCCACGTCCCGTCATCTCCGCCCATTTTTCCCAAAGTTTATCTCCACGAACAGGAGTTGTCTCGGGGTCGCCACCTATCGCTGCCCGCAACTGCTCCTGCGTCAACTCTCCCCTGCTGGCAGACGCACCGCAGGAAGGCCCACAGTTATTCTCACCTTCCTGAGGAACATACGGCAACCCTGCATCGGCCAGCACCTCGGTGGTAGAGGTAGAGCCATCCCAGAAGCTACGGCCGCTCCTTGCGGCATCGATTCCACCGATCAAACCGCCGATAAGACCGCTCGATAAGGTACCTACACCCATACCGGTACCGATATATTTCGCCAACTCCGAACCCCGATAGCCCATCAACAACCCATTGCCGACACCGCTTATCAAACCACCGGTCGCCCCACTGACCATTCCGGCCAATGCCCCGTGCAGAAAACTCATTTTTACCGTAGCATCCGTGAAATTCCCTATAAACCCGGCACCGAAACCGATCACCTCTGCGGCGGCATTCCCGGCTGCTGTTGTAGTCGTCGCCGTGGTGCTTATGGCCGCAGTCGCTCCCGTCATCCCCGACGCCATCCCCGCGCTAAGCGCCCCCGACAGCATGCCGATTCCTAAAAAGGCAAAACCCTTACCCACTTTATGGTCGCTGTTTGCGATATTATCGTAATTCATACCAATATTCAGAATCGCTCCCATTACCGCCCCTACGATCAGATGAACGAACTCGCCGTCGGG
>JAQXIO010000045.1 GCA_029007825.1 Bacteroidales bacterium | reverse complement strand
ATGTATATGAACTACTTCATCGGATTGGAATACGGGCAAGACTACTACCTTGATCCGGACAGAATAGTCGACCTATCTAAAAAACGACGCACCCTCGATAAAATAATCACCGACTATTTCGAACAAATCGTTTACTCCATCAACCAACCCACCGGAGCCCGGAACTTTCAGGCAGTTTTTTGGAACATATCCTATTACGACAAATACTACTTCGAAAGCCTCTTCAGCGAATTTGTCTTTCCCGACGGAAGCAAACCCGACTGGAATTCGCTCGACTGGCTTCAAAAACGCTTCATGAAATGGTTTAACCGCGAACGTACGCGCGCCGTATTGACTTTCCCCGTCGAAACCATGGCACTCCTGATCGAAAACGGCGATGCCAAAGACAAGGAATACGGCGACTTTACCGCTGAAATGTATTCCGAAGGACACTCCTTCTTCACCTACATAAGCGACAACGCAGACTCCCTGAGTAGCTGCTGCCGGCTCCGGAATGAGATTCAGGACAACGGATTCAGCTATACGCTTGGAGCCGGAGGTGTCTCTACCGGTTCGAAAAGCGTACTCACAATCAACCTCAACCGCTGTATACAGCACGCCCTGCGCAAATCGTACCCATACCAGTTCTTCCTCGAAGAAGTCATAGACCTCGTGCACAAAGTACAGCTCGCATACAATGAAAATCTGAAATACATGCAAGCGAAAGGAATGCTCCCCCTGTTCGATTCCGGCTATATCAACATGGGACGCCAATACCTGACAATAGGCGTAAACGGTCTGGTAGAAGCAGCGGAAGCACTCGGCATAGAAATCAACGACAATCCCCGCTATACCGGTTTTGTACAGGAAGTTCTGGGACTTATCGAAGACTATAACAAAAAGTACCGGACGAAAGACGTTATGTTCAACTGCGAAATGATCCCTGCCGAAAACGTCGGGGTAAAACACGCCAAATGGGACAAACGCGCCGGCTACAAAGTAAACAGAGACTGCTACAACAGCTATTTCTACATCGTGGAAGACGACTCCCTCAACATCATCGACAAATTCCGTCTGCACGGCAAAAAATACATCGAACACCTCACCGGAGGCTCCGCCCTCCACCTCAATCTCGATGAACATCTGAGCAAAGACCAATACCGCCACCTGTTGCGGGTAGCCTCACAGGAAGGATGCAACTACTTCACATTCAACATACCCAACACAGTCTGTAACGACTGCGGACACATCGACAAGCACAACCTGAAAAAATGTCCCTCGTGCGGAAGTGAAAATATCGATTACCTGACCCGCATTATCGGCTATATGAAACGAATCAGTAATTTCTCACAAAGCAGGCAGAAGGAGGCCGTAAAACGCTATTATGCTAAAGTTCATCAACTATGATATAGTCTTTCAGGAAATTCCGGGTGAAACGACGTTGGCAATCAATTTATCGAACTGCCCGAACCGCTGCAAAGGATGCCACAGCCCTTATCTGATGGAAGATAAGGGAGTGATACTGGACGAAAACATCCTCACGGCGCTGCTCGGAAAATACGGACAGGCAATTACCTGTGTCTGCTTCATGGGAGGCGATGCAGCTCCGGAAGAAGTGCAACGACTGGCGATCTTCACACGCAAAACGACACACGGCCGCCTCAAAACCGCATGGTACTCCGGAAAACAGGATTTTCCCGCACAGTGCTCTCCCCTGAACTTTGATTACGTCAAACTGGGGCCCTACATCGAAGGACTCGGAGGATTGGACTCCCCAAAGACAAACCAGCGCCTCTATTTCATTGAAAACGGAAAAATGACCGACATATCATACAATTTTCGAAAAAAAGCAATGAATATATAAATCCGCAAACAATTTACAGTAGCGCAAGATACCCTGCTAATCCGGATCGCTCTGATACCGGATTAGCAGTATATCCTGAATAAGCACTTATCCCGTCGCTCTGGGAGCCTGGAAAAATCTTCTCTTCCGACTGCAGCGACCAGGAAAGACTGCTTTAGAAAGAATCCCGGCACATCCGCGATACAGGCTTACGACACAAACCGCACCTTTTTCTATACTGTTTGGAAAATCCGGTTTTATTATTTGGTATTTTTGAACCGTGGCAGCACACAACGTCACATTTAAGAACAAAAGATTATGAAAGGATATATTCAGATTTACACAGGCAACGGTAAAGGCAAGACAACGGCCGCTCTGGGACTGACTCTGAGAGCCGTCGGTGCAGGAAAGAAAGTCTTCTTCGCACAATTCGTCAAAGGACGCATCTATTCCGAAGTAAAAGCCATACAAGACCACCTCCCCTCTGTTGAAATCAAACAGTACGGCCTGGACTGCTTCATCAAAAAAGCGCCGGTACAAGCCGACATAGACGCTGCACGCAACGGCTTCAGAGAAGTTACGGAAATAATCCTCTCGGGCAACTATGACCTCGTGGTTCTCGATGAAGCCAACATTGCAATCTACTACAAACTCTTTTCCACCGATGAACTGATAAACCTATTAAAACAAAAACCAGAAAAAACGGAAATAGTCATCACCGGAAGATACGCCATGCCCGATTTGCTGGAAATAGCCGATCTGGTAACAGAAATGAAAGAAATCAAACACTATTACAACAAAGGGATAGAAGCCCGTATAGGAATAGAATGCTGATGTACCGTATCCGCCACACCGTCGCCGAAATAAAAGTAGACGACTACATCAGGAACTATCGTGATGTAAAAAAATTTATTGCCTGCTGCCGGGAATGCAATCGTTACGGAACATGTTGGGCATGTCCCCCCTTCTCGTTCGATCCCGACAAATACCTCACATCCTGCAAAACAGCTTATATTATCGGATCGAAAATTATTTTAAACCCCGATCTTATTAAAAACAACACAGGCGAACTATGTACGAAAACATCCTACGAAATCATTAAAAAAGTCCGTCTCAATCTCGATGCCAGACTATTGAATCTGGAGAAACAACACCCCGGCAGCAAAGCCTTCTTCGCCGGCACATGCCATATATGTCAGCCGGAAAACTGTACACGCATAAAAGGGAAACCATGTATCGCCCCCGACAAAATAAGACCCTCCCTCGAAGCATTTGGCTTCGACATCGGCAAAACATCCTCCCAGCTGTTAAATATAGAAATGAAATGGAGCAGCCAAGGCATCCTCCCAGAATACTTCACCCTTGTAAGCGGATTCTTCACATCTGAAAAAATCTCACAACCTTATCTTATCTCCTCTGTAACGGAACAATCCTGAGACTTCACTTTTAAAGAGTCATCAGATTCTTTTCATTTTACACGTCATATGAATTACTGACCCACATCGAAATATCCATACTAATCCATTGAATTATACCATTTTATCGCTTTATCAACCATTTCTTTTATTTCATTTTGTTCTAAATTTTCAATAATAGTTAATTTGTGTCCTCGAATTAACTCGTATGTCTTAAATTTATCCGGTTTCATCTCCCGATTATGGACAACTGCTACTAAATTTTCGTTGTTATCGAATAGAAGTGAAATTCTATCACGAGCCGATAAATCTTCAAGAATACTCTGGTAAATAAAATACTCTCTTAATCCTGAAAACGGATAATTGACAAGGTGATCATCATATTCATACTCTTTAAATTTAAAATTAAACAGAAACGACTCGAAATCGCTGAACTTCAATCTATTTTGATTAAGCATTTGTATCAAAGCTATTTCCGGAATCGTAAATCGTTTAATATTATCAATATAGGTATACGCAATAATTAGCCCCTCTTTACCATCTCCATTCTCATCTATTAGATAAACATTTAATGTATCAAGTGCTTTTCCTATTACTTTTTTATCTCCGGAAATTAAGTCTGCTCCCGGTAGAATTTTTTCTTCTTCAACTTGCTGAGAAGTAAGTCTTACGAACAATCCAGCTTCAAACCATTGATTGTTTCTTATTGGTGCTGTTTCCACAAGAACGTTATCTTCCAAAGTAAATAATATTTTACCGTTAATAGTATCACGCATATTCGCCGGACCATCTATACGTTCCCCAAGGATAGGTTCGCCTTGAAAAACAGGATCAACGTGATCTTCAATATCGGATGAAATGATTTCTTTACCCTCATCTGTTGCTAAAGACAAAGTATTATTCAAAAAAGATAATATAAAACACGACAATAATATTTTTGTATTCAAATAATTTTTAGTTGCTTTCTGACCTTTTAGATACCCTTCCAATATGAAATTCATACGTCTTACAATTTTATTTATGTTTTACTTGTATTATTTACTTCCGCTTAAATTCCCGCGATAAATATAACAACCTTCAATATTATTGTCCTATACTCAGAAAAAGCGGATACATCGGAACATTCATTTATTCTTTCACCGCTTACATTCGTCGGCTACATTCTCTCACCTTGCAACAAGTTGTCTTTTCCATTCATTATCAGCTTAAAAATCTTATTCTGCAATATCTCATACATTCAAATCGCTTTATCTCACTCAAATCATAAAAATGAAAATCCTGCAAATTATAAAATTTACAGGATTCTGCATCACTCATTTCTTCGGTAAAATTTTCACCTTTTGTGGAGCTGGAGGGAGTCGAACCCTCGTCCAAACAGGGAACTAATCTGCTTTCTACATGCTTATCTTCGTTTTCATTGTCGGGAAAGGGCAAGACCGAAGCCACCAACCCTAACCTTATCCCCTAAATTGTCACCGGACATTCGAGGAAAACATCCGGCTATCTCCGATATAACCTGCACCGCCGGTTCGGATAGCTTCGAAGCCACAGCATCCGGGCGATGTCCCGTCTCCGCACCTGTGCGGAGATTAAGCAATTGATCTACTATACTTCAATCAAGCAGCGAGAGCGTAAGAATTTTCGCCAATTGAATTTTTGCCGTCTGAGATTATAGTGCAAGCCGACCACGCACTGCATGCTTACAAACCACTTCTACCCGCTGTCAAAACCGGTCAACCCCATTGGTTTGTTTCATCCGTCCGTTAACGCTTTAACGCCCGGCTCCGCATACCATAGAATGAACAATCACCTCGTACAGGCAAAACCTTCTCCTCACGGTATCGGTAATACAAAGATACGAATTTTTCAGGAAATATAAAATTATAGCCTCAATACAAAATTCCTTCTCTTAAAAAATTAGTATTACCCGAAAAGAGTTAAAGCAATATTCATAATACACCGGTTATAAACCGAGAACGAAACAAAACAAAAACCATGATCACAGAAAGTTTAGGAACAGAAATCTCCGGAAAATATCTTCGTACTCACCTCGATAAAATAAATATATGAAGACATAATCTGTTATTATTAACGATAGCAAACACATCTTTTGTCCGAATAAAAAATACCGCTCGGAAAGACGTGATACTTTATCCCTTTTTATACGGAATAATCCGGACAAATAAATACATTTGCCTGTAAGAAACGTTTAACCATAAATTTATACGATTATGACAGCAGAAAAGCAAGGCGCATGGCCACTACCCGCCTTCTATTTTAAAATTGAGATTGAAGGCGTCGGAGAATTTCTTGTCAGAGAAGTCTCCGGACTCGAGATGGAAGCACAGATAATAGAATACCGCCAAGGAAACAGCCGGGAATTCTCAACCATCAAAATGCCCGGACTAAAAAAATATTTAGTAACACTGAAAAAAGGAATATTTGAATCCGGAAACAAATTCTTCGACTGGCTCAATGAAATCAAGATGAATACCATTAAACGCCGTCCGGTCACCATATCTTTGCTCGATGAGTCCGGTAATCCTGTAATGATATGGAAACTTACGAATGCATGGCCCTCAAAAATAACAGGAGTAAGCCTTAAACAGGATGGTAACGAAACCGTTTTCGAATCGATGGAACTGGCACACGAAGGCATTACGACTGAAAACTGATAATAAAAAAGTACCCGCTTATCTTTGACAGATTCAAAAGCCACGTTCATCCCATCCGGAAAATAAAATACTCGATTCATAGTCAGAACAGCACGATCTTTTTTACAAAAATGATACTTTTGTAAAAACTGTTTTTAATAATGAAACGAAATCTGCTTTGCTCCCTCTGTCTCTTATGGAGTGTTTTACTTTTTTCCGCTGGTAAAAATACCCCCGTTACCGTAGCCTCGTACAACCTGCGCCTCGATGTTCCCAGCGACGAAATAAATGCGTGGCCCAACCGGAAAGAAGCCGTTAAAGACCTGATCCGTTTTCATGAATTTGAAATAATAGGCACTCAGGAAGGATTCTCACACCAGTTAAACGACCTGCTCGAAATGCCGGGATGGGCAAAAACCGGCGTGGGACGCGACGACGGTGCCGATGAAGGCGAACACTCAGCAATACTCTACCGCACCGATCGTTTTAAACTGCTCGACAGCGGAAACTTCTGGTTCTCCGAAACACCCGATCACCCCTCGTTCGGATGGGAAGCAAAATACAGACGCATATGCTCATGGGGAAAATTCCGCGATATGAAAAATAAAAAGATATTCTTCTTTTTCAATGTCCATTTCGACCACGAAGCACCCATCGCACGCAGAGAATCGGCAAACCTCCTGCTCCGCAACATCCGCGAAATAGCAGGAAATAATCCGGTCATTTGCACAGGAGATTTCAACTCCATGCCCGACGATGAACCCATTCGCATCATCTCGGCCGTCCTGCACGACGCCTGTCTCAACTCGGAAATACCGCCATACGGACCCGTCACCACCTATCAGGGATTCGATTACAATTATAAAGAACAATCCGAACGCATCGATTACCACTTCATAAACGACCGTTGCGAAATACTGAAATATGGCGTACTGAGCGATGCGGTAAACGGACGTTTCCCCTCCGATCACTTTCCTGTTGTCACCAAAATCAGAATCAAATAATCCATACATAAAACCGGACCACTCGCCATGAAAAAAACGCTTATACTCCTTATCCTTCTGCAATCGCTTTTCGCAATAGCCCAGAAACCCTATCTATTCGATAAAAATTCTGTTCCCGCATGGGCTTCGTTCGAAAACCCCGGTGCCGTAAAAGGCGAAGGAGGGAAAAGTAACAAAGGGGCGAAAGGAGCTCCCTGCAAATGGCTCTCACCCGGCGAAACCGTTACCCTGATGAATGACGAAGGATGCGGCATCATCCGGCGCATCTGGCTGACAATAGACAAACGGACACCCGAAATACTGCGTTCCGCCAAAATCGAAATGTATTGGGACAACGCCTCTGCACCGGCCGTTTCGGTTCCGCTCGGTGATTTCTTCTGCTCCCCTACAGGTATAAAAAAACCTTTCCAATCGGCACTATTCGAAGATCCCGAAGGACGCTCCTTTATATCTTGGATCGATATGCCCTACCGCAAAAATGCACGCATCGTATTCATCAACGGCTCGGGCGAACACCTAAAGCTATTCTACGATATCGACTTCACCCGCGAGAAACGTCTGCCTGCGAAAGCCATGTATTTTCACGCCTGTTTCAACCACGACAAAGCGACACGCCCCGGAGAAGACTACATCGTATTGCCGGAAATACCGGGCAAAGGACGGTTCCTCGGCATAAGTGTGGGAATACGTACGAATCCGGACTACAAAGGCACATGGTGGGGCGAAGGAGAAGTAAAAATCTATCTGAATGGCGACACCCGGCATGCCTCGCTCGTTGGCAGCGGAACGGAAGACTATATCGGAACAGCCTGGGGACAAGGTGAATTTACATCTCCTTACCACGGATGCCAGGTTGCCGACCCCGACAATGAAAACTGGAGCTTTTACCGCTTTCACATCAAAGACCCCATCTATTTCAGTAAAGGCATCCGTGTTACCCTTCAGCAAATGGGCGGATGCTTCATTCCCGATTTCAATAAAATGGTTGAAAAAGGAACCCGGGCAATCCCCGTCACACTCGAAGACCTCGATACCCGCGATTTCTATCTTCTTCTGGAAACAGGGACGACCGATATAAATACACTTCCCGTAAAAAACGGATGGGTTAACTTCTTCAGGTCTGACGATGTAGCATCCGTCGCCTATTTCTATTACGAAAAACCTGTACTCCCATAAAATACGGAAAACATAGAACTGGAACGGTTAAACCTATACCGAAACCATATCTCTTCTATCCAGCCTATTCAGAACATGGAAAAGTTCATAAAATCCGGCCTACTCTAACAATTCACCTTTTATTACCGGTAACGGCGACAAAATTGCCCGTTACTTCTCCTCCGTAGCACGCAAAACACCGGAATCTTTTCGCTTCACTGATAAAACCCTCGGCGACGAAATAATAAGCCTGCTTTTCTTAACAGCCTCATAATACAGGGAATCATGTATCGGCACTTCCTTTCCGCTGCAAGCCTTACAATAGTAATCCGCCATCCCTGTTTTATAATAATAAGCTTTATGCTCTTCGATAGTAAAATCCTTCCCCTCCTTAATCACGCAGCCGCACAAAGAACAATGGACAGACAACTTCCCTCTGTTATTTTTTACAATCCACCCCATATCATAAACTATTTAAATCCGGCACAGAAAATACACACTGAAAAATGACAGAAACACCCGAAGAGCTGACAGCACATACACTTCCCCGATAAAAAATGTCCGTAATATCGTTCGTTTTATCGCACAAAGAAATCAGAGGTTCAGACCAGAGAATATAAAAACGTATGTTTCTTTATACAGTAGTGGTTTTCCGTGATAAAAAGAATCCTGAAACAAACGTATTTTGCATGATAAAATGATGATGTGCGATAAAACGAACGTTTTTAATAACATATAGAAAATTGAAACAAACTTAATACAAGACGAAACAAAAGGCACTTCAATTACATACAGAAACAAACCCATTTAGATATTACCGGGCACAGCTCCTTTTGGAATATTTTAAAAGAACGAAAAAAATTTAATATTTTTCACTATCACTTCTATTGGCTGATGTAATTTCTTTTATTAAATAGGGAAACATATACCGGCACCATACGCCTCCCCTTTAATAAATAAAATTACAAACTATGGTTATTGCTTATTTAAGAGTTAGTACAGGAAAACAACACCTTGAAAATCAACTTGAGGAAATCAAAAACTTCGCACGGAAAAGAGACATCACCGTTGACAAATGGGTAACCGAAACCGTTAGCGGGAAAAGAAAGAAAAACGAACGTCATCTGGGCGGGGTAATGAAAAAACTGAAAAACGGCGACTCCCTGATCGTCACCGAATTTTCACGCCTCAGCCGCACACTCACCGAAATCATGTCCATATTAGGCTATTGCCTCGAAAAGAAAATTTATCTCTACAGCATAAAAGACGGCTATATCCTCGACGACAGTATAAACAGCAAAGTATTAGCCTTCGCTTTCGGACTTGTAGCCGAAATCGAGCACAAACTCATCTCCATGCGCACAAAAGAAGCCCTCGCCCTCCGTAAATCGCAGGGCGTACGACTGGGACGCCCGAAAGGACAAAACAAAAAGCAGCAAATACTGATCGAAAACAAAGATAAAATAAACCGCATGCTCCTGCAGGGAGACTCCATATCCGCCATCTGCCGTCATTTCAAGGTATCGAGAGACACCTATTACACTTTTAAAAAGAATCACCCCTCTAAAACATAAATATCCAAAAATACACGATATATAGTAACAAATTATTACTACAATAGCAGGGAAAATTATATCTTTGCACCATATTTTATCAAACAAGAAGCAAACGTATTCAGGTTATGGCAAAAATTACGAAAGAGGCAGCCTTGCTCTATCACTCACAAGGCAAGCCGGGTAAAATCGAAGTGATTCCTACAAAGCCTTACAGTACACAATTAGACCTTGCATTAGCTTACTCCCCGGGAGTAGCCGAACCCTGTCTGGAAATTGAAAAAAATCCCGAAACAGCATACGAATACACCGCAAAAGGCAATCTCGTTGCCGTAATATCCAACGGAACCGCTGTACTCGGCCTCGGCGATATAGGTGCCCTTGCCGGAAAACCGGTAATGGAAGGAAAAGGACTCCTGTTCAAAATATTTGCAGGAATTGATGTTTTCGACATAGAAGTAAACGAAAAAGATCCTGAAAAATTCATCGCCGCGGTAAAAGCAATAGCCCCTACCTTCGGCGGAATCAACCTCGAAGACATCAAAGCACCGGAATGTTTCGAAATAGAAAACAGGCTTAAAGCCGAACTCGATATTCCGGTAATGCACGACGACCAGCACGGAACGGCAATTATTTCAGGAGCCGGACTCGTCAATGCCCTCGAAATCGTCGGCAAAAAAATCGAAGACGTCAAAATCGTGGTAAACGGAGCAGGAGCCTCTGCAAGTTCATGCACGAAACTCTACATGATGCTCGGAGCAAAAAAAGAAAACATCATCATGTGCGATAGCAAAGGCGTTATATCCGTAAGACGTACCGACCTGAACGAATCGAAAAAATTCTTTGCCACCGAAAATGAAGCGAATACCCTTGCTGAAGCAGTTAAAGGAGCAGATGTATTCCTCGGCCTCTCGGTAGCCAATGTACTTACACAAGACATGGTACGTTCCATGAATGACAACCCCATCGTCTTCGCTCTTGCGAATCCCGATCCCGAAATCTCTTATGCCAACGCAAAAGAATCACGTCCCGACCTCATCTTTGCTACCGGACGCAGCGACTATCCGAACCAGGTCAACAACGTGCTCGGATTCCCGTACATCTTCCGGGGTGCCCTCGACGTACGCGCCAAGACAATCAACGAAGAGATGAAACTCGCAGCCGTAAAAGCCATTGCCGGCCTGGCGAAAGAGCCCGTTCCCGACGTAGTAAACGCAGCATACAAGATTAAACGTCTGACATTCGGACGCGATTACATCATCCCCAAACCGCTTGACCCGCGTTTGCTCACTGCCGTATCTAAAGCAGTAGCAAAAGCCGCCATCGACTCAGGTGTCGCAAGAAAAAACATCACCGACTGGGACGATTACGAAAAACGGCTCCGCGAAATGATGGGATACGACAACAAGCTCATCCGCCAGTTTATCGACATGGCCAAAGGAAATCCGAAACGCGTCGTATTCAGTGAAGCCAGCCACGTCAACACCCTTAAAGCCGCAGTGATGGCATTGAACGAAGGCATCTGTTACCCGATACTTTTAGGAAACGAAGAACGTATCAACAAACTCGCCAAAGAAAACGACATCAACCTCGAAGGCGTTGAAATCATCAACCTTCGTCACGAACGCGAAGAAGAACGCCGCATACGCTATGCGAAATATCTGGCAGAAAAACGGGCTCGGAGCGGTATTAACTTCAAAGAAGTTCGCGATAAGATGTTCAACCGGAACTACTTCGGAATGATGATGGTCGAAACAGGTGAAGCCGACGCCTTTATTTCCGGTGTGTACAGCAGTTATAAAGAAACCGCAGGACTGGCAAAGCAAATCATCGGAATTCGCGAAGGCTATAAGCACTTCGGGGCAATGAATATATTTACCAGCAAAAAAGGAACATTCTTCCTCTCCGATACGCAGATCAACCGTCACCCCTCTACCGAAGCATTGATAGACATCGCACGCCTGACAAACCATGCGGTAAAATTCTTCGCACACGATCCGGTAATGGCCATGATCTCCTACTCCAACTTCGGAGCACACGATAACGGATCGCCCGCAAGCGTCCGCGATGCCGTGCACTATCTGCACGAAAACTATCCCGACATTGTCGTTGACGGTGAGATGCAGGTAAACTTTGCGCTTGATAAAAAACTTCGCGACGAAATGTATCCGTTTACCAAATTGAAAGGCAAAGACGTAAACACCCTCATCTTCCCCAATCTCAGCTCAGCCAATGCAACGTGCAAAATGCTCAGCGAAATGGGAGCCGGAGAAGTAATCGGCCCCATCCAGATGGGACTTAACAAACCTATTCACTTTGCCGACGCGGAAAGCTCTGTACGCGACCTTTTCAACCTGACCGCAGCAGCCGTACTCGATGCCATCGTTCAGGAACAAATCGACGCAGAAAACAAAAAATAACAGCATATGAAAAAGTTAAGTTTATTAATTGCCCTCTTTGCCGTTTTAGTAACCTTCAACGGATGTTGTAATAAAAGTGAAACCGTATGTGAACAGCAAAACACAGGTAAAAACCAGCTCCGCCATGTAGTATTTTTCGGCTTCGAAGAATCAGCAACACCGGAAGAAATCAGGGCCATAGAAGAAAAATTCGCTTCATTGCCGCAGGACATACCCTTTATTAAAGGATACGAATGGGGAACGGATTGCAGCCCCGAAGGTCTACAAAAAGGACACTCGCACTGTTTTCTGGTTACCTTCGCCTCAGAAGCTGACCGCGATGCATACCTCATACACCCTGCACACAAAGAACTGGGTAAAATGCTCAACGGCAAGCTGAAAAACGTAACGGTAATAGACTACTGGGTAAAATAAACTTTATACGACAAAAAGCGGCGTAACCGAATCGGCTACGCCGCTTTTTTATAACATCTACTCTTACTCTTGTTAACACTCCACCCCCTTATCAAACCACGCCATCGCAAACCCGCTTGAAAACAGTAGCAAAAAAGCAAAACACATTCCCGGTGAAAAAATTATTTACGCTAAATGAAACTTAAAAGCAAATAAATATCTAATTTTGTAACGTGTAAGAAATTAACATTCAGGCAAAAATGAAAAAACTTTTACTT
>JAQXIO010000044.1 GCA_029007825.1 Bacteroidales bacterium | reverse complement strand
ATTCCCTTGCGTATTTGCGATTTGATATTCTCTGTCGGCATAGTTATAATATTTTGTATTGCAAAGATAAATATATTTTTCAGTACCTTGCAATAAAAGGTACTGTTTAATTTGTTAAAACTTTTTAATGCAAAGATCTTGCGTGATAAAGAATTGCGTATTATCGTGTCTGTATCGGTGTTGATAATGTGTTTTTCTTCCGTAAAATGTGGTATCTTTGTCAATCATCCGTATATTTAACTTTGATTCATAAACCGGGTTTGTCGGTTATATTTCGGAAGAGATTATTTTTATTTAAAGAAAAGATTAGTCAATTGGGAAAGAATAAGCTGCAAAAATTTGATGAGATGAGTCGTTTGCCTCATGTATTCCAGTATCCTTTTGCTGTGTTGAAAGAGGAGGGATTCCCATTAAAGGGAAACTGGAACAGTCATTTTTTTAAGAATGACCATCCTGTCGTGCTGGAACTGGGTTGCGGGAAAGGTGAATATACAGTGGGACTGGGAACTCTTTTTCCCGAGAAGAACTTTATCGGAGTCGATATAAAAGGAGCCCGTATGTGGAGTGGAGCAAAAGATTCTTTTGAGAAGAAGATGACAAATGTTGCTTTTCTGCGTACAAGTATAGAGTTGATTGATCATTTCTTTGCTCCGGGTGAGGTGTCGGAAATTTGGCTTACCTTTCCGGATCCTCAGATGAAGAAAGTGAATAAAAGGCTTACATCTACGCGTTTTATGCAGCTTTATAGGAAGATTCTGGTAAAAGACGGATTGATTCACCTGAAAACAGATAGTCCTTTTATGTATGCATATACGTGTGAGATGACAAAAGTTAATGGCTTTCCGGTTAAAGTGAATACAAATAATTTGTACCATAGTGGATGGAACAATGAAATTCTTTCAATCAAAACTTTTTATGAGCAACAATGGTTAGACAGAGGATTAACTATTAAGTATATACAGTTTGTATGTGAAGAACGTGAACGATATATAGAACCGGATATAGAACCGGAACCTGATAGTTACCGTAGTTTTAACCGTAGTAAACGAGGTTTGCAATCATCTAAAAATAACGATAAGCATGAAGATTTATCCTAATCTTATTTTGGAAGCATTACGTAACGTACGTTATCCAGGCAGTGGAAAGGATATTGTAGAAGAAGGAATGGTGGAAGACAATATCCGGATCGATGGGAATAAGGTCTCTTTTTCGCTGATCTTCGATCGTCCTAACTCACCTTTTATAAAATCAGTGGTAAAGGCAGCGGAAACAGCGATTCTGACTTATGTCGGAAGTGAAGTTGAGATACAGGGAAATATTTCTGTAAAGATGAAAGAACCTGTGCGGACAGAACCTCCGAAACTTTTGCCGGATGTGAAGAATATTATAGCTGTTTCTTCGGGAAAAGGCGGAGTAGGGAAAAGCACGGTTGCTGCAAACCTAGCTGTTTCATTGGCACAGCAGGGTTATAAAGTCGGCCTTCTGGATGCGGATATTTACGGTCCTTCCATGCCTAAAATGTTCCATATGGAAGATGCACGTCCTGTAGCGGAGACTGTGGGAGACCGGGAACTTATCATTCCGGAGGAACGTTACGGGGTTAAATTATTATCGATCGGATTTTTTGTCGATAAGGACAGTGCCGTGGTATGGAGAGGAAGCATGGCCAGTAATGCAATACGTCAGCTGATAGCGGATGCTCAATGGGGAGAACTGGATTATTTTATTATTGACTTTCCTCCGGGAACAAGCGATATTCACCTTACATTGATCCAGTCGTTAGGAATAACAGGAGCTATTGTCGTATCGACACCTCAGGAGGTCGCTCTGGCCGATGCCCGTAAGGGAATAAGTCTTTTCACCGGCGATAAAGTAAATGTTCCTATTTTGGGTCTGGTAGAAAATATGTCGTGGTTCACTCCGGCGGAATTACCTTCTAACCGGTATTATCTTTTCGGAAAAGAAGGCGTAAAGCGTCTTGCGGAACAGATGGATGTACCCTTACTCGGCCAAATTCCCATAGTACAAAGTATCTGTGAAGGCGGTGATGCTGGGGAACCGGTAGCTTTAAACCCGGAATCTGTTACAGGTTTAGCTTTCAGGTCTTTAGCCGAATCTGTCGTTAAACAGGTCGATTGGAGGAATAAGCATTTGCCTCCGACACAAAAAGTAGAGGTTACCAAGCAGTAATTTTTAATACCTAACCTAATTAAACATGAAAAACAATTGGAATGACTATCCTGTCTCACGGCGTGGATTTATTAAGGCTTCCCTGGCAACAGCAGCATCTTTGGCTTTATTGCCCGGTTATGCAAAAAAGCGAGTATCTGAAACCGGTGTACTTCGTTTGGGCTTTATCGGATTGGGACAGCAGGCACAGGGGTTACTTGCGAATTTTATGAATTTTCCGCAGGTACAGGTAGTTGCAGGATGCGACGTATATGACGTGAAGCGTAAGCGTTTTGCAAAGAAGGTAAATGCGTTTTATAGTAAATCGGGAAATGTACCGGGGGTGACTACTTATGAACGTTATCAGGAGTTGCTCGCTCGTCCGGATATAGATGTTGTTGTGGTTGCCACACCCGATCATTGGCATGCAAAAATAGCTATGGATGCCTGTAAGGCCGGGAAAGATATTTATCTTGAAAAGCCATTGACTTTTACGATTGAGGAGAGCAAGGCTCTGGTTAAAGCCGTGCGCAAGTATAAGCGTGTTCTGCAAGTGGGTAGCCAGCAACGGTCGGATGCACGCTTTCAGCATGCTGTTAAGCTTGTTCAGGATGGAAAATTAGGAAAAATAACAAAAGTATATGCACGTGTAGGACCTCCGCCTACTCCGTATTCTTTAGCGGAAGAACCGGTTCCGGCAGGATTAAACTGGGATCTTTGGCTCGGGCCGCTTGATAAGCGTGTTCATTACAATAACGAGTTGAACCCTATTATATCGGTCGATCCTGAACAGAATGAGACTTTCTGGGCTGCATGGCGTTGGTATAAAGAGACCGGAGGAGGATTGACTACCGACTGGGGAGCTCATATGTTCGATATTGCACAATGGGCTATCGGAATGGATGGTCGTGGCCCGGTCGAGATTATTCCTGCAGGGTACGGAGATGCGGAGTATCTTACTTTTAAATATGATAACGGGGTTGTAATGACAGAACAACGGTTTGATGAGGCATATACCCAAGGGGTCAAGTTCTTTGGAGATAAGGGGTGGATCGAAGTATCGAGAGGACATTTCTTGGCTTCCGATCCGGCGTGGAATTTTACGCAGCCGATGGATAACGATAAGGATAACAAGGGTGCTCAATCTCCTCATATGGCAGCCTTCCTAAAAGCCGTGGAAACACGTAAGAATCCGAATGTTCCTGTTGAGGTAGGTTGTAGTACATGTATTACTTGCTTGCTGGGGAATATAGCTACAGATTTAGGACGCCCGGTAAAATGGAATCCGGATAAGCAACAGTTTGTCGATGATCACGAAGCAGCCGCACACCGTTTGTATTCTTACGCGTATAAGAATGGATATACATTGTAATTAAAAGCTTAATTGTGTTTTTATTAATTCCGCCGATAACCAATTATCGGCGGAATTTTAGTTATTAAAGAGGATAGTGGTTGCACAATGCACATATGCTCATTTAATTATAATAGAGCAGTTTGTTTTCTTGGGAAAAGATGTTATGAGCTCCAGCTTTATTCTTTTGTTATATTCTCATTTCATTGAGAATATAACAAAAGACCAGTCTCTATTTTTGTATTAGGTATTTCCCCCGAACCCTCTATTGTTTTAATATGAAATTTTCCGGTAGTATAAAAACAAAAAGAGTGCTTTCATCGAAAGCACTCTTTTTAATGTGTATGTAATTAATTATTTTTTTGCAGCAGCAGCTTTTTTCTTTTTGATTTCTCTGGCTTGAATTTCGTAGGCAATTGGGGTTGCGATAAACAAGGTTGAGTAAGTACCGATGATAATACCTAACAAGATTGCAAACGTAAAGCTTCTGATCGTACTTCCTCCTAAGATAAAGATCGTAATTACGACGAGCATCGTACTGAAAGAAGTACTGAATGTACGCGCTAAAGTGGAATTCAAAGCATCGTTGATAACCTGATAGCGGTCACGGTTCGGATATGTCGCAATGGTTTCCCGGATACGGTCGAATACAACGACGGTATCGTTCATTGAGTAACCAATAATTGTCAATATTGCCGCAATAAAAGTTTGATCGACTTCCATCGAGAATGGCATAAACCGCCATAACAGACTGTATAAGGCTATGATCGAGCAGACAGTTACTGCGATAGAAGCGATTGTACCGACAGAAAATGAAATATCACGGAACCGGAAAAGGATATAAATTGCCATACAGATCATAGAGAATATGATGGCGAGAATAGCTCCGTTTTTGATATCGTCGGCCATGCTGGGCCCTACTTTTTGAGAACTCTTTATATAATCGGCTACAAACTCTTCCTGCGTAGCTCCGTCCAATAATGGGGTCAAACCTTCGTATAACTTTGTCGTAATTTCATTATCTACAGATTCGGTATTGTCTTCTATTTTATAGTTGGTTGATATGCGAACCTGATTATTGCTTCCGATAGTAATTACTCCTATTGAACCAAAATCTTCATTTAAAAGATCTTTGATTTCCTCTGTATTTACGTCTTTATCGAAGCGGATCACATAGTTCCGTCCCCCTGTGAAATCGATACCGTTATTCAGCCCCAAAGTTCCTAAAGAAATAGCTCCTATGACGATAAGGATAAGCGGAAGAATATATCCCACCTTTCTTTTAGCAAGGAAATTGAAAGTGGTATGTGTCAGGAAGTTCTTTGTAAATCTTGTCGTAAAAGTAAGGTTTTGCAATTTTCCTTTAGCCAGAAGTCCTTCATATACGATACGTGTCAGGAATACAGCTGTAATGAAAGAGGAAACCAAGCCTATAATCAAAGTAGTAGCAAAACCACGTATAGGACCTGTTCCGAAATAGAAGAGGACAATACCGGTAATAATCGTTGTCAGGTTAGAGTCGAAGATTGCAGAGAATGCATTCTTGTATCCGTCTTCTATTGCTTTCTTTATATTCTTTCCGGCACGTAATTCTTCTTTCGTACGTTCATATATCAATACGTTGGCGTCAACAGCCATACCTAAGGTTAATACCATACCCGCAATGCCTGATAAGGTAAGTACTGCTTGGAACGACGCTAATATTCCGAGCGTGAAGAATATGTTGACAATAAGTGCACAGTTCGCAATCATTCCCGGAATAAGGCCGTATGCACCACACATATAGATCATTAACAGAATGAGTGCGATAGCGAAAGAGAGAACTCCGTCGTTGATAGCTTCCTGGCCGAGAGATGGTCCGACAATATCTTCCTGGACGATGTGAATAGAGGCTGCCATTTTACCTGACTTGAGTACGTTTGCCAAGTCTTTGGCTTCTTCGGGAGTAAAGTCTCCGGTAATTGAAGAACGGCCTCCTGGTATTTCACCGTTTACGCGCGGAAATGAATAAACAAAACCATCTAAAACGATTGCGATGCTTTTTCCTACGTTTTCTTTAGTAAGGCGTGCCCATTTTTTTGCACCTTCCGCATTCATAGTCATACTAACCTCCGAATAACCGGTGGTCTGGCTGAAGTCGTCCCTTGCATCGGTAATAACGTCACCTTCCAATGGAGCTTTTCCGTCACGACTACTTACTTTCAATGCGATTAAGTCATAATATTGACCTTTTTCGTCCTGAGGTTTTACTGTCCATTTAAACATAACATTTCTTGGCAGCAGATCTTTAACCTGTTTCATATTCAGGTATTTCGATACTGTTGCCGTATCTTTATAATGTGCTCGTCCGACTGCAGCACTGGGAATAGGAGTACCACCCTGTACGTTCGGCATCAGTACGGCAAACAGAGGATTTTGTTTCTGATCAGGTGTCGAAGCGAGAGAATCGGCTTCCGTCAGTGAGCTTACGAGAGCATCAATACCTGTTGATGAACTATCGGTTACAACTTCTTCTACCACAGTTTCCGTGCTGTTTGCTTTATTTTCTTCTTCGAGTTCATTTGCCACACGGATAATATTATTTGCTTGTATCAAAGCCGGATAGATTTCTGGAAGACTGTAAGTTTCCCAGAATTCCAGGTTTGCACTTCCCTGTAACAGTTTACGTACACGTTCGGGTTCTTTTACTCCCGGAAGTTCTACCAGGATGCGACCGTCTGTTTCCAGACGTTGTATATTAGGTGAAACCACACCGAAACGGTCGATACGGGTACGAAGAACGTTAAACGAATTGTCTATGGCGCTTTTCAGTTCTTCACGGATTACTTTAATAACTTCTTCGTCACTGCTTTCGGGCTTGATTTTGTCTTTCAGGTCGAAAGTGCTGAATACAGCAGACAGCCGTGCATTCGGGTCCAGTTTCTTATATTCTTCAACAAAGACAGTGATAAAATCTTTACTGGTCAGAGAGTGTTTACTTTGGGCTTCAGCAAGGGCTTTATTAAAATTTTCATTTGTGTTATTTCCCGAAAGCGAACGAATAACATCGGCAACGTTCAATTCCAGAACCACATTCATACCCCCTTTCAGGTCAAGCCCTAAGTTGATTTCCATTTCCCGGGCCTGTTTCAGGGTGTAATTAAGCCATACTTTTTCTGTAGACAGAGAGTCTAAATAAAAACTCTCTTTCATCATGTCACCGGCTGCGTACTCTTTCGCTTTATTTGTATAGTATCTTGTTACTATCGAAAAGGATAGGTAAAACAGGCATACCAACGAAAGCGCAACAGCGAAGATCTTTACGAATCCTTTGTTTTGCATTTGTTTTTATTTTTTATATAGTTTAATTTGTCTTTAATAACGAAGTCGCAAATATAAGCTTTTTTCTTATTTTTTCGTCTTTATCTGGGCATTTATTTGTAGATTTTTCATTCGTATTGTTTTGATTTTTATTCTAATGTAAAATAGCACCATAGAGGATAATGATCGGAAGTTTTTATGCTTCGGTCCGTCCGGCATTGGTAGGTACGAATTCTGGGTGAATGGAAAATGTAGTCGATCCGGAACCAGAAGTGGTCGGCATTATAAGAAATTCCGGGGCCAGTGCTGTTGGAGGTATAAGCATCGATTAAAGGTCCTTGTATAGTGTGTCTGGCATAAGATATCGGAGTGTCGTTCAAATCACCGCATACCAATATATAATCGGTATTGAGCTCCTTGATCTTTTTTGCAATTGAATCCGCTTGTATTGCCCGTTGCAGAAATGCCGGTTTTAAACGGCTGACGATATTATTTTTAAGTAGTTCGAGTTTATCGGTATTGATGGAGCCTTTGCTAAGGCTATTATAAAATTCTTTATCTTTTTTGGTAATCCGGTTGCTTTCCAGATGATTGTTTATCAATGCCAATTTTTTATCCCCGATTTTAATGTAAAAAAGTCCGGAGCCGTTGAATGTACTTTCATAGTTTATGCGTTCTGAACCTGTTATGGGATATTTGGAGTAGACAACAATACCATAATCATGTGCATCGTTCCTGTCAAAATAAATAGCTTTTTTGTAAGGGTAATCCCTGAATGCCTTTCTTATAACTGCATCGTTTAATTTTTTATTTACTTTGGAAATAATGTATTCCTGTAAACAGATGATGTCCGGATCCTCTTTCTGTATGTATTCTATGATAGGATTGGGCTTTTCTTTTGTATGTCCTTTATAGGCGAAGCCCATAATATTGTAGGTCATTAATTTAATGGGCTTTTCCGGCAGCTTTTTTGTCTCCAGTATATTGATTGGATAATAGGTGTGTATGCTACCCCAGCATAGTAATAAGATGCACATATTTCCCAGTATGGCTTTCCATCGGAACGATAGTAGCCATATAACAAGAAATACAAGATTGATAATAAGGAAGAGGGGGAATACAATTCCCAGGAAAGAGGGTAAAAGCCATGTTTGCGGCGATATTCTGTCAGAAAAGGAAGATAGCAGCAAAAGTAATAACGCTATTATATTTGCTGTGTATAGGGTATGCTTGATTACTTTACCGATAATCATCATAGGGCTTCAAATCATTTATTCCCGGCATCGAAAAGTTTTTGCTTTTCTTCTTTTGTAAGGCTGTTGTAGCCGGAACGTTTGATTTTTTCTAGAATAGTATCGATCTCTGCCACATTTTTGTTTTTTTTCTCGTTATAGTTCCAATCGATATTTTCTTTTTTATAAGTTACTTTCATGTTTCTTTTCTTCCCTGGCTTCGGGAAATAAGAAACGATCCAATCGATAGGTTTGTTGATGATATTGGATATATCTTTACCTTTTTTGTACTGTAATGCGAATAGGACACCCAGCAATGCTCCACCGATATGGGCAAAATGACCGCCTGCATTTGACGATGTTACGGATAAAAAATCTATAATAAAACTTGCAAGAGCAAGGTAAATCAATTTAATTCTTCCGAAAAGGAAGATATATATTTCTAAATTTGGATTATAGACGGAAACGGCGAAAACGATAGCCATTACAGCTGCAGATGCCCCGACAAGATAACTGCTCTGGTTCGTATAGGTAAAGTAGGGAAAAATATTATAGGCTAATACGAACATGGCTGCTCCGGCAATAGCCCCCAGCAAGTAAATCCCGAGCATTTGTTTTCCTGTAAAAATACTTAGAAACAATTGCCCAAACCAGTAAAGCCATAGCATATTGAAAAGTATATGGAAAAAGCCTGCATGCAGAAATGCATAGGTTATTATACTCCATGGCTGTTTCAGTAATTCGATGGGGGAGGAGGGTACTTCGAAATAAGTTAATCCTTCATGAATCGATATGTTAAAGAGCATGAAGAGTACTGCTGCAAGTTTCAGAATTACGAAAATGCCTATGTTTATGAAAATAAGCTTATTGGAAAGCGTACTTCCTTTATAGATTTGAATTAAATTATTCATCTCTTTTTCTGCCAGAACTTAATCAGGATATAGCCGAATAACATACCGCCTAGATGGGCGAAGTGAGCGATGTTGTCACCGGTAAAGTTTCCTATTCCGCTGACCAATTCGATTAATCCATAACCTATAACGACATATTTTGCCTTTATGGGAATCGGAATAAACATAATAAATAAAGGAACATTCGGATATAGCATCCCGAAAGCAAGCAAGATTCCGAAAACAGCACCGGAAGCTCCGATTGTGACGATTTGGTTGAGGAATGCCGCTTTCGGCATAACTACCGTACCTCCTAAGTTAATCATTTCATAAGATGAAGAGAGCAGGTCACGCAGGTCGTACCACCAGGCAAGCTGTTGCACAATGCCGGCACCGATTCCTGTAATAAGATAAAATGTAAGAAATCTGGCAGGCCCCCATGTGTTTTCGATTACACGTCCGAACATGAATACGGCAAACATATTGAAAAAGATATGAGCCGGTGAAGGTGTGCTGTGCACGAACATGTAAGTTATTAGCTGATATAATTTAAAGTCACTTGACGGTATGAAATGGAGGCCTAATATGTTTTGCAGGTCAATGTTGTATTTAGGCAAAATCAGGCACGCAATCCAAATAAGAACATTAATGATGATAATGTTGGTACTAACGGAGCTATTATTCCCGAAAACACTATTTTTGTACATAAATTTAGTCGTATATTTACAATACAAACCTACGTAAATAATTGGTGATACACAAGTGACAGTAAAGCAAATTCTATTATGGGTGGAATGATTGCCGGCAGATTGTAAACGAATCAAAATAATATTTATTTTATGTCACAGCGGTATTTTTCTTTACTTTTATTTTGTTTTTAAGTTTCTTTAAACTTTGCGTCGCTTGAAAGTTGGGTATTTGAGTTATATTTGTGCCTCAAACCTAAAATAAACAGATAAATAAACTTTTTTATTAAACTCTAATTATTAGTAAAACATGAACAAGGCTGATTTAATCAACGTGGTAGCTGCTAATGCAGAATTAACAAAAGTTGACGCCAAAAAGGCGGTAGATGCAGTTCTCGAAGCTGTAAAAAACGAATTGAAAATCGGTGGAAAAGTGGCTCTTGTTGGTTTCGGAACATTCTCTGTTAGCGAAAAGGCAGCAAGAAAAGGCTTAAATCCAAGAACAAAACAAGAAATTATTATTCCTGCAAAGAAAGTGGCAAAATTCAAACCAGGTGCAGAATTGCAGTTGAATTAAGAATTCAAATAGGAATAAAAATGGGGGATGGCTCTTAGAGCTATCCCCTTTTTTATTCCCGTAAAAACTTCGGCAATTCTTGAATTTGCGTTACCTTTGTCTTTAAATATAATTAAAGTTAATATTTCGATTTATGCAGTTAGAAAATCAGTTGGAACAATCAATATTTAAAGCCCTTTGTTCATTATACGGAACAGAAGTAAATGCTTCGCAAATACAGCTTCAGAAAACGAAAAAGGAGTTTGAAGGGCATGTAACTTTAGTTGTCTTTCCGTTTCTCAAGCTTTCTAAAAAAGATCCTGAATCGACGGCAAAGGAGATAGGTACCTATTTATTGGAGCATGAACCGCTTATTTCGAAATTTAATGTTATTAAAGGATTCCTGAATCTTTCGATAGCAACCCAGGCATGGCTGCAATTGCTCGATCGCGTTCATTCTGATTCTTCGTTTGGGATAACAGCATCGAATGATAATTCTCCATTGGTTATGATCGAATATTCTTCGCCTAATACGAATAAGCCTTTACATTTGGGACATGTACGTAATAATTTGCTGGGGTATAGTTTGGCAAAAATTATGGCAGCCAATGGAAACCGTGTCGTGAAAACGAATATTGTGAATGACCGGGGTATCCATATTTGTAAATCGATGCTTGCATGGAGAAAATGGGGCGAAGGTATCACACCTGAAAAGGCAAATAAAAAAGGAGATCATTTAATAGGTGATTTTTATGTTCTTTTCGACAAAAAGTATAAGCAAGAGCTGGCAGTGCTTCAGGCTGCAGGAAAGAGTAAAGAGGAGGCAGAAGCGGCTTCAGAGTTGATGGCTGAGGCGCGCGAAATGTTACGTCAGTGGGAAGCTGGAAACGAAGAAGTTGTTTCTTTATGGAAAATGATGAATGAATGGGTCTATGCGGGCTTTGACGAAACATATAAGAAGCTGGGTGTAGATTTCGATAAGATTTATTATGAATCTCAAACCTATAAAGAAGGGAAAGGAAAAGTTCTGGAAGGTTTGGAAAAGGGAATCTTTTTCCGTAAGGAAGACGGTTCGGTATGGGCTGATCTGACTGGAGACGGATTAGATCAGAAGCTTCTTTTGCGTGGAGACGGAACTTCTGTTTATATGACACAGGATATTGGTACGGCAAAGCTTCGTTTCGATGATTATCCCATCAATAAAATGATTTATGTGGTCGGGAATGAACAAAACTATCATTTTCAGGTTTTATCGATCTTGCTCGATCGGCTTGGTTTTTCATGGGGAAAGGATTTGGTTCACTTTTCGTATGGGATGGTGGAGTTGCCCGAGGGGAAGATGAAATCGCGTGAGGGAACGGTCGTAGATGCCGATGATTTGGTCGATGAAATGGTTGCGACGGCGAGGGAGACTTCCCGAGAGCTTGGAAAGCTCGATGATTGTACGCCGGAGGAAGCAGAAAAAATTTCCCGCATGGTTGCATTAGGAGCATTGAAATATTTCATTCTGAAAGTGGACCCACGTAAGAATATGACATTTAATCCGAAAGAATCGATTGATTTTAACGGAAATACAGGGCCGTTTATTCAGTATACTTATGCGCGTATCTGTTCTGTATTGCGTAAAGCAAAGGAACAGGGTATTGTAATGCCGGATCATTTTAATAAAAATATTGAACTTTCCGAGAAGGAGATCGCTTTGATACAGCAGATTGTACAATTCGATTCGATTGTTAAGGAAGCAGGTGCAGAATATAGTCCGGCTTTAATTGCCAATTATGTGTATGACCTAGTGAAAGAGTACAACCAGTTTTATCATGATTTTTCTATATTAAAGGAGGAAAATGAAGCGGTAAAGATTTTCCGCTTGTTGCTCTCGACAAATGTTGCAAAAGTGGTTCGTACAGGAATGTCGTTATTGGGTATAGAGGTTCCTGAGCGGATGTAATAATGAAAACGATTATATAAAAAGAAAGCGGACAATTTATAATTGTCCGCTTTCTTTTTATAAGTTTTGTTCAATTTTTATCACCTAATATAAAATAATTCGGGTTCTTTGGGCGTACTGAAATTCGTATACAGCCATTCTGTATAAGGCGTGTCGAAAATACGTGCATTGCTCGGGCACTCTTTTACACAGGCACAGCATTTTATACAATTCTTTTTATCGCTCTCTATTTTATTGTCGATCGATTCTATTGCCTGTGTCGGGCATAATTCTATGCAAGTGCCGCACAAGCTACATAACTCCATATCGGTGACAGGTGCTGCTGGTGTGGATGGCTTCTTTTCTTTATAAGGATAGTGCCCTTTAACTCTTAATTTCGATATATCTTTTAACTCTGAGAATTTTTTTATTTCTTCAACTGAACGTTTGCCGAACTCAAATGCTATTTGAAGATCGTGTTCATCCGGACGATTTTTCGCAATAGGCATATTTTCCCGGCTGTAAGAGTGCTCTCCGATAAATGCTCCTCCTGATACGGGTACGAATCCGGCCTCAACGGCAAAATCTCTCAATTCTCGTAAAGCATCTTCATAATCCCGATTTCCGTAAAGAACAGATAAGATTACGGGAGAATCGATAGCTTTAATTTGTTTCATCCGCTCCATCGCTGTCTCTGCGCATCTACCACCATAAACGGGTACCGATATAATGGTTAGAGTATTTTTTATGTATAATACAGCTTTAGGTACGTTCAGGGTAATATCGGTTTCGATTATTTGTCCGGCACCAACCCCTTTTGCAATAGCTTCTGCTATTTTGCACGACGAGTGAGTCGGCGAAAAATAAATGAGGTGAACGGTATCGGTTATCATATTCTTAGAATAACTATATTCCGGATCAATTTAGGTGTGATCCGGATTATTTCGTTTTTTTCTTCCGTGCCGGTTTTGTTTTAGCCGGAGCTTCTGCTATAATTTTTTCACATGCCTCTTGTGTAAGGGATTCCGGATCGGTACCTTTCGGTATTTTATAGTTGTTTCCTTTATAGGTGATGTAGGGGCCGAAACGACCTCTTAAAACTTCTATAGGATCGTTTTCTCCGAATCTTTTAATTACTTTTTCCTTCTCCTTACGTATTTTGTCCTCGATCAGTTCGATTGCCTGTTCGAGCGTCACTTCCATAAGATTACTCTCTTTCGGCAGAGAGGCGTACATTTTTCCCATTTTTACGAATGGACCAAACCTGCCGCTTCCAACGGAGATATTTTCACCGTTGTATTCGCCGAGACTTTTCGGTAATTTGAAAAGTTCCAGAGCCTCTTCGAGAGAGATCGTTTCAATGGATTGCTCTTTCATTAAGGAGGCAAATACCGGTTTTTCTTCGTCTGTGCTCTGTCCTATTTGTACCAGCGGGCCGAACCTGCCGATCTTAACAGAAACCTGGCGTCCGGTTTTGGGATCGGTTCCGAGTACACGCTCTCCTACCTTTCGTTCGCTTCTGGCGGCTGAAACCTCTTTTACTACAGGATGAAACATTTTGTAGAAAGAGTCTATCGAGTTTGTCCATTCCTTGAGTCCTTCGGCAACATCGTCAAAATCTTTTTCAACGGTAGCTGTGAAATTATAATCCAGAATATCGGGAAAGGATTCTTGCAGAAAATCGGTTACTACAATACCTATGTCGGTCGGAATAAGCTTGTTCCGGTCGGCTCCGGTAATCTCCTTTTTCTCTTTTTCGGTTATTTTCCCGGCTTTCAGTTTTAGTTCGCTGTATAGACGCTCTGTTCCCGGCTTATCGCTCTTAGCAACGTATTCGCGTTGTTGTATGGTTTGTATAGTGGGGGCATAGGTTGAAGGCCTACCGATGCCCAGTTCTTCCAATTTTCTTACCAGACTGGCTTCCGTATAACGTGGCGGACGTTGGGTGAAACGTTCGGTAGCAACGATTTCGTTGCTGGTCAGCAGGCTTCCTTTTTTCAGTTGGGGTAGCAGGTTTTCTGTATTCTCGTTTTCATTTTCATCATCCGCACTTTCCAGATAAACCTGTAGAAAGCCGTCGAATTTTATCGTTTCTCCGGTAGCCTGGAAATGTTCTTTGCTATCTGAAATTGAAATGGTCGCTGTGGTACGTTCCAGTTCGGCATCCGCCATTTGTGAAGCGATGGTACGTTTCCAGATCAGGTTATACAGTTTTTTTTCCTGTGCGGTTCCTTCGATTTCAGTATTGGTAATATATGTCGGACGAATTGCTTCGTGTGCTTCCTGTGCTCCTTTTGTTTTATTAGAAAACTGTCTTGTCTTTATATAATTTTCTCCGTAGAGTTTCGATATAGCCTCTTTGGAGGTATTGATAGCCAGTGATGATAGTATAACTGAATCGGTTCTCATATAGGTGATATGCCCGGATTCGTATAATCTTTGGGCTATCGACATTGTAAGTCCTACCGGAAATCCCAGTTTACGGGCAGCTTCCTGTTGAAGGGTAGAAGTTGTAAATGGTGGTGCCGGAGATTTTTTAAATGGCTTTTTGACAATATCCTCGATTTTGAATTCGGATTTGCTGCACTCTTCCAGAAGTTTGATAACTTCTTCTTTTGTCTTTAAGCGACGGGCTAATTCCGCTTTAAATTCCAACCCTTCCGGAGTCGTGAATACGGCGATTACCCTGTATGAAGCCTCCGCTTTGAAAGCGTGTATTTCTCTCTCTCTTTCTACAACCAGTTTCACTGCAACCGATTGTACACGCCCTGCGGAAAGCGCAGGCTTGATTTTTTTCCATAAAATAGGAGATAGCTCGAAACCTACGATGCGGTCGAGAATACGCCGTGCCTGCTGTGCATTGACCAGATTCTTGTCGATATCTCGGGGATGTTCAATCGCATTTAAGATGGCATTTTTCGTGATTTCATGAAAAACGATCCGTTTTGTCTTTTCAGGCTTTAAATCCAGCGATTCGTAGAGGTGCCAAGATATGGCTTCTCCTTCACGGTCCTCATCCGAGGCAAGCCATACCATATCGGCCTTTTTGGCTTCTTTACGGAGTTTATTAACTAATTCTTGCTTCTCTTCGGGTATGGCGTATATCGGAAGATATCCTTTCTCAATGTCGATGCTGAAATCTTTTGGCTTCAAGTCCCGGATGTGTCCATAGCTGGACATCACTTTGAAATTGTCGCCAAGAAATTTCTCAATTGTCTTAGCCTTTGCAGGTGATTCTACTATTACTAGATTATTTTGCGCCATAATTGCCTGATTGTTCAAAAACGGTGCAAAATTAGGAAAAATGAGTGAGCTCTGTCTCTTTTAAAAGATAAAGTTTTTAATTTTCTGATTGAAAGGCCGTTTTATAGTGCCGGAAAAAGTGCTTTTTATCTTTTTCTTTTTAAATCTGTTATATAAATAGATTTAAATCTTTCCTGTATAATGATAAAAAAAATTTCTCTTGTATATGCCTGTAATTTGTTTGTATCGGTATTCCGTTAATATAAAAACGGCTGAATCGTAAGATCAGCCGTTTTTATATTTTAATATTGTTTGTTGAAAATAGGAATCTGAATGTTTAAATTCCGGAAATTGTCGAATTAAGGAGTATTTTATGATTAGAAATTAATATTGAACCCTACTTGGAAATTAAATTTCTGCATCGGATATCCCCACCACAGTTCATATTCTTGGAAAAGAAGATTGTTTACCTGAGCGAATACGGAGAAGGTATCGTTAAATACATAGGTGCCTTTCAGGTTCAGTTCGTTGATATTTTTCATTTTTTCATTTATGCGGTTAAGCCATGTATATCGTCCTCCCAGCAACTGATAATTTGCTTCGAGGAAGAGCTTTGGAATAGGCTGGTATTTCAGTGAAGCTTCCGCTTCAAAAGAGGGCTTTCCGTAAGCTTTCAGATCTACATTATCCAGTTGGACTTTCAAGTCGTCGTTGGAAACATTCCATGCATTCCATTTTCCTTTAGCCGATACTGAGAGATTGTTGAGTATCTTATAATTTAAGGCAGCTCCGATGTGAAATTTCCGGGATTTCATATAACGTGGAGTCGCTACGTTAGCCCATTCTCCAATATGTCCGGGAGTGAAAAATACATCGTTCTCCGATATGTCGTAGCCGAGGTTAACATCGAACCAGAACGGAGCGACAGGCTGTGACTTTATACCGATCTCACTTATAATCCAATCTTTTGTATGTTGTACGCGTTGGGTCGGGTCAACGTAACGGTTGATCCAAAGCATATCTTTATTACTGTTATGACGAACGTCGCCCGTTACATTGATATAAAGTTTGGAATGCTGGCTAAACAGCCAATCGAAACGGATATCGGGTGCAATCATAAATTCGCTCTCATTGATGTCGAGGTGGGCAAGTACACCGACCCGTAGTTTCCAGTCGTTATCTTCTACTCCGAAATAAGGATTGAGGCAGATATCTACATAATTGTTAAAGCCGTTAAATACGTGAGTATAGCCGTCCGGCAGATTGGGTAGATTGTAGAAGAACGCATTTATGTGTCCGTCGAGACCGATACGCTTATTGCTATTGAAATCGCCGTAAAAGTCGAAATCTATGTCCGCAGAGTTTTCGATTACGCCTTTGAAGTCAGGCTGAGCACCTAATTTCCTGTAGAAATTGTAGTAACTAAGATTCACGTCGTAATTGAAAGCTTCGTTTTCTTTAGTAGCAAGACCCGTATTGAATGAAATAAGCTGGTTCCGTTGTAATTTGTCGAGATTGAAGATTCCGATCTCCAAATCTCTTATGTCTGTCGGACGGCCGTAATAGTTAAAGGCATATGATCCATAAGCTGCCGATAGTTTCCATATGTTGTACTTGAATGTATGTGCGTAATCGATTCCTACCGTATTGTCATTAATCTTTGCCTTTTGTTTAATATCTGTATCCAGGTATTCTATTTTTCCATTGGTTGACCTGTGGCTGTACCAAAGTGATAGTTTATCTTTTTCGTTCTGTAGGATATGATAACCGGCATCTCCGTTCAGGTTAAGGTAGTTTCCTCCGGCAGCACGTATATATCCCCGTTTTTTCGAATGTTTTATTTCTGTATTTACATTTCCGGGTTGCAACGGAGAGAGTGCACGCTCCGGCTGGAAAGGAATTACAAAATTTGCATACTCTATTTCTGATTTTGTTATAGACGGAGGGGTAAGTTCCGGTAAAGAGAAATATTTCGTAGCGTCCATAATGTCCGGGTTGTATTCCCTTTCGAGCAGGAGTTCACGTTGCAACGGTTGCTCTTTTCCCTGATTCTGGGCATTTCCCGATAACAGAGAGCCTGCACAGGCTATCAATAAAGCGATATTTCTGAATTGTATCATAACAGAATTTTTTCTCTGATTATTGTTGACTGATTTTTTGGAGCCTTTTCTCTACTTCCGGGAGGATATCGTCCTCTCCCTTATAATTGGCCTTTACACTTTCCAGATATTGTTTAGCCTGGAAATTATCGTTTTGGCTGATATAGATATCGGAAAGGAGAATAAAGCTTTTTGCCAGCCAATAGGAATGAGGTGTGCCTTCTTCTATATAGCTCATAATCTCTTTTTCCGCTTTATCTTTCTGGTCCGTATCGAAGTAATAGAGAGCCAGGAGGTATTTTGCTTCTGCCCCGAAAGTATTACGTGTATCTTTTTTCAACTCAGAAAGCAAAGGAACTGCATCTTTTATCCGGTTCAGATTAATTAAAGCCTTAGCCTTGATATAAGAAGCTTCATTACGCATTTCAGCCGGTAATTTTTCAATCGAGTGCATTTTGTCGGCTGCCTCGATAGCCTTGTCATAGAGTTTGCTGTAATAAGCAGACCTGAGCATACCCAGCAGTGCTTCTTCTTTCAATACACTTTCATGCGCAGTATGATATAGTTCTTCAAAAGACTTTATAGCTTCGTGGTAGTCTTCCCTGAGATATTCGATGTTGGCTTTCATTGTCAATGCTTCTTCACGGAAAGTCAGGTTTTCCGATGCCAGTACCGCTTTAAGGTCATTCAGCGCTTTATCGTAATTTTTGTTGTTGTAGTTGATTTTGCCTGAATAGAATTGAGCCGAAACGGTAAAAATACCCGGATTGAATCTGTTCAGATAGTTCTGGAAGCTTTTTAATGCTACTTCATATTGTCCCCGCATATAAAGTTTTTCGGCCGCAATATAGGAGAGTGAATCCTGTTCACGCTCTTCCAGCCGCGATGAGCCTCCGAGTGTATTGGTATAATCTACATACGAGTCGACGGCATCTTTCTCCACATAGATGGTTTTCAGATCCTGCAGTGCGATCTGTGCCTCTTCGCTTCCGGGATAGCTTTTTATGATGCTTTTTAATACCTGTATAGCGTTATCCAAACGATTCTCGTTGAAATAAAGTAATCCTAATTGTATTCCGGCTTTACGGGCGAGAACGCTGTTCGGACATTTCTCCATCAGACGAATAAAAGCTTTTTCTGCTTCTCCCGAGTTTTCGGTAATAACATAAGTCCGCCCTTTTTCGAACAAAGCATCGTCCATGTACGAAGATTCCGGATACATATTGATTAGTGTATTCAGCTTATTGATTTTTTCCGGATAATTTTTAATTATACCTTCGATGATTGCTAATTGATATAGTGAATAATCCCCGATCGACGGAAGGAGTCTGTCGGCCTGGGCGTAGGCTTCTTTTGCTCCTGTGAAATCGCGTGTGTAGAAGAGACAGTCTCCTTTCCTGTTGAAAGCATCGGCAAATGCAGGGTTGCTGTCTTGTGTTTCCCTGGATAAATAAGAATCGAATTGCCGTAAAGCCTCATTATAATTCTTTTGTTTGAAATATGCGTATCCCAGACCGTAATAGGCCATTTTTGTCAGAGTATTATTTTTGTTTGCCGAGGAAAGATAGCTTTGGTAATCTTTTTTTGCCAGATCGTATTTATTCAGCTTGGCATAACTTTCTCCCCGCCAGAACAGTGCGTTCGCCTTTGCTATAGGATTGTAACTCCCCACTTGAATGGCCTTTGTGAAAAAGTTAATAGCGTCGTTATAATCGGAGTTGGCAAAAGCATTGATCCCTAATTGATATAAAATAGATTGTTTCGCTTCCAGTATTTTGGGACCCGGTGATTTTATTTTTTCAATTGACTGGAGGGCTGCTTCGTAATTTTTTGTAGTCAGGTATACTTCAACTAAATATTTGCTTACCTGATCGGCATATCTTGAATTGGGAAAACGGTTTAGGAAATCTTCGAATACTTTTACGTTTTCACCGAAGGCGGAAAATGTTTCATGTATAAGGAGGGCATAATTAAAGAGGGCAGCTTCCTGTACACTTCGGTCAAAGGTACTTTGTGATGCAGCCTCGAAAGCCATACGTGCATTGTATTTATCGTCCAGTTTTAGATAAGCCTGTCCCAGATAGAGGTAAGCATTTTGTCCGATTTCATCGTTTTTTGCTACGGTTTTGCTCAGATATTTTACCGCTTTATTATATTGATGAGTTGTAAAATAGCAGATACCGAGGATGTAAAGATCGTTTCTCTGGGGTTTTTCTGCTTCTTGTGCATATTGAGACAGATAATCGATTGCCTGTTGTAAATTGCCTTCTTGGTAATAGGAGTTTCCGAGCAAGCGTTTAATTTCTGTATTTTCACTATTGTCGGGATAACTTTTCAGTAATTGTTGTCCTTCCTCTATCGTACGGGCATATTTACCCTGTACAAAATAGATCTGGGTTGTGAAATAAAGTGCATTTTTACGAAATGCCGGATCGGCTTTTAATTTGGTAAATGCTTTAAGAGCTTTGTTGTAGTTACCTTGTGCATATTGGATATAGGCTAAATAGTATTCGGCAGTAGATCGATAGCTGTCACTGTTTTTCTCAAGCAATGAAAAATAAAAATCAGCTTCGTCGTATTTTTTCAGTTCGAGATTTGAATAAGCCACCCGGAAACAATATTCATCCTGCTGTTTTGCAGAGAGAATATCTATATCCGCTTCATTCATCCAGAAGATAGCTTTTTTATAATCTTTTTGTTCAAAGAAAAGTGAGCCTAATAAAAAACTGGCTTCGTTTGTAAATCGTCCGGCCGGGTGGTTGTCGAGGTATTCCCGTACCATTTGCATGGCATCTTTACTTCCCATGTAATAGGTAGATGCGGCCAACAGATAATCGGCTTCTTCCCGGTCGTTCGTATCGACATGGTTTTGAAGAAAGTAATTCAACTTATCGATGGTTCCTGCATAATTACGTTCTTCAAAGAGCTCTTTCCCTTCATTTAAAAGATGCCGGGGAGATTCCGATTCATACGAACGTTGAGCTTGCAAGGCCGGAAACAGGATGCACAAACTCCATAAAGCTACCAATTTTTTCATAAGCAATGGTCATTTACTTTTCTTTGCACAAAGATAGAAATAAATATTTTTCAACCGCAGCCTTGATTGAATTTAGTCCGAAAGATGAAGGGATAAGTTGCTCTAAAGGAGAGAAAAAGAGTTCGGCAACGTCGTCTGCTGCATTTGGAAGATTATTTTCAATCATATCTGCTTCAAAGAACATATCTAATGTATGGATCTCCATTCCCGAATAGATATAGATATTCGGAAGAGAAAACAAATATCTGGGTGTTGTTATCTTCAGGGATGTTTCTTCCCGTATTTCCCTGCAGATCGCCTCTTCTGCCGTTTCATTCATATCGACAAAACCACCGGGAAGATCCAGTGTCCCTTTTGCCGGATCTTTGGCACGTCGTGCTATCAGGATTTCATTTTTCTTGTTGCGGATAAAACAGGCTGTGGCGGCCGAGGCATTTGCATAATAGACAAAGCCGCATGTTAGGCAACGTTTGGATTTAAAATTGTTTTCTTCGAATTTTTTTGATCCGCAATGAGGACAGAAAGAAAAATAGGAGAGAGGATGTTGCATGGATTAAAAAGAATTATTTATAAATGAAAAGCGGCTCCGATTTTCCGAAGCCGCTTATATTAAGTTAGGTAAGATAAATATTTATTTAGCTTCCCATCCGAGGGCACTTGCCCCCAGAATAGCGGCGTCACTCTCTTTCAACTGAGAGAACAACAATTGGGTTTTGCCTTTAAATACGTTTAACGTATTTTTATACATGCTTTCCCGGATAGGATTCATAATCAAGTCGCCGGCTTTTGTAAGACCGCCGAAAAGAATGATCGCTTCCGGGCTTGAGAATGCAATGAAATCAGCAAAAGCTTCCCCTAGCATATTACCGGTAAATTCAAATATTTCCAGTGCGATTTTGTCCCCTTTTACTGCTGCATCGAATACATCTTTCGAAGTGATATCTTCCGGGGCGATTTCACGCAATATACTTTCCTTATTGCAGATTTCCAATATTTCACGTGCGGTACGGGCAACACCTGTTGCCGAAGCATAGGCTTCCAGGCATCCGGTTCTTCCGCATCCGCAAAGACGTCCGTTCGTGCGACGCATTACCACGTGTCCGAGCTCGCCTGCAAATCCGTCATGTCCGTAAACCAAAGAGCCGTTGACAACGATACCGCTACCGACTCCTGTTCCTAAGGTGATAACGATAAAGTCTTTCATTCCTCTTGCAGCACCATAGGTCATTTCCCCAATGGCAGCCGCGTTAGCATCATTGGTAAGAGCTACCGGTATACCGATTCTTTCGCTGATTAATTTTGCAAAAGGAATCTTTCCTTTCCATGGAAGGTTGGGTGCGAATTCGATGCAACCATTAAAGAAATTACCATTAGGAACACCAACACCGATTCCCTTGATTAATTCTTTTCCTCCGACCTGGCGAATCATGAATTCAAGTCCTTTTACAAGTTCGTCGATATAATCTTCAACTTGTTCGTATGAGCCTGTTTTCATGCTGCCGCTGGCCACTATGGTTCCTCTGGCATCAACGACGCCGTAAACCGAATTGGTACCTCCTATATCAATACCTACTACATATTGTTCCATCTTTGATTTTTTAATAAATTGGTGTGTTTATATCGCACAAATATACAAATTCTATTTAGTATGCAATATTTCCGAAATATTGTTGTACAACATTTTTCTAATGTGCTTTGTATGAAAATTTTATTTATATGTTTCCTTATACAACTGTATTTTTCCTGTATATTGCAGAATAATTGGTATTTTTCGAATAAATGGATAATGCAAAATATTTAAATATGAATTTATGATGTGATATTCGATTATTTCTGCTATCTTTGGGACAATATTTGAGATTGATCTATTTTGTATTTAAAGTTTTTGCCTTTCAGTAGATGTATTGTTAAGTAAACTTTCCTTCAAGGTTATCTAACCTCATTTATTTTTTATTAATTCTAAGTTTTATACTTAATGAACATTTACATTTCAAATTTAAGTTATGGCGTCGGTGATGCTGACTTAAGAGATTTATTTGCAGAATACGGCGAAGTCGCTTCTGCAAAAGTGATTACAGATCGTGAAACAGGCAGGTCTAGAGGATTCGGATTCGTAGAAATGAATGACGATACTCAGGCGCAGAAAGCTATGGGTGAACTTAATCAGGCTGAATATGACGGCAAAGTGATTAGTGTTTCTGTAGCAAAACCGAGAGCTGAAAGACCGGCAGGAAACCGTGGCGGATTTAATAGAGGCGGATACAATTCCGAAAGAAGATATTAATCTGTATTTCAGAGAAACGATAAGTTAAAGGGAAAGCATTCAATGCTTTCCCTTTTTTATGTCATGATTGGAAAATAACATAAATTTATTTTTTATATTTGCCGAAAATTGGTTTGTTTTTTCATATTCTTGGAAGGGCAACGAAGAGGGAATCAGGTGTGAGTCCTGGACAGTCCCGCTGCTGTGAAGCTTTTAGACGTCCGGATAAATTCTTTTGCCACTGATAGATATATCGGGAAGGCATCCGGCCGGAAGCAAGTCAGAAGACCTGCCAATTTTGAATATTTTTACACCTCGCGGATTGGGTGTTAAGA
The DNA here is from genome assembly GCA_029007825.1 of Bacteroidales bacterium. Taxonomy (GTDB): domain Bacteria; phylum Bacteroidota; class Bacteroidia; order Bacteroidales; family JAQXIO01; genus JAQXIO01. Next base: position 41,739 of record JAQXIO010000044.1, on the reverse strand, counting down.
ATGCGGATAAAAGTAATGTGTTTTGATTTACGACAGGAACAGGACCACTTATAGAAGTGGGCTGTATGTAAGGATTATGGGATGTAAGTTTTCTGTATTCTTTATATTCTTTGGTATAATGATGTTAATTCCGGAGATGTTAATTTCCCGGATTATTTATAATAAGATAAAATTTTGACAAATGGATACATTACGTACTTTTCCTTTTAGGGTCGATATTACAGGAAACTTCCTGAAATCTGAAAGATTACAGAAAGCCAGAATGGATCATGAACGGGGGGATATTCCTTTTCTGGATTTGGAAGCAATAGAAAGTGAAGAGATCGAGAAGCTCGTTGCCAAGCAAAAAGAGCTGGGGTTGAAGGTGGTGACCGATGGAGAGCTTCGTCGTACTTGTCGGTATTTTGACTTTTTCTGGGGGCTGGATGGTGTAGAGATGCAGGATTTTAAACATGGACATCGCTTTAATGCTCCTCCGGTTCGAACTGAGTCGGTGATGCTTACGGGCAAAATAGGTTTTTCGTATTTTCATCCGGTAATGCAGCATTTTCAGTTTTTGAAGAGTATAGCAGGCGATGATGTTGTTCCCAAATTGACTATCCCGTCGGCGGGGCAACTTCTGGCAGAATTGTTGAAAGAGGAAAATATCGAAAACACCAATGAATATTATCTCGAGATTCATCCGTTGGTTGAAGATATTGCGGAGGCATATCGTCGTGTGATAGAAGCTATCAGAAGTGTGGATTGTCGCTTTTTACAATTGGATGATTATACAAGGGATATGCTTTGTGAAAAGGATTTTATTAAGATAAAAGAAGTTTTCGGAAACGAACCTGAAGATGTTTTACGCCAGTTGGTTTTGGTAAATGAATTTTCTCTCGGTCAACGACCGGCCGACATGCTTATATCTTTGCATATTTGTTATAATATTTGCGAATTAGCAAAGGGAGAAGAGAGACGGAATCCTTCAATTCCCGAAACATTGCATTCTGTTCCGACAGATGCTTTTTGTATAGAGTATAACGGTCGTTTTCCCGGTGAGGTTGAGATGCTGGAATTTGCAGAAAATCAGTCGGCAGTGTTAGGTTTAGTGACAACAAACTCATCCAAGCTTGATAATTTGGAAGATAAAGATCAGATCAGAGCTGTCATTGTGAATACATTTAAATATGTTCCTCTCGAAAAGTTACGTTTAAGCTTGCGGTGTAACTTTACATCAGACAGAGAAGAGGATAAGATTACGGAAGAACAGCAATGGGACAGAATCCGGATGTTTATGGAGGTTGCGTCCGATATTTGGAATGGATTATAATACGGCAGGCAATAATTTATAAATTTATTGCAGGGTAGAGATTAAATAAGGGCTCACTTTGTTTAGTTTCGGTTGTGTCTTATATTGTTTCAGGAGAAAGAAATTTTGCTTATTTACTTCTGGTTTGGGAAATTTAGAAAATAAAAGTTTTAGATTTATTATTGTAGGTCATTTTAGCTGTTTCTGTATGCCTGTGGTCCCATTCCTACATATCTTTTAAAGTATTTCCCGAAGAAAGATACGTTCGGAAAATTCAATGATTCTGCGATTTGATTGATCGGAAGATTCGTCGATTTTAATTGAGCCTTGGCGTCTGTGATAACCATTTCCGAAATGATGCTTATGACGGTTTTTCCCAAAGTCTGTTTAACGGTATTGCTTAAATGTGTCGGTGTAATTCCGATTTTTTTTGCATAGAAAGAGATATTCCGTTCCTGTGCGTAATGCTGGATGACAAGACGGGCGAATTTATTACAAATTTCTTCATTCCGGTTTGATACGGAGGTGTTCGGAAATGTATTTTGACTTTGATACAACTCTTTAAGCCTGTATAAGATGGAAAGTAAAATACATTTTTGTATTTCGGGGTTTTGAGTGGGACGCATTTCGTTTGTCCGGATGAGAAGATCGAAATATTCCTGATAGATTGAAGACATTTGCACGGGTAATGATAAAACAGGGTTGCATTTCATCAGGTACATAAAATCAAGTAAAGATTTAGCTATACCTATCGTATTGATGAATTTAGAAGAAAATACCATGAAATAGATTTTTAGCTCTCCTGTTATCTCGTGGAGTTGGATAATGCTTCCTGGTGTAAGAATAACGAAATCGTTTGTTTTTACTGTATATTCCGTCAGATTGATTGTTGCTTTAATCGTGCCCCCCATGCAAAGAACGAAGATTTCAGCATTTAGCCGGCAAGGGTATTTCTTATATAAGTTCAGTATGGATTCGTTTATTCCGGTTCCGATGGCGAAGTTTACAGGAATGTCAATCTTCGGTAAAGTCTTTTCCATGTTGTAAAAAGTGATTTAATGGTGGTACGAAGATAAGGATAATTCTGTATTTTCTCCTTTTTTATTTAAGAAAAAGAATAATTGGTTGTAGAAAAAGAACACTCATAGTAAGGAAGTTAGCATTCTATAAAGAAGATATTTTTGTTTTAGAACACAAAAAAGTAGAAATAGACCTTGTCTGGCGCGAAAGGATGTTGTTATTTTGCCAAGTCTTTATTTTAAGATATATAGAGTATTTTGAAAATAATTTATGTGTAAAACTAAGTAGTTATGAAGAAAATTTTTACATTGATGATTAGTGCTTTGATGCTGGGAATAACTGGTATTCAGGCACAACAGATCAAAGGAGACTTTGATAAACAAACCCCGTGGGGAGCTAAAGAAGAAGGTGTGGTTCCCGATGGCTGGGATGCCTTGAATGTAATTCAGATGGGCATGGAGTTTCCGCTTGTTTTTGGTGATACCGGAAGAGATGGTGCAGGAAAGAGTGTGAAGATGAAGTGTCAATTGCTTGGACTACTCGGTATCGGTGCAAATTCTCCGAGTTATATAACATTAGGAAAAACGTGGGTATATGCTGATGTTGCCGGAGTAATGTCACAAAGTGCTTTTGGCGATAAAAGCGACCCTGACGATAGTGATGGCGGATCGATAGGTGGTATCGATTTTACTTACCGTCCGGACTCTATTGTGGGATATTATAAAAGAACTCATGGTACTGAAAAACCGGATGAAATAGCGCAGATTATTGTGTATTCATGGAAGGGTACTTGCAGTTCTCAGGCTCCTACGACCGGAGAAGGGGATCATATGTGGGATAAGACGGAAGATCTTCCACTACAGACATTAGTTGACCGTGATATCGATATTTTAGGTGTTAAGAATGGTAATGTGCCTGCAGACGGAATTACGTTAATTTCAAAGAAACTTTATTCTATAGAAGGAAATCTGGAAGATTGGACCCGTATATCTGTGCCTATCGATTATTTGAAGGATGAGGCTCCTGAAAAATTGAATGTGATTATTTCTACTTCTGACTATTTCAATCGTCCGAATTTAGGAAAAGACAATACTTTATGGGCAGATGACGTTCGTTTTATTTATAATGCGAAATTGAAATCTGTTACTGTCGGAGGTGTTGCTCTTGATTCTTTCGATGAAGACGTTTTCGAATATGTATTGCCGGAAGCAGATGCCGCTAAAGAAGTGGTAGCTGAAGCCTATGGTGCAAATGCAAATGTTGTTGTGGGTGAATTGCAGGATTCTAAGAGGACGATCACTGTTACAGACGATTCTTCTAACGGACAAAAAACTTATACCTATACTCTGACATATAAAGGTGCTCCTGCAGTAATTACATGGGGTAATCTGGATGAAAGCAAACTGGTATACGGTGAAACTGTAGAACTTGCTCCTCAGTCGGAAAATCAGGAAGGTACATTTACCTATACAGTTGATAATTCCAATGTGGCTGAAATCGTAGACGGTAAGATTCACTTTATCGGTGTCGGAGATGTAAATGTGGTTGCACGCCAAGCGGCTGCGGGAAATTATTCACCTTCTATTTCACAGCCTTTGGCTATTTCTGTCAAGAAGGCTCCGTTGACAATTGGAGTAAAAGATATTACTCGTGTTTACAGTTATGTAACCGATAAATTTGAATTTACATACGAAGGCTTGAAAAATAATGATGCGGATAAGGGTGATAAAATCTTTACGACGAAGCCGACTGCCAGTATTCCTGAGCAAACCCTTCCGAACGGAGATAAATTGACATCTTCGAGAGGTGTATATGTAGGAGAATATGAAATAACAGTAGCTGGTGCAGAAGCCGCAAATTACGAAATTTCATATACAAAAGGAACTCTTACGGTAACTCCGGCTGCAGCTGTTGCTATTACGATAAAGAAATTCTCTAATATAAATGTGGGTGATGATATTCCGCAATTTACAATCAGCTATAGCAATTTGATTGGTAATGATAAGTTGGATGAAAGTTTAGTCTTTTCAACGCTTCCTACGGTTTCTACTACGGCCACTTCTGAGTCTCCTGCCGGAAAATACGATGTTGTTTTCACTCCGGGAGAGTTAACTGATGCTGCAAAAAAGAATTATCAGGATATAACTTACACGAACGGTACATTGACTATAATCGGAGATCCTGTCGTAGATGTTACAGGTATTGATGATTTGGTATATGGTCGCCAGGATCCGTTTACTATTGCGGTAACAGCCAATGGTGAGCCTATAACCGAGTTTACGGTAACCGAGCATTTTATACAGAATACCGGAAATGCGGGAGAATATAAAGTTTTAGGTGTAGGTGAAGATACAGTGAGATTTGTAGTTCCGGCAACGGATATTACACGTGAAAAATCTGTTGAAGAGGTAATTAATATTAAGAAAGCCCAGCTTACTATTACGGCTAAAGATGTTTCATGTCCGTTTGGTGGTATTGTTATTCCCGACGAATATGAGCTTGTTTATGAAGGATTTGTCGGAGACGATAATGAAACGAATTCTTTGATTACGTTACCTGTTGTAGAGTGTGATGTAACGACAGACGCAAGAAAAGGGGACGAATTTGCAATAGTACCTTCGGGAGCGGAATCGGATAAATATGATTTTGTTTATAATGAAGGCAAATTTACCATTACCAGCGGGGTGGATATTGTTGACGGCGAGGTTTCTGGTGTTCAGGTTTATTATGCCGACGGAAATCTTTACGTAGAAGGTAACGATGCATCGGAAGCTGTATTCATTTATACCTCTCAGGGCAGCATGGTTGCACAGTGTGCCGGTGATGAGTCGGTGATTCCGGTTCGTCTTATCAAGGACACGGTTTATCTTGTGAAAATCGGTTCATATGTAACACGTATTTTAGCAAAGTAAATATAATAGCGAATTGAAAATCTAGTTATTTTAGGTTTATTAGTTTGTAAGCGTCCGGATTCTCCTTAAAAAAGAACCGGACGCTTCTTTTATGTGTGGGCAGTATTGTTATTAGAAGAGGTGAAAGGACTCTATATAAACAAATAGAGACTTACTTATCCGGGCAATGGAAAGTTTGCTATCGGGAGAAATTATGTGGATTTATTATATAAATATCTTGGCCGGTTATTTATTGCCAGCATTGATCTTACTGACCGTTTGGGAAATTGCCAGGTTGGTAAGGGATTGTGAACCAGAAAGTAGAGCCTTTTTTTATTTCCGAAATTACTCCGATTTCTCCGCCCATATTTTGTATGATCATCTGACAGATGCTCAACCCTAACCCTGTGCCTTGTGCGAAGCTGTTTAATTTTACAAAGCGGCTGAAAATATGCTTTTGCTGGTCTTCCGGAATTCCGCAGCCCGTATCGGAAACATAGAAATAGAGCTTATTTTCTTCATTAAGGCGGAATCCGAAACGGATATTGCCCTCTGAAGTAAATTTAATAGCATTGGTAATCATATTTATTAAGACCTGACTTAATCGTGTTTTTTCTGTACGGACATAACATTCGGAAATTCCGCTTTCAAAAATAAGTGTAAGTTTTTTTGTTTCTGCTTTTAGCTTCGACGCAGTTTCAATATTCTCCATTAACATGTTTAAGTCAACATCCGAATAGACAAATTCCAAAGTCCCGGCTTCTATTTTAGAAAGATCGAGAATATCGTTGATCAGTTGGAGAAGCAGATTATTGTTATTTTCAATTATATTTACATATTCCCATTTCTCATTAGGATCATCTGTTTCCGCCAGAATATTTGAGAATCCTACTATGGCGTTCAATGGGGTTCTGATTTCATGGCTCATATTTGCCAGGAATGCAGATTTCAGACGGTTCGATTCTTCGGCTTTGTCTTTTGCCTTTATGAGTTCTTGTTCTATTTTTTTCCGGTCATCGATTTTCATATGAGCTCCTACCAGCAAGATCGGCTTGCCTGATGCGTCGCGCTTCCCAACGATGGCAAATGCTTCGCACCAGCCTATATTTCCGTCTATGCGGAACATCCGGTGCTCTCCACTGATAGTGCTTATCCTTTCGTCGATCAGGTCTTTAATGGAGGACTTGATATATTCACGGTCTTCGGGAACGATATTTTTGTAGAATTCCTCTTCTGTCCATGTGATATTTCTGGGAATTTCTTTGTCAGTATAGACATATCTCAGGTTGCACTCCAATTGGTTTTTTACTAAATCCCAAGACCAGGGGATTAACCTTATCGATTTAAGTATCAATTCATAGCGTCCATTTATTTCTTCTAATAACTGTTTGCTTCTTTGTAATTCGGTGATGTCTGTCACGGAGCTGATCAGCCATTCCTCACCCCCTCTCGAACGGATTACATTTTTACTTACAATCAGGGATAAATATCCCTTGTTTCTTGATTTTATATTTATAATACCGTTTGCACTGTTATTTTTTATAGCAGCTTGATCCATATTTTGTACCTCTTTACTTAAATGGAGGTCTTTCCAGCTACCGGTATCTTCACAAAACAAATGCTCATGTGCTTCATTTTCGAGTATATATTCGCCTGTTCGCAGGTCTTTTACGCATATGGGAATAGATATATGGTTCAATATTGAGTTTAAAAAGAAACGGTATTTTTCATTTTTCTGGCGCTCATTTTCCGCCTCTGAGATATTCTGTATAAAGGCGATCGCACGTTCGTCATCAAAGTAAAGCATCCGTACCGAAAGGCAACAATCTTCACCTTCTTCATTTTTTGTATAGAGAAGCATCCGCCGATGTCCGTTATGTTCGATGACATCCCGGATAGCTTCCATGTGTTCGGCATAGTTGGCTTCATCCATAAAATTACGGATACTTATACCTGTCACTTTTTCAGGATTTTTGAAAAATGATGTATCTGTGGGATTGTTGATAATCCGTTCGATAATTCCGTTTTTGTTCAGCCAGCAAACCGGTTCGTGAATCGAATTGATGACACGTTGATTTAATTCCAGCAAATCATTGACCTTAGCTTCGGCTTTATAAAACTCGGTACGATCGATACAGAAGCACTCTATTGTTCCTTTTTCTGTTCCGGAAAATGATATTTTATCGTAGTAATAACATTTTCCGGAATTGTTATCCGTATAAGAAAACCGGGTTAACTTATTCAGCTCTTCGTCATCACAAAGCCACGTGAAAGGGAATCCGTCGGTTTCCAGTGCCCGGATACTTTTTTTTGTAATATCTTTTAATTTGCAATGGAAGGTTTCTTCAAACGTTGTGTTCGCATCTATTATCACTCCGTCGGTAATCCGGCCTGTTGGATCTTTAAATACTTTTTTCCGGATATAAAGCAGAGGCATCCGGTTAACGAGTTGTTGATATTTCAAAGCATATTGTTCCGAGCGTATTTTATATTTTTTGCTATATCTGAGATAATAGATTCTGAATATAATTAGAAATAGAATGATAATGCTTCCGATCAGGATTGCTGTTTTGTATTTCTCATAAAAAGAGGGTGGGGCCTGGAAATAAATGGCATCGTTCGGGTAGAGAGATGCATCGGTCTGAAATAGCTGGAGATTCGCATAGTTCAGGAAAGTTGTAGATTTACCTCCTTCACCCGGGGGAATCTTTGATGGGGGCGTACCTGATAAGATCTTATGAAGAATAGAATTTACCGTTTTACTGTATTCTGCATACGGGATATAATGCCCGCCTGCGAATAATCCTCTTTCAATATCCATATCGGAGAGTGTGAAAACGGGTGTATGAGCGAACCCTCCGATCACTTTTTTCAAGTTATCGTCCAGATAATTGCTATTGTCGTTTTTAGAAGGAACATACCATGAGAAATAGATGATGCCGACCGTATTATCGTAGTCGGATAAACGTCTTAACAGTCCGGTGGTTGTCAGCTCTCCACTGGTCAGCAAATCAAGTTCTAAGGCGGGAAAGTCGGTTGAAAATTCTTTACGGAGCTTCTCACGTGTAATCATACTGATATAGCGGTCGTCCGATATAAATGCTACTTTTTTCATCTGGGGCATAATTTTCTGCATGGCATTCACGGTTTCGCAGATATAGTATGGATGAGCAAGGGTTGTGACGTTGTATTCTTTATTAAAGGTTGAAGTTGGAATAGAATTCTCAGGTGTCAGAATTTTCTTTTTTAATAAATCGTCGAGAGTACGGGGAATCATCGGACAAGAGAAAGTGACGAGGGCAGGAGCGTCTTTCCACTCTTTTTTGAAAAGGGGAGAACATACGAACCATCCGGGGTCTCCTATAAAAATTGCAGCGCGGGGAGGAGTTTTATATTTTTTCAACAGCTTTTTCTGTAGAACAAAAACATCGTCTTTGTTTTGCAAGGTGGGAACAACCAGCTCTTCTGCTTCTACACGCAGACTTTTTGATGAAAACTCGGAGTCGATACTTTTGTAGAAATTTATCCAGTTACCATCAAACGTTATGGAACTAAGTACGAGAATGTAGTCTGTGTCGTTTCCTTTTTCCTGTGCATTAATGTGAACGAGAGAGAAAAACAGCAGTATAATAATGATATTTTTTTTCATTTATTCCTGTTCGTATCTGGTATCAGGAAAATAAAAAAGTAAGTTCTTCGATTGTGTTTTTACTTATCAGTTCGGTTTATGCTGAGGATCGAAATAAATACTTTAATGTTGTTTTTCACTAACCGGATGTGTTTATAAATCGTTTTTGATTAAAGGGAGAACTCCATGCTTGTCGCTGTTTCACAGAGTAAATGTCGTGTAAAAATAATCATTTTATACTGCTCGGGAAATTATCAGTGTCATTATTTAAAATTTCTTCTGGTAAAATATTACGTGCAGAGATATTCGGAAATTTCCCGTTCTTTCCTGTGAGAGAGTCGAATAGACGGTTTTTATTAATTTGTCAGCCCAGATATATGGAAATTGGTATAAATACTTATATTTGTATAAAATACACCTCTTAAAGAGATAAAAGTTATATATGATTTTTGCTTTGTTCTGAAACTTGGGAATTTTATGAGGGGAGGCAAACATCTCGGTACTCGTATATGGTTTTCCAGACTGTATAGGAGTGCGGAGCTATCCAAAACCCTAAAGGTAATTTCAAAACCTCAGAACATTTTGGGCGTGTTTTGCGCCCGTCCTGGATAAAAACAATTATCATATTGACAGATACAGGAAATTAAAGAGATACATCTCGGATGTATCAATAGGATACCAATACCCTCGTTAATGGAGGAAGATTTCAAGGATGCGGCGGGATAGCAGCATCTCTGCTTATAGCGATAGGCAGCATTATTTTTACGTGGATGATATTTGTCACCTTTCAATCTTAGCTGGTTTTTATCTTTGTGATCAAATAACATTCATGCGTTTGGTATATAGTTATGTTCTATATCAAAATGCGTGGATATTATATTATCATAGAAGGGAGGCTAAGCCCGAAAGGTGTAATATGAGACTCCGCACATCTTTTTTATGGAACATTTATTGGACTTGTATATCGGGCAAAATGGGAAAAAGGGATAAATAAGTATAAAGATGAGTCTTGCGCCGGATATGAATAATTTATTATTTATATTTGCACAGGCCGAAGAGAAGATCGGAGGTCTTTTTCTGAAGATTTTGTTTGAGAACATCCGAATTTGGCGATTAAAGAGAAGTGAGCAGACAAAATCACGTGCATATTGTATATGGTTTTCATATATAATAAGGCGTAAGATTCTTGTTTCACTTTAGGTCGCCAAAACCAGGATGTTTGACAAGATTATTCTTACGCCTCTTTTTTTGTGCCGGATGAGGAATAACAGCCTCAAAATAAATTTTGCTACATTTGCAATGAATGAATATCTGGAGAGATATTCCTGTTTCTTAGAGAATTATTGCTGAGAAGCGTTTGTTCTGCATAAATGATTGCAGTTCTCGATATATCTCTGGTATTTTTGGTATAACATTTTATTATAGATAATGACCTTGAGATTGTTGTAAGATTGAAAAATTGAGATATTGAAAATATAATCTTATATGTCTATTCATTTTGAAAAGAGGCATATGGCAATATAACAAAAAATACTATGAACGGTTATAGTAGTACATAAGAACAGTATTTGCAAAAGAGATACAAAGGATTAAATGAAATGAGTATTCACTCGCATTTGGGTAAATCTAGCAGTTTATGAATGGCGCCGAGTGAAGAAAAGTTTCGTGAAGTCCCCTTTATGCAAATATTTGTTTTCCGTATGCATATACGGATGAAATATCACATATTGGGGCACGAAACTGACTTTTAGCGCCGGGTTTTGCTAGAACCTACCTAAATATTAAGTCTTGTTTTCGTGTCCCTCTTTTTATAGATCGGCGTGAAAACCAGACTTTTGAAAAAGCAGGTATTCGCGTTTTTTATTTTCAGGATACCGGTTTGATCATACGAACCTGTGAAGGTGTGTTTTATAACAGGCTGTTGTTACCAGGGGCAGCTTGTCCGGTAGTAACTTCGTTGCTGTTTTCTGAAAATGATCGTCGAAAAGTGCTACCGTCATTTTTATAATAGTAGAGATTCTATGTTGTGTAGGATGAAAAGGAACAAACCGAAATGATTATTAAGTATGATGATAAAATTACAGTCTTGAGAAGAGACTTTATTCATCATGCTACAAATAGATATGAATTGATAAACTTTCAGTTGAGGAGAAACATGTTATAATAATAGCAAAGATCTGGAAAATTAAGCGTTTCATAAGTCAATGACGTGTGAAGGAGAACAGCGATTAAAACGCCGGTCTGGCCCGGAAATGTTCCATAATCTGGTTGCCGGCAGGTAGGCTGGTTGCAAATGTCGGTGTATCTGCTCCTGAATTTTATTTTCTTCAGAATGTTCTTTCTTTACATTCGTTTTTTGAAATTGGATATGAAAAAGAAAAAGCAGACTTAACTAAGTCTGCTTTTGTCATTCTTATTTTAGAATTTTAGCTCTTCAGGTAGGACTTGAACCTACGACCCTCTGATTAACAGTCAGATGCTCTAACCGACTGAGCTACTGAAGAATAAAAAATATAAGAGATTTTTTGAAGCGCTCTTCAGGTAGGGCTTGAACCTACGACCCCCTGATTAACAGTCAGGTGCTCTAACCAACTGAGCTACTGAAGAATGTTTCTTTCTCTCGAAATGATGGTGCAAAGGTATAAGGATTTATCGAAATATGCAATATCTTTGTGAAAAAATATGGTGCATGAAGATAATTGGTTTGGGATCGGCGTTGGTTGATCTTTTAGTACGGATCGAAGAAGATGATGTTTTAGATAAATTGAAATTTCCTAAAGGTTCGATGCAATTGCAGAGTGATGAGGAATATCGCCGCTTGTGTGCATTCGTTGCTGATGAGTCTTTTCTTGAAGTGCCGGGAGGCGCTGCATGCAACACGATCAGAGCTCTTGCCCATTTGAATAATAAAGTAGGATTTATCGGTAAGGTAGGAACAGACTTCCACGCGGAAATGTACAGAAATGAATTGGAACTTCTACATGTAGAAGCTAATCTGATTCCGGATGGACGGAAGCCGACCGGTGTTGCTACTACTTTCGTATCGAAAGATGGAGAACGTACTTTCGGAACTTACCTCGGAGCTTCGATGTTGCTTAATGCAGATGAAATTCGTTCTGAAGTGTTCGACGGGTATGATTGTTTTTATATAGAAGGTTATATGCTGGTGAATTATCCTCTTATGCTTCGTACTGCCGAGATTGCAAAGGAGAAAGGGATAAAGTATGCAATAGACTTGGGAAGTTATAATATGGTGCATGAGCATATCGGTTTTCTTAAACCTTTCGTACGTGATTATGTCGATATACTGTTTGCCAATGAAGAGGAAGCTCTCGCGTATACGGGAAAATGTGCGGAAGAGGCTTTGACTGAATTTGCGAAAGAAGTCGATGTTTGCGTGGTGAAAGTCGGTTCGCGCGGTGCATTGATTAAATGTGGAAATGAAGATATCTCTGTCCCTGCTCTTCCGGTAAAGCCCGTGGATACTACGGGTGCGGGCGATTTTTTTGCGGCAGGGTTTTTGCACGGTTGTTGTCAGGGATGGTCTCTGGATCTTTGTGGCAAAGCCGGAAGTTTGCTGGCTTCGTATGTCATTCGTGAAATAGGGCCGAATCTTCCCGATAATGTATGGGAAGAGATAAAAAAACAAATAAAACAATTCTAATAAAATGAGTAGATTAAATCTTGGTAAAAAGATTCTTTTTTTCTGTCTGTCTTTTTCAGTGCTTTTGCCAGTTGAAGCAGCAGAAAAGAATTTTGAAATAGGGAAAAATCTGGATATTTTCAATTCTCTTTACCGGGAACTGGATATGTTTTACGTTGATACTTTAGATGCAGAAAAGGTAATTCGTACGGGTATCGATGCCATGCTGGAGAGTCTGGACCCTTATACTTCATATATCCCGGAAACGGAACTGGAAGATTTCAAGTTTATGACTACCGGCGAATATGCCGGCGTAGGTGCTGTAATAACAATGAATAAAGATAAAAATATTGTTGTCAATGAGCCCTATGAAGGCAAACCAGCAGCGAAGGCCGGATTAAAAGCCGGAGACATAATTCTCTCTATTGACGGTGAGAAATTACAGGGAATCGGCGTTTCTGCAGCAAGCGAGAAATTGAAAGGGAGACCAGGTACTAAAATAAAACTGGAGATTCAGAGACCGGGGGAAAAAAAGACGCGTATAGTTCCTATCGAACGGGAGCTGATTCAGATCGATGCGGTAACATATAGCGGTGTATTACCTGGAAACATCGGTTATATTTTCTTGAATAATTTTACGGATAAGAGTGGACAGGAAGTACGGGATGCACTTCTTGACTTGAAAAATAATCATCATATCGAATCTTTGATTCTTGATTTGCGCGGAAATCCGGGCGGTATTCTTGAAGAAGCTGTCCAGATAGTAAACCTTTTTGTCCCGAAGGGAGAGCTCGTCGTTTCGACGAAAGGAAAAGTGAAGCAGTGGGATAAAAGTTATCGTACGACAATAGAGCCGGTCGATACGGTAATGCCTTTGGTTGTGTTGACCAATAGCGGCTCTGCTTCGGCTTCCGAGATCGTTTCGGGAGCATTGCAGGATCTTGACCGGGCTGTTATATTAGGAACTCGTACTTTTGGTAAGGGTTTGGTTCAGAGTACACGTGAGGTTGCTTATGATAGCAATCTTAAACTGACCATTGCAAAATATTATATTCCAAGCGGACGGCTTATCCAGGCTTTGGATTATTCTCACCGTAATCCTGACGGTAGTGTAGGACGTGTTCCCGATAGTCTTACGAATGTTTTTAAAACTTCGAAAGGTCGTTTGGTGCGTGACGGCGGAGGAATTAATCCGGATGTAACGGTAGAATCGAAGAAGATACCTACCATGGCACTTTACCTGACAATGGATAATGTAATTTTCGATTATGCCACTCAATGGGTTGTCGGTAAGGATTCTATCGTTGAACCGGAGCTTTTCAGTATTACGGACGAAGATTATGAGAGTTTTAAAGATTTTGTGAAGAAGCGCGATTTTACGTATGATCGACAGAGTGAAAAAGTGTTGAAAAATCTGAAAGAAGTTGCTGAATTTGAAGGTTACATGGATACAGCTTCGGACGAGTTTAAGGCTTTAGAGGCTAAGCTGAAGCCGGATTTAGATAGGGATCTGGATAAATTTAAACCGATTATCAAAGATCAGATTAATGAAGAGATCATTAAACGTTTCTATTTTCAGAAGGGGAAAATCAAGAATGCTTTGCGTGACGATATTCAGGTAAAAGAGGCAATAAAATTGCTGAATGACAAAGAGGCATATTCGAAATTACTTTTACCATCGGAGTCTAAGCCGGAAGAAAAGAAATAGTTTTATTTCTTTTCCGGTTTGAATTGTACAGTAACGATGACTATTTCCGAATCTGTTCCGATCCGTAACGGCGGTCCTGCCATTCCGATTCCGGAGGTAACCAGGTGTAGGGTATTTCCTACTTGTTTTGTTCCATAAACCATTGGTTTCAGTGCTGCGATCATCCACCCGTGCGGCCATACCTGCCCGTTGTGGGTGTGTCCGTATATTGCCAAGTCAATTCCGTTCTGTGTGGCTTCATTTAAATTTTCCGGCTGATGATCCATTAAAATTATAGGCTTATTTGTATCGAGCCCTTCTGTTAGTTCATGGATAGTTTTACGGACATCTTTACGTGTATAATCGTCTCTGCCTATCAGATAGAATGTGCCGTCGGGAGATATTACAGAATCGCGCAGCATGGTTATTCCTGTTTTTTTCAGCCATCGGAGTTTTGCGTCGGGCCATCCTCTGTACTCATGGTTCCCCATTATAGCGTATACGCCTAAAGGTGCTTTCAATTGCCTTAGGTCTTCATCAATATGCTGCAACGTCGCGATGTGCAGGTCATGATCGAGTATATCACCCGGAATTAAAATGATATCGGGATTTTGCTCATTTATCATTTGTACAATCTGTTGTGTCTCCTTCTTTTGTATTATGTGTCCTATGTGCCAGTCGGATGCTATGGCTATACGCAATGTCTTATGTTCCGGATTCTCTTTTTGTACGGTTAGTTCGACGTTTTTTATAATTTTCTTTTGTCCGTGAAGATATCCTGTTACCATACAAGTTCCGACTATGACGATACTGGTTATGGCAAGTATGAATTTTGTTTGAGCATAGTGCCGGCTGACCCAGCGGGGATAAATTGGATAACGGCGGTGTATCAGGCGGAGCAAATCGAGAATGAGCAGGATAATAGTAAAGTAAACCATTGCCATCAGCCAGCTTAAACAGAATAAGCTGCCGAAGTGTACTATTGCATCCGGCAACGAATCACGGAAAATATAGACTACGCCATATAAAAGCATTTCTAACCCGATAAATGAAAGTACGGGTATACGCCATATTTTTTTAGGAGGAAAAGCCTGCCAGGCCCTTATTCCGATATAAAGGTTGAGAAAAATATGGGCGAATAATGAAGTGATAAATACTCTCATACGGCTATTGCTAAAAAATGAGAGCGAATAACCTCAGGAGATTATCCGCTCTTCGGTTATCTGTGATTCCGTTTATTTCTGGTTTAAATATTCATGCATGGCAGCGGCCGCCTTACGTCCGTCACCCATTGCAAGAATAACGGTAGCACCGCCACGAACGATATCTCCTCCGGCATAAACATTGTTAAGAGCCGATTGCATCGTCTCCTGATTTACAATAATTGTACCCCATTTACTGATTTCAAGACCTTTAAAAGCACTTGGTATCAGAGGATTGGGAGAAACTCCGACACTTACGATAACAAGATCGACGGATACCTCCTCCGTTGCTCCCTCAATGGGAACAGGTCTTCTTCTTCCTGATGCATCGGCTTCGCCTAACTGCATTTTTTGCACGCACATCTTTGTTACCCGTCCGCGCTCATTACCAGTATATTCGATCGGATTACATAAAGTCATAAACTCTACACCCTCTTCTTTGGCATGTTTGATCTCTTCCAAACGTGCCGGCATCTCTTCTTCGGAACGGCGGTAGATAATCATGGCACGTTCGGCACCAAGACGTTTGGCCGTACGGACAGAATCCATTGCGGTGTTCCCGCCGCCAATAACGGCAACGCTTTTGCCCGATAAAATCGGAGTGTCGGATTCGGGATTTGCTGCATCCATAAGGTTTACACGCGTCAGATACTCATTAGATGACATTACACCGATCAGATTTTCTCCTTTAATATTCATGAAATTAGGAAGTCCTGCGCCACTGGCTACGAATATACCTTCGAAACCTTCATCCTGCAAATCTTCATAGGAAATCGTTTTGCCTACAATACAGTTTGTGATAAAATTCACACCCATTTTTTTCAGGTTGTTGATCTCTACGTCGACAATGTTGTTCGGTAAACGGAATTCAGGTATTCCGTATTTTAATACACCTCCGATTTCATGTAAAGCTTCAAATACCGTGACATCGTATCCGTATTTAGCCATATCGCCCGAAAAAGAGAGTCCGGCGGGACCAGAACCTACCACAGCTATTTTTCTGCCATTTTTAGCTTTTATTTCCGGGATGGATATGTTTCCGCTTTCACGCTCGTAGTCGGCTGCAAAACGTTCGAGATAACCGATTGCTACGGCCTCTTTTCCTAATTTTTGAGTGTAGAAACATTTACTTTCGCACTGTTTTTCCTGAGGACATACCCGGCCGCATACAGCCGGCAGAGCACTGGTTTCTTTCAAAGCTTTAGCTGCTTCCAGAAATTCGCCGCGTTCGATGTTTTTTATAAATTTAGGAATGTTGACCTCTACAGGGCAACCTGTGATGCAGGTAGGGGTAGGGCAGTCAAGGCAACGCTGAGCTTCGATTACAGCCTGTTCTGCTGTGAGCCCGGTATTCACCTCTTCTTTGTTTCGGCTGCGGTAATCCGGATCCAGTTCATTCATGCGTACGCGTGGAATATCGGTACGTTCTTTATTTTTTTTGCTTTTACGGACAGCTTCCCGCCATGCTTCGTTTCGTTGAGCTGCCAGATATTCTTCTTTGTTCATTTTGTTTCAGTCGGTTGAGATGAGAGATTAGCGGTTTTGGGGTTCTACCTCTTTATAAGAGCCCAGACGCATAAGCAATTCGTCGAAATTAACCTGATGTGCATCGAATTCAGGACCATCGACACAGACAAACTTTGTTTTTCCGTCGACTGTGATCCGGCAGGCACCGCACATTCCCGTACCATCCACCATGATTGTATTGAGTGATGCTACTGTAGGAATGTTATATTTTTTCGTAAGCAAAGAGACAAATTTCATCATTATAGCAGGCCCGATCGTTACGCAAAGATCGACTTTTTCACGATTAATGACGCTTTCGATTCCCTCAGTGATCAGACCTTTGGAGCCGTATGAACCGTCATCCGTTTTTATAATGACTTCATCGGAGTGTTCTCGCATTTGTTTTTCCAGAATAATCAAATCTTTATTTCTGGCAGCCAATACCGTAACAACACGGTTTCCTGCTTTCTTAAAGGCTTCTACGATAGGTAACAACGGAGCTACACCTACACCGCCTCCGGCGCAGACAACGGTTCCGACTTTTTCTATATGAGTTGCTTTTCCGAGAGGACCTACAAGATCGGTGATTTCGTCACCTACGTTAAGGTCACAGATTTTACGGGATGAAACGCCTACTCTTTGGATAACTAAAGTAATGGTACCTTTCTGGGTATCTGCTGATGCAATGGTAAGAGGTATGCGTTCTCCTTTTGCTCCACATTTTACAATTACGAAATGGCCGGCTTTTCTTGATTTCGCAATTAATGGAGCTTCTACTTCAAGTTTTACAACATTTTCGGAGAAGAGCTCTTTTCCTACAATTTTATTCATTATTATGTGATGATTGGTATTTGTTAATTTAGAGATTCTGCTATAACGTTTGCAAAGATACTCTAAAAAACACTATTTTACAAATGATGGTTTTTGACTGTTGTGTTATTCGAATAAACCCTCGTCCCGGATCAACATTAAAATAGCAGTATGAGGAACAATGAGGTAAGGTTCGTCATCGAATGAGATTTCATAAGCCGAATTCTGTAAGAAAACAGCAAGATCGCCTTCATGTGCCTGTAAAGGAAGATAGTGGATGTCTTCTTTTTTCTTTTTCCATTCTTCGTCTTCCTGCATTTGGTTGGGTAATGCATATCCGGGTCCTACTTTAATGATGTAACCGCTTTGAATTTTTTCGCCCTGTTGAACCGTAGGAGGAAGGTAAAGCCCTGATTTTGTTTTGCTTTGCGGATTCTTGGGTTTGATAAGAACTTTGTCTCCGACCATCAAAAATTTGTCAGCTTCTTTAGGATTTATAGTGAGTTGCATATTAAAATATTTAATGGTTACAAAGTTACGACAATCTTTTTGATATCTTAAAAAAGAACTTATCTTTGTGATGTATTCGGTTCGCGCTACATGTTCATGTGCTGCGACAAAGAGGGAATCAGGTGTGAGTCCTGAACAGTCCCGCTGCTGTATGCTCCTTGAAGACTTTTGCATACTTTGCCACTGCGAGTAAAACGCGGGAAGGCGCAAAATGTTTGGAGTAAGTCAGAAGACCTGCCGGATTAAGAAAATTAGTTTTAAGAGCTTTCGTGGGATAGGGCTTGGAACGTTTGATACATGTTTGTCACTTGTTTTATTGTTGTTTTGTCTTTGTTCGTTAAAGACGAAAGATGTTTTGCAACGTGTTTAAAGTCATTTTTTCTTTACGGACTTTTAAATTAATTGAATATAGCAACCGTACGATAAAGGATTATTGTGCAGGTCGTTTTAAAAGAACAGAGGTTCTGCCAAATATGCTTCTGTTGTAGTTAGAAGTGTTTAATCATTCTTGTTAGTTCGCCGACGGTGGAAATTGTCTGTTTTTTTCCGTTCGGGAACTGCAAGGTGATTAATGTATCTTCGGCCGTCCATTTGATACGAATGGCAGTATCTGACGGACTGCCGACAGGCTTTAATCCGCATCTTTTTACCGCATTGGCCAGCCAAAAAGCTTTGGCTCCTTCGCTTTCGATAAAAACATCGAGTCTGCCTTCCGGTACATAATTTAATCTTCCTGTCAGTACATCGAAACAGATAGACTCTTTTGCAAAATAAGAAGCTATAGTATTGTCCAGCACCAAATCCTCGGGCGTACCGCATTTAATCCCTTCATGCTTTTTTAAAAGCCAGAGTTGATCGGACAGAGTGAGAGCCAGTTCTATATCGTGAGTCGACAGAAGAATGCTTTTGTTTTCGGAAGTTGCCAGTTCTCGTAATAAAAGCATTAGCTCTATGCGGCTGGTAACATCCAGAAATGCTGTGGGTTCGTCTAACAGGATTATAGGGCATTCTTGTGCCAGAGCTTTTGCGATCATAGCTTTTTGGCGTTCTCCATCGCTCAATTCTCCTACGTAGCTTTCGGCTTTATGCTCAATTCCAGTACGCTGCATTGCTTCATTAATTATTTGGTAATCTTTTGTCCGAAGCCGTCCGAAAAAGTCGGTATACGGATGCCTGCCCAAAGAAACAAGATCGAAAACTTTTAGTGTGCCTATTGTAGATTTATCTGTAAGGACGATTCCTATTGATCTCGAAAGTTCTTTGACCGGTATAGAAATTCGGTTGCGTCCCATTATACGGATTTCTCCCTTTAATGGAGGAAGAAATCCTGCTATCGTACGTAACAAAGTAGATTTTCCGGCTCCATTGATACCGAGTAAAGCCGTCACCTCTCCCGGATAAAGCGATAGTTCCAGATTACTGTTGAGCAGTGTTTCGTTTTGTTTGGAGGAATATCCTATAGATAAATTATATGTCTCGATGGCCGGTTGTTCCATATCATTCGAAATAATTTTGTTGGCGGCGGCTCAATATAACATATAGAATAATGGGAGCACCGAATAGAGGTGTTATGGCGTTGAGTGGCAACAGTATGCCATTTCCCCCGGGGAGAATGGTAAGTTGATTACATAACAGAGCTATGTTTGCACCTGTTAATAAAGTAACGGGTAGTAACCGTTTGAAGTTGGATGTCTTGATCATCAGCCGGGCTACGTGTGGTACTGCAAGCCCGATAAAAGATATTGGGCCGCAATAGGCTGTTGCTACTGCGGTTAAGAGTCCGGTGCAGATTAATATTATAATTCTTAGGTTTTTAATTTTTATCCCGAGGTTGGTTGCATATTGTTCTCCCAGAAGTAATGCGTTGAGTGGTTTTATCAGTAAAACCGAAAATAAAAGAGCCGGAAGCATAAGAGCTGAAAATAGAGGGAGTTGTCGGAGTGTAACGCTTGAGAAATCACCCATTCCCCACATCACGAAGGCATGAACACGGTCGGGAGAAGCGTAATAATTTAATATCGAAATAACAGACGAGGCGATATATCCGACCATCATGCCTATAATCAGTAACATAACGGCATTTTTTATTTTTGAAGAAAACCAGATAATGATTGCAAGAACAAAACTTGCACCTATAAATGCCCCACCGATGATCAGCAGGTTACCTGTTATATTCAGCATGCTCAGTTTACCCATAACTGCAGCTCCCCCCATCATAACCAGGGCAACGCCAAGATTGGCTCCGTCGCTGATGCCCAGAATCGAAGGGCCTGCCAGTGGATTTCTGAATAGAGTTTGCAGCATCAATCCGCATACAGCCAAAGCTGCACCGCAGAGCATCGCTGTCACTGCCTGAGGCAGACGTGTTTGCCAGATAATATTGGTCCAGCTGTTTTTTTCGGTTTCATTGCCCGATAGAATATTTATTATGCTTTTCAGAGGAATATCGACACTTCCCCTGATGAGTGAAAACATAAATAGTGAAGCCATTAGCAGGAGAAGCGACAATATCAATACATTGGTTGAGACTCTCATACTCATGGTAACGGTTTGAAATAGACGGTTTGATATTCGGGTAATAATTCGGGATGGAAGATTTTTATAAAATCTTTTAAGATAATATGCGGTTGCATAGTTCCTCTTTCATAGTACGGAACATTTGCTGTATTGCAACCTACGATATGTTTTTTTTGCCAGGCACCGAACAAAGAGTATGGATCGTATTCAGCTTTTATGTCATTGTAAACCATATCTTTTTGAGGATCGAAATATTTGATAATCCAGAAGTCGGCATTTTCCGCTTCGGTGTATACCTCTTCGAATGAAAGAGCAAGCGACCCTGTGTGTTCGTCTTCTTTCCAGATGTAATCGGCACCTGCATCACGAAAAAAAACGGCCATATAACTTTCGCCGCCCGGAACGTTCCAAGCTCCTCCGTATTTTTTTTCAGAGAAAACAGTTGGGCGGCATTGAGCTGTTTGTGCGGTAACAGCTGCATCGATGTAGCTTTTTTCTATTTCATTATAGATGCTGTCTGCTTCTCTGCTTTTACCTAAAAAGGCCCCCATGAACTTGATCCATTCTGCTCTGCCTAAAGGGGTATTTTCCATATATTCCACACATTCGATGAAAGGTATGCCGGTTTTTTCTAACTTTCCGTAATCCGAACTGGGAAAAGATGTGACAAAAAGTGCTCCGGGAGATGATTCCATCAGTTTTTCGATATTGATCTGGGACGATGATCCTAAATCGGTGATCGTGCCCTTTTCTAATCCGTTATGGATAAAGGGGAAATTCATATACTGAACATCCGCTGCTCCGGTAATACGGTCGGTTACGTTGAGCTGCTCCAGCATTCCTGCATGAACGACTCCAAGAATTGCTACGGATTGCAGAGGAACAGATATGAAGGTCACTTGACCTGTTGCAGGAATATCGGACTTATGACCTTCCGGAATAAGAATATATTCATGTAATATTTGTGTCGTATCCCACGGATTAATTACGGAGATATGTGTATAATCATCGTATCGTGTGATTTTAAATCCTTTGGCATAGTGCAGTGAGTCCGTTTTACCTTCTATATTTATATCATTTTTTTCTTTGTTGGCACAACCGATAAATAATGATAGAAAGATGATAAAAATAATTGCCGCACAATGTTGAAGTCCTTTTATTTTCATATGGCAAAGGTACATAAAATGCATTATTCCCGATAAGATTAAACGCTCTCTTACGAGATAAGTGGCGGGATATTTATTATAAACCTGTAAAATGCAGAGCTAACCAGATGCAATCCTCGCTTGTAAAAGAAACGCGGTGACGTATATGAGCCGGAAGGGTAAAATAATCCCCTCTGTGAAGGGTTACTTTCTGACCGTCATCGTATTCCAGGATAGCATATCCCTGAACGACCATTACCCATTCATCCCATTGCTGGTCATACCATTCTCCCTCCGGTGTCGTGTTCCCGAAAGAGAGGATTCTTTCGAGTTTCAGGCCTTTTCCTTTTTCAATCTCTCCTTTTTCCAGAATGGTCTCGAATAGTTCTTCTCCTGTATCGGAAAAAGAAGATAAATTGAAAATATTATTCATTTTATTATTCTTAAAGTTCGTCTTTCCACTTATTGAGGTAAACCAGTAATGCCTCAGGCGTCGAACTGCCTCCATTTTCTACGTATGAGCCGGAGTTGGCCATTCCGGTTATTAAGGAGTCTTCAACAGAAAGGTTCAGTAAGCGTCCCAGACAATAACCTGCATTGAGGTTATCACCTCCGCCTGTAGAAATGAGAGGCTGTTTAACGACTCTTCCGTTTTGCGAAAAGACACCTTCCTTTGTTACTGCGATCATTTTGTGAGTGGGATGGATGATTAGAGTATCTATATCCATCTTGTCGAATATATATTCTCCCGCTTCTTCCAGAGATGCCACCTCATCATGGAAAACTTTCGCTTCGTTTTCCGTAAGCGGTCGGTTGTGCAGCGCCAGCCATACTTTTACGGTTTCGTTTTCATTCAAACCGAGTGTAACCTCTCCGTAAGGCTTGTAACGGGATATGATTTTGAGTATATGTTGTATTTCATCGATTCCTTTTTTTGTGGGATCTGCCAGATCGAAAAAGAAGTGTACATCCGGTCGTAATTTTAGGCCGGGAAGTAGTTTCTTTTCAATGCTATCCCATATATCGGTGCCCTGTGTCAGATTTACCCAGTCTACAAATGCAATTAGATTGGCTCTTTCCAATTCGTGGGATAAGGTATTTTTCCCGATACGGCTTATAATAGCATCATAATTTAGAGAGTGAAGAGAAGAGAGCTCTACACAAATTATTTTTCCGTCGGAAAATTCATAAGCATCTGTCATTCCTGGATTTGAAACAGATAGTAAGCGGCAGTTTCCCGGCATTCGTTTAAATACCTCCAGCGGTTGAGGATAGCCGAGTGCTCCGATACAGGTAACCTCTTTCAGTCCCATTTTTCCCAGTGAGTTTGTCATAATGGGAGCATTGCCTCCAAGCTTTACTTCTTGTGACTGAATTTCAATCATTCCGCTTAATCCTGCGGCCGATTGGATTCGTTTTGCATATTCTGTAATTGTATCGTAGTAAATTACTTTGCTTTCCGTTCGTTGTTTGATCGGGCGGACCAGATTATCACGGAAACCGTCGAAACCTACTATGGCATTTTTTTCTTCCAGGAGATATAGATTCTTCTTTATCTTGTTGATTGTCTGTTCTATAAAAGCTTTGTTGTTCATAGTTAAAATGAATCGGTTACTGAATAAACTTTTGTTATTTCGGGAGCTTCATTTCCTTCAAAGGAAATTGTAACAGGCCTGTTCGGATAAAGGTCGAAAAAGTTGTTGCTTAAGAAGCCTTCGTTTGCGGTTTTGATATATACATTCTTAGCCAGTACATTTGTACTTAATTCGATATTATATCCTTTATCGTCTTTTTTTATCTCATAACGGATATCTGGTTTGATAAGTTGCAAATTTTTCGTTTTGGCGAAATAGCAGTTGTTTTCGGCGATAATACCGTTGTCGTCCGATAGCGTAGCTATCAATACAGCATCGTCCGTTTTTTGTCCTTTTAAAAAATCTTTGCCTGAAGATTTAAAGCATAAAGTCGAGGCATTTCCTTTTATGGTTGCAGGAATATGTGTTTCTTCGATTTTTTTACCCTTGAGGTCAAATAGTTCGAGATGTAAAGTTGCCGGTAATTCTTCCCCGTCGTTTATAGCGTATACCGTAAGAGTATCGTTATAGAAATGGGCGGAAAGAATAATCTCTTTGTATGCTTCACGAGTAAAATAATGAGAAGCCTTCCAGCGTCCGAAATAATCGACGCTTGACCAGGAGATTGTAGGCCAGCAGTCATTAATTTGCCAGTAAAGCGAGCCCATGCATCTGGGCATGTTTTGACGATGGACTTCAATTGCATACCGCATGGTTTCAGCCTGTACCAATTGGCTCAGATAGCTGGTAGCTTCAAAATCTTTAGCCTTCCGGTAATAGTTATTGATGTACCATTCTATTTGTCCGTTTCCATCGCGGTCGGGAGCTATCCAAGGCATCTTGCTGCGTTGTATATAGTGAAGGGCAGGAGAGGAGAGGCTCATTTGATCTGACGGAACAAAAGTTGCGAGTGTCCGTACATCCGGAACGGATTGCAAGCCGTATTCACTGACGAAACGTCCGAAACTCTCATTGAATGCTTCATACGGAATTTCCCCGAACCATACCGTCCAGTCGTGATCGTCTCCTGAACTGCGATTTGATAGTTTGCCTTCGGCAGACTGGGGAGAGGATGCCCAGTAGAAACATTGTGGATCCTCTTTCTTTACAGCCTCCTTGAGTGTAACATGATAAAGTGTATTATAGGTGTCTATTACCCTTTGGCGGTATTGTTCCGGTGTGTTTTTTATCCATCCCCAATCGTAATGTGCCCGGAGATTCTCGTTATTACCGCACCATAGGGCGAGGCAGGGATGATTTCGTAGGCGTTTTACATTTTCTTCGGCTTCTAAGCGTACATTTTCTACATAAGAGTCATCGTCGGGAGTCATAGCGCATGCGAACATAAAATCCTGCCATATCAATAGCCCGAGTTCGTCGCATCGGTTATAAAAGTAGTCTTCTTCATAGATGGCCCCTCCCCACACGCGGATCATGTTCATATTTGCTTTTATAGCATCTTGCAATACTTGTTCGTAGAGCTCAGGTGTCACCTCTGTGGTAAGGGTACGGGAAGGAATATAGTTTGTCCCTTTCATGAAAACAGGCTTTCCGTTCAAGACAACTTGAAATGATTGCCCCCATTCGTCATTTTTCTGTTCAATTTCAATTGTCCGTACTCCCAAACGTCTTTTTATAGTGCTTAACTTTTTGTTCCCATCGTATATATCTACCGATACATTATAAAGATAGGCTTCTCCCAAACCGTTACACCACCAGAGTTTCGGATTGTCTATTGTGAAGGGTATATCTATTTCGTTTGAACCTGCATTGATATTGATGGGGATTTTCTCTCCGGATTTTCCGTTAATATTTACAACAGCATAGGTTGAATTCAACGGGATATCGGACTCTATCTCGAGTTCTGCATTATATTCAGCTTTACTTTCCGTTATATTTTTCGGCTTAAAATAAATATCCCGCAACATTGATTTATTCCATCCTTTGAGGAAAACAGGTCTCCATATTCCGCTAGTTACTAAACGAGGTCCCCAGTCCCATCCGAAATGGAACGGTGCTTTTCTTGTAAAAATATTTGTCTGTTCGCCTACGGGAGCCAGTTCGTTTGATATTTCGAGATGGTATGGATAGGCTTTTAATTTTTCCATACCTATTTTGACAGGAGAATGAAAATAAATGCAAAGGGTGTTTTTACCTTCTTTCAACAACGGATTTACGTCTATATTCCACGAACGGAACATATTATCGGCTGTTAGGATTTTTGTATCGTTCAGAAATACATCGGCATAAGTATCTAATCCTTCAAAAGTAAGTTCGTTATGGGCATATTGAAGTTGTTCCGGTGTTATATTGAATTCCGTTTTATATTCCCAGTCCTCTTTTTCTATCCATTGAAAACTTTGTTCGTTTGCTCCAGTCACTTCCTGGTCTATCAGGTTATGTGAGCGCAGGTCGGAGTGAACGCATCCCGGAACGGAAGCAGAAAGCCATTCATCTGTTCCGGCTTGACGGAATTGCCAGTTTTGATTAATTTCAATAAGATTGGTATTTGTTTTTTGATATCCGCATCCCCAGAGAAGAAAGGAGAACAGAAATAATAAAAGAGTGTTTTTCATTACTTTTGTACTTAATTATTACAAAGCAAAGATATAAATAGTAGGGGATTATTGCATGGGAAAAATATTGAAATCCAATTTTTTTAATCCTTCTTGTACATATGGAAGAGTTGCTTCCTTCGGTTTGAGTAATTGATTATTGAAATAAACGAGATCAATGTCGATATGAACAATACCTTTTTCTTTATCTTCACTTTTTCTTCCCAGAAGTTTTTCCAGTGATTTGAATTGTATTGTCAACTCTTCTGCAGTAAGGGCCGTCTGCAGAAGATGAAGTTGGTTAAGGTAGAAATTTCTGTTTGGATTCCCTAAAGAGGGAGTTAACTCTTCCGGTAAGCTTTGAAGGGTGGAATCTATTTTTTTTAATTCCTGTAAGGCTTTGCTTACGTTAGAGTAGGGTTTTATATTTGAGCCTGTTAAAACAATACAGCGGTTTAAACTCATTCTTTAATATTGGATCCTTTATAACGGAAATCTTTTAGACGGGTTTGCAATTCTTGACGTGCAAAGAATATCCGGCTTTTTACAGTACCAAGCGGAAGATCCAGCTTTTTTGCAATTTCGTGGTATTTGTATCCCAGAAGAAACATTGAAAACGGAACTTTTAAATCTTTACTTAACATTCCGATTGCTTTGTTTATTTCCTGAATGTTATATAACTGTTCCGGAGAACCGAATCCTGAATCGTTCAGATTCTGCAGGTTATATAAATTGGCAGAAGAGTCGATAATCGTTTGGTTACGGACAATGCGTCTGTAATTGTTAATGAACAGATTCCGCATAACTGTCAATACCCATCCTTTGAAATTGATATTATCGACAAATTTTTCTTGGTTATCTAAAACCTTAAGAGTGGTTTCTTGTAAAAGATCCTGGGCTTCTTCTCTGTTTGTAGTGAGCATGAGAGCAAAATTCATCATGTTTTCTTGCAAACCCAATAATTTTTTTTGAAATTGCGAAGTATTCATAATTGCATTGTTTTAAAGTGTTTCTATTCTTATTGCACCAATCATGGAAGAACAAAATTAGAAGGAAACAAAGTAAGGTAATATTCTTTTTTTGTTAATTAATGATAATGAAAATGCGAGAATTGTGTCAATAAATGTTGTAAAAAAATATTTCCATGAATAAATGCAATTATAACAAATAATAGTATATATGAAACAACTTTTAAGGCTTTTGTTTGTTTTACTCTGGTGGAGTTTTTCTTTTCACTCTTTATTTGCCACTCCTGTTATTTATAAAGTGGATATAAAAAAAGAGATTGGGCCTACTACTTCGATCTATCTGCGAAATGCCTTGAATGAGGCAAAAACACACAATGCTGAACAGGTGCTGATCCATTTGAACACTTATGGCGGTGCTTTGGTTGATGCTGATTCTATGCGTACGGCTATTTTGTATAGTCCCATTCCGGTTTCTGTATTTATTGATAATGATGCGGCTTCGGCAGGAGCATTGATCTCTGTAGCCTGTAATAAAATCTATATGCGTGAGGGAGCCTGTATCGGGGCTGCAACGGTGGTAGATGAGAAGGGCTCTCCTTTACCCGATAAATATCAATCGTATATGCGGGCAATGATGCGTTCCACATGTGAAGCGCACGGAAAAGATTCGACAGGAAAGTGGTACAGAGATCCTGTCGTAGCGGAAGCAATGGTTTTAGACAGTATCTCTGGAAAAGTCTTGACTCTTACTGCCAATGAAGCGGTAAAAGCTGGATATTGTGATGGAAAGGCTGAAACAGTCGATGAAGTGATAACTGATTGTATGGGTTATCCCGAATATGAATTGAAAACCTATACGCCGTCCTTTTTCGATGAAGTAAAGGGTTTTTTATCCAACCCTTATCTGCAGGCAGTGTTAATAATGATTATTATTGGTGGTATCTATTTTGAACTACAGTCACCGGGAATTGGATTTCCGATCATTGCGGCGATTACAGCAGGCATACTTTATTTTGCTCCTCTTTATATCGATGGATTGGCTCTTTATTGGGAGATTATTATTTTTGTGATCGGTGTTTTACTTTTACTGCTTGAAATATTCGTAATTCCCGGTTTCGGTATTGCCGGAATACTGGGAATTATTTTCCTTGTCGGAGGGTTGACACTGAGTTTGCTAAATAATGTTGGGTTCGATTTTACTTTTACATCTTCCCGGGATATTTTATTGGCACTTCTCGTTGTCTCTTCGGGATTTGTGGGTTCTGTCGTTTTGATGATTTATCTGTCTAATAAGATCGGAACGAAGGGTATGTTCCGTAGACTGGCTCTTAATGCGGATCAGGAAGGTTTTCAGGCTACCTCGGACGAACCCGAAAGAGTGGTGGGAACGGTAGGAGTTGCAGCTACGGATCTGCGCCCTTCCGGTAAAGTTGAGATTGATGGTCGCCAGTATGATGCTGTATCTGAACGTGATTTTATAGAAAAAGGCAGACAGGTGAAAGTGGTCAAATATCGTATAGGACAGCTTTACGTAGAGCGTATATAGACAATTCTTTTTTCTTTCATGGTATATGAAAGTGTACCGATTGCCAATAAATCACTGAGTATGGTGCGTGCAGTAGGATAGGGGATATGAGCCCTTTTGCAGAATTCCCGTGAGGTAATAAAGGTATGAGTTTCGAGATATGCCAGTAGTTTTTCGACCGGAGGAGTTAGGCGAAGCAGAATTCCGTCTTTATTTTTTCTTTTTCTCCATGCGTGTAATAGTATCTCGTTTGCCAGAAAATTTTCATCTTTAACACGGATATAGGCGAATTCTTTTTTGTTCGTATCTATTGCATAATGAGGCGCATCAGGACTTGCCGGGATAATTGCTTCGAGCACGGTTTTCCCGTCAATAATCCAATTCTTGATTTTTACCGGTACGGCAGGTTTGCAGTATAAAGATGCTGCCGCTTCAATCATATAGCACTCTTCTTCTGAACGGACACCGGCAATATTTCCATTATCCTTTACGCCGATTAATAAAGAACCTCCGTCCGTGTTTGCAAAAGCACTGATGGTTTTCGCAATTTTGGAACAGCTGGATATCTCGAATTTGAAGTCCAATTGCTGGTGCTCTCCTTCTTCTATGCGTAATAATATGGGATGTTTCTTATTCATTTGCGACTGCAAAAATAAAATAATTTGTACTTTTGGACACCAATTTAGCAAACAATGGCGAGTAGTGTTCCTGTATTGATCCGAGATTTGGCTTTGATTCTTTGTACGGCTGGATTTACTACCATTATTTTTAAGTATTTGAAACAGCCGGTTGTATTGGGTTATATCTTGGCAGGTTTTATCGTCGGTGCTAATGTCCAGTTTTTTCCAACCATTAAAGATACGGTAGATATTAAGCTATGGGCTGATATCGGTGTTATTTTCCTCCTTTTTGCTTTAGGACTCGATTTCAGTTTCCGTAAATTGCTGAGGGTCGGTGCAACTGCGTTGATTGGAGCAGGAACCGTAGTAATCGGAATGATGTCGTTGGGCTATTTGGTCGGGCAGTTAATGGGCTGGTCTTTTATGAACAGCCTTTTTTTAGGTGGAATGTTGTCGATGTCTTCTACGATGATTATTATTAAGGCTGTAGATGATCTCGGATTAAGGAATAAAGGTTTTACTGGGGTTGTTTTCGGTGTATTGGTCGTGGAAGATTTATTCGCTGTACTGTTAATGGTGTTACTTTCTACACTGGCTGTAAGCCGTACGGTCGAGGGTAGCGAACTGGCGCAAAGCGTTTTTAAACTGGGAGCCTTTCTTTTTTTTATTTTTATGGCAGGGATCTATATATTACCCTCTTTTTTCAAAAAAGTGAGAGGCATGCTTAATGATGAGACATTGTTGCTTCTGTCGTTGGCTTTTTGTCTCGGCATGGTGATTATAGCCGTATATGCGGGCTTCTCTTTTGCTCTGGGGGCTTTCCTGATGGGTTCGGTTTTGGCAGAGACATTGGAGGCCGAACGTATCGAGCATATGGTAAAGCCATTGAAAAATCTTTTCGGAGCTATTTTCTTCGTTTCTGTCGGAATGATGATTGAACCCGAATTATTGGTTCAGTATTTTACTCCGATTCTGATTTTAACGATTGTTGTTGTTGTCGGTCAGATCTTTTTTGCGACTATCGGTATTTTGATTTCTGGCCAGCCTTTGAAAATAGCTGTTCAATCGGGTTTTTCTTTAGCACAGATCGGTGAGTTTGCCTTTATTATAGCCGGTTTGGGGATATCTCTTAAAGTAACGGATGCATTTCTTTATCCGATTGTTGTTGCAGTTTCTGTAATAACGACTTTTCTTACGCCTTTTCTGATGCGTTTATCCGAACCTTTTTATTATTATCTGGAAAAAAAGTTACCGCCTTCGGTCCTTGCTTTTTTAAACCGTTATGCATCTATCCCAACGACGTTGAACCAGCAGACACTTTGGAAGCAATTTCTGAAATCATTGCTGAAGATTGTTTTTATATACGGAACGTTGTCTTTGATTGTAATTTTTGCATCTTTTACAGTGCTTGAGCCCAGAATAGAAGCTTATCTGCCCGGATTCTGGGGTGGTCTGCTGACTGCGACAATTACGTTGGTGGTCATTTCTCCTTTTCTGCGGGCTATCATGGCGAAAAAGAACAGGTCGGAAGAGTTTAAGACCTTATGGAACGATCGTCGTTCCAATCGTGCTCCTTTGGTTTCACTTTTTCTCATACGTATTCTTTTTTGTGTAGCTCTGGTAAGTCTTATTATTATTAAATGTCTGAATTATGCTATTGGGATTTGTACCGGAATAGCGATTGTATTTGTCGTTCTTCTCTTATTTTCAAAAAGGCTTAAAAAACAATCTATACGTTTGGAAAAACATTTTTTGCAAAATTATAGGGAAAAAGGAATTGAGATGGATCGGAAGGCTCCGGTAAGACAGCAATTTGTGCAGTCGTTGTTATCCCGGGAACTCCATTTGTCCGATTTTGAAGTACGCCAGAATTCCCCCAGTGTAGGTAAAACTTTAAGAGAACTCTCTTTCCGTCAGAAGTGCGGAATAAATATTGTGACAATATTAAGAGGTACGTATCGTATCAATATTCCAGGAGGAGATGAACGATTGTATCCATTCGATAAGATTGCTGTTGTTGGAACAGATAAGCAGTTATCGGAATTCAAAAAATACGTTGATAATATTTATGAACATGCAACAGTACCAACTTTAGATGATAAAGAGATATCTTTACAGCAGTTTTTGATTGAGAAAGATTCTCCTTTTATTGGAAAATCGATACTGAGTTCGATGCTTAAGGAATATTACGGATGTATGGTAGTAGGAATTGAACGAGGAATGACCTCTCTTTTAAATCCTGATTTGACCGTAGTATTTGAAGAAAAAGACGTCGTATGGATCGTAGGAGAGCAGAATAAAATAGAAAAACTTGTAAAAAATAAAATATGAAATTCTTAGGTATTATACCCTCCCGTTATGCATCGACACGTTTTCCAGGGAAGCCTTTGGCCGATATGAAAGGTAAGCCGATGATCCAGCGCGTTTATGAGGCTGTAAAAGGAACGCTTGATGAAATCGTGGTTGCGACAGACGATGAGCGTATTCTGGATGCTGTTCATTCTTTTGGAGGGAATGCTGTAATGACGTCGCCTGCACATAAAAGCGGAACCGATAGATGCTTTGAGGCCTACAAAATAGTCGGAAAGGATTTTGACGTCGTAATAAATATACAGGGTGATGAACCCTTTATCGACCCCTGTCAGATCGAATTGTTGAAATCATGTTTTGATGATAAATCGACAGAAATAGCAACACTTGTGATTCCCTTCAATAAAAAGGACGGATTGGCAGCGGTGGAAAACCCTAATTCACCCAAAGTGATTCTTGATAATAAACAGCGTGCAATCTATTTCAGCCGTTCGGTTATACCTTATGTTCGGGGTGTGGATAAAGAAAGCTGGATTGAAAAACAGGTTTTTTACAAACACATAGGACTATATGCTTATCGTGCCGATGTTTTGTCTCAGATAACCGGATTGCCGCAATCTTCGCTTGAAATAGCAGAGTCGTTGGAACAATTACGTTGGCTGCAGAATGGTTATTGTATACGGGTAGGTATCTCTTCCGTTGAAACCATAGGCATTGATACCCCTGATGATTTGAAAAAGGCTTTAACGTTACTTCATTAAATTATATGACATAGATAAAAGAAAAAAGCTCTTTAATTTAAGGAGCTTTTTTCTTTGAAAATATTTTTCTTATAAAAGAATTGATCGCATTAAGCCTGATCCCACTGCTCACGTAAAAGTTTTACTGCTGCGGGAATCGTAACCGCTTTATCACCTTGTGATCCGCATTCGAAACTTACGTATCCGGGATAATTCATTTGCTTGAGAGCTTTGAATCCTTCGATATAGTTGTCTGCATCTCCGTCTTCACCCGGCATACTTCTGCGTTTGCGGCTTGCAACATGAACGTGAGACAAATGATCTCCACCGGACATAAGTGCGCCGTAGTCACTGTTTTCTTCGAATGTCATATGCCAGAAATCACCCATACAAGTCACACCTTTGCTGTCGACGTCTCTGCAAATAGAAGCAGCGTCGCCTACTTGACGTAAGAAGAAAGCTTCCTGACGATTAAGCGGTTCCAGAATTACTGCAGTATTGTTTTGTAAAGCGAAATCGCCCAGTTCTTTCAATTGATCGACTACCCATGCTCGCGTTTCCAATGTGTGCGGACGTGCAGGAACCTGATTATTGAAAGCAGGGACCATAATTACACCAACCGAACCGAGTTGTCCTGCAGCTGCCAGTATCTCTTTATAAGTATCCATAAATTCTTTGAATACTTTAGGATCGGTGCTGAGCTGGAATCCTTTGAATCCTGCACAGATAGCGCTCACTTTGATGTTACGGCCTTTCAGTGCATCCTGGATTTCATTTACGCGGCCGGCAAGACCTCCGCCCCAAGGTTCGAAACCTACAATCCCCAACTCTTCCATATAGTCGAGTTTTGCGTTTAGTGAATCGGCCTCAACGATACCTTCCTGAAAAGATAGGTTGAGCGGAACGCTTTCATCGTTCGTCGCAGTCGTTTCTTTCGGTTGAGGTGCAGTGCAGGATGTCAAAGACATTTGCGATCCTACAGCTGCAACGGCGGCAGCTCCCATCATACTGTTTTTTAAAAAATCACGTCTGTTGAAACTCATAATCTTGTCTTTTTGTGATTATATATTATGCGTTGGGACTTGCGCTTCCCGGTACGGCTATTTCTACCTTAACGGCAGGATTAGGGCCTAATGCAAGTTCGCTGGGAAGTAAATTCTGATCGGATGCAGACATTTGATCCCATGTTATTTCAGCTCCTGTGTATGCAGATTCGCGTCCCATAACTGCACATAAAGAAGATATAGCAGTGTCTTCTACCTGACAAATCGGTTGTTTATTACGGATTGTTGTAATCCAGTTAACATGTTCAAGTACATAAGGACTGGTTTGCTTGAAGTTCTTCTTTTCGGCCTCTCTGTCGAATTGCCATACGATATTGCCCTGTAAATCACGGATTGCCATATCGTTACTGTTCCATGAACCTTTTGTTCCCTGAATGAACTCACTTACATTGTTGGCGCAACCGTCTATCTGGCGGCACATACTGTGCAAGTGTACGTCATTGTCATAAATAAAGTCTGTACTGAAATTGTCGAATTGATCACCTGTTTTACGACGTTGTCTGGAACCGAAGCTTACGCACTTAATAGGTTTTTTACCTGTAAACCAGTTGAAAACGTCTATGTTGTGTACATGTTGTTCTACAATATGGTCGCCGGATAACCATTTCCAGTTTACCCAGTCACGGATCATCCATTCTGTATCGCTCCAACCCGGCTGGCGTTCTTTGTACCATAACTGAGGCTGATTCCAGTAAACGTTACCGCCCGTTATATCTCCGATCAAGCCTTCCTGAATTTTTTTGTATGATTCAACATAAGCACGTTCGTGATGGCGTTGTGTACCTGTTACGATGCTCAAGCCTTTAGCCTTAGCCTGTTTGGCTGTAGCCATTAATTTACGGTATCCTGTTGCGTCAACAGCGATAGGTTTTTCCAGAAAAGCATGTTTTCCCTTTTCTACCGCATAAGCGCAATGTTCTGGTCTGAATACGGGAGGTGTTGCAATGATAACAACATCTACACCTGAATCGATAACTTTTTTATAGGCATCGAAACCTACAAAGCACATGTCTTCTGCAATATCGATATTTTTTTCTTTTTTCAGGTTTCCGCGAAGATCATTCAAACGATCTTCAAATACGTCACCTAAAGCTATGATCGTTACGTTATCTGCAGCATTTAAGAAATCCATAGCTGCACCGGAAGCTCTTCCCCCGCAGCCGATTACACCGGCTTTGAGTGGTTGTCCGTCAACCGCTTTATCTGTCAATGTCGGAATATATACTTCATTTGCCGGACGCAAAGGAGTATATTGAGATTTTTTTTCTCCGCATGAGCTTAATGCTGCACCCGAACCAATTGTTCCGACTGTCGTTGCTGCTCCGAGAAGAGCAGCACTACCTAAAAATTGGCGTCTGTTTAATTTATTACCACTTTTCATGTTTTGATAGATTAAGATTATTAATGAATATTATTTTTTTATCGCTGTAGACGGATCGCAGACTACACGGAATCCTATACCTTTTATATCGGAATACCACCAGATACTTTTAGGCATTTGAGGATCGGTTTTCAGCCAAGCTTCGTGTTCTGAAGAAGCTCTCGCCGCGCTACGTACATCTTCCGCCGGAGATGTGTAATTACCGCCTCTGACAACATGTTCCGTACCGCTCTCCGGACCTTTCGGATCCGTCACTTCGGCTGGCGTCTGTTGGTAGGCGTCGACTGCATACCAGTCGGAACAATATTCCAGAACATTTCCCGACATATTTTTCAGTCCGAAAGGATTTGCTCCTACTTTTGAGGGCTCTTGAGTTTTATTATTACTGTTTTTATTGTAAATAACATATGTATTGATGACTGTGGTATCAGCATCGAAGAATTTTCTCCAGAAACCCTTGTCCGAGAAATCTTTGGGATTTCCTTTAAAGAAATACGGGGTCTCCGTTCCTCCTCTTGCAGCATACTCCCATTCGGCTTCTGTTGGCAGACGATAATTTTTACCGGTCTTTTTTGACAGCCACAAACAGAACATTTCCGCTGCATAATGTGTCATCGTGATTGCTGGACGGTCTGTACCTCCCCAACCCTGATCAGGGAAACCGAATGGTGGTGTAGGGCCGCTTATCGCATCCAATCCCAATGCTTCGGTGTTATTTGCAGTGTTAGGATTATTCAGTTGTGCCATGATTGCTTGTTCTGCTTTTTCGTTGTTGGCGAAAATTGTGGATGGCGCTATACGTCCTTCAGACATGGTTTCGGCATAGAATGCCCAATATTGGTCCCATGTAACTTCCAATTCTCCCATAAAGAACGGAGATACGGTTACTTTTCTTACTGGACCTTCGTCTTCGTTGCGGAACGGTTCGTTTTCCGGACTACCCATATTAAAAGTACCGCCCGGTACGGCTACCATATTGAAAGATACGGCGGTGCCCGGAATTTGTTCGGTAAAGTTTATGAATTCGGTAACAGTTGCCGGTTCCTGAAATTTCTGCGATTCTGTTACGCTGGAACCCGGTATCCCCGTCATCCTTTCATGTTTTGCATTCGGATCGTAGTGCCCTACATTAAGATGGCAGCTGATACATTGTAAATCGAGTTTTTTCTCGTTCTCATCGTAATAAAGATGGGCGGTTATACCTTCATCATTCAAGCCCGGAGGAAATAGATTGGTATGACAAGCTTTACAGGATTCATTATAGACAATCTTCGTTGCATATTCTAACTGTGATTTTTCTTCCCAGTTGAAATCGGCACTGTCTTTGGTGTAGAAAGCCCACAGATCATGTAGCCCTGTACGTGCTTTTGCCGTGTAATAACCAAACGTATTTGCTGGCGGTAAATGACACTCGACACAATGCACGGTTACCCCGCTCGGATTGTTCACATGCGTAGAGAGCTTCCAGCTTTCATCCGCGTGCGGATGGACATGACACTTTTGACAATATTCGTCGGTCGACGTAGCAACCATTATCCGCGAAGCAGCAATCATACATGCAGCTCCTAATATTACCCCGCCTAATAAAACAGCAAGAAGAGTTTTCTTTTTATTTTTTTTGTTTTGGGTGTTACTCATGGTTTATTATTGTATATCTACCCCAAAGGTAGAAAAGAAAGTTAATAAAAATGCCGGACGATAGATAGTTTAACATTAATTTTAGCAGAAGATAATTTTATTTATTCGGGATATACCTCCTGAGTAATTCATGATGTCTACAATTCAAAGATACTCTTTCCCGGAAATTACACTTTCGTTTACGGATAAAATAATAATGTTTTTGCTTTTTTATATCTAAATTCTTTATTTCCTGTGAACAAGCAAGGTGAATAAATTGATTCGCAGTATTTTATCAGTTTACGTTAATGTTAATTGTTTATAATTAACAAATTTAATTTGAGCGAAATTCAATTTAGCTTTGTTTTATCTATATTGAAATTTAATAGCCATGGAATAAAATCCTGCTTAGTTAGGACTTCTTCCAGTGTATATGCATAATTGATATTTGCTTTATCATATATGTTTTACCTAAATTTATTATCCAATTTATGAAAAAATCAAACAAATTGTTGCGCGTTTATTATGCAATATTCGCGCTGTTTTTATTTAACGTTGGCTATGCTTCTGATATTGTAGAGGTTCTGCCTCTAACGGATCAGATTGTAATGCTTCATTTTAATGATGGGTATGTGACACATCACAAATTGGGAGAAAGCCGGAGTTCGGATGTTTTACATTCGAACCCTTTGAATTTAGATGGAGCTCTCCAGACATCTGCTTACCAGTTGATTAGTATGAATGATGGGAACTATTCACAACTGAGGAATCCTGTGAAAATAGGGCGAAAGACAAAAGGGATTGATTTTACTATGAACACAGCTTGGGATTCCAACTGGCGGAATAACAGTTGGGTCTGTGATCATTGGATTTACCTTTATTTGCCGGAAAAAATGCAAACAGGTAAGAGTTATACTCTTTCTACGGGAGCATTGGCAGCTAATTCGAATAGCTTTACTTTTACTTACGATGAAAAGATCCTCCGGAGTGAAGCTGTTCATGTGAATCAGGTCGGTTATCTGCCGACAGCGCAGAAAAAGTTCGGATATGTATATTATTGGGCAGGAGACCAGGGAGGACTGGATCTGGCTTCTTATACGAATAAGAACTTCTGGCTTATAGATGCAAATACCGGTAATATTGAGTTTGCCGGACAATTGAAGTTCAGAAAATCGGCAGATAATCAGGAAACATATCAAAGCGAGGATACGCCTAACAGCAATTTTATCAATGCAGATGTATATGAATGTGATTTTTCGACATTTAACCGTGCCGGTAAATATCGCTTGGCTGTTGAAGGAATAGGCTGTTCATTCCCTTTCTCTATCGGAGAAGATATTTATCGTTCATCGTTTAAGACTACTGTACGCGGATTATATCATAACCGCAGTGGCATCGAACTGACTTCAGAATACACGGAATTTACGCGTCCTGCTCCGCATAATGTCAACCTTACTTCCGGCTTTGGAGGTAAATTACATTATTCGACTGTACGTTCATGTGATACTCAAAATGATGGAGGAGATAACAATGCCATCAAAGCTCTGGTTGAAAGCGGAGATAAAGGTACGATTAATACATGGGG
Source organism: Bacteroidales bacterium (assembly GCA_029007825.1). Lineage (GTDB taxonomy): Bacteria > Bacteroidota > Bacteroidia > Bacteroidales > JAQXIO01 > JAQXIO01. The sequence goes on along the minus strand of JAQXIO010000044.1, from coordinate 3,950 downwards.
GTGGTATCAGGATGCCGGAGACTGGGACGGTTATCCTTCACACTTAAGAATCCCTGCGTGGCTGATGTTAGCCTATGAACTAAACCCGAAAAAGTTCGTGGATAATGAACTGAATATTCCCGGAAAAAATAACGGTATCCCCGACATTCTTGATGAAGCACGTTGGCTGATAGAGTATCTGCACCGTACACGCCATGCTATTATGGATGCCGGATATGGAACAGGTGGAGTTAGTGGCCGTGTATGCGGTGATTACTGGGGTGGCGATATTGCAGATGAAAACTCCGCGAATGGCAGCTGGGGCGATATGCGTACATGGTATGTATTTGGGGAAGACCCCATGAATACGTATATGTATTCGGGATTGGCTGCCGAGTATGCTTATTTATTGAAATTATCCGGAAAGGTGTGTCCTACGGGAATTAATTGGGAACAGGAAGCAATCGATGCGTACAATTGGTCAGAAAGCAATACCCGTCCCGGAGATGATCAGGCTCCTTATGCAGTGATCAGTTTAAAAGATACCCGAATGTATGCAGCCGCCAATTTATATAAATTGACAGGTAAAAATATCTATCATGTGGCGTTTATTAAAGATACGGAATCAATAAATGCCGATATGTCTATTGAAGACAGAGATACCCGTTTCAGTATCTATTCGTATCTGTTACTGGAAGATTCCCGCACATTGCCAGATGTAGTTGCCCGTCTTAAATCGGTTACTGCGAATACTTCGCAGCTTACAGTATCAATGGGAGCCGGAATGAGGGCATGTCGTTGGGGAGGAAATCCATGGATGCCGATGTTAACCGGTCATGGAACGACCCCATGGGTAATAGATGCATTTATGAATTACCGTGTAAACAATAACGCCTCATCTCTTACGGATGCGATAACGACAGTAGATTATTTCATGGGTAATAATCCGATGAATCATATCTGGTTTACCGGTGAGAAAGCCGATATAATAAATCCTGAACGCCGGTATGTGAAGGGGATTTTCCACATGGATTCATGGTATAATACGAATCATGAAGACAGGGAAGTTCCGGGGTATGCCCCGTACGGGCCGTGGAGACAAGAGCGTAATCTTACCCCTAATCCCGGTGACGGTGGGGCTAATAATGGCTGGTGGTGTAATGAATGGTCGTATAATGCGGCATATCCGGTTATGCAGGACAATCCTCATCCTATCGATAATTCGGCTACTGCCTGGCCAGGGCATGAGCGTTGGTTTAATCCTCGTTATGCTCCTTTGGCTGCAGAAAATACAGTATGGCAAAGTACTGTGCATTGGGCAATAGCTACGGGCTTATTGTGTGCTGATATAACCTCGAATCCGTTTGATGTGACGCGATTGCCGGCGGCAGAGCCCTATGACGAGAGTGGAACGGAAGAAGATGATAGCCGGATACTTATGGCCGATTTTGATAATAAAGTGCTTTATAGCGATTTCTCCGGAGCACCTGACGGAACTTTTAAAATATATGCAACATTAGGAGTTGACCAACCGGTCGATAATCCGGATAAAACAGACCCGAATCTTTCGGATAAAGTAATGAAGATAGTAAAAAATGCCGGGACATGGCAGTTATTCGGATTGGAATCCAAACAAGGTGTATCATTCGATATCTCGGACTTTTCACGTTTTGACTTTAAGGTAAAAGGAAACGTTCAGGAACTTTATGTACAGATTCCTAATGCTGCAGAAGAAGGGAATATAATTGATTCTCGCGTTACCTGCTCACTGAATGGAGAATGGTCGGCCTTTAGTCTGGATATTTCCGGTCATACGGGTTCATTCACAAATATCAATATTTTCCCTAATCCGGAAATTGAGGAGAATGGGGCCACTTTCTATTTCGATGATTTTATACTGTATAAAAATATTCCGGAATCGCCGATTGCCTTGACGGCTTCTAATATTGGGGAATCAACTTTTACTTTAAGTTGGAATGCTCCGGCGAATGTAGGTATTGAAAAATATCTTGTTTATAGAAGTGCTCCCGGTGATACGGTTCCGAATGTTATTTGTGGGGAAACGACAACCAACAGTATCGAGGTCAGTAATCTTGAGTTAGGTGCCAGTTATTATTTTGCAGTGAAAGCTGTAGGTACTAACGGTCTTATTTCTGCCTTGAGCACCTCCGTTTCCGTTAATCTTGTCTTGACATCTATGGTTGTAGCCGATTTCGATACTAAGATATTGTATGACTGGGCATCTATTGAAAGTGCACCGACCGGAAGTTTTATGTTGTACAGTGGCGAACAGGTTGATCAACCGGTTGATAATCCTGATAAAACAGGGGTAAACAAATCGGATAAAGTCATGAAGTTTGCCAAAAGCGGTACTGGTACGTGGAAATTATTCGGTCTCGAAACACAAGGAAAGAAAGGTATTGAAATTTCACATTTTTCACGCTTTGTTTTCAAAGTAAAAGGAAATGTGCAGGAGATTTATGTGCAAATAGTGAATAGTGCAGATGACCATATTGTAGATACCCGTGTTCCGTTTGTTGTGAATGGAGAGTGGAAATTATTCAGTCTGGATATCTCGGGAAAGAACGGAGCATTCACGAATGTTAATATTTTCCCGAATCCTGAGGCTGCGGAAGATGGAGCTGCATTCTATTTTGATGATATTGCTTTCTATGACGAGTCGTATGTAGAAACTCCTGTAAATTTATCGGTATCGTCTATTGGTGAAACGTCTCTTACGTTAGCTTGGGACCCTGTATCTACCGTTGCTATTGATAAATATCAGGTATACAGAAGTGCTCCTGGAGGTGGTGTTGCAGATATATATTGCGGTGATGTTACCGGAAATTCAATGGCATTGACAGGACTTGAAAGCGGAGAGGTCTATTCTTTTGCTGTCCGGGCGATATCTGTCGGAGGATATGCTTCCCAGTCAAGTGAACCGATATCTGTTACTCTCTATTCCGAAGTAATAGTTCCAATGGTAATAGCTGATTTCGATAATACGATTCTTTATGATTGGTTCTCTATTGAATATGCCCCGGACGGAAGTTTCAGAGGATATAGTAATGAGACCATAGAAAATCCTGTCGATAATCCGGACGTAACTTCGGTAAATAATTCACAGAAAGTAATGAAGTTTACCAAAAACGGAACCGGAACATGGAAACTATTCGGAATGGAATCGAAGAATACATTGGCTTACGATATTTCCGAGTTCGTTAGTTTTGAGTTTAAGGTAAAAGGAAATGTACGGGATTTGTATATACAATTCCCGAGTAAAGAAGGAGGAAATATAATAGATCCGACAATATCGGCTACTACGAATGGAGAGTGGACACAGTTTAATCTCGATATATCGGGCAATACCGGCAATTTCTCAAATATCAATATATTTCCCAGTCCCAATATTGCGGAAGATGGAGCTGTATATTATTTTGATGATTTCAAACTGAACCGGCGTGTTTCTCAGGGAGGAACAGTTAATCCGGCAATTGCAAGAGATATGGTAACTTCTGTGGGTGATACAGATATTTCAAATGTATTTGTGTATCCTACTTTTATTACTTCCGGAAACAGTGTTTCAATAGGAGGCATTGAAAATGCAGAAGATGTAAAGGTTACATTATATAATCTTCAGGGAAGTATCTTGAAGCAGGAAACGCTATTTCCATATTCATCATTGATTATAAATGAGAATCCGGGCATATATTTAATTGAGATGGAAATTTCCGGACAGAAAAAAACGCAGAGACTGATAGTTTATTAATCTTGTTTAATATTTAAGAAGAGAAGAAGGGAATATATTCCCTTCTTCTCTTTGTTTTTTATTAGGTCTCATAGTGTTTTATAGAGATTCTGGGGATATGATTAGGTTTTTTGTTTCTTAATTTTCAGGGTGTTATATAAAACTAGAAATGCTTGTTTATTTAAATAAACAAGCATTTCTAGTTTTATATAACACCCTGAAA